>MBRE01000084.1:21683-41372 GCA_001698425.1 Oscillatoriales cyanobacterium USR001 | reverse complement strand
TCTTCAGACTCCCATTTGTCGTGGAAATTTGAAAAACGTTTTCCTATGTTGTAGGGAGGATCGATAAAAGCGATATCTATAGAATTAGAGGTAATTTCACTAGATAAAATATGTAGAGCATCGCCATGAAATATAGTATGCCTGTCGTCTTCATATCTTTTAAACATTACCATTTTTCTCAATTTCTTGATCCATAATAATTTCAGGTTTAGGTGGCAGTGGATTAGGGATAAAGGCTTTGTAGCCCTCTATCTGTTCCACATATCTAGCTGCTCTGGAAGCACTAACCATTGTTATCGGTTCCGTTAATACTGAATAATCTTTAACCCTATATTATCAAAACTAGCCTCTTTTCGTTAATAAGCGCTATTTAAAGAGAGTATACCAAAAACGCCACATTTAGTGAATCAGTCTGCTTAGTCTTAGAATATTGGGTGCGTTTAGCTAAAGCTCATGCCTACAAACGCTTACAGAGACTAGCATGAGCTATGTACCAGCTACTTTGTGTCGGTTAGAGCCCACTCTCCAAAATGTGAACGAATAGGTTACAGCCCGATCGGGTATATTTATGGTTTATAATTTTAATTAACACTAACGGGACTTGCACAAATTTGATGCCTACTGAATTAACGGCTGACACTCTAATACCGCTTTCTATCCAAGAACGGAAAACACTAATTTTACACCATGCTTCATTAATTGATGTTACTAAAATAACCGATGAATATTTGCACGATGCTTACAAATTGGAAAAAGTTATTTACCCAATAGCATCAGCATATTTTAAATATCAAATTGAACAAGATAATCTAAATGGTTCGGTTCTAAGATTAGATACACAATCTAGTTTGATTCACAGTAAGACTAATAAATTTGCTGAAAATTTTATTACCTGGCTGAAAGAAGATTTTGAAAGAAAAAATGCCATCCTTGATCGCCATCCTAACCCAATTAATCTTTTTGAACTTTGTGGGGCTAAATTGCTAGTTACTAGCAATTCTGTGACAAGAACCCTTAGCACAAAAATGGGGCTACTCTGGGAAGATATATCTAATATTAGTCCTTATGTAATTATACCAGAAATTGAATTTGGAATTAAGATTACAGGTATTGATATTATTATTCTTTCCGATAAAATAGTTAAGTTTGCACAGTTAAAAACTCTTAAAGGTACATTAACTGGCTCTCAAATACCTAGAGCTAAAAAAGAATTAGGCATTCATCAAAATCCTTTGTTCATAACAGCTTTTGATTTGGGTAAATGGACATTTCCAAAAACCCCTAATATTCCTCGCATTGCTGGTAAGGAATTTTGGGATATCATTCATATAGATTATGATCTTGTTGAAAACAATGTGAGAAATATGTTACAAAGAATTGACAAAGCCTTTGCTGAATTGGCTACCAGTTAAATCCAAATAAATAATGCAATTTATAAAGAAAACAGTGATAATTGCTCAGCAATTTCCTTTCCTTCTGGCTTATTTCCCTGAATCAAATCTAAAAGATAACTACCAATTTCCTTCGCTAATAACACTGGAACTGCATTACCAATTTGTTTATACTTAGAACTTACTGAACCATGAAAAATCCAATCATCGGGAAAAGTTTGGATTTTCGCACATTCCCGCACACTTAAAGGACGCAATTCTACAGGGTGACACATATCAGTTGCTTTCTGCTGTGGACTCGTAGTTACTGTCGGTGAAGGTTTATCCCAAGATAATCTTCTATAAAAGCCAACTTTTCCACCTCCTGAATTATAAGCACCTCCCATCGCTTCTTTGATTAATTCTTCGGGTAAATCTCTCCAGTTTTGTCCCGCTTTTAATAATCTTAAATACTTTAATCTACTTTCTGAGTAAGGGATAAATTCTATTTGAGGATCGACCAAACCCGTTAAAGCATCCCTTAAAGTCCGCCACTTAGGTAGAACTTTGCCATTTTGGGAATATTTAGCCAGAGGAAATGTAGCAGTTTCACCATCTCTAGCACCAATAAATATTACACGGGATCTATTTTGGGGAACGCCATAATCTGCGGCTTCTAAAAGATTATAAACAACACTATAACCTAATTCTTTCATTTCTGTTAATACCGCCTTCAACGCCGCACCAGGCATTTCATCAGGTTCTAATAGAGAATGATTTTTTCCCCTTTGGTTAATTGGCCGATGGCGAATCGGTGCAGAAAGTAAACCTCTGACATTTTCCATTAAGAAAAACCGGGGTTTAACTTCTTTAACAATGCGAATAAACTCCATAAATAAACTACCGCGAGGGTCCATTACTGAACCTCTTTTGCCGGCGGTACTAAAGGGTTGACAAGGTGGGCCGCCAGTTACTAAATCTACCTCACCAGGGCGAATATCTCGGCCTAATTTTAAAACTCTTCCTCCTTCTGCAAGTAAATCTTGGCTAGTGACTTTTTCGATTTCTCTGGGAATAGCACTTTCTTGAAGATGAGGTCTATTAATGGCGATGGTTTTGGTGGCATCACGGTCTTTTTCAACTACACTTATGGTGTGAAATCCGGCTTGTTCGATGCCGATGTCTAGGCCAAAAGCGCCGGCAAAGAGGGAAATAGAAATAGATTTATTATCGATCATTTTTGTGAGTAATTTTTTGAATTAAATTAAGATTATAGCTAGGGGCTAGGGGCTAGGGGCTACGATGCTCAGGAAGAAGGGAATAGAATAAGCGGGTTCCAGCAATCAATCATGTCCTAAGCGCCTGGGCGACTGCTATACTATAGATTTAGCAAATTTATTCTAAATCGCGCGCCGATGTCAGAAACCGGGTTTCTTTGCAGCTAAAAAAGTAATTTTTAGATGAAATTAGGAAATTTGAACTTTAATTTATCAGGTTCATTATTTCTAAATTTATGAGTAAACTTCCATTTAGCGCTAGTCTCTCATAGCAAAGCCTCTGCTTAATCCTGAAGTCAGTTTCACGGCTTTCCTAATCGCAAACTCTCTTTGCCACCAAATTAAACTCATCTTTTCCATTAAATCACTCACACCGAACGTTGTCAACACAATACCCTGGACAGTAAAAGCCCCAACTAGCATCAGAAATAGCACGATTCAAACCGCTGTATAACTTGTGATCGGCGATCGAGCTTGATAAGCTAATCTATGTACAACCAACTCAGATAGGTGTTCCCGTGCTAGATGAAAAAGCTAAACAGACAATTCTCCGTAAAATTCCTCACGGACTATACATTTGTGGTGTTAAAGAAGGCGAGGAAGTAAACGGCTTTACGGCTAGTTGGGTGATGCAATCATCATTTAAGCCCCCCTTAGTCGTAAACTGCGTCAACCAAGCTTCTAAGTCCCACGCTATGATTAAGGCCAGCGGGGTTTTTGCCTTGAGTTTCCTAGAAGCTGGACAAAAAGAACTTGCTCAAAAATTCTTCAAAGCCCAACGGCGAGTTGGTAATAAATTTGAGGATGTAGAATTTTATTTGGGAGAGGAAACTGGTTGTCCGATTATTTCTGATTCTCTGGGTTACATTGAGTGTCAAGTTGTTGGTGCTGTGGAACATGGGGATCATACGGTTTATGTAGGAGAAGCGATCGGCGCAGGTATCCATCGCGAGGGGGAACCTTTGTTGCTGGAAAGCACTGGTTGGAATTATGGTGGTTAGATAGTTTGAGTGGAGTTTTGCAAATGAACGCTGCTGAACAGGCCAGGAATATTGAAGTTACCAGTAAAATTGCTGCTGTGGTGAATTTATTTAAGTTGGAGTTTGCGGATGCGAAAGTGGATCTCAAACCTTGGATGAATGATGTGGATACTAGAAAACTGGTCGATCCTGAGTCGATTGATATTGGTTTCCACTTTCCTGGTAGAAGTCGCTTACTCCAAAGCCGCAGTATTTTAGTTCAAATTCGATTTTACGAAGATCCGGTAGATGGATCGCGTCGTGCGATCGGAGTTGAAACTGCTGGTTACGATCATTCAGGCCAACAATGGCGGCTGTCAACGGTGGAAAATTGGAGTTTTACTGGAACTACGCAACCGGTACCGGAGTCGGCGGAAAAGCTTAAGCTTTTCTGTCGACAAATATTTGAGTTGTTTAACGATTCACAGGGTCTGGCTAGTTAATTTGATATTAGCAGATATGAGATAAATCCAGCGTAAATTAAGGAGGATTTAGCCAAATGTTTGTGAGTAAAAACAATTTTTACATATCTCCAGAAGATTACTTAGCAGGCGAACGGCAAAGCCCGATTAAACATGAGTATCGAGGCGGTCATGTTTATGCAATGACGGGGGCAAAAAACCCTCATGTCCGCCTCTGTGTGAAATTTGCTAGTTTGTTAGAGAATCATCTCGATCGCACTAATTGTCAAGTTTTTATGGCAGATACGAAAGTAAAAATCGATCTCGCTGATTGTTATTATTATCCTGATGTGGCGGTGACTTGTGACGAACGGGATACAAATTCTACTGAAGACTTTATTTTGTATCCATCTTTAATTATTGAGGTGCTGTCTAAATTAACCGCCGCTTTCGATCGAGGTGATAAATTTGCTGACTATCAAAATTTATCAAGTTTGCAGGAATATGTGTTAGTTAATCAAACGGAGGTTAATATTGAGTGTTTTCGCCTAAATACTGAGAATTTTTGGGTTTCTCAAGTTTATGGCGCGGGAGATCGGTTACACTTAGCAAGTGTAGATTTTACTTGTGCAATTAGTGAAATATATCGCAAAGTTCCAGGAGTAAGTCAAGATTAAATTTCTTATACAAGTTTCAAAAAAAGGCAAAATTAATGATTAAAATTCTTCACCTTTCAGATATTCACATGGGAAGTGGTTTGTCTCACGGAAAAACTAATCCTGAAACTGGTTTAAATACACGATTGGAAGATTTTACGAGGACGTTAGGCCGCTGTATGGACAGGGCAATTTCTGAACCAGTTGATTTAGTAATATTTGGTGGAGATGCTTTTCCTGATTCTACGCCGCCGCCGTTTGTGAAAGAGGCTTTTGCTAATCAATTTCGCCGTTTAGTTGATGCTCAAATTCCAACGGTTTTGCTAGTAGGAAATCACGATCAGCATTCTCAAGGACAGGGAGGTGCAAGTTTAGGAATTTATCGTAGTTTGGGGGTTCCTGGGTTTATTGTAGGCGATCGCTTAGAAATGCACTGTATTACTACTCGTAATGGTCCTGTACAGGTGATTACGCTTCCTTGGCTAACTCGTTCGACTTTGATGGCGCGATCGGAAACTGAAGGTCTTTCTCTTGATGATGTAAATCAATTACTTAGGGACCGTTTAAATGTAGCAATGGAGGCGGAGATTCGCCGCCTCAATCCTGAAATTCCCACAATATTATTAGCTCATTTAATGGCCGATCGAGCTAATTTGGGAGCCGAACGTTTTTTGGCAGTTGGGAAAGGTTTTAATATTCCTATTTCCATGTTAACACGGCCTTGTTTTGATTATGTAGCTCTCGGTCACGTTCATAAACATCAAAATCTTAATAAGTCTAACGATCCACCAGTGGTTTATCCTGGTAGTATTGAAAGGGTTGATTTTAGTGAGGAAAAAGAAGATAAGGGTTTTGTGCTACTTGAATTAGAACGAGGGAAAGTAAATTGGGAATTTTGTGCTTTACCAGTGCGAGATTTTTGTACTATTAAAGTTGATGTCTCTCAAGCGGAAAATCCTCAAGCTGAATTGATTAAGGCGATTGAAAAGAAGTCGATTAAAGATGCGGTAGTGCGGTTAATTTATCAGTTGCGATCGGAGCAATTGGATGGTATTGATAATACAGAATTACATAGCGCTCTGAGTGAGGCTCACAGTTATAATATTCAACCGGAATTGGTCAGTCAATTGGCTAGACCTCGTTTGCCAGAGCTTGATTCTAGTAATAGTATTAATCCTTTGGAAGCGTTGAAAACTTATCTGGATAATCACGAAGAACTTAAAGATATTGCAGAATTTATGTTGGAGGCGGCGAATAACTTATTGGCTGGTGAAGTGGAACCATTGATTATGGTTGATAACTAATACCAATTCTCTAAATTAATGCTACAGTCTTCGGGGCGGGGTTTTAATGAATTTGTCAATATTGAAGCCATTTAACTAGGGATATTTTTATCCTCAATTTGCTTTCATTCCTTCATAAAGAACATTCCAACGTTGCCAAATCTGATCGAACTTACTATCCCATTGATTGCCTTCAAAGTTGGGGGGAATTAGTGGAGGAAAATAGCGATCGCAATCTTCCAAGATTTGAGATAAGATTTGATCGAGTTGAGTTATTGTGCGATCGCTAAATTTATGGCGAATATCTTTTCCTAACAAAAAAGCAGCCGCATCTTCAAATTCAATTTTTCCTTCAGATAGTTCGTCAATAAGTTCCTCATAAATGCGATCGTCCTCACTGTAATTTTCTAGGATAAAATTAACATCTTCGATATCTTTTGGTAAGCGTCGATCGTTCCAGGCGATAAATTTGAGGGCGATAAAAGCAAATAAGGGAACTACCAAGAATTCAAGGTTATCTATTGTTTTGCTAATGGCATGACTTAAAGCTTCTTCTAATCCCAATAAATTCATCTCATTCCCATCTGGCCATTCAATTTGTTCGTTGGGTTGACCTATTTCTCCAAAGGGTATAATATCAACTTCTATACTTGTATTAATATGAATAAATTTGTGAACGCTAGAAGTGGCTCGAAAATGGGGAGATATTCCTTTAGTCATGCGATCGCACAGAATTTCAAATTTTTCCCAACTCTCCAAAGACACAGCAATATCCCAGTCAGTCGTAGTGCGACCTGACTTTTTATATGGTATATCAAATATTAATAGTCTTGCTCCTGCACCAGTTATTAGCATAGGTAATTTCAGAGCATCTACTACTTCCTTAATATCTGCTAAAACTTGCTTTTCTCTAGGTTCAAGCATTAAAATTAACTCCTTCGACCTTTTAATATTTTCTTTTCCCTAAATATGTTGCCTCTGGGTTCAATGTACTGATGATAAATACGATCGGCAGTTTCCCGCAATCGTTGATCAGCATTTAAGAGCAATTCTGCATGAATTAGCAATGGATCTGCAAGTATTTCGCCATAAAAATCAATCTTAGTATTGCTATCTGGATTTTCTAAATAATTAGTCCAGCAGTTATTTATTCCAAACTGCTGAATTAGAATAATTTCTCCTTCAGAAGAAGGCTTAAGCTTCATTTTTGCCGCAATTCCTATGACTTTTAGTTTTAGTCTTACCGAAGTTTTTGAATCATCATTTGGCAAATGTAAAGTGGCACTTTGAGGACGAAGGTAAGAGGTAGCAATGGCGGCCCCAAGTTCTCCCCCAATCAAAAAGCTACCTTCTTTTGCTATCTGAATAATGTTCTCTGTAGTTTCTGCAAAGCTGCGACCTCCTCCTGGGGTGAAAATTCCTAGAATTAGTTTAGCACGGAGGCTTTCAGCATAGCCCATTTCCCATCTTTCTAAGAGTTTCATATAGTTAACAATTCGATAATTGCCATCTCGCTGCCGTTGCAGATATCCTAATTCATATAAGTCTTGAATTCTGCGGCTAACAGTTGAAGGTGCAACCCCTGAAACCTTAGCAATTTCCTGATAGTTAGATTGTAAAATATGGGGAGATTGCAAAAAGCTATAGATAATTTTAAGAGTTGTAGCTGTAATATTAGAAGATGAAATTTTGGTAGTGGGAGGACGTTGACCGCGAATGAGAATATAAGTTGCTGGACTATTGAGATAGATGTTACCTGCTGTATCTATAAATTCTATATTATGTTTGAGAAAACGATCGATGACTGCATTTGATAAGTAGCGGACAAATAGAATAACTTTTTGCCCGGTTTTTTCTTCAAGATATTTGCAGTAAGAGATTGCCAATTCTGCAATTGTGGTATTAACAAATGGCTGAATTTTGTAAGTATATTGCACAGATTGTTGATGGCTATGGATGGTAAGAATACCATCAGCATTTACTCCTGCAATAGTTAGGGATTTTCTGTCAATACTAACCTGAATATTAGGCAAGGCATTGAGATGTTTTAGGCAGTCATTTAATAAGGTTTTTCCTGGTTTCATAGTGTCAGTCCCAATTCTATTTTCACCGCAGATTAAGGTCATCTATTATTAGATTAATCCGTTCATCTGCGGTTAAGAAATCCCTCTATGCACCACCGCGTAATTTATCCAAAACGGTGCGATCTTCTAAGGTAGAAGTATCTCCCGTTACCTCTTGACCGGCGGCTAAAGAACGCAACAATCGCCGCATAATTTTACCCGATCGCGTCTTTGGTAAGGCATCAGTAAACCGAATTTCTCCGGGACGCGCGATCGCGCCAATCTCACTTACAACGTGCTGTTTCAACTCTTTCTCTAACTGCGGGCTCGAAGTATAAGCACTATCCAAGGTAACAAAAGCGACAATTTCCTCTCCCTTAATCTCATCCGGCTTACCCACAACCGCCGCTTCAGCGACCGCAGGATGAGATACTAAGGCTGATTCAATCTCCATTGTACCGAGTCGATGGCCGGCCACGCTAATCACATCGTCAACGCGACCCATCACCCAGAAATAGCCGTCTTTGTCCTTATGTGCGCCATCGCCAGCAAAGTATAAATAATCGCCATTTTTCGGGCGCAAATATTCCCAGTAAGTGCGACGAAAGCGATCGGGATCGCCGTAAAGTGTTCGCATCATTCCCGGCCAGGGATGCTTAATGACTAAATAGCCGCCGCTTTCATTAGTAACGGTTGCGCCATCTTGATCGACGACATCGGCAACAATTCCAGGGAAAGGAAGAGTTGCAGAACCCGGTTTAGTCGCGATCGCACCTGGTAGCGGTGTAATCATAATCCCGCCCGTCTCCGTTTGCCACCAAGTATCGACAATTGGGCATTTCGAGTTACCGATGATCCGGTGATACCACATCCACGCTTCTGGGTTAATCGGTTCGCCAACGGTTCCCAACAGCCGCAAAGATGATAAATTACGGGCTTTGGGATGATGTTCGCCCATTTTCATAAAGGATCTGATCGCAGTTGGCGCGGTGTAGAAAATGTTGACACCGTATTTTTCGATCACATCCCAAAAACAACCGGGGTTGGAATTACGCGGCGCACCTTCGTACATCAGGGTTGTAGCGCCGTTGGATAGGTGGCCATATACAATGTAACTGTGTCCCGTAATCCAGCCCACATCGGCGGTACACCAATATACATCGGTATCTTGCAGGTCAAATATCCATTTTGTGGTGATATGTGAGTATAGATTGTATCCGCCGGTGGTGTGGACAACGCCCTTCGGCTTGCCTGTACTGCCGCTGGTGTATAGAATAAACAGCATATCTTCGCTGTCCATTGGTTCGGCGGGACAGTCGGCTGAGGCTTCTTTTTGCAAATCGTGCCACCAACGATCGCGGCCCGCTTCCATGTGAATTTGTTGTTTTGTCCGTTGGATAACGAGAACGTCTGTAACGCTTGGTGCTGCGCCGTTAGCGAGGGCTTTGTCTACTTGTTCTTTGAGGCCAACGATCGCATCTTTGCGAAAGCCACCATCTGCCGTAATTACCAATTTAGCTTGGCCGTCATTGAGGCGATCGCGCAAGGCTTCAGCACTAAATCCGCCAAAGACTACGCTATGGATTGCGCCAATTCTGGCACAGGCTAACATCGCGATCGCGGCTTCGGGAATCATCGGCATATAAATACCGACGCGATCGCCTTTTTGCACTCCCAACTTTTTGATCGCATTCGCCATCTGGCAGACTTCGCGGTGCAATTGTGAGTAAGTGAGAGTACGTGAGTCCCCCGGTTCCCCTTCCCAAATCAGCGCCGCTTTATTCTTTCTCCAAGTCGTTAAGTGGCGATCGAGACAGTTATAAGAAATATTGATTTTACCATTGACAAACCACTTAGCAAAAGGCGGTTGCCAGTCGAGCACCGTATCCCATTTTTGGAACCAGTGTAATTCTTTTTCTGCGAGTTCGCCCCAGAATGCTTGGGGGTCAGCCTTAGCGCGATCGTACAGTTGTTTGTACTCTTCCAAGCTTTTAATTTGAGCTTTTTCCGAAAATTCAGCCGGTGGCTGGAATAAGCGTTTTTCTTGCAGTATTGATTCGATCGTATCTTGTGACATCGTTCTTAACTTTAACTTCAATTAGTCTTTTTAACTATTGTTTGCACAATTTGGGATAAAAATATGTTTATTTTCCTTAAGACTTGAGAATATCCTGTAAACTGAAATTTTAAACTATACTAACTACACGCCGGAATATCGACTGCGGGTAGGAGATTAGCAGAGGTGAAAAAAATGTTAGGATTTTAAGATATATAGGAC
Source organism: Oscillatoriales cyanobacterium USR001 (assembly GCA_001698425.1). Lineage (GTDB taxonomy): Bacteria > Cyanobacteriota > Cyanobacteriia > Cyanobacteriales > Microcoleaceae > Kamptonema. The sequence goes on along the minus strand of MBRE01000084.1, from coordinate 31,025 downwards.
TTACACACCCAACCAAAGAAACCGGGTTTTTTGACGAAAATACTTCGCCCGAACCCACAGATTCTCTCAAAAACCCGGTTTCTGGGACGACCTGCGTAAGTCCCGATCTAATGAAATTGTTGCTAAAATTGACTCTAAAAAAATCCATGACTGAAAACTTAGAAGCCAGCAAAATTTCTCTTAATTATGTATTGCATCTTCTGAAACTGGAAGAGAGAGAAGCAAGCACATTTACCGATTTTTTCTCTCTGGAATCACTAACAGAATTAGAACAGCAGGAATTATTGAAAATTCGGCATGATTTTCGCCGTTATTTCGCAGCGGGTAAAATTTCTGAAGAATTAGTTAAATTTTTGGTACTTTCCCCTTTGATGCGGTTGACAGGATTTTTCGATATTCCCATAGTTTTGACAATGGAAGATAGTATCCCAATTCAAGTTGAAGATGAGGATATCGTGATTAAGGGGCAGTTAGATATTTTAGCAGTGAATCAGCCCGATGCAGCAGTGACAGCGACGCGGTTTTGGATTTTGGTAGTAGAGGCAAAAAATAGTGCGATCGCGCTTCGTTGGTTTCGTCGTACCTATGTTAAACTCGCGATAAACTTGCCGCGAGTCTGCACTAAGTATCGCACTTTCTAGCCTTTGAGCCAAGGCTAAAGCCAGTCCCGACTTTCCCGTAGCCGTCGCACCACAAATTACAATTAAACCTGTCACCACTTCAGACATTAACTCCTAGCGTTGCTAAACTGTTAACAAGCCAGTCTCGATACCACTCAGAAAAGCAAACTGGTTCCTCCGCTTCCATATACGCATCGAGACCGGCATGAAGAAAACCACACAAGTTTTTTCCTAAAGGAAATATTCCGTCTTCACCAGTAGCAAACCAAAGTTTCCCCCGCTGCTTGCCAGTTATTACTAATAGGGCTACCATTCCACAGCCGTACTCTGCTAAAGGAAATGTACCATCAAAGTTGAGTTTTCCATTTGCCAGTATCATATCTTCTGGAGACTCATACGGAAAAGGCTTGTCTAGGCAGTAGCAGTCGTGGTTTTTACTAAGTAACTTTAGCATCCCAAATCCCGGCCCTACACCTCCATTACCAAGTTCCAAAAGAAATTGCCGATAGTCGTCAGGAAGGATGACATTATTTTGACACTCAAATACTTGAACTTCATCTTCTGTTAAACATGGATTTAGTTGGTAGCGATGGAACCTAGCTTCAAAGATACTCAAGTCAGTGTCAGCCGTTCTCAGTTGTGTTAGCAATTGCCGCAATATTTCGATAGAACTCATTTGCTATTAATCTCACACTACAGTCAAATGTCAATAAGGGCGATGGCTGAAACCTTAAGAAGTGCATCCCCAAATAAATTTATCAAACTCTTATACCAATTTTAAATGAAGTTGTATATAATTAAAGATTGTCTTTAAAAGGCATCAGTCATAGCACGTCAATTGATTCTGGCGATCGCAGTACCGCACGATCTACTGGTAGAATACAAAGCTATCAAGATGTTTTTGCATCTCTTGACAGACTTTGACCACACTGGGAACATTGGTGACGAGTCAGGGTGGCGAGTTAGTTTTGTTGCCGAATCAAGCAGTGGATTGCTTTTGGGTGGTGATTGGTGGGATGACGAACTGGCACTTTAGCAATAAATTAGCCAAAATAGAAACATCAAAAACTTTAGACAGGTTATATTTTATGAGCAAACAAACTGAAGCCGAGGCGATTATTAGATCCCATGTCTTGTGGGCAATGGGTGGTGGGTTAATCCCCATCCCGCTGGTTGATTTTGTTGCTGTCACTGCTATTCAACTGGAAATGCTCCAGCAAATTGCCGCTCTTTACGGTGTTAGCTATTCTCAGAGTATGGGCAAAACATTTGTTTCAGCACTTACAGGCACGAGCATTGCTCGTTTGGGGGCGAGTTTTCTCAAAGCAATTCCTGGTTTTGGCTCGGTGATTGGTGGAGCATCAATGGCGATCGCTTCTGGGGCTTCAACCTATGCAGTCGGACAGGTTGCGATCAACCTTTTTTCTAACGGTGGTTCCCTGAATAACTTTGTTGAAGAACAAGTGAGAACGGTTTATGATTCAGCTTTTGAGAAAGGTAAAAGTTATGTTTCAGATTTAGAAAATGAAAAGGGGAATGAGGCTGCTAATATCTATCAGTCTCTCGAAAAACTGGGTAAGTTGAAAGAGCAAGGGATTCTCACGGAAGCAGAATTTCTGGCGAAGAAGCAAGAACTACTTTCTCGACTTTAAGAGGATATCTTTATGCTAGAGCGATCGCCCTTCCTACAATAGACCTCTTGCGAAAGTGCGATCGCCATCAACTAATTCGCTCTAACAGGACTTCATTAATCACTGTTTGATAGCCAATGCCTCTTTTTTTGGATTCTTCGATCGCCCAAGCTAGAACTTTCGGGTGAATTTTGAGCGAAATTAATTCATACTTTTCCTCTTCATTTTTTGCAGGTAAATCTCGTTCTCTCAACTTGATGCCAAACTGTTCAGAAATTGCCGATCTGAATTTCTGGCTTTCTTCTGGTGTGACTCGTCTTGCCCTCTCGAACGGGAAGTCAGATTCCTTCTTCATATCTCTTGCGCTCTGTTTTTGTCGCTTTTCTTGCACTTATTATTCTAATTTGTTCACCGCGCATTGTAAAAACAATCACGAGCATTAAGCCATTTTCCGCTTCCCCCATTGCCCACTGTCTTTCTTCTTGCTCGGAATGCTGGGAGTCTTCCGTCTCTAAAAGAAACGCCAAGAAACCCGGTTTCTGCGATCGCACTCCCTAACTTACTGCTACCAGTCCCATCGCCAGAGGATTTCGGTCGGGTGATTTCTGTGGATCAGATGCCTAAGTTGGAGGAGGTTTTGGTGTAGTATAATGGTAGGGTGGGCAATGCCAACCTCATCTAATTATAAGGAGGAAAATGCCAGCAAAAGATGTTTACCATGATGCGGTTAAAAATGCTTTAATTAAGGATGGTTGGAGAATTTTAGCTGATTCTTATTTTTTACAATATGAAGATGCTCAACTTTACGCTGATCTACTTGCTGAAAAAACGTTATTAGCTGAACAAAATAATCGTACCATTGTTGTTGAAATCAAAAGTTTTATTAATCCTTCTCCGATGAGGGATTTTGAATTGGCATTAGGACAATATATGGTATATCGTGATATTTTAGATTTGTCTGAGAAACATTATGCCATTTATTTAGCTATTAAAGATACGGTATTTGAGAGCTTTTTTCAAAGAAAATCAATTCAAGCCATTGTTAAACGTCATCAAATAGAGTTTGTTGTTTTTAATCACGAAAAGGAGGAAATTGTATCATGGATAAGCTCACAAGATATGGGGAATCAATCAAAAAAATCTTGACAGAATATTATCAAATTGTTGAAAAATCTCCTGATTTTCACCCGGAAAATTGTCTAATTTTTGATGACAATAATCATCATTATTTTTGGCGAAGTATTGATTGGGTTAATCAAAAGAGAGTTAATAATACTCATGTTTATGTTCGCATTAAAAATGAGAAGATTTACATTGAGGAAGATTGGACAGAGGAAGGTATTGCTAATGAATTATTAAGGGAAGGCGTACCGAAAGAGGATATTGTTTTAGCTTTTTATGATCCTGAAACTCGTAAATTAACTGAGTTTGCTGTTGCTTAAATCGCATCACAAAGAAATATAACAGCCGTAGCATTACCTAAATTTATAATTTCACTATGAACTACCGAGATTACATTACATTTGAACCAAATAAACGCAGCGGTAAGCCTTGCGTGCGAGGTTTGCGGATTACTGTTTATGAAGTGCTTGAGTATCTAGCTTCTGATATGACAGAAGCAGAGATACTTGAAGATTTTCCCGATTTAACACGGGAAGATTTAAAAGCCTGTATCGCTTATGCGGGAGTTTGACACGATCGCATTATTTTACAAAGACAAGTATTTATCACTGCTTGCCTTACCATAAAACTCTGATGGGGCAACTCTGGCTTTTTCCGAGAAGAAAGATGTGATTTTCTACTTTCAATACGATCGCTGAAATCAAGAATTTTGGAAATGTAAAGATTTTTATACTTTTCTGCTTCAGTTTGAGGTAGTTGGTATTATATAGTCTAGTGAATTTTTTTTGCTGTCAGTTTTGACCTTTATGCACCTGAAGAAACTCCAGATCCAATTATTAACTATTTTTTTCCTGGCAATAATTATTGTTTTCTCGTCGCAAGCTTTTGCCCAAATACCTCCATCGCCTACTTTTACTCCAAATGCAAGCTCATTCTTCAATACAGATTTTGGGCAGAAAGTTGCAGTAGCGATTATATCATCAATATTGACATTTTCATGTAGCTATATTTTAGCACAAATAAATAAAAAACAAGGAAGTGGGAAGAAACTTTCTTATAAATTGTCGATCTATCAGGGTCTTGTCAAAATTGACAATGACATCAAAAAAAATGTCAAAGTATTTTATAACAAAGAAGAAATCCAAAATCTATATAATGTAGATTTTTATGTTGAAAACACAGGTAATACAGTTATCAAATCTGAAGAAATTAGATTTGAGTTTCCTGAAGAAGCTAGAATCTTAGACTTCTCTTTTGTTCCAGAACCAGAGCCAGAGATGAAGGTTGAAAAGATTGAGGGGGGACAGGGACTTAGACCATTTGAAAAGAAATGCAAAATAGGGCATATTGAAAAGGGGCAACGTCTAAAAGTTCGCTTTACTGCTACTAGCACAGCAGAAACCCTAAAAGTTGAGCCACATCACTTCAATGAAAACGGTGACGTTCAATTTGAACCTACAGCTACCACACAAGCTCTTAGTGACAAAGATCATCTTACAAAGTTTTTGACTATATATATCCTGTATCTTGTAGTTCCTCCAGCTTTTTATATCTTTCCTATCATAGGTGAAACAATAGCTGGAGTCATTAGATTCGGGATCTTGATTGGCTTATTTAACTTTATTGTGCCGTTCTCTGAAATTATTGCCGATATTGTTGTTAATCTTATATCTAAAAGTAAAGAAGGTAGATTCTTTAATTCTGGAACTATTGCCAAGTCTGTTCTTGTTTTTAGTGATGGAGAATCTAACGAATGGGGGGTCCGTGACATACACTTTCATGGTGAGGATGAAGGCGCAAGCACTAAAAATTGATGACTAATTGCCAGCGGCTAGATCGGGGTTAATCCCAATTATTAGGACTTTCTTGGATTTCGACATTTTGATAAAATAGGGATAATTTCATAGTAAGGGCTTAAGCATAGCTGTCAACTTAAGCTGAAACCCACCAGGTACTTAAGTCCACTTCGGAGTGAGGATTTGAGGTTAAATTGACACTAATGGGGCTTTAGCCCTTACTACAAACAAAAATTAAGCAGGAACCTGGATTTTTTCACTCCCAGAAAGAGCAAAAGCTGAGTGAATTGCTTTCAAGGCCATTACGCCTTGTGCCTCATCCACAACGCAGCTAATTTTAATCTCGGAAGTAGCAATCATTTGAATGTTAATTTTATGTTCCGCTAACGCTGCAAACATTTTTGCAGCTACCCCTGGATGGGCTACCATTCCCGCACCAACTACGCTAACTTTGGCAATGGCAACATCAAGGGCAACTTCTCCCCATCCAAATTCAGCAGAGGCTTTTTCTAAGGTAATCTTAGCAGCTTCCGCATCCATTTGTGCTACCGTAAAAGCAATATCACGAGTTAAAATTCCGTCGATATTATGACATCTTTGGGACTGAATAATCATGTCAACGCTAATATTTTCCTCAGCTAAAAGTCCAAAGAGTTTAGCAGCCATTCCCGGACGATCTTGGACCCGACGAATTGCTAAACGGGCTTGATTTATATCTAAAGCAACGGCACTGACGGCGGTGGATTTAGGAGTAGTAGAAATGGGAGAAATTGGGGAAGTATCTACTTCAAAAACTTTGCACAGTTCGGTAACGGCGCGATCGCAGTCTCCAGCATCGATCGCACAACTAACTTTTACCTCGGAAGTTGAGATCATTAAAATGTTAATCCCAGCATCCGCCAGGGTTTTGAACATTTGCGATGCCACTTTTGGCCGGCCGATCATCCCTGCGCCGGCAATGCTAATTTTTGCGATCGCGCGATCTTCCGCCCTTACCTCCGGTTCCCCCAATTCGGGATCGCAATTCTTACCCAAAGATGGCACGATCGCATCTGCTACCGCCACCGCTTGCTTCAGGGAATTGTGTGTCACCGTGAAAGCGATATCATTGGTATTGCCTTCGTGGATCGACTGGATAATCAAATCCACGTCTAAATTTTGCAGCGCGATCGCGCCAAATAACCGCGCCGCCACCCCAGGGCGATCGGGTACGCGCAACAGCGACACCGCCGCCTGATTTAAGTCAAATTCCACCGCATCCACCGCTTTCGCCAACTCCAACCCCTCCAAGGGCCGCGATCGCGCCGGCGGTGACACCACTCGCGTACCCGGATCGTCAGTCCAACTAGACAGTACAACCAGCGGTACACCGTAGTTTTTCGCAATTTCTACCGCCCTGGGATGCAGCACTTTTGCCCCTAAACTCGCCAATTCCAGCATCTCATCACAAGTGATCTCAGACATCAAAGTAGCATCGGGGACAATCCGGGGATCGGTGGTTAAAATTCCCGGCACATCCGTGTAAATCTCGCAGCAGTCAGCCTTTAACGCCGCCGCCAACGCTACCGCCGAAGTATCGGAGCCCCCGCGCCCCAAAGTCGTGATCTCCAAATCTTCTGAACTCGTAATTCCTTGAAAGCCAGCCACCACAACCACTTTACCACTTTTTAGCTGCCGTTCGATGCGATCGGTTTCAATCCGTAAAATGCGTGCGCGAGTGTGCTCAGTTTCCGTGACAATCCCAACTTGAGCACCCGTGAGGGAAATGGCGGGTTGTCCCATTTCTTGCAATGCCATACTTAAAAGTGCGATCGAAACTTGTTCCCCAGTCGATAGCAACATATCCATTTCCCGCCTGTTAGGATGAGGGGAAATTTCCTTAGCTAATTTTACCAATCCATCAGTAGTTTTTCCCATTGCCGAAACCACGACAACCAGAGAATTGCCAAGCTTTACCGCTTTTATAACTCGTTTTGCTACTTCCCGAATGCGTTCAACTGTACCAACCGAACTCCCACCGTATTTCTGAACAATTAAAGCCATAACTTTTACACAAAATACTGCAATACTTACCAGCTAATATACATAGTCTCTCGACTCAAACCCAGAATGTCTAAATCATCTCTCAGGCAATTTTTAGCAGATAAGCATTTTTTATTCTAGCCTAGAGTATGCCTATTAAATTTATCTGCTTTCCTTGACTTGCGATCGCCCTGCATTTTTTAGCAGTTGCGTCTTAGCTTTATCAGTCTATAATATCAAATAAAAGCTTCCTCTGTCAACATCATAGTCTGATTTTTTTACATAACTCCTATGCTAATCCCCCCTGATTTTTCAATTCCCCAAAATTCCCCTCGCAATCTGTGGATTTTTGCTATATTATTCCTAATCACCATCTTACTTATTTTAATTATGCAATCTCTTTCTACCCAACCCCAACTATTAACCGACCCATTTCTCCAACTTCCCACCAATAATTCAATCCGAGTTGTCTGGTTTACCGAGTTTCCCGGTATCCGCCATACTGTTAGTTACGGTGACAACTTAAATCAAATTGTTACTGCTAATACAACGAAACTCAGCCGCACTCGTGAAGATCGAGATTCGCGAGTATCAGAGGAAGTAAAAAAAGATATAGTTGATCATAAACCAATAGTTAGAAATATTTGGCGACACGAAGCAGAAATAACCGGTTTAACTCCAGGCGATCGCGTTCCTTATCAAGTCAAAAGTGAAACTCAAAATGGTCAAATTGTCACCAGTCGAATCTTTAGTTTAGCACCAAATCCCACACCAGGAACACCCCTAAAAATATTACTAACTTCCGATCATCAATTGATGCCAATGGTAGCCGCAAATCTTCAGAAAGTTGCGGAAACAATTGGCAGAGTTGACGCTATTTTTCTAGCAGGAGATTTAGCTAATATACCCGATCGCGCCTCAGAATGGTTTGACGATATTCGCGGTCGCGCTTTTTTTCCTTGTCTCCAAGGTCGCGCTTTTTCTGAGTTAGATAAAAATGGGGTAAAGACGGTTTATACTGGAGGTGAATTGATTCAATATGCACCTCTATTTACGGCAATTGGCAATCACGAAGTTATGGGGAGATTTTCTAACGATCGCAGTTTAAACGATCAATTTAATGACTCTTTTCCCATTTTGGCCGCTCAGGAAATATCTGCCGATCGAGTTAAAGATAGTTCTTTTAATTTTGATACTTATCAAGAAATTTTTAGTTTACCTAGAGAGGAGAAATACTATGCTGTGACTTTTGGCGATGTGCGATTAGTGGTTTTATTTATTACAAATATGTGGCGCACTCCCAGTCTTGATGCTAATGCTAAAGGTAGATATCGGGAACGCGATCGCGATTTTAATCACCCTGAAAATTGGGGTTACGGTCAACATATTTATGAACCAATTGTCAAGGGTAGCGAACAATATAATTGGTTACAAAATGAGCTTAATAGTCCTGAATTTAAGCAAGCAAAATATAAAATTGTTATGTTTCATCACCCACCCCACACTTTAGGTGATAATATTGTTCCTGCTTACACCGATCCAGTGCAAATAATCGATCGCGAACCGAATGGTAATATTAAAATGATTCGCTACGAATATCCAAAGGAAAATGATTACATCATTCGCGATCTAATTCCCCTATTAGAAAAGGCTAATGTGCAGTTAGTATTATACGGTCACAGTCATCTATGGAATCGCTTTATTAGTCCTAGTGGAATGCACTTTTTAGAAACCTCTAATGTGGGCAATAATTATCCTGCTGCTATTGGCGAAAGGCGCAGATTTGTACCTCCAGCTTATCAGGAAGAATATGTACCTATTGGCGATCCAAATGGGTTAGAACCTGTGATGCCAAATATTGCACCAGTTTTGGGAGAAGATGGTCAACCAATGGCTTATATTGCTAGTAACGATCTTACAGTTTTTAGTATTTTTGATACTGGTGCAGGTGTGGTGAGTAGTTATTATTTTGATACCCGAAAACCGGAGTCAAAAGTTGTAAAATTTGATGAGTTTAAGTTATAGAAGTAATATCAAATCCGTGATTCATCGGCATTATTCATCTCTCTAATCTCCCTCTGCGTTCTCTGCGTTCTCTGTGGTTAAATCATTCCGATGCAACCGGAAACCATATTATACCAATTCTCTAAA
>MBRE01000084.1:15703-21637 GCA_001698425.1 Oscillatoriales cyanobacterium USR001 | reverse complement strand
CCTACCCAAACTGTTGAAAACTTTTTTAGAAATGGTATTATTTCATGGCGATCGCTCATAAATGAATCTCCCCTATTTATAGTTACAATAAAGGCAGGTAAAACTACCTGCCCTAACACTTTAAGATTTTAAATTGAACGCAACTTAAAACCTCAAATCACCCTAGCTTCTATCAATCAAAGCCACAGGCTCAAAACTAGGAACCACCAAATCCCCATTCTGCTTAGTCAGCTGGTTATATAACCGCTCAGTATTCGGGAAATTAGCAGCAGGTAAAGTTGGGAAACGACGATACGGAACCGTATCTTCCCCAAACACCTCCGCATACTCTATTCCATTCACCATCGCGCCAATAAAACCCTTAATCCCTTGACTAGCAAGAATTTGGTTATAAGTCCGAATCTCCGCCTGATTGCGAGGAGCACGCCCCAAGAAATGCTTAGTTCCCAACTCAATCACCTTCGTATTCGGATAAGGCGCATAGAACTGTTTGATATACAAATTCGAGCAACCCAAAGCCTCAACAAACTCCTTCAGATTGATCTCATTGTTACCCAATTTGCTTTCCAACGCCGTAAATTCATTCTTCACAATATACGGGTTAAGATCGCGCTCAAAAATCTGACGGTAAGTAGCCTGAATTAAAGTTTTCAACGCCACCTTATCAGTAGTAGTTGTTAACTTGAACACCTTAGTTTGTTCGCGTCGCTTGTTCACACCTTGAGCAATCCGAGAAGAAAGTTCCATTTCGCCGCGTGGCATTGAAACTGTACCCAATTCCACAAAGCGCGGGGTTTCTTCTACTTCAACTTTCAGATTTCTGTCAGCGATCGAACCAACTCGCATCATCCGTTGCGACAAACCAGCCGGAGTCAAATAACGCTCATAAGGAACAGTATCTTCCCCAAAAGCTTCCTCATACTCTTTGCTGCCGATAATCTCATCTACCAGAGCATAAAAACCCTTCTTAGAACAGATATCAAAGTAAGCATTCATCTCTTGGCGGCCATAAGTTGGACGGCCTAAAAGTCGGCGATGGATATATTCGATCGCCTTACAAACATAAAGCGAAGTCCAATACATCTTACGGAACACATCGGACTTAGCCAACATCCGAATAAACTCCCGCATCGTGATCTCGCCATTTTCCAGCTTAATCTCCGCCACCTTTTGGCGTTGTCCATCAAAGACATCGCGACCAAACACTTGCAAATAAGCCGCCCGAATCACCGCTTGAGTCGAACTTTCCGTAAACTTGACACTCGTACCACCAGCAATAGCAGTAGTATTCGCCGTGCGGAAACCCTTCTTCGGTGCAATATAACCACCAGGAAGCTGATCCAACTTGAACACCTTGGGACCCAAAGAACCAGGAGACTTACCCCGCGCTCCAGGATTGCTCAATTGGTTATCAATTCCAGGACCTTGATGAATCAAAATACGGCGAGTATCCTTACCAAAAGGAGCCGGTCGATTTTTCGGATTGCGAGTCTCTTTCGGGAAAATTGCCCCAAACTGAATTTCTAGGGGGTCATTACCCACACCATAAACGTGCTGATCCCGTAAAGGTTGAACGTAATCCGCAAACAGCGTAATAAATTGAGGAACCTTACGGAATGGTGCGCTGTAATTAAACAAGTCAATCTGAGGACCCCAGTTGCGACACTCTTGAGCTTCTTGGCCCAAACCGCGCAAATAAGGGACAGTTTCTTCACCAAAGTAATCGGAGTATTCCTGAGAATCCACCATTGCATCTACTAAGGCACGTAAACCACCTTTAGAGACGATCGCAAAATACTTGGTAAATTCCTCACGGGAACTCAAACCCCGACCTAAGAAGTGACGAGCCGCCAATTCCACAGCACGGGAATTGACAAAACGGTCATAGAATTGTTGGCGATACAAAGGAGAATGACCGATGCGGCGAATAAACTCCTTCATCGAAATCTCACCATTTTTTACCTTAGATTCCAAATCAGAAACACTCTGACTGTAAGCCTTAGTAATATCGCGCTCAAACACTTGACGATAAGCGGCTCTAACTATTTCCTGCTTTTCGGAAGTCGAAAGGCCTGGCTTCATTACAAACTTCTGCCGTTGTTCTGCCGCAATGAAGTAGATTTGGGGTAATTGTAGACCTTGTTGGTCGTTGCTTTCCCGTTGGCGGATCTTGTTAGAAGGAGTAGGGGCTTTAAATTCAGTAATCGCGACATCAAAATATTGTTTAACGATCGCGATCGCCTCATCATCTTTCTTGAAATACCCCAAAGATGCCGCCTTCATTTCCTGCATTGCCACAATCGTCGCAGGCGTTGAGCAAGCATTTTCAATGATTTCTCGCAATCCTCGCACGTTAACCGCAATAATGTTCGGGTCCCCGGCCACGATCGCATAGGTAATGTACCGCAAGAACCACGACAAATCTCGCAGAGATTTCGTCATATTTCCTGGACCATAGCGCGACACATTAATCGGCTGGAAACCTGCCGGAATTGGTCCTGTGAACCCGCCACCTGCGAACAGCGCACCCAAACCCAAAAATCCACCACTGCCACCTTTGCTTTCAACGTAGGTGACATTTCCTAACTTCATACCTTCGCTGATACTTCTGCTACCTGCGCCGACACCCGCCATCTCCTTGACCTGTTCTGCCGGCTTCTCCAAGAATGCCAGCGGTGAACCCCCGACAAAAATCCGGTTTGCCGCACGGGACACGATCAATTCCGAGTTTTGAGTCAGCACTTCGGAAATCTCGATGCGCTTTGCACCAGAACTGAAGTAACTTTGTAATTCCTTTAGTTCTCCCAGCCCCAGAAATCGATCTTGCTGTTCTGCTTGTGAAATCGTAGAGACTGGTACAGTTTGATATAGTTGCGGACGTGCAACTGAGCTTCCACCGCTTGCTTTAACAGTCATTGGATCTTATTTGCTCCATTTGATAGTGGTAACAGTTTTCGCGTAATCACTTATTTCTCAGATTAAAATGTTTTGGGGACTATTCCCCTTTTGTTTTTGCGTGCCTGGAGACATCCACTATACTCAATATGATTAGCGGAATCGTCTTTAGCACTTACCATTAAACCAGCCAATTGAGTTAATTACTTTTGGCTCAGTTCGGTAAACTAGGGCTTTTTAAAAGCCGCCGCTCTACCTGTGACAGTTCGCGGTGGGTTATTTATTTAATTAAAAAAGCCTATCGACACTTATTCTTATATATTTGAGAGTTCTTCTCTGAGAAAAAATGATAAGTTTTGTTAACGGTTAACTGTTAACTGTTAACCGTTGACTGTTAACTAGGGATGTTCTCTCGCTTATCTTCTTTAATATGGAAAATAGACCGGATATTAGTGCTGCTGTTGGGCGACTTTATGATACTTACCCGTTCCCGCCGGAACCTTTTTTGGATGAGCCACCGCCGGGTTACAATTGGCGCTGGTTTTGGCCGGCGGCCTATAGCTTTTGTACGGGTCAGAAACCTCAAAGGCAAGATGTCAGGATTTTAGATGCTGGCTGCGGTAGCGGTGTCAGTACGGAGTATTTGGTTCATTTGAACCCGGAGGCTTCTGTGGTGGGGATTGACCTCAGTAGTGGGACTTTGGAGGTGGCGAGGGAACGTTGTCGTCGTTCTGGTGCGGAACGAGTATCCTTTCATCATCTGAGTTTGTACGATGTGGGAGAGTTGCCCGGTGAGTTTGATTTGATTAATTGTGTGGGGGTGTTGCATCATTTACCCGATCCGATCGCGGGCATTAAGGCTCTGGCTGCTAAACTGAAAAGTGGTGGTATTATGCACATTTTTGTGTATTCGGAGTTGGGCCGCTGGGAAATTCAGTTAATGCAAAAGGCGATCGCTTTACTTCAAGGCGATCGACGGGGAGATTATCGCGATGGTGTGAAAATTGGGCGACAATTATTTGCTTCTTTACCAGAAAATAATCGCCTTGTCAAGTATGAAAAGCAACGTTGGGCGATGGAAAATCAGCGAGATGAGTGTTTTGCTGATATGTACGTTCATCCCCAGGAGATTGACTACAATGTTGAGACATTGTTTGAGTTAATTGATGCTTCGGGGTTGGATTTTCTGGGTTTTTCTAATCCGGGATTTTGGGAGTTGGAGCGACTTTTGGGGAAAGAATCGGAGTTGATGGAGAGAGCCCAAGAATTGACGGCACGCGATCGCTATCGGTTAATTGAGTTATTAGATCCCGAATTAAGCCATTATGAATTTTTCTTAGGGCGATCGCCTTTACCAAAACCTGATTGGTCAAAGGATAGCCTATTAATGGCGGCTATTCCTGAGCGTAGCGCCTGTATGTACGGTTGGCCGAGTGAGAAAGTGTTAGACCATAACTATACAATGGTTGATTTGTCAATAGCCGAATTTCAATTTTTGCAAGGTTGTGAAGAAAATCGAACTGTGGGAGAAATTTTAGCTAATGTAGAGATAGATTTAGATGGAGTGCGATCGCTAATTTCTAAGCAGTTAATTTGGCTAACTATCAATCCCTAATGGACTCTACCCCCAACCCCCTTAGCAAGGGGGCTTTTCCAGTTCCCCCCATTAGCAAGGGGGCTTTTCCAGTCCCCCCCCCATTAGCAAGAGGGCTTTTCCAGTTCCCCCCATTAGCAAGGGGGCTTTTCCAGTTCCCCCCCCATTAGCAAGGGGCTTTTCCAGTTCCCCCCCCATTAGCAAGGGGGCTTTTCCAGTTCCCCCCCATTAGCAAGGGGGCTTTTCCAGTTCCCCCCATTAGCAAGGGGCTTTTCCAGTCCCCCCCCATTAGCAAGAGGGCTTTTCCAGTTCCCCCCCTTGCTAAGGGGGGGCTAGGGGGGGTAGTTTTTGCACCTTAACATAATAAAAAAACGCTATATACAAGAGAGGTATTTAACCATGAATCAACCCCATAAACTATTAACAATTCTCCTCGGCAGTGCCACCATTGCCATCATCCAACCCCAAATCGCCATCGCCCAATTATCCCCCCAACAAGTAGACAGCATCGCCAGAGAAGTTACCGTCCGCATTGATGGCAGTGGTGGCGGTTCAGGAGTGATTATTGAACGCCAAGGTGATACTTATTTTGTACTCACAAATCATCATGTGGTGAGACAACCGGATCGCTATGAAATTCAAACTCCCGACGGCCAACGCTATCCCTCTTATTATGGTAAAGAATTGCCGGGATTTGATTTAGCATTAATCGAGTTTACAAGTAATAAAAATTATCGAGTGGCACAGTTAGGAAATTCTGACCAATTGAGAGCAGAAGCGAGTGTTTATGCTGCGGGTTTTCCTGTGCCTCAACCGGGGATAGAAAAACGTCTCTATCGGTTTACTGCGGGGAAGTTTGTGCTTTATCAGCCAGGGGGAGATAATGGTTATACGATGGTTTATAGCAATGAGATAATTCATGGGATGAGTGGCGGGCCAATACTTGATGGAATGGGGCGACTTGTGGGGGTAAATGGGCTATCTTGCGAGTTGAGGTTAGGGATTCCGATTAATAGTTTTTTGGCAAATAAGAGTAAGTTGCGGCCTTTACGAGATGCTTCGGCGGAGCAAACACTGCCTAATCCGGCGGATTGGATCAATTCAGGTCAGGGGAAAGCTAATAATAAAGATTACCGAGGTGCTATTGCTGATTATAACAAAGCTTTGCAGATTTGTCCAGATAATGCTTATGCTTATTTATCCTTGGGTAATGCTCAATATGAATTGAAGAATTATCAAGCTGCGATTGAGAACTATAACCAAGTTTTACGGATTAATCCTAACAGTGCTTATGCCTACAACAACCGGGGTAATACCTACGCTTACCTGAAAGAATATGAGAAAGCGATCGCGGATTACAATCAGGCAATTCGCCTCGATCCTAACGATGCTTATGCCTACTACAACCGGGGTAATACCTACTCTGACCTGAAAGAATATGAGAA
>MBRE01000084.1:0-15570 GCA_001698425.1 Oscillatoriales cyanobacterium USR001 | reverse complement strand
TCCTAACTATGTTAATGCCTACTACAACCGGGGTATTGCTTACCGTAACCTGAAAGAATATGAGAAAGCGATCGCGGATTACGATCGGGCAATTCGCCTCGATCCTAACTATGTTAATGCCTACAACAACCGGGGTGCTGCCTACGCTTACCTGAAAGAATATGAGAAAGCGATCGCGGATTACAATCAGGCAATTCGCCTCGATCCTAACGATGCTATTGCCTACAACAACCGGGGTAATACCTACGCTAACCTGAAAGAATATGAGAAAGCGATCGCGGATTACAATCAGGCAATTCGCCTCGATCCTAACTATGCTAAAGCCTACAACAACCGGGGTAATACCTACTCTGACCTGAAAGAATATGAGAAAGCGATCGCGGATTACAATCAGGCAATTCGCCTCGATCCTAACAATGCTATTGCCTACTACAACCGGGGTTCTACCTACTCTAACCTGAACGAATATGAGAAAGCGATCGCGGATTTCAATCAGGCAATTCGCCTCGATCCTAACTATGTTAATGCCTACAACAACCGGGGTATTTCCTACGCTAACCTGAACGAATATGAGAAAGCGATCGCGGATTTCAATCAGGCAATTCGCCTCGATCCTAACTATGCTACTGCCTACAACAACCGGGGTATTGCCTACCGTAACCTGAAAGAATATGAGAAAGCGATCGCGGATTACAATCAGGCAATTCGCCTCGATCCTAACGATGCTGGTGCCTACTTCTTCCGAGGTCTAACTTATCGCCTCCAAGGTAACAATCAAGCAGCACTAACTGATTTTCAGAAAGCAGCCAACTTATATCAGCAACAAGGAAACAGCGAATGGTACAAAAAAGCACAGGATAGAATTAGAGAACTTCAGCGTTACCCACAGATTCTCTAAAAAACCCGGTTTCTGAGTCCATATCCGTAAGTCCTGTTTAATGAATGAAAATTAAATAACTTGATGATTTGGTTCGTAGTAAGCGCTTTAGCGCGCTAAAGCGCTTACTACAAACAAGCTAATTATTTAATTTCTATCCCTAAATTCTCTTTCTTCACCCGATCTGAAGCTCGATCGAGTTTAATTTTCATTGGTTAAGATTTCCAAAGCAGCTTGATATTGTGAGTCAGTTTCACCACCAATGCGATCGCCATGAGTTGGATCTAAAGCCACAATCTCATCTGGGACAATCCCCCGTTTGTTGATATCCGTGTGGTTAGGAGTCTCATATTTAGCCACAGTTACAGCCAACCCAGAACCATCAGACAAATCAAAAAGAGATTGAATTAAACCCTTACCAAAAGTTGTTTCACCCACCAACTTAGCTCTACCATTATCGTGCAACGCACCCGCGAGAATTTCACTAGCACTGGCAGTTCCACGATTTACCAACAAAACCAAGGGATCGCGAGTTAGCGGTTCTCCAGAAGCTTCAAAACTACCAAACACGCCTTGGCGGTTCACAGTATAGACAATTGTACCCTCATCCAGCCAGAGACGGGCAATTTCAATTCCAGCTTGTAAAAGTCCGCCGGGATTGTTCCGCAAATCTAGGACGTAAGCATTAGCTCCCTGTTGCTCTAAACTTTTTATGGCTTTAGTAATCTCCGGGAGAGCATTAGCGCTAAATTGAGCAAGGCGGATGTAGCCAACCAGTAGGCCAGATTCAGTAGAACGTAATTCAGCATAAACAGGATTAACTGCGATGCGATCGCGCACCACCCGAATAGACAAAGTAGTATCGCTACCTTCCCTAGCAATAGTCAAAACTACAGGAGTTCCGATTTGACCTCGCATTTTCGTCGCCGCCTCATCCAGCGTTAACTCTGCGGTACTCACACCATCAATTTCCAGAATGCGATCGCGAGGTAACAAACCCGCCCGATCCGCCGGAGAACCCGCCAAAGGAGCCACCACCATTAGTATACCCGTCTGAGGTTCCAGACCAATTTGCAGCCCCACACCCGTCAACTCCCCAGAAGTAGTCACCTGCAAACTACGGTATTGTTCAGGTTTAAGCAGCCGAGTAAAAGGATCGTCCAACAGCGCCAACATCTCCTGAATCTCAGCGTAAGTCTCCTCCCGACTAGACAACGGCGCTTTAATCGCCTCCTCCCGAACCTTCCACCAATTATGATGATTAAAAGTATTGTCCACATAAGAGCGGTTCACAATCCGCCAAGCTTCATTTAAAAGCTTCTGTTCCTCAGTCAAAGCCAAAGCCGGGGAAGTCCAACAACCCCAAACCGCAGCGAACTCAATCATTAGTAAAACTACAAAGCTGAAAACTCGTTTTTGCATGGTGTTTGCCTTAAACCTATCCTAAATATCACTTAACCGTTAACCGTTAACCAAAAAACTTCTCCCTTCTGCTGAGTTCCCTGAATAGCCTCGCGGCCACCTGGGAGAAATTGGTAAAAATGAGAGAATATTGATAAATCGTAAACTTAGATTAGCGATAGAATACAAAGAAGCGCAAAAGTGGTAGTTACAAAACTGTCACCCCGATAAGTAAACACAACCTCGGATTCGGGCAATGTCTATAGGCTTTTTAGCCAAGCCATTGCGCGTTAGGTGCCCTAGCTCTCAAGAATCTCAGCGGCTTTAGCCCTGAGAACGTCAAATAGCAATCAATTTTTAGGAATTCTTGCTTCATGTTTTCTAAGCAGATCAGCGACTCAAAAGTATTCAAATGGTTTGATGAACGCCTCGAACTTCAGGCGATCTCTGACGACATTACCAGCAAATACGTCCCCCCCCACGTCAACATTTTTTATTGCTTGGGTGGTATCACCCTAGTTTGTTTTCTGATTCAGTTTGCCACTGGATTTGCCATGACCTTCTACTATCGTCCTACGGTAGCAGAAGCTTTTAATTCAGTGGAATACATAATGACTCAGGTGAGTTTCGGTTGGCTGATCCGCTCAATCCATCGCTGGTCTGCCAGTATGATGGTACTGATGATGATTTTGCACATCTTCCGAGTTTATCTGACTGGTGGTTTCAAGAAGCCCCGCGAATTAACTTGGGTAACAGGCGTAGTTTTGGCTGTCATTACTGTTTCTTTCGGTGTGACTGGCTACTCTCTGCCTTGGGATCAGGTTGGTTACTGGGCGGTGAAAATCGTCTCTGGCGTGCCAGAAGCTATCCCCGTTGTTGGTTCTTTGATTGTTGAATTATTGCGCGGCGGTGCTAGTGTTGGCCAAGGAACTTTAAGTCGCTACTACAGTTTGCATACTTTTGTTTTGCCTTGGTTAATTGCTGTGTTTATGCTGGCACATTTCTTGATGATTCGCAAGCAAGGTATCTCTGGTCCTTTGTAAGCCAAAATATTCGTAGGATCGAGGCATCCGGGCAAAAAATGTTTGGTACAATCCATAAGTTATCTGTCCTAATGTTTCAATCTTCAGTTTGAATTATGAGTTGTAAATTTTAAATTTTCAACTCATAATTTTTCTAATATAGCGGTCTTAAATGAGTCGTAAATTTTTTACCCCACCCCCAACCCTCCCCTTAGCAAGGGGAGGGAGTAAGAAATTCACAATTGATTTAGGATTGCTATAGCTAAAAACTAACAGGAGAACAGTCTGTAATCATGTCAACCATAAAAAAACCGGATCTAAACGATCCCGCTCTCCGCGCTAAACTGGCTCAGGGCATGGGTCACAATTATTATGGCGAACCTGCTTGGCCTAATGATTTGCTCTATATTTTCCCGGTGGTAATTATCGGGACTTTTGCTTTGTGTGTGGGTTTGGCGGTGCTCGATCCCGCGATGGTGGGTGAGCCGGCCGATCCTTTTGCTACTCCTTTGGAGATTTTGCCTGAGTGGTATTTGTGGCCTGTGTTCCAAATTCTCCGCATTCTGCCGAATAAGTTGTTGGGAATTGTGGTGATGGGTTCTATTCCTTTGGCTTTGATGACTGTGCCTTTTATCGAAAGTGTGAATAAGTTCCAAAATCCTTTCCGTCGCCCGGTGGCTACTGCTGTTTTCTTATTTGGAACTGCGGTGACAATTTGGTTGGGTATTGGTGCTACTTTCCCGATCGATAAGTCTCTGACTTTGGGTTTGTTCTAAGTCTGAGATAGTTTGAATTTAACGCCCGTAGGGTTTCTTTGAGGTGCTGAGGTGCTGTTGGGAAATCTTGATGGGCGTTAAATGATTATTAAAGTTAAATGTTAAAATTTGGGTATTTGTTAAACTAATTACTAATTCAGAGCGCCTGTAAAATTGATTAAGAACATAATATGGAATCTCAAACTGATACTAACAATCAATTTAAACGATTGGACTGTGATACCGATCTATTGTTGATAGAGAAAGATACATTTACAGTGGGGAGATTTAAGGAGTTATTACGTATCGAATTACAAAGAATTTTTTCAACTCGATGCTTGCCGGACGGTCAAAGTGAAGGAAAAAGCGTAATTTATCTATGTGATAAACTTCTTTCTGGCTTAAAAATAGGAGCTTTAAACCTTAGCATAAGAGATATGAGGTGTATTTTTCCGAGAGAAGGTATAAATTGTCAACTGCTAGAAATTGGCTCTCAAGGCTGGCAAAAAGGTAGAATAAGGATGGAAATGTGTATTCCGAATTATCATCAGAGCTTGATATTAGAATTTTGTCCAGACGAACCTACTACCCCCTAATCAGACTTGTAGGGTGCGTCAGACGAAGTTTTACAACGAATAAGGATTTCACCCTTTCCAGATTAAATTCACTTTAAGGCATCTTAACTACTCCTGTTACAAATTACAAATTAAACAGATCAAGTAATTTGTAATTTGTAATTTTTAACCATTATTTCTGTTACTTATTCCCGACGTTTGCCTTCACGAAACTCTCCCGGAAAGCGGCGACCTTTAGAATCTATAATTGCACCTTTACCGTGAGGTAGTCCTTTGCGAAATTCCCCTTCATAGCGAATACCGGTGGGAAATGTACAAGTTCCTTTTCCGTCTAATGCCTGATTAAAAAATTGACCTTGGCAGCGTGTACCGTCGGCGCGGGTAAATGTCCCATTGCCAAAAGGTTGGCCTGCAAAAAACTGTCCAACATAGCGATCGCCATTAGTAAAAATAAACTGTCCTTGACCATGAGGCTGACTGCCCAGACTGCCGCCACTAACTGCTTCAATTAACTCAAATGTTCCTTTGTAGCGATCGCCATTAGAAAAAATAGCTTCGCCGTTAACCAATAAACCATTACGGAACTGTCCTACCATGCGATCGTCATTAGAAAATAAAAATGTTCCTTGACCGTTAGGGACACCATTGCGAAATTCACCTTCGTAGCGATCTCCTTTCGCATAAACGTATATTCCTCTGCCCTGTGGTTTGCCATTAACGAAATCTCCTTGATAATTATCTCCATTTTCATAGTTACACCTAACTCGACCTGTGGGGAGATTCCCTTCGCAAACAGGAGGGCGTTTTTGTTCGCCGCCTTTTTGCCCTAATGATGATAGGGGACTACTGATTAAAAAAGTAAATCCTAAACAAGAGCTAACTAATATTACCTTTCCAATTTTTTGAATTAAGCGAACCATATATTACCTCAATTTTTGATTCAAGGATTTTGATACAAGGATGCCGATAAATTTTGTACTAGCCAGGTTTTTTGGCTGGTTCAGGAGGTTTCTCCCCTACAACTTTAGATACTTCCACACCGTTTTCCTCTAAAATTACCACTGGATCTTGTCCTGGCTTGAACACAACTCGTTTAATGAGTACCTGTCCGTTGGCAATTCGCTGACCGACTTTAACATATCTGCTAGTTGCCTCGCTGGGGGCTTTGGCAATGACGAATATTTCATTCCCAACTTTTACCACACCACTAATTTCGATCGCTTGAGCGATGTCAGTCGAAGGTGGTGGCGGCAATCCTGGGCGTGCGCTGGGAGAAGGCGGAGGATTTGGGTCGCGCCATGCGGTCGGTGTTGGGTTTACAGGTAATTTAGGCAAATTTGGTAATTGTGCGGTACTTCCAGGGGGGAGTGAGGGAGGGGCTGGAACACCTGGACGATTTCCTGGTTGCTGTTTCCACTGGGGTAAGCCGCTGCCGATAGGCAGTTTGGGAAGAGTTGAAATTCCTGTTCCCTGTTGACCTGGTAATTGTGGCATTCCAGGTACTCCGGCTCCTGGTTTTGGTTTCCACTGGGGCGGATTTATAGATTCTGGCAGTTTGGGAAGATTAGGAACTTGTCTGTTTTGTAGTTTAGGTGGTTCTGGCTTGCCTCCACCGACAATGGGTTCAGTACCGCCTTTAATGGTTTGAGGTGGAAGGACGGAAAATGGATCGCCTGTTGCGCCGGTCGTTGGTGCTTGTGCTTGCGGTTTCAATGGGACTGCGATCGGTGGATTTTTCCCACCAATTTCTGATTCAGCTTGTTTTGCCCGTTCGTCTGGATTTGTTGACTGAATCAATCCCGTAGCACTAATAGCACCATTTGGTTTTGGTGTCACTACAGGTGAAGGAAAAGTAAGAGGTAATTTAGGAGGACTGGGAGAAGCCCCAGTTGCTGTCGCCTTGGCAACAGGAGAAGGGGAAGTTGCACCTGGGCTGGGGGTTGGAGTAGCTGTATCGCTTCCTGACCCACTGCATCCTCCGACAGCGAGAGCAAATATTCCTGTAGCCGCCACCAATAAAAATTTACGCATTGCCAATTACCCACGCGCCTTGATTTAAGATATTCCTAAACAGGTTGTTTTTTTGTAATCTTACTGCCTGCAAGCTTACCTTTGTTTGATATTATTCGATCGCGGCGAGATTGCCAAGTTTTTCCGGTTCTAAAAATATTGATAAATTTTCATCGTGGTTGGGTAGGGTTAACTCAGCAAATTAAAGCCATAATTTTAAAGGTATGCTTTTGCATATATTTCACCAGTTCGGAGATATGCCATTTATACAGAGTTCTTAATTAGATCGACAAAAGAAAAAAATCGATGAAAAAATCTATCCTCAGACTAATTTCCTTGGCTGCATTGGTTTCTCTATCTACGTTACCAATGGCTGTGTTTTTTTTGCTAAGTCGTGACGTGCAGGCTCAACCAGGTTCAGAGGGATTGAGGGTTAACTCTAGGGTGGAAAATCAGGATTTATACGCTCAGTTTAGAAGAGGCGGCGGGGATTCAACCACACCTAGTCAACCATCCACAGGAAAACCAAAAGTGTTTCAGGCTAAAATTAAACGCCGTGCTGGTGGGACTCCAGTGATTGATGTGGTTTTTAATGGCAATAAAACTTTTGAGATGATTGTGGATACTGGGGCTTCGGGAACGCTGATTACTCAAAAGATGGCTTCGGCTTTGGGTGTGCGGACGATTGGGAAGGCGAAGGCGACGATCGCTGATGGTAGTGTGGTAGAGTTTGACTTGGGCCGGGTTAAGTCGATTGGTGTTGGGGGGGCGATCGTTAAGGATGTGGAGGTGGCGATCGCGAAAGAAATGGATATCGGTTTGCTGGGTCACGATTTCTTTGGCAATTATGATGTGAAAATCAAAAAAGATGTGGTTGAGTTTTACCCACGCTAATTTATAGAACTCCTGCTTCTTCTAAAGTTGTTCGAGTTGACCTCAATGGTATGATGTCTGAGAAATGACGATCGCAAAAAGGTAACTCGGCATGGGACAAGCGTCTGTATCTCCTGTTGCGCTAATAATTTTAGATGGTTGGGGCTATCGTGAGGAAACTGACGGAAATGCGATCGCCGCTGCCACAACTCCGGTGATGGATAGTCTCTGGGCGGCTTATCCCAGAACTCTGATCCGCACTTCTGGGCGGGCCGTAGGTTTGCCAGAGGGCCAAATGGGTAACTCTGAGGTGGGCCATTTGAATATTGGCGCGGGCCGTGTAGTTCCTCAAGAATTAGTGCGGATTTCGGATGCGGTGGAGGATCGCAGTTTGCTGAGTAACCCGGCTTTGGTTAAGGTTTGCTCGGATGTGCGCGATCGCAACTCTAAGTTACATTTGATTGGTTTATGTTCGGAGGGTGGCGTTCACTCTCATTTGGATCATTTGTTGGGTTTGCTGGATTTGGCTAAGGCTCAAGAAATTGCTGAGGTTTGTATCCACGCGATCGCAGATGGCCGCGATACTGGCCCCAAGGAAGGGGTGGAAGCTTTGGGACGAATTGAACGTTACATCAATCAAGTTGGTGTGGGGCGAATTGTCACGGTTAGCGGCCGTTACTATGCAATGGATCGCGATAAGCGCTGGGATCGAGTGAAACGCGCTTATGATGTGATGGTAACTGAAGGGGCTGGTGATGGTCGTTCCGCTGTGGAATTCTTGAAAAATTCCTACTCTGAGGGTGTGAATGATGAGTTTGTCATTCCGACTCGGATTGCACCGGGGGCGATCGCGTCGGGAGATGGGATAATTTTCTTTAATTTCCGTCCCGATCGCGCTAGGGAAATGACTCAGGTTTTAGTCGATCCTGAGTTTAATGGATTTGAAAGAGAGCAAATTGAACCGCTAACTTTTGCAACTTTTACGCAGTATGACTCGAAGTTCCCGGTGTTGGTAGCTTTTGAACCTCAGAATTTGAATAATATTTTGGGCGGCGCGATCGCGCAACATGGTTTGAAACAATTTCGGGCGGCGGAAACGGAAAAATATGCCCATGTAACTTACTTTTTTAATGGGGGTTTAGAAGAACCTTTTGAGGGAGAAGATCGAGAATTGGTACAAAGTCCAATGGTTCCAACTTACGATCTTGCCCCGGAAATGTCGGCCCAAGAAGTAACAGAAGTAGCGATCGCCGCGATCGAAAAACACATTTATTCCTTAATCGTGATTAACTATGCTAACCCCGATATGGTAGGTCATACGGGGATAATGGAAGCAACTGTAACGGCGATTCAAACTGTAGATAAATGTTTAGGTCAACTATTGGAAAGTGTAAATAAAGCTGGTGGTACGGCAATTATTATTGCCGATCATGGAAATGCCGAGTTGATGTGGGATGAAAATGGTAATCCTTGGACCGCTCACACAACTAACCCAGTACCGTTTATTCTAGTAGAAGGGGAAAAGTTAAAAATTCCCGGACACGCAACAGATGTGGCTTTGCGATCGGATGGCTGTTTAGCCGACATTGCACCAACCATTCTGGAGATTTTGAATTTACCTCAACCTCCAGAAATGACTGGCAAATCAATGGTTAAAGCTGCCGATTTTGAAGTTAAAGCTAATCGAACTCCAGTGCGAGTAAGGTTGTAGAAAATGTTAACGGTTAACAGTTAACAGTTAACCTTTAACAATTACCAATTACCAATTACCAAATTACCATGAGTATCGTTCAACTTTTACAAATTATCTGGTCTTTGTCGGCTGTAGGAATTATTGTTTTTGTACTGTTACACAGTCCCAAAGGTGATGGTATTGGCGGGATTGGTGGACAAGCTCAATTGTTTACCAGTACCAAGAGTGCAGAGACAGCGATTAATCGAATTACTTGGGGTTTAGCAGTTGTCTTTCTGGGTTTAACAGTGATTTTAAGTGCTGGTTGGTTACAGCCAAAGTAAGCAGATATCGCAGTTATGACTAGGGCAATAAACCTTGAGTCCAACAGGGGGGTTAAAACCCCTGTCTCAAAGATTAATTTCTCTAAAAAGGACTAGATAACCTATTAGTCCTCAAGAGTTACAATTAAATATCATTTATGCCATGACGCGATTTATTCACGATCGCTTTGCCAAAGACTACTTAGCCGAAATGCTATCACCAATAGGCACTGTTAATATTGGTCGTGATGTCACTTCCGAAGTGCGCGAAATTGATGTTTACTTTACTCCCACTACCGTCACCCCAGAATATGTAGAAACCCTGGGAATCTTAGGAAAAATGGCAAATGCAACCGCAATCTTTGAGCCATTTCGTAATCCAGTAAGTGTCAGTGAAGTTAACAGTTGCCTTAGTAAATTATGGGATGTCCGAGGCGAATTAGAAAGACAAGCTAGAAGACAAAATACCCGCTGTGAAGAAGCATCCATGCCCAAATTGTGGATTTTCACCCCGACAGCATCAAAAATGTTGTTAGAAGGGTTTAATGCCACACCCGATAATGATAATTGGATGCCGGGAATTTATTTTTTAGGGGAATATTTACACGCGGCAATTGTGGTGATTCACTCCTTACCTGAAACTCCTCAGACACTATGGTTGAGAATTTTGGGTAGGGGTGGAGTACAACAACGCGCGATCGCACAGTTGAGTAGTTTAGCATTAGACGATCCGATGCGAATTAATGCGCTAGAATTATTATATCGGTTACAATCGAACTTAGTAGCTGATAGCAAACAGGAGTTAGATACAGAAGAAAGGGGTTTAATTATGGCGATTGCACCACTTTTTCAAGAACAATTACAACTGGCTAAACAGCAGGGTATTGAGCAAGGTATTGAGCAAGGAAGACAACTTTCTCAACAACAATTGGAAGCTGCTCAACAGCAAGGTATCGAACAAGGTATCGAACAAGGTATCGAACAAGGTATCGAACAAGGAAGACAAGCACAACAACGCTTAATTTTAGAGAATTTTCTGCAAGAAAGGTTTGGGGAATTGACTCCAGAAATAGCAGTATTTATCTCTCCATTATCTACTATATCTGTGGCAGAATTTACTCGGCTTTTACTGGAAATATCGGTGGTAACAGTAGATGAATTAGGGCGACAACAGGTGGTAAGGCTCTTAACGGAAAAATCTGCTAAACTATAGCGAGTTACAATTAAATATCATTTATGCCATGACGCGATTTATTCACGATCGCTTTGCCAAAGACTACTTAGCCGAAATGCTATCACCAATAGGCACTGTTAATATTGGTCGTGATGTCACTTCCGAAGTGCGCGAAATTGATGTTTACTTTACTCCCACTACCGTCACATCGGCATATGTGGAAACCCTGGGAATCTTAGGAAAAATGGCAAATGCAACCGCAATCTTTGAGCCATTTCGTAATCCAGTAATACCAATTCTTGAAAGTATGACTACAGATAGTAAATATTCAACTTTTGACAGGAATGAAAATTAAATAACTTGATGATTTGGTTTGTAGTAAGCGCCAAGCGCGAAGACAGCGCTTACTACAAACAAGCTAATTATTTAATCTGTAGTCAGCATTTAGAGAATTGGTATAAGTGTCAGTAGGGTAACATATTATTATGTTTGGTCTTGTGGTATTAACGAGACATGCACCTTTTTATCACAACTAGGGGCTGATTCTTCTATTGAGAGTCTATTCTCAATAAGCTCCACTTTTTTGAGATGGTTCAAGCCCGAAAACATCCTCCCTGCAATGGTTTGGGGGCGATTGCCTGCCGAATAGTCGCTGGTTTGGTGGCGATCGCACTCCATCGAACTCACGTTACTTAGGGATAGAAATTAAATAATTAGTTTGTTAGTAGTAAGCGCAAAGAGCGCTAAAGCGCTTACTACTAACTTTAATTTTCATTCCTTAAAAATCAATTTAATCATTTGATTTGCTTGGGATTCATAGCTACCACCAAACAAATTAAAGTGATTCAAAATATGATAAAGATTGTATAAATTTTTCCGTTTCTCATATCCAGAATCTAAAGGCCAAATCTGATGATATCCGCGATAAAATGCTGCTGAAAATCCGCCAAATAACTCAGTCATGGCAAGATCGACTTCTCGATCGCCCCAATAAGTTGCTGGATCGAAAATTACTGGTTCTCCTGTGGATGTCACCCCCGCATTTCCACCCCATAAATCGCCATGAACTAGAGATGGTTGTGGTTGATAATTAGCTAATAAATCAGGAATTATTTTTAATAAGTGTTCTCCTTGAGGAAAATAACCGCCGCGACTTTTAGCTAATTTTAATTGATAACCAATTCGATATTCAGCCCAAAATTCAGCCCAATTTGCTGTCCAAGTATTAATCTGTGGAGTTGAACCAATGGTATTATTAATATCCCAACCAAAACCGTTTATTGGTAGAGGAAAACCTGGTGAATTATATTTGTGCATCGCCGCTAAATTTTGCCCCATTTCTTCCCAAGCTTGATTATTCCCACGTCCTCCTAAATCAAGCCATTCTAACACAATATAAGCATAATTTCCTTCGTTTCCAAAACAAATCGGTTGCGGAACTCGAATAGTTTTAGTATCGTACATTTGCTGTAATCCTAATGCTTCTGCTTCAAACATTGCTATTTGAGAAGCTTGATTTAATTTCACAAAATAGCTACGAGAAGCATCGCTGATTTGATATCCTTGATTGATACAACCGCCACTAATTGAACGGCGATTATCTATTTGAAATTTATGGTTTGTGATTTCGGTAATGCGTGCAGCAATGTTATTCCACATAAAGTATTTACTTGATGAATGAGTTGCAATTAATGGCTCTCTTGTAGGTGGGGCAGGTTTATATAATTTATTGACAATTTATTGATAATTATCAACTATCTTGGCAAACCCGCCCCCACAAAAATTATTGTTGTAGCAAATTCTTCATCCATTCCACACCGACTAAATTGGCGGTATCGCGAATAATCAAGAAAATTCCTAAGCCTAATAACAACATCAAACCTGTTTGCATTACTCCATCTTGAATTTTAGTAGGTAAAGGTTTACCCCGCAGTCCTTCGATTAACAAAAAGACTAACTGACCACCATCTAAGGCTGGCAAAGGTAAAGTGTTAATAATCGCCAGATTGATGCTAATTAAAGCGGCAAATTGAAACAAACTACTAGCATCCGATCGCGCAATATCGGCACCGATCGCCACAATTGCTACTGGTCCAGAAAGTTGATCTGCTGTCTCGCTAAAATTGCTAATTAGCTGCATCAAGCCTTTAAATGTCAGGGTAATAATGCGCTGAAATTCATTAGCTCCTCTGTTCAATGCTTCGGGAATGCTACTAGCTCTGTGCTTAACTATGTTAACATCTAATCTCAAAGCGGCAATTTCTTTAGTAGGATCTAATTGGGGTGTCACTGCTATTTCCAATTTTTCACCATTTCGCTGAATTAACAGTTTAATGTTTTCCTGGGAATGGCTTTGAACTGCTTGCATTAAAGCTTTAATTGGTGATACTTTCATCGGCAATTCTTCACCGTTGACTGCAAGTACAACATCACCGGCTTTAATAGGTGCGGATGGAGTTAAACTTAATTCTGGTAATGGTTCGAGGATAACTCCGGGTTGGTCGCCATTGGGTGCTAATTGTACGCCGATGCGACCTTTTCCATCGGGGCTAAGTTCTGGTTTAATGGCGATCGCGAATTTTTTATCTCCTCTTTTAACTAGCAATTTGATGTTTTGATTAGGATGGCTTTGAATGACATCTTTTAAGTATTGAACCGCTGGTACATCATCGCCTAATTCTGTTTCATTGGCGGCTAAAATAATGTCTCCTGATTTGAAGCCGGCTCGTGAAGCTAAACTTAATTGAGGGCTAACTTGGGAAATAGCAACGCCGGGTTGTAATTCCTGTACGCCGACGGTGGCGAACTGCATTACTAATAGGAAGTAGGCAAAAATTAGGTTAGCAATTACGCCGGCGCTGATGACGATCGCGCGATCGAGAACGGGGCGATTTCGGAGTAAATTGGGGTCATCGAGGGGAATGGTGCTTTCGGGGTCTTCATCGGGAAAACCCACGTAGCCGCCCAAGGGAATGCTTCTGATGGCATATTCGGTTTCTGGGCCTTGGTATTTCCAGAGGGCGGGGCCGAAGCCGATGGAGAAGCGGTTGACGTGGATGTTTTGCAGTCTCGCGGCCAGGAAGTGGCCGAGTTCGTGTACAACGATGAGAAGGGCTAAAACTGCGATCGCGGCCAATACTGACATGAATGATTACTGGGAGAATTTGTTGAACTTTTCTTATTTTAATGTCTCTTGGGAGCGATCGGCAATTTTCAGGCATAAATCAGTTAACAAAAGTCTTTCTGTCGGCTAATGGCTAATTGCTAATTGCTCATTGCTCATTGCTAATTGCTAATTGCTCATTGCTCATTGCTAATTGCTAATTGCTAATTGCTAATTGCTAATTGCTAATTGCTAATTGCTAGGGGATAGATTTAATTCGTCGCGTCTTACGTCAACAACGAGATGCCGGTTATCTTGTCTGTCTGGGGCGTGGGGCATTAGCTCAATGGCAGAAGAAAGATGTATAGTACCTATTAAATAGGTACTCTGAAGGCGATAGTACATATATAAAAATATGTAATATAAAGAAGAGGAGGGGTAAATCATGGTAAGTTTCAGCCATTCTGCAAACACTGAAAATCAAAATATGGGTGCAGTTCGAGTCAAGGTAAAGTTAACAAATGCGATCGATGAAGAGTTAGTCCGTCGCGGACTGCTTAATCCCAATTTGTTGCGGGTGTATGAATCTGAAGCACTCATAGATACAGGTGCAGTCCGCACTGCTATACCTGCTGAGGTAGTAGAAATTCTTGGTTTAAGAATTCGGAGCCAAGAAATAGCTAAGTATGCTGATTGCAGACAAGAAGTAGTAGGGTTGACTGGGCCTGTAATTATTGAAATAGAAGGTCGTGAAACCACTGAAGCTGCTCTCGTATTGGGCGATATAGTGCTGATTGGCCAGACAGCATTAGAAACATTAGATTTTTTGGTAGACTGTAAGAATCAGTGTTTAGTCCCTAATCCGGCAAACCCTGAACGTGCGGTATTTAGAATGTAGTTATAAAGCGGCGGAATTAATATTACCCACAGTCAGGACACGGCAGTGCCCATTGGTGTCAACTTAAGTTTAAACCCAGTCACAGAATGCTGTTTGACCATTAAACTTAGATCCCCCCTAGCCCCCCTTAAGAAGGGGGGGACAAGAACTTACTCAAAGTCCCCCTTCTTAAGGGGGATTTAGGGGGATCTGGACTAGGCTAGAAGCGAGATTTATCAAGGGTTTTAGTCTTAAGTTGACACCAATGGGTACTGCCCTGTCCTACTTATTTTGTAATACCCAGCGGCGGAATAGTTCGACAATAATATGATATTTATGATTAGTTTCTTTGATAACATCGTGACGTTTGAGGGTTTCTATCGCTTCATTTAATGTTTTTTCATCCATATTTGTGGTCTTAATTATGCGATCGAACTTTACAGCTGAGTTACTTGATCGCGCTGATATGCCCAAACTGCTATAAACCCAAAAGCCAATCCTGTCCATACTAACCATATCAAATGTAGCCAAATATAATTATCATTTTCTAATCCTGCCGACCACAAAGCCAATTGACCATAGTGATAAAAAGGTGAGTATGTGATTAAATCCTGCACAAACTTGGGAAAGGGGAGTGGTAGACCACAGGTGAATAAAGCTAACGGAATAGATAAACCCGCTATTGAATCAATGCTTTTAGGCTTAACTAAATATCCCAATGCCAAGCCAAAAATAGCAAAGGGAATTACCCCTAGTAGTAAGCTGAAGAACATAATTAGCCACTGCCCTAATGACTGCTCAATTCCTATCCTCCAAGCGCCCAAGGAAAGGACTAGAACAAGGCTGGTCGCCAAAATTAGCAAAGACAAGACTATTTTTGCAGCTAAATAGGGTTTGCTGAATAAATT
>MBRE01000083.1:77038-98260 GCA_001698425.1 Oscillatoriales cyanobacterium USR001 | reverse complement strand
TGGGTGCGGGACTGGGTGCGGGGCTTGGGGTTGCTGAGGCTGTGGTAATGATATTGATATTTCCCTGAGTGTAGGTTGCAGGGGGAACTGGTATTGTCAATGTAACTGCGATCGCATTATTCGCACTACTGGCGATCGCACCTTTTGTACCATTTGTTGTTGCATTTCCCACAATAAAAGGTGTTGTCGTATCACCACCATGCCGAATTGTAATCGCGCCGCCACCTGTTCCACCAGCCGTAGAAATACTCGCAATTATCCCATTAATATCGGTAAAACTATTTGTAATTCTAACTAAATTACCCGCAGTAAGATCGACAGTACCACCAGTGCCAGATGTCGATCCTTGCGCGTTAATAATTCCAACTTCTATAGTTCCTAGACCATTAATAGTAACGTTGCCACCAGATGTGCCATTGGTATTAATATTACCTGTGCTAATGTTGTTATTACTGCTAAGTGTTAATGCACCGCCATTGGCAGTTGTGGAGCTAGTATTTAATGCCGCAGCACTAGCATTAATATTACCAGTAGTGCTAGTTATGGTAATCGCTCGACCTGAATTTGTAATGTTACCGCTGGTAATATCTTGATTAGCTAATAGAGTAATTGTGGCATTTCCCGCTCCGGTAATTGTGCCGTTTCCACTAATAGTACCAGTGCCGCTAGGAGAGCGTAAAGTTATTGGATTGCTGACGGTGATATTCCCAGCTAAAGTTACAGTTCCACTGCTATCACTGCGTCCAATGGTAATCGAACTAAAGCCATTTTGCAATAATCCTAATTGTGTAGCTGTCAAGTCTAATCCGCTGGTGGTGGTTGTGCCGCCAATCGCGATCGCCAGACTAGGCGTAAAGGGTTGTAAAGTTAAATTACCACTACCAGATACGTTATTGCTAAAGTTAATTTTATCCCCAGTCAGGGCAATATCTCCCGTAATTGTTGCAGTTTCACCCAGGGTAATTCCTGTTGCACTACTAGCGGTGACATTGCCTTTAATTTCAGTTGTACCTCCAGAATTTGTCGTCAAGCTGGAGACATTAACAGGATTGCCAAAAACTGTATTTCCTGTGTTATTAACAGTCAAGTTTCCCAAGGCTATGCTACCGCCGATTGTACCACTAAAATTTATATTTCCGGCTCCGGCATTGATGGTTAAATTATTAGTATTTGCCGTTGTACCATTGAGAGTTCCACTAACTGTAATACTGCCACTACCAGTCGTTCCAGTTGTAGTTAATTCGGTGGCAGATTGAGCTAAAATTGTACTGCCAGATAAAGTGATATTGCCACCAGTACCTGTGACGGCAGAAGTGTTAATATTCCCATTAAGAGTGATATTGCCAGAAGTAGAATTAAGTGTAACTGCGCCGGCTGTGGCTGCGGTGGCTGATGAGGTGTTAGAATTAATTACACCTGCATTAATTCCATTGTTTGCTGTTAGGGAAATTGCGCCTCCATTACCTGTAGTGCTGGATGTGTTTAAATTTCCGGTGCTACTATTAATGTTACCACTGGCACTGGTGATGGTAATTCCTCTGCCGGAGTTAGTAATGTTGCCAATGGTAATATTTTGATTAGCATTGAGGGTAATTGTAGCGTTGCCGCTGCCTGTAATATTGCCGGCGGTAAGATTGCCGGATGTGTTAGTAATTGAACCGCCGCTTCCCGGTGCTTGAATTGTGATAGGATTGGCGAAGCTGACATTGCCAAGAATTGCGATCGCGCCGCTACTATCGCTTCTGCCAATTGTAATTTGAGAAAATCCTGGCTGAATTGTTGCCAATTCACTACTATTTATATTTAAGCTGGTATCGCTAACGGTTTGTCCAATTGTCATCGCTAAACTTGGAGTTAATGGTTGTAATTTTAGCGTGCCATTTCCGGCGATCGTAGTATTACCAATTAAGTCTATTTCATCAGCCGTTAGGATAATATTACCGCTACCACCTGTGGGGTTAATTAAGCTATTGCTTAGATTAATTCCTGTGGCATTATTACCGCCTGTTCCTGTTAGTGTTAAGCTACCACTACCCTCGGCGGATAATGTGCTTTGTTCGAGATTAATACCGACACCGGCGGAACTTGTTGTGCTACCGTTGCCAGTTAAAGTTATGTTGCCGCTACCGGTGGATTTTACTGTACTATTGCCGATGGTAATTCCGATGCCTTGGTTGCTGCCAGCACCTGTCCCAGTTAACTGAATATTACCATTAACTGAAGTAATTGTGGTGTTTGCGCCGTCAATTTTAATGCCGGAATTAGTGCTATTTCCAGTTGAACCAGTACCTTGCATAATGATGTTTCCGCTACTGGTAGTTTGCAAGGTAGAAGTGTTAGAAATAACGATGCCAGAGCCTCCTACTCCAGAATTAATTCCACCGGTGCCGATGATAGAAATGCCGCCGCTACCAGCATTAATAGTGCTGTTACTAATACTAACACCATCAGGATTAGTTGAAGTGCCAACGGCGGCGGAAGTTAAGGGGTTATTACCACCGCCTAAAGCAATGTTACCACCGTTACTGCTGATGGTGGAATTAGCGATCGCGATCGCGCCTACACTACTAGCATCTCGATCGGCATTTAGAAGAATGCCACCACCTTGGCTGGTAATATTAGCATTAACTAAAATGCTATTATTGGCTTGCAATGCGATCGCGCCATTTCCACTATTTACAATTGAACTATTAGTCGTAATATCGTTATTAGCGGTTAATGTTAGAGAATTGCTGCTATTCCAAGCAATCGGACTACTCACAGTAATATTACCCAAAGCGCTCAAACCCGATGCCGTAGTGACAACTACATTGCTTAAACCTAATTGATTTTGTAGCGTCGTGGTGTTAAGATTAGAGCTACTGGTTGTAGGGTCAGAAAAAGTACCATTGGCATTAGAAATTGTCGGTGAATTTGCGGCTGTACTAATAGTAATATCAGTAGGATCTAATAATAAGGTTCCTACTTGACCTGAAAGCGATCGCAAATCTACTAAACCTTGATAATCTAATAATTTTTTACCCGAAACTTCCGCAAAACCGCCGCTAACTACCCCGGTAGCGGTAATATTCCCATAAAAGCGCGTAATTTCATCGGCCCAAATAATTACATTGCCACCATTTCCACTGTCGATCGCATTAGCATTAATCATAGAATCGGCACTAACAAAAGTGCGATCGGCATTGGGAACTATTCCTAAACCCCGATAGTCTCCACCAATTAGCACCGTCCCACCACCAAAAATTCCGTTAGCGCTGACTTTAGCGCCAATTAACCCAACTTGATTGCCAAAAACATTGATTTGGCCTCCCCGATTCCCATCGGCGTTAAGATTGCCAGAAACGATGGTCGTTCCGCCCGTTGTTGGTACTGTTATCCCAGTAGCAGTTAATTCCACGCTACCATCACCAAGTACGGCTAAACCTGTGGCATTATTTAATTGAGAACCTGTTAATAATTCGGAAATATTCGCGGGTTTCACCCCATTTTCCCTATCCCAGAAATGGCTGCCAATTTCTAAATTTAATAAGTGTCCTTCTTGGCTAATTCTAATTAAGTTTTTACCCGGTATCGCCGCAATATTAATATTTCCTCCTGGCGCAGATATCGAGCCTGTATTAATTACATTTCCACCGATTAAACTAATATTTTCTCCCGGTGATACTGCTAAATTTCCAGCATTAATAATTGACCCTGGTTGCAGGGGAAAATAAAAAGCGCTAGGATTTCCCACCAAACTTGCCCAGTTATTATTACCAATAGCCTGAAAAATATTTTGCCCGAAGCCAATACCAGTTGCAGTTGTAGCAGTAAAAGAAGCGGGAACATTTAATTGAGCACTTTGACCAAAAATTATCCCGGCGGGATTAATTAAAAATAGGTTTGAGTTACCGCCAGTAAGTTGAATTAAGCCGTTAATAATAGAAGCATCACCCCCGACTACGCGGCCTAAAATATTTCTAATAGCGGGGTTGGAAATAAAATTGGCAATTTGACCTTCACTGAGTCCAAACTGTTGAAAACTGTGGAAAAGATTAGCGCCATCTCCAGAGGTTTTACCCCCTGTAATATCGAAGCGATTTTGCTGTTGAGTAATGGCGGTATTTGTACCGTCAGGAGCGGCAGTGATGGGTGCGGTTTGCGCTATACTGGATAAGGGGATACCTGACGCGATCGCGACTAAATAGAAAGTAGTTGAGAAAGTAGTTGGAAAGGGAATCAATGCAAGCAGCCGATTAATTTTTTGCATGGCGGTGGACTAGGGTAATGGTGATTGCTGTCTAGCCTTTAGATGCCTCCATATCTAGTATAATCTATAAATTCCCAAAATTCCCATAATTACTGTATTGTAATATTTTAACATTATGAATATTTCTGGCTACCAGATTCTCACCCAAATCTATGAAAGTGCCAACTCCGTTGTCTATCGAGGTATTCGAGAACAAGATTCCCAAACCATTATCCTCAAAGTTCTCAAACAAGATCGTCCCGACATCGGAGAAATTATTAGATATAAACAAGAATATGAAATCACCCAAAAATTTAATATTGAAGGCGTAATCAAGGTTGAAGGATTAGAAACCGATCGGCAAGGATTAATCATTATTCTTGAAGACTTTGGTGGCGAATCACTATCTCAATTGCTCAATAGACATATCGCCATCAATAGAGCGGTACTTCCACTACAGAAAATCCTCCAAATCGCTATTCAAATCACTGAAACTTTAGGGGCAATTCACGCCGCTAATGTCATTCATCGAGATATTAACCCATCAAATATTATCTTTAATCCAGAAACAGGACAAGTAAAAATTATCGACTTTGGCATTGCTACCATCTTCAATCATGCTAATCCTATACTAAAAAATGCCAATATTTTACAAGGTACTTTAGCCTATATGTCACCAGAGCAAACAGGCAGAATGAATCGCTCTATTGATAATCGTACAGACTTTTACTCCCTGGGCGTTACTCTTTACGAACTATTAACAGGAAAATTACCGTTTATGACAAAAGATACTTTAGAATTAATCCACAGTCACATTGCCAAACAGCCAATTTTCCCCCATGAAGTTAATCCAGAAATTCCACAGCCTATTTCAGAAATTGTAATGAAATTGATGGCAAAAACCCCCGAACAGCGATATCAAAGTGCTTGGGGAATCCAATTTGACTTAGTATGTTGCTTGATGCAATTAGAAGCTAATGGTAAAATTGAAGATCTAATTCCTGGGGAAAACGATTTTTCTGATAAGTTTCAAATTCCCCAAAAACTTTATGGGAGAGAAGCAGAATTAAAATTTTTACTGGAGGCTTTCGATCGAGTAGCAGAAAGTGGAAAACAACCACCTTTTTCCCCTGGTTCAAATTCAAGTTTAGCTTGTCCAGAATTTTTACTAATAGCTGGAGAATCAGGGCTAGGCAAATCAGTATTAGTTGCCGAAATTTACAAATATATTACTGAAAAAATAGGTCATCTTATTCGAGGAGATTTTAACAAATTTTATAGCAATAATCCCTACACTACTTTAATTAATGCTTGTCAAGAATTAGTTGGACAATTATTAACTAAAAGCCAAACGCAGCTAAAGATTTGGCAAGAGAAATTTTTAGCCGCTTTGAGCGATCGCGGTCAAATCATTATTGATGTAATTCCCCAACTAGAATTGATTGTAGGAAAGCAGCCAGCAGTCCCAGAATTAGGTGCAAAAGAATCAGCAAAACGCTTTAGTATAATCTTTGAAAGATTTATCCGGGTATTTGCCTCAAAAGAGCATCCCTTAGTTATTTTTCTCGATAATTTACAGTGGGCAGATCCGGAAATTTTCAATTTAATAGAATTAATAATGAAAGATGAAAATTCCCAATACTTATTTTTAATTGGAGCCTATCGAGTTGAGGAAATCAACCCCAATCATCCTTTAATGATGACTATTAACAAGTTGCGCCAACAACAGATAACTATTAATCAGATTAATTTAGCACCCTTAACACTAGAGTCTATTACTCACTTGATTGCTGACACCTTGCAAACTAGCAGAAGGAGAGTAAAATCTTTAGCAGAATTGGTATTGTCAAAAATTGGGGGTAATCCTTTCTTTATCAATGAGTTTCTGAAAACACTGTACGCGGAAAATTTAATAACTTTCCACTTAGAATCCTTGAGTTGGCAATGGGATATTAATCAAATTAAGGGAATGGAAATTACAGATAATTTGATTGAATTAATGATTAGTAAGCTAAAGAGATTGCCAGAATCAACACAGCATATTTTAGGTTTAGCCGCTTATATAGGTTTAGAATTTGACTTAAATACTCTATCTATTATCTGTGGAAAATCTCCCAAAGAAATTTTTAAGGATTTAACATTAGCAATGCAGTTAGAGTTTATTGTACCTACCTCAGATTTAGACGAGCAACTGTTAATTCAAAATTACAAATTTAGCCACGATCGCGTACAGGAAGCAGCCCATAGTTTAATTAATAATTTAGCCGTAAAATTTCCCAATTTACTAACGCAATCAGCAATGGCTAAGAATCTTGGGGATAGGTGTCTAATTGATATAAATACAACCACAGAATCTCGATCGAGCGAAGTTTTAGATTTAGCCGCAGTAATGAAAGCTTCTCAAGCTATTGCTAGTGAAATTGAGCTTGATAAATTATTAGCTTCTTTGATGAAGATTATGATTCAGATTGCTGGAGCGCAATTTGGCTATTTAATTTTAGAAACTCAAGGTCAACTATTAATTGAAGCATCTGGTGAGGTGAATGCAGAGCAAATTAATGTTTTACAGTCAATTTCTATTGATCGCCATCTTCCCATATCAATCATTAACTATGTTGCCCGTACTAGAGAAACAATAGTTACGAATAATGCCGCAGATTTTGGTCGATTTACTAACGATTCATTTATTAAAGAACATCAAAGTAAATCTATTTTATGCGCTCCCTTACTCAATCGTTGTCAACTAATTGGAATCTTATATCTTGAGAACAATCTAACTAGCGATGCTTTTAGTCCAGAGAGATTAGAAATATTGCAAATGTTGTCTGGACAAGCTGCGATCGCGATCGTGAATGCTCAACTTTATACTGAATGCAAACAAGCTGAAAAACTATTAGCAGAATATAATCAAACCCTCGAACAAAAAGTAGAAGAACGTACTCAAGAATTACAGCAAGAAATTGCCGAACGCCGACGCACTGAAGCAGCACTCAGCAAAAGTGAAGCCCGAAATCAAGCAATTCTTTCTGCTATCCCTGATTTAATGTTTACAGTTAGCTCAGAAGGCATTTATTTAGAATATATCGCTACTACAGAACTCCTGTCTTTATTGCCATCAGATTATAACCCAGTTGGCAAACATATATCAGAGTTTTTGCCTCCAGAAGTTTCCCAACGCCACCTAAAAAATCTGCAACAAGTTTTAACTACAGGAAAAAGTCAAATTTATGAACAGCAAAATTTAATTAATGGCGTACTACAATATGAAGAAGTTAGAGTAGTAATCAGCGGAGCCAATGAAGTATTATTTATGATTAGAGATATAACCGATCGCAAACAAGCAATAGAATCTCTCCACCATAAAAATCAAGAATTAACGAACGCTCTTCAACAACTTAAATCAACTCAACAAGAATTAATCCAATCCGAAAAAATGGCTGTTCTCGGACAACTAATTGCGGGTGTAGCTCACGAAATCAATACGCCTTTGGGAGCAATTCGCGCCTCAATTGGTAATATAACTACAGCGCTTGACAATTCACTTAAACAACTTCCCCAACTCCTACAAAAATTATCCCCTGAAATACAAGCTGATTTTTTTGCCTTGTTAGAAACGGCTAGACAAAATCAGGAAATTCTTTCATTTAGAGAGGAAAGACAATTAAAACGTAATCTAATTAAAGAATTGAAAAGCCATAATATTGAGGAATCAGAAACCATTGCAGATACTTTAGTTAAACTTGGCTTTTCTCAAAATATTAATCCTTTTATCAATCTTTTAAAAGCAGAAAAAAATACTTTTATTTTAGATGCAATTTATAATTTGTATTTGCAACAAAACAATAGCAAAAATATTTTTATTGCCGTTGAAAGAGCCTCAAAAATAGTTTTTTCTCTCAAAAGTTACGCTCGCCAGAATAATTTAGGAGAAATGACAAAAGCTGCTATCAAAGAAGGCATAGAAGTAGTTTTAACTATATATCAGAATTACTTAAAGCGAGGCATTGAAGTAATCAAAAAATATCAGGTAGTTCCCGATATTTTTTGTTATCCTGAAGAACTCAACCACGTTTGGACAAATCTCATACATAATGCTATCCAAGCCATGAATAATCAAGGCACTTTAGAGATAACTATTGCAGCAAAAGAAGAGCA
Source organism: Oscillatoriales cyanobacterium USR001 (assembly GCA_001698425.1). Lineage (GTDB taxonomy): Bacteria > Cyanobacteriota > Cyanobacteriia > Cyanobacteriales > Microcoleaceae > Kamptonema. The sequence continues at coordinate 89,877 of MBRE01000083.1, read as the reverse complement.
TATATTAGTACAATTCTGCGATTCTGGTTGTGGCATTCCACCAGAAATCAAAGATAGAATATTTGAGCCATTTTTTACCACTAAGACAGCAGGTGAAGGTAGTGGCTTAGGTTTAGATATTGCTCAGAAAATTATTGACAAACATCATGGTAAAATAGAAGTAGACAGCCAACCAGGGCAAACAGTGTTTACAGTATACCTACCTATTAAACAAAACGTAAATTAGGAGCGTTAGTTATGGGAAAAAAAGCTATTTTATGTGTGGATGATGAGAGAATGATTTTAAGCTGTTTAAGAGATCAACTTACTCATCATTTTGGCAATGCTTATACTTATGAATTTGCCGAAAGCGCTGATGAAGCATTGGAAGTTATAGAGGAGTTAAATGAGGAGGGCGTTGATATTTTAATTATCGTCTCTGATTGGCTAATGCCCAATATGAAAGGAGATGAATTTCTGATTAAAGTTCATCAACAATTCCCCAATATTGTGACTGTTTTGTTGACAGGACAAGCTGATAATGAAGCGATCGAAAGAGCGCAAAAATATGCAAATCTGCATCGTTATTTACCTAAGCCTTGGGATAAAGAAACTTTAATAGAAGCCCTGGAATCAGGCTTGGGAGTAATTGATTCTTAACGTGAAGGTAAATTAGAAACTTATAATATAAAGTTATAACCCACAGACACAATTATCCTGTGGGTTATTGATATTATTAGCCGTTTTTTAGTCTTTATCAGACTTAGGTAAAGAAGCTATTAAAGCATTCCAAGCTGATTTAGCAGATTCTGTTAACCGCGCGCCAATTGACTCAATTTCAGTCACAATAGTGTGCCAATTTTCCTCTGCTTGCTTTTGAATTTGTGCAACAGCTTCTTCAATGCGATGGCGATCGATCAACTGATTTTCTTCAACCGCTGTTCGGGCTTCTCGCACTGCTTTTAAGTAAGTATCGCGACTAACTTCACCAGCAGCTTGAACCTCTGCCTGCGCCCGTGTTTTAATCGCATCTACTACAAGCAAATTCTTGTCAACTTCTTGTTGAAATAACTTCACAGCTTCATCCATCCGTTCTTTAACAGTTGTTTGATTTTGTTCAATACTTTGCTGTGCTTGAGTGACGGCTTTTTGATAGGTTTCGCGAGTGAGTTCAGTCGCCGTTTGCATTTCTGTTTGTACCCGTTTTTTAATCGATTCAAACAGTGCAGCAGTTTCCTTAATCACATCTTCTGTAGCATTAGGCATTTCTGCCTTTACCAAGTCTGTAGTTTCTTCACTGGCAGGGCTGACCATTGAAGATTCTTCAGAAGATTCTTGAGGTATATTGGTTTCATCAGTCATTTTGATTTCTCCTAAATAATGAGCTTACATTTCAACTTTTAACCAACAAGTGAGACTTACAGTTAACAGTTAATAGTTAACGGTTAACAATTTATAACTCTTGCTCTAATTTCAACAAGTTTTCAATCCGTGCCTCTGTTGAAGGATGAGTAGAAAATATATTTTTCAACCAATCTCCAGAGATCGAATTAATAATCAAAAGCGGCTGAAAAGCCGGATTGCCATCCATCGGTATCTGCCGCGCATTGCTTTCTAAACGCTGTAAAGCACGGGCTAAAGCGCGAGGATTTCCAGTTAGTTTGGCGGCCCCAGCATCAGCAGAAAATTCCCGCGTGCGTGAAATTGCTAACTGAATTATCGATGCTGCTACAGGAGCTAGAATAACACTTAACAACAACCCCACAGTATTTCTGCCATTCTCATTTCGCGAACCCCCAAACCACATACTATAACTTGCCATTTGTGCTAATAAAGAAATCGCACCTGCTACCGTAGCGGCGACAGCTTGGGTAAGAGTATCGCGATTATTAATGTGGGTAAGTTCGTGGGCGAGTACGGCTTCGAGTTCATCATCTGGCAAGATATTCATAATGCCTTCAGTGACAGCAACTGCGGCGTGTTCTGGGTCACGACCTGTAGCAAAAGCATTGGCCGCTGGAGAGGGAATAATATAAACTCCTGGCATGGGTAAACCTGCCCGTTGCGAGAGATTTTCCACCATGTTATAAAGTTCTGGTGCTTGAGTGGCGCTGACTGGTTGCGCTCCGTAAGCTGCTAAGGCAATTCGATCGGAAAAATACCAAGAACCTAAGTTCATTACCGCAGCTAAAATTATACCAATTAGCGCACCGCCTGTACCACCGATGACTGAATAGCTAACAGTAACTAAAAGACCGCTTAAAAGACCTAATAATGCTACTGTTTTAAGTTGGTTCATGTTTGTTATTCTCCCAGTATTTGCTTGTGTGGTAATCTATCTAAAGGAGCAATTGAATTGCTTTTTATCGTTGTTGCTATTGTATCGAGATTTTACAAATTGATGATGGAGGAAATTACTAATCGACAAGTACGGTTTAACGAACCTGACAAGAAGGAATGAAGCAGGAAGGGAGAGCGGCAATTACCAATTACGAACACGGATTTAAAGGATTACACGGATTACACCGATGACCATTTAATCTGTGAAATCAGAGGAATCTGTAAAATCTGTGTATCCCAATTACCAATTACCAATTACCAAATTTATCGAAGAAACCAGATTTATTCAACAATTAGCCAAAGCCATTTATAGACCATTATTATCTGTTGTGTTAATGTTTTAATGTTTTAATGTGTTAATGTTTTAGGTTTACAAAATAAAAATATAAATAATAATCCAACTATGACGTTATTATATCACAATTTGAGTAATAATGGCACAATCCCAACTAAACAATCAATCTTGGAACCTCTGACGGATCTTAAGAGACAATGAAAAAGACGTTATTCCCGCAATAACCAACAGCAAGGTCAACCCTGGAACCATGAGACTCGATGAAGCCGTAGAATTTGCCGAAAACCCAGAGCCACGATGCCCCTGCGTCCTCCTATTGGACACATCAGGATCGATGCAGGGAGCGCCCCTCGATGCCCTCAACGAAGGGCTACAAACCTTTAGGGACGACTTAACTAAAGATGAACTCGCCAAAAAGCGCGTAGAAGTAGCGATTGTCACCTTCGACAATCAGATTAAAGTCGTGCAAGATTTTGTAACTGCCGATCAATTTGAGCCCCCACTGCTGACGGCCCAAGGGCAAAGTTACATGGGGGCGGGTATTAGCTACGCCCTCGATTTAATTGCTGCCCGTAAGTCGGAATACCGCAGTAATGGGATTACCTATTATCGTCCTTGGGTATTTATGATTACTGATGGTGAGCCTCAAGGAGAATCCGATCGCGTTGTAGAGGAAGCTTCTCAGCGGATAAAAGAGGAAGAAGCTAATAAGCGAGTTGCCTTTTTTGCTGTTGGCGTGGAAGGTGCTAATATTGCGCGTCTGGCTCAAATTGTCGATCGCACTCCTGTGAAACTTCGAGGTTTAGATTTCCGTGAAATGTTTATCTGGCTATCAGCTAGTATGCAAAGAGTATCCCATTCAAAAATTGATGAACAGGTAGCTTTACCCCCTCCTGGATGGGGTACAGTTTAGTAATTGTTAACTGTTAACTGTTAACGGTTAACAGTTAACAAATAACAAATAACAAATAACAGTTAACAAATAACAAATAACAAATAACAAATGATAGAGGATCGGAAAGAAATAAGTAAATGCCGAGTTGTCGCGGCTTCAGTGATGGGAACTAGCCACGAAAAGCGATCGCAACCCTGCCAAGATGCTCACAAATGGAAAATACTACCAAATGGCGTTTTAGTTGCGGCAGTTGCCGATGGTGCAGGTTCGGCTACGTTGGCAGAAATAGGGGCGGAAATTGCGGTGACAACGGCAGTAAAAACTATTGCTAAACATAGGCATAGACTGATAGTATCAGAAAATGATGAAGATTGGCATCAACTACTAACTGAAACTCTCAAAATTGCACGGGAAGCAGTGGAAAAGGAGGCACAAGTTAGGGAAGTTAAACCGCGAGATTTAGCCAGCACTTTAATTTTAGCTATTGCTAGTTCGGAATTAATTGCTGTTGCCCAAATTGGTGACGGTGCGGCGGTGGTGGGGGATGGTGAGGGTAATGCGATCGCGGTGACGGTTCCTCCCTGTGGCGAGTATATTAATGAGACGATATTTTTGATCTCAGATAATGCTCTGGAAACGGTACAATTGCGAGTATGGCGAGGGCAGGTGAGTCATTTGGCGATTTTCTCCGATGGTCTGCAAATGTTAGCATTGAAGATGCCAGAGGGCGTGGCGCACGTTCCCTTCTTTTCTCCCCTGTTTAAATTTGTGGGACAGGTGGAGGATGAAGTGGAGGCAAAAAAACAGTTAGAATCGTTTTTAAGATCCCCCCGCGTTACAGAGCGCACTGATGATGATTTGACTTTGTTATTAGCTAGTTTTTTAGTTTGAGGAGATTGTGCAATGGAACCCAAAAGATATTTTTTTAAGTTGCAAATGGAACAGTTGCCAGATGATGTTTGGCAGCAGTTCAAATACAGCGACATTGTAAAAACAATGGGATTTCAAGATAAGTTAGAAATTGTAGAGCAAATTGAAATATTGCCTGAACCAGTTTTTGATAACTTAAAACAAACTCTCAGAAAAATTAGGGATGAAAATTTCTTTAAACTAATCAAAGCTAATCCAGAGAAGTTTCAATGGTTTCTTGCTTGTTCGGTAGCCGTCTCTGAAGAAGATCGACGTTTGGAGAAATTGGAGGATGAAGCATGGAAAGATTTGTAAAGGGTGATGTGGTGGTGACTTTATTTCCCTATTCAGATTTGAGTCAAACGAAATTGCGACCGGCTCTAGTTGTAGCTGTACTCCCAGGAGAAAATGTGATTGTGTGTCAGATTACCAGTCAAGCAATTATTAATCGGTACGTAATTTCAATTACTAATACAGATTTTACCATCGGTTCCCTGAGTCGAGATAGCAAGATTCGCCCAGAAATAATCCATACAATTGAGCGTAGTGTTATTGGTTACAAAGTAGGGAGTCTCAAACCAGAGAAAGTAGAAGAAGTAATTAAAAAACTGATAGAAATTTTAGAGGAATAGTGTATGATGAGTTTGTCTAAAGTCAGTTGTCAATTGTTAGCTAAAATCTAAAATATTAAATTTATATAGTATGCAACTGCAATGCTACCCCAGCAAACAACTAATTACCTTAGACACTCGTAACGTGATCGCATCGGGCGGAGAAGGTCGCATTTACGCAGTCTTGCAAAACCCCTCCCTCGCAGCAAAAATTTACCATAAACCGACAGACGAAGACGCAGAAAAACTAATGTTAATGTTCGGTAAGCCGCCAGACGTGCCGATCAAAGCCCCTGAACCTGGACACACCTCAATTGCCTGGCCCATCAACCTACTGCAAGCCTCCGGTAGCAAAGAAAAAATTGTCGGCTTCCTAATGAGCCGCGTCACGAAGGTAGCACCCATTCACACCTTTTACACCCCCAAAACTCGTCGCGAACAAAAACCTCTATTTGATTACCGCTACCTACACCGTACAGCCCAAAACCTCGCCGCCGCCGTCAGTGCTGTTCACTTTTCGGGTTACGTCATTGGTGACGTGAACGAGTCGAATATCCTTGTCACCGACACAGCCTTGGTTACTCTAGTTGATACCGACTCCTTTCAAGTCCGCGATCCTTATACTGGTTATGTTTACCGTTGTCCCGTAGGTAAGCCAGAGTTTACGCCGCCAGAATTACAAGGCCAAACTTTTCGTAATATCGATCGCACGCCGGAAAATGATTTATTTGGTTTAGGAGTGCTAATTTTTCAACTATTAATGGAAGGAACTCACCCTTTTGCGGGAGTTTATCAAGATAGCGATGAACCGCCACCGATCGAAGCGAGAATTAAATCAGGTTATTTTCCATATAGTACAAAACGAGTTCCTTTTCGACCAATGCCCGCCGCACCATCTTTAGAGATTTTACACCCAACTTTACGGCAAATGTTAATCCGATGTTTTGAGGAAGGTCATCATAATCCTCATGTCCGCCCCGATGCTAAAAGTTGGTTAAGTGCTCTCAAGGAAGCGGAAGATAAGCTAGTAAGTTGTGTTAGGAATCCTCAGCATAAATATGGTAGCCATTTGCGCGATTGTCCTTGGTGCGATCGCGCTAAATTATTAAAAGGACGCGATCCTTTTCCCTCTCGCCAAGCTGTAGAAAGCGGTCAGAATTTGCAACCAATTCCGACGAAACGCAAGCAATTAACACCCCCTAAAACTCAACCTGTGAATGTTATTTCTCAACCCAGAAGATCCCCAGCGCCACAACAAAGGTTAACTCGCCAATTTGCACAATACCAACCGCCGATTTCTGTTTCAGGGATGTCATCATCTCGAACTTCTCCGCCATCGCCGCCGGTTGGGAGTTTCCAAGGTTTTATGCAGGATACTCTTTGGGGTACTTTATGGGGTGGTTTATGTTTAGCCGCGATCCTGGGTGCAAATTATGCCATAAGCGATCGAGATGGTGGTGTAATTTTGGGCGCAATTTTTGTCGGTACAATCTGGGGTATTTTCTTTGGTGTAATTTGGGGAGTTTTGAGTTTACCACCTAATTATGTTTGGCAAAAATGGCAAGCTACTATTTTTGGAGGTATCACCGGTGCTTTCTGTTTAACTGCGATCGCAGGTGCAGTTTTTGGGGTAGTTAATAATAAACCGGGAAGTTTAGAAGCGATTGCTTTAGGGATTTTTTTCGGCACAATTTGGGGCGCAACTTGGAATATTTTTAAGCTACCTTGGGCAATGCCTGTAGGTCGTCTTTGGGGAAGACAAGGAGCTTTTTTTGGTTGGATTTGGGGAGCTTTTTTAGGAACATTAATAGGAGCTTTTTTGGGTGTTATTTTCACGCTTTTGCCTACATTTAATGGTCAGAATATTCCCCTAATTGATTTCACAAAAATGTTAGCTCAAGCCATTGTGATCTGGGCTGGTTTAGGCTGTTTGGGCGGTTCTCTCTTTGGGTCTTTTTTGGGGGTTTGTGGCGCTTCGCCAAAGTTGCCTGGGGGGTTTCAACCTTCGGGAAGTAAAGGGGCTTTTTTAGGCTCAATTTGGGGGACTTTTTTAGGCGCGATCGCCTCCGCAATTTTAGGCGGGATGTTTTATACCGCTTTGTCTGTGATGACTTCCGGTACTGTGGTAATTTCACCTTTAGTTGCTGCGATCGTTTCCGTTACAGGTTTAGGCGCTATTTGGGGACTTTTCTCTGGTGGTTTATGGGGTGCTTTTGGGAGATGGTAATATAGCAATCCTAAATCAATTGTAAAATTTTTAGTCCTCTTGACCCCACCCTTGCCCTCCCCTTAGCAAGGGGAGGGTTGGGAGGGGTTCTAGTTTTTTTACAACTCATTTAGGACTGCTATAGTTAATTCTTGATGATTATAGTAAATTTTAAGTTAAGCTTAGATTAAAGCTCAAATTTAAGATTTAAAAATCAACAATTGACACCGCCAATGCTGACTGAAATTTTTCCGTTTATGTTTGCTGTAGACACAACTGCGATCGCGGGTACAGCTTTGTGGTCTTTAGCTCTATATTGGGGTTTATCGCCTCTAACTGAATGGGTAATCGAACAACTCAACCGTTGGATGAATTTTGCCGAGCGATCGCTTTATACTTCAGAATCTGAGTTTGAAAAGACTCGTCGCAGCAGAGAAGCTTTAAATTCTTTTTACGCTTCACTATTAAGTATTGTACCATTTTTACTAGCAGGATGTTTGTGCAATTGGGGAGTCGAAATCTGTTTAGGTCGCGGTTGGGTAATTAGCATAGGAATGATAGCTTGTATCGGTGGCGGTGTGTACGAATTAGGCAGGAGAGATGGTAAATCTTCTTAATATTAACTGTTAACTGTTATTTGTTAACTGTTAACTGTTAACTGTTATTGGTTGCCAAAGATGATAAAATTTGTTGATAAGCTTCGATAGTTTGCTGTGCGATCGCCTCCCAACTATAATATTTTTTCGCATATCTAAAAGCATTTAATCCCCGCCGTTTTCGCTCATTAGCATCTAAAAGTGCTATAGTAATTAGAGACGCGATCGCATCAACTTCCAAAGCCCCCACCCAACCCGCTTCAGCTTCCTGTATATCTTCCCAAATATACACCCCATCTGAAATTACCACAGGCGTACCCGCCGCCATCGCTTCAGCTACAGCAATACCAAAATTTTCATAATAAGAAGGTAACACAAATAGATCGGCATTTTTCAACAAATATGCCTTAGCTTCTCCCGTCACAAATCCTGTAATTTTTGTTCGTTTTGCCAACGGCGAATCAGCTATTCTTGCCTTAATTTTCATCTCATAATCAGCATCTTGAGGATTAGAACCAGCGAGAATAAAATTAAAATTTATACCTTGAGCAATAATTTTTTCTAAGGCAGGAATCAACAGATTTAAACCCTTTTTGGGTTCAATCCTTGACATGAATAATATTTGCGGAATTTCAGATTCTGCCGAGTTAATATAACCTTTTTCTGTCTCCTGATGTACAATATCTCTACCCCCAACCCCCTTAGAAAGGGGGCTTTTCCCAGCCCCAACCCCCTTAGAAAGGGGGCTTTTCCCAGTCCCAACCCCCTTAGAAAGGGGGCTTTTCCCAGTCCCAACCCCCTTAGAAAGGGGGCTTTTCCCAGTCCCCCCCCTTAGCAAGGGGGGGCTAGGGGGGGTTCTTAAATCTGATACCCCCAGAGGAATAACTAAATCCCGCACTGTCAATATTTTATCTGTAGATATACCAAATCTTTCTGAAATTTTCGCCTCCTGTTTACTCGTGAAATGAATAGCCGCCGCACCTGCTAAATTAGGTCTTTCTAACAATGCAGCATAAACTTGTTTAAGTTGCTTTTTCTTGCGTAAATCTGCGGGATCGAGCATACCACAGGGACGCATAATGTAAGGTAAATGATGATATCTAGCGATAGTTGCAGCAGCGGTGCTAACTGGTGAGAATATCGCATGAATATGGGCGAGGTCAAATTCTTTAATGTGATTATTTAACCATTGTAATAAACTGAGAGAAAACTTATAGCGACGAAAGGGATAACAACGAAAGTAAATAATATTATATCCATTTTGCTTGATTGGTTGATTTAGGGGAACATCCAAGGGAGTTTGACCGATATCTCCATTAGAATTTGTGGTAATAATTGTGACATCTATGCCTTGATTTGCCAAGGCAGCTGATAGTCCAAGAACCATTTGACTTGGACCACCATAGACGAGGGATATTGAGGGGATTATTTGGAGTATTCGCATTTTTTTAAATGATAATAAAACGCCAATATTGTTAACTATTCCAGCAACCGTTTATGATGGGAATACCGCCCAGGGAACGAAGGCGATCGCGTAACATCATGTAAGCCCAGACTTTTCCTAAAGATTGTCGATCGCTATCAAAAACTTCAATTTCTTCTCGCTGATATAAATTTTGTCCCGGAGAATTATCAGGTTTATAATCTTCCAACTCATCGAGAGCAATTAAAATATCATTGTTACTGAATACAAGTACAAAACCATAAACATTTCCCACACCCGCAGTCATGGCGGGATAGCCAGCAGGAAGGGCAAAAAGTTCACCAACTGCGATCGCCGGATAAGCATCAATAACTTGGCGATCGCAGTATCGCCGATAATTACATTCTCCTGGCTTCAGAGTGCCATAAACAAATACTTTCATCTGCATTATAGATATAGATATTACTAGCGGGAACTTGACTCAACTTGATACTCAGCAACTTTCCCCAACACACTCCATTTTTAACCTCCCCAACCACCGATAAATTTAACTCTCAAACCCTCAATCCTCCCACAACCCACAAATACCCCATATTTCTGAATCCCCATCTCAAGGTCAACTCACCCACAAAATCGCGCACGCTCCAATCCTAAGTACCATATAACTTTTAACACCCTTCAGCCTAAATAACCAACTCAAGGAATTATGTAGTAAACTAAGTTCACATCGAATTTTTCAAGGAAACCCAATATACCCCACAGGAATATTGGCAACCCCTTACAAAATCTCACCTGTTTACCTCTTCTTCAGTTCATGGTTTTAGCAGCTAGTGTAATTAATTATACATTTTCCTCCTTCTACTTGAGTTCTTTTTTGCCATCCCTACCACTGGATAGCCTATTCTCGACTCAAGGCATTATGGTGATACTTTTAGCCGCTTATGCAGTGGCAATGTGGATGTTTCTCACCAGTGCTCCGAAGGTTCACACAATTATGGTATCGGATCTCGCTCACGCCCGACAATTCTACGAAGGCATCCTAGAATTGCCAGTCGCAGAAGTTCCTCTGCACTACTACTACAATTACGAGCAAACCTTGGGATCTACTGGCATCGATCCGCTTTACTTGTCTCCAACTCTGGGTAAAGCCGCTGCGCCGCCAGCAACAGGAAACCCAGATGGGTTGTGGTATCAATTAATGAAAAATACTCAGTTGCACGTGATTAGCGGCGCAAGTTTAGGACAGAAAAATCGCCAACGTCACGTTTGTTTTGACCATGATTGTTTAGAACAGGTTTTAATGCGAGTGCAAGTGCAAGGCATTAAGTACAAAATTCGCCGCGAGAAACCCCTGAATTTCTTGGTTAAAGATTGGGATGGTCGCGTGATTGAAATTGCAGAAGTAAATAACTAAAATAGGGCGGTGCAAAATTATACTTTTGAGATCAAAAAAGTTCAGACAGTTGCTTGTAAGCTCGAAGTTTCTGCTGATGAAGCTTCGGATATTAGTGCCATGCTCAAAGCTTTAGCCTCTGTTTGTAACTACATTCATAAAATAGTCCCTCCTGAAATAACTAACAGTGAAAGAATTAAGCAGTTGATTGATAAAACTGTTAGGGAAGATTTTGGCTTGCCTTCTAGTTTGGCAATTTGTGCAATTGAGCAAGTGGCGGAAAATCGCCAAATTGCCCAAAAGACAGGCAGGTTAGTTAAGGAGTTTAAGTCTAATACTGCTGAATGCAATTCTGGGATGTTTTTGTTCCGACAACAGGATTTGACTATCGTTCTAACTTTGCTAGAAGGTGAAAAGCCATTCAAGATATTGATTGGTAAACATCAGTTAAAGTTGCTGAAAGGGCAACAGATTAAAAGTGCTACTTTGGTTAAGCGTAAAGATAATAGTTATTACATTCATCTCCATTGGGAAGTTCTTTGGAAACCGTAAGAAGGAAGAAGGAAGAGGGAAGAGGGAAGAAGGAAGAGGGAAGAAGGAAGAAGGAAGAAGGAAGAGGGAAGAAGGAAGAGGGAAGAAGGAAGAAGGAAGAAGGAAGAAGGAAGAGGGAAGAAGGAAAACTTCGTAAGCTGTTTAAATGTGTAACAGCTTATTCTCTTCTTATAGTTTCTTTAACTTTGGTTTCAACACCAGAAGAATTTATTTCTAATTCTTTCACCGATGAACTTTTATGACTAAAGATTTGGAAGTAAAGAGAAACAAAAAATTCTTTGATGGGAAAAATGATTAATGTTAAGGGATTAATTGTAACAATGATATTACGATTACCCGACTTTGCCTGTTTGATTATTTGCTTGGCTACCCATTCTGCCGACATCACCCCAATCGGATTGAGACTGCTTTTAAAAGGCCCTAAAATTAATTTGCGGATGACACAGGGAGCATCTAAACGGCGTAAAGTTACTAAGTCTCCCAAAGCCCGTTTACTGAGTTCGTAAAGGGGACTAATTGCGGGTATAACTTCGGCTTCTGATGTATTTACCCAAATTTCTTTTTTGGCGATGTCTTCGTTGGTGCGGACAGTAGTAAGGAATAATTCTATTAGTCGGAATGCGGAAAATGTGTTAATTTCATAGGAGTTCGCGATCGCATCTTTTGTCCTTTCTCCCTGCACGTTGATACCGTGATTGATTACCAAAATATCAACTTTTTCTAGCAATTCCGCTAAGTTTGACTCTTGACTTATTTGCCAATTTATGGTGGGAATTGCCAAGTTTTCACCGTCTATACTCAAGTTTATATTTTCTGTTCCCGATGTCAGTGCGATCGCTTTAGCATCGGCCTTATAAAGTTGCGTTAGCAGTTGGCGGCCAAGAGAGCCAGAGGCCCCAGTCACAGCAATAGTTTTGCCTTTGAGGGAGAGTGCAGTACCCATGAGTTTGTCTATGAGAGTGAGCGTACCACAAAAATAAGCATTTTGGTTATCAAAGTGATGTCGCCAGTGGTAGGGGCGGTTAACTAACCAGATAGAGGGAGGAGTCAGGAAGTCACCCGGTTGGTGGGTTAAGTCGGTGAATTTGTCTGCACCATTGAGGCCGCTTGCCCGGGCGATCGCGCTTAACAGAAAACCCAGCGTGTAGGTACAACCAACAAGCGCCCAAGGGTGAAAATGGGGAGTTATTACATAGGCTAAAGCCCAGAATAATAAGCCACTGAGAAGCATTACTAAGGCTTCGGGTACGTCGTTACGCCAATGAGCTTGCTGATAAATGCGATCGTTTACAGGAGTTAAATTCGGCCGAAAAACTCGATGATGCCAGACATGAAGCCGATAAAGTGGTGGATAAATATGGGCTAGAAAATGGTAAATATCTCTAACAAGTTCTGCTAATAGTACAGAACCAAATCCCCAAGCTGCTGCTATTAAATAATTTGTCATAATTTACTTGGACTTCGTGATTTTTTTGAAGTATTTTTTCCGCTTTGACTATTTTTACCATTTCTTTGACAGGACTTACCTAAAGCCTCTATCCGTAGGGGCGAATGGCATTCGCCTACCATATATAACGCATAGATTGAAGATTTGCGTAAGTCCTGTTATACCAATTCTAAAAAAGTTTTCAACAGTTTGG
>MBRE01000083.1:73866-76992 GCA_001698425.1 Oscillatoriales cyanobacterium USR001 | reverse complement strand
TAATTTAGAGAAATGGTATTAAACAAATTTCCCAAACAAACAAAGCCCAAACCTACTTAGGCGGGCTTTGTTTGCATTCCAAACCATCTGGAATTGATAACTTATCTAAAACCCACAGCGGCCTGCCATACAAAAGCCAACAACAAGAAAAATACAGGAATCACTGGCAGAACATCAACCAAGGGGTTAAAGATCGAGTAAGCTTCGGGTAGCTTTGCCAACAAAATTACAGCTTCCATGAATGAATGACCTCTCCAACACAGTTTTAATAATTGTCGTACATCTTAACATAAGCCGTTCACAGCGGATCTACAGGTGCAAGCCAATGAGCAAATTCTTCAACAAAGCGATCGCCCAAAATCGCGTCCCTAATCCGCACCGTAAAGCGAATTAACTCCGTCACATTATGAATCGACAGCAGAGTATGGCCCAAAGCTTCATGGGCCCGCACCAAATGACTCAAATAAGCCCGACTAAAATTCTGGCAAGTATAACAAGGACAAGAATCATCAACCGGTCCAAAATCCTCACGAAACTGAGCATTTTTCAGATTCCAACGTTCCCCCCGCACCAAAACCGCCCCATGACGGGCGACGCGAGTCGGAATTACACAATCAAATAAATCTACACCAGCCGCGATCGCGCAAGCCATTTCCCGATAGGTCCCAATTCCCATCAAATAACGAGGCTTTTCTGGAGGTAAAAGCGGCGCAGTCACCTTAACAATTTGTTCAATCATTTCTCCCGGTTCCCCCACACTTACCCCACCGATCGCATAACCCGGTAAATCCAAATCTACCAACTGATGAACCGCACGCGATCGCAAATCTGGAAAAACCCCTCCCTGCACAATCCCAAACAAAGCCTGATCCGACCTTTGATGAGCCACAATACACCGTTTTAGCCAGCGATAAGTCCGATCCGTCGCCATCGCCACATCCTCCCGTGACGCGGGATAAGGCGGGCACTCATCAAAAGCCATAATCACATCCGCCCCCAAATCATTTTGAATTTGGATCGATCGCTCCGGTGTCATATCAATCATCATCCCATCGCGAGGAGAACGAAACTTCACCCCATCCTCCCCAATAGTCCGAATATCACTGAGGCTAAATACCTGAAAACCCCCAGAATCCGTTAAAATTGGACCCTTCCAAGCCATAAACTTATGCAATCCCCCAGCCCCGGCCACAATTCCTTCCCCTGGCTGCAAATGCAAATGATAAGTATTCGCCAACACCATCTGAGCCCCCGCCGCCTCCAAATGTGCAGGCGTGAGCGTTTTGACATTGGCCAAAGTCCCCACTGGCATAAATCTAGGAGTTTCTACCGGACCATGCGGAGTCATAAAAACACCGACACGGGCTTGAGTGTGGCTACAGTTAGCAAGACATTGAAAACAAAAATTTTCCGGCATTAAACTATTGATCTGCTTTTAGCATCGGGCATGGGGCAATGGTCGTTTTGAGTTTTATTTGAACAAGGTAACTTAAAAAGGACAATCATCATCATCCAGTTGCACATCCCAATTAGCTGATAGCACTTGATCGACTACTGCATCTAAAGCCGCTGCATTTAAGTTGCGAGTAGTGTGTTCTTGAAGAGGGTTTGATAGAGGAATCACCTGTAACTGTCGACCATCTTGCATCAAATCGAAATAAGAGCCATTTTCGGGCGACTGTTTGAGTTCTAGGTAATCAAAACTATAAACATTCAAATACAGCGCGTGGTTGGCAACTAAGGTGGAACGGGTAGGATCGGCAAAGACTTCGAGTACGTAACCTTCGCCTTCGCTGCGAATTTTACCATCCTGAATGTGGATGTAGCGAACTCGACCTAAATCCATTAGTAATCTTTGCATATCGCGTTTGTTGACAACGATGCCGGCATCGATGATACAAGGAGCAGCTACCCTGCTATTACATTGATCGTGAGTCATGGAAGAAAAGCCTTTGGTGTAGGTGTGTATGTTGCGGAAATTAGGGAAACCGCTAAAATTTTGGGTTGATGGCTATGTAACTAAATCTATGCACATCTATACTGTGCAAGTCAGGTCATAACGTACTCAGTGTTAACTGAGACTGATTGTGCCGATGTTATACAGATTTAACTAGAAATGCCTAGTTCTGTATACGTTGTTTCGGGGAGGTGTTACTAATCCAATTCTGGCATAAGCTAGTGGATTCATAACCCCCTTAAAATACTGAACTTTATTTCCTATGGTAGATAATAAATGGGTTCGCTCTTTAAGTACATATTTCAGGACACAGGGATCGGGGATCGCGGCGGCGATCGCATTCTACACTTGTTTACCTGTGCCGATTTCTTGGACTTTGGAGTTTCGCGGTATTGCTCGTTTAGCTCCTGCGATCGGGTTAATTATCGGCGGAATTATGGGTGTAGTGGATCTCGGTTTGCAGTTTTTGGGGGTTCCTGTACTTACGCGATCGGCGATAGTCATTGTAACTGAAATTACAGTGACGGGCGGTTTACACTTAGATGGGGCGATGGATACGGCGGATGGGTTGGCGGTGGGCGATCCTCAGCGGCGACTGGAGGTGATGGCGGATAGTGCGACGGGGGCTTTTGGGGCGATGGCGGCGATCGCGATCGTATTATTGAAGACGGCGGCTCTTAATGATTTGAATGATTATAGATGGTTAGTTTTAATGGGAATAGCTGGTTGGGGTAGGTGGGGACAATTAATCGCGATCGCTCGTTATCCCTATTTAAAAGCTACAGGTAAAGGGGCTTTTCATAAGGAGACTATTTATTCTCCTTGGCATTTTTTACCGGGATTATTCTTATTATTAGGTTTAAGTGGTTTACAGGTTATTTTAGATCCTAATCGTTGGATTTTGGCAGTAGGAATGGCGGGTGGTGGAAGCGCGATCGCAATTCTGACCGGTGCTTGGTTTAACTATCGTTTAGGCGGCCATACTGGTGATACTTACGGTGCAGTTGTCGAGTGGACGGAAGCATTTTTATTATGTTTACTATCAGCTTTAGAAGGTTAACTATCGATCGCCAAGTTGTTAAATAATTAGCTTGTTCGTAGTAAGCGCCAAGCGCGCTCTTTGCGTTTACTACAAACCAAATCATCAAGTTATACCATTTCTAAAAAAG
>MBRE01000083.1:29006-73798 GCA_001698425.1 Oscillatoriales cyanobacterium USR001 | reverse complement strand
ACTGTAGCATTAATTTAGAGAAGCGGTATTATACCAATTATCCAAAGTTGTGTAACAGTATTCGGGGCGGGTTATTTAATATTTTGGTGAATAGCAGGGATTTGGGTGAACCCGCCCCTACCAAAACTGTTGCCAAATTTTTGAGAATTGGTATTATTTAATTTTCATTCCTAAAGGATTAAAAGCGATTAAAAAATCCGGTGAAAACCGGATAAACACTCAATTTCAATAATTTTAATTGGTAATGGGCGGGGAGAGAATCGAACTCTCATACCTTTCGGTGCCACATTTTGAGTGTGGTGCGTCTACCAGTTTCGCCACCCGCCCTTGGAGTCAACTTTTTCATTATACACAGCAGATCGATTTTGCACAATAGATTGATAATTTTTTGTGCCAGCCCAGCGATCGATCTCTCGCGCCCTTAATACAGGTACTGGATGAGTTAAGTTAGCCGTCTGAGCTTGCTTCAACAAATCTCCCAACTGGTTATTGCTGATGTCATTATAGGCACGAGCTTGAGCCAAAAACGCATCCACATTCAATTTCGGAGCTAAGGCTGGAGAACCACCAGCTAATTTCATCAATAATGACATTACCACTTTTGGGTCTTGGGTAGCAAGTAGAGCCGCGCGATCGCACGTAAACTCCGCACAACGCAGCCACTCCAACAGCCTTTCCTGCAAACCTTGAACAAATAAAGCACCAATCGGCGAAACTTGACCTGCCAACAAAATCAAATTAGCCAAAGTCAAATAAACTCCATGTTCGCACTTCAAATGCCCCAACTCATGGGCAATCACCGCCTGCACCTCCACTGGAGTCAGCAAATCAATCAAAGAAGTGTGCAGCACCACAAAAGGCTGTCTGCCCCGCATAGCGAAAGTGTAAGCATTGGGGACAGGATTCTGGCGGATGTACAACTGCGGCGGTTCCAAATCCAAAGTTTTGCAAGCATCCAGCATTAATTTATGTAAATCTGGCAATTGCTCCTCGCCTACCAAAACCCCAGAAGCCAAATTTTCCAACAAGAAAAACTGTTCGCCCAGAGATCCCAAAAGCTGGCGGATAATTAAATCGATTCCCGGCAGTTGTTTGAGAGCATTCGTAGCTTCTAAATCCAACGGATGACGGAATTGGTCTGCTTTCAGACCGATCAGTGGTGTGCGTAAAGAACCCATAAAAGCCTCTAACAGTTAACGCTTAACGGTTAATAGTTAACGGTTAACAGTTAACCATTAACTATTAACTATTAACAGTTTAATAGTTTAATCCAGCTTGCACAGGATTAGCAGGAGTTGAAGCGTTAGGTGCTTCTGTTCCTTCTTCTACGCGGTGTAAATTGGCTCCTAGTTTTTGTAATTTAACCTCTAGCTGCTCATAGCCGCGATCGAGATGTTGCAAACCCCGAATAATAGTTGTTCCCTGGGCCGCCAGTCCCGCCAACACTAAAGCGGCGGAAGCTCGTAAATCAGTTGCTACCACTGGAGCACCTGATAACATTGATACGCCTCGGACGATCGCGACATTACCTTTAACCCGAATATCCGCACCCATGCGATTCAACTCAGCTACATGACGCAAACGGTTCTCAAACACCGTTTCTTTGATCATGCTGTCACCTTCACTGAGGGTGAGCAAAGCCATAAATTGAGCCTGCATATCCGTTGGAAAACCCGGATAAGGCAGAGTTTCAATGTCTGTAGCCAGATGAGTTGCATTGGGAATAATCCGCAGACAGTCATGCCCTTCGGCAATAATCTTGGCTCCCATTGTTTGTAATTTAGAAATTACTGCGGTCATCTGATCGGGAATCACTGGTGACAAGCTGATTTCGGAGTGGGTAATAGCTCCTGCGACTAAAAACGTCCCGGCTTCAATGCGATCGGGAATAATTGAATAATCCACAGAATGCAGACTCGGTACGCCTGAAATCACGATCGTATTGCTACCTGCGCCTTGGATTTTGGCTCCCATTGCGCGGCAGAAATTAGCTAAATCAGCGACTTCTGGTTCTTGAGCGGCATTTTCAATAATAGTTTCCCCTTCGGCAAGGGTAGCCGCCATCATCAGTGTTTCTGTGGCTCCTACGCTGGGGTAGTCGAGGTAAATTTTACCTCCTTTTAAGCGGCGGTTATGCCCAGGAACGTAGGCGTGAACCATGCCGTGTTCGATATGAACTTCTGCACCAAGAGCCTGTAAGCCCCGGACGTGCAGTTCTACGGGTCGCGCACCGATCGCGCATCCCCCCGGCAAAGGCACTCTCGCCGCCCCTAGACGAGCCAGCAATGGTCCGATAATAAAGAAACTAGCCCGGAGTTGGCTGACTAATTCGTAGGGGGCTTGATATTCCCCCAGGTGACTGGCATTGATTTCCATAATGTCACCGTGCCGTTCTAGTTTAACTCCTACTGCGGAGAGGATTTGGCTCATCCGAGCCACGTCAACTAGGGAAGGAACGTTGCGAATGCGGCAATCTGCGGGACAAAGTAAAGCTCCGGCCATTACGACTAAGGCTGAGTTTTTTGCCCCGCTGATTTTGACGTGCCCGTGTAGGGGCGATCTACCCTGGATTTGCAAACAGGCATTATCCATTTCGGATGAGTTCGAGAGATTGGATACGATCGGAGTGCGTGTAATAGGTTTACCCTCCAAGTGTGATTTTAGATTATTTAATTTTGGTTTAGATTCTACCGGAAAGATTTAAAAAGATTACGGGAAATACGTAAAACCATTGATTTCAATGCTTTGCATAAGTTTTTCTAGTGTATCCATACAATATCAGCACTATATCAGCCTTTTGTGGCTTACTTGCGGTTGCTATATTTTTTATGTTGATTTCTAAATTCTGCGGGGGTTTGACGCATGGGGTTTTCTGGGTTCCAAATGCCGCGCCCCATGATTCTTGCCCATTCTTGGGCGTTGGCGAGGCGTTGTTGGTATTTGGTGTTAGGCGATCGAGTTGTCACTAAAGCATATCCTTCTTTGATTAGCTGTTCGTTAAGCAGAATTTCTCCTTGCCATAAATAGGCTACTTGGCGATCGAATTGGTCTTTGTCTTGGGTATCAGTTTCTAATAATACTTGTTTTCCGTCAATGAGTTCTTCTAGTTTTTGTTGGGCTGCTTGACCCCAAGGTTGTTGTTTTAAGTCCGGGGCTTCTATGCCCATTAACCGCACTTGTTCTAGTATGGGGGTTTGGTTGGCAAAACCTGCTATTTCGATGGTTTGTCCGTTAACTACTCGTTCTACTTTGAGGATTTTGCCTTGGGGGATCTCATGGATTTTTTCACAGCTAATTAAGGCTAAGTTAAGGGCGATCGAGAATAAACAATAAATTATTTTCTGCGGTTTAATCGCTGTTTTTTGAGGGAAACACGAAGACACAAAGGCACTAAGAGGTGTTAAGGTAGATGGGGGGTTATTCTTCATCTAGTGGTAATCCTACTTTAATTTTGCCTTTGCCAAAGTAGCGACCGAATTGGAGTTCGTAGACTTCATCTTCGTCTTGGGTTTCTACTTCGATATCGCTACAAGGATAGCTGACGCAAAGTAGAGCATAACCTTGTTTTTGCAGTTCTAGGGAAAGTCCCATTGCTTCGGGTTGGTGAACTTCGCCGGCCTTGAGGCGCACGGCACAGGTGGTGCAAGCCCCGTTTCGGCAGGAAAATGGTAGGTCAACCCCTTGGTTTTCGGCGCTGTGGAGGATGTAGCGGTCTTCTGGGACTTGGACGGTGCGGCGATCGCCTGTTTGTCTGTTATAAATCTTAATGTTGTAAGAGCGTACCATAGGAATTGGAGTTTTTTTAGGAGATCGGGGCTGAAAGTGTTGTGATAAATGAATTATAGGTGTTTGGAGTTTGGGGCTGAACCCTAGAATTTAGACTGAATTTAGCCCTAATCACATTAAACAGTAATTTTATGCCAAAATATCTTGCCAAATAAATGTTTGTTCTGTTATTATAGTTTTTCGGTGACAGAAATTTTGATTTTTGTCTTGGAGAGGTGGCCGAGTGGTTGAAGGCGCAGCACTGGAAATGCTGTTTAGGGCAACTTAACGAGGGTTCGAATCCCTCCCTCTCCGTTAGGTATAAGTAGGGTTTGCTGAATCAGTGGTTCAAGCAAACGCTATATTGTTCAATCAATGGTTGAGCAGTGAGTTGTGTTCTCAGATAAGGTGAAGTCACACGGTTTGATATTCCCTGTAATTATAATGGGTGAAAATTGCTGTTTCACAGTAAACCATCCATTTCTAAATCTTCAATTATTTGTAAACCGCGCGGTTCTCCTACTCGTAACAAAGAGGATTTAGCATCTTCGCGCACGCTTAAATCTTCATCTTCTTCTAAAGCTTCAATTAAGGCATCGATCGCGCCGGCATAAACTACATTATTCGGTAATTCTCGGCAAAGTTGCCCGATCGCCCAAGCCGAATTACTCCGTACAGCGGCCACAGGATCTCGCCGCAAAGCTTCAATTAAGGGAGGGACAGCACCAATTACCACATCATAACCAACTTTTGCCATTTGACCCAGAGAACTAGCAGCCCAGAGTCTTACTGCGGAAATATCAGTCTTTAAAGCATCAATTAGGGGATTTAAGGATCGGCGATCGCCACAATTACCCAAAGCCCACACTACACCTTTACGGACATAACCATTCCAGTCACGGTTAAGCCGATCGATCAGCGGTTCCACCGCATCGCGGCTGGGGTTGCGCCCCAAAGCGTAGGCGACGCTTACCCGCACTAAAGGACAGCCATCCCGTAATAGCCGAATTAAATGGGGAATGGCGCGATCGTCTTGCAATTCGCAAAAAGCTCTCGCTGCAATCATGCGATGTTGCGCTTCTGGAGATTCCAGCAAAGGCAACATTTCCTCTGGATCGGGCTGTGGGGGTTCTGCCCCCTCTAATAGATCCAATGGGCTTTCGATCGCAGTGTCAGTATTGTTGGCACTTAGGTAGTCATCATCATCCATAATGTAACTTTACCGCACTAGAGCGTCAAAGGCAGCTTAGTTTTCGGTAAAAATAATTTGCTCTTCAGCTTGCCTAAACTCAATATTAAAGCGATCGGTATTAACAAAATCATTTCAGGGGGCGACAATCCCCCCTGAAGTTAATCCTAATAGCCTTACATTTCTTCAGTTTCAATCAAGCTTCTAAGAATCCCGACTATTTTCCCTACGTTACCTAAAAAGTATTCACTTAAATCAATGGTAATAGTTTGATCTTCCAGTTGCATAAATTTCCAGAGGCTACCAGTTGTGATCACTCCATAAACTTTTTGAATTTCATTTCCTTTTTGATGGTTAAATAACTGAGCAGCTACCATTTCTGCCATACATTGACCTAAGCCTGTTTCTATATTGTCATTTTTTGCTTCTACTAGAGCAATAACTGGTGCTTCTATGATTAGCTGTTCTGGCGATTTGCTAATCAGAAAATCGCAAAATCCGTTTAAGCCTTTTTGGGAATCTACAGTAAATTCTTTGCCAGAGAATAGACCAATTTGATTGGAGAATTGTTTTCTTAGCTCAATTAGTATTGGCATAACAATCAGTTCAGAACGAGATTTTTCTGAGTTAATTGCTAAAGCTAGTGGAATATTATAATCTAGGGTTTCCGATAAAAATTTGCTGTAGCTTACTTCGGGAATATTTGCAAATATTCCGACTTTTTCCGATAGCCGTATTCCAAACGATGACTTGATTTGTTCGATAGTAAATTGGCTATAAGACATTTAGGCAACTTCCTAAAAATTTTGAATTATTAAAGTATAACACACGCAATCAACATTGAGAGATATTTGTACCATACTCTTTTAGTTTAGCGCTTTATAATTGATAAATGAACACATCATCTACAAGTTCCCCTGTACCGATGCAAGCGAGAGTAAGGATTTCTTAAGCGTTCCGTACCATTTTGCAGTTGTTCTAAGTCAGGAATAGTTTCGTCTGTCTCGCCATATTCTTCAAAAAGGTTATACTCTGTTGTTTTTGCGGCATCAATTAGTTCCACTAACTGTCGCTGCAAGTTAAAAATTGTTTACGCAACTGGGGATTCATAGTATCTTACAAATACCTTTAACCTCTCATTCTCAGCCAGTCAAAAATCTGCTTGGCTGTCAACTCAATCTCAATACCATCTAACACCCTTAAAGAATCAGAATCGTGACATAATTCTGGCTGTTTATTAGGCTGAAAAATCAACACACTTGCATCGTCAGGATCGATGAGCCATCCGAGTTGAGAACCGTGCTTTAAGCAGTGCAAAATATTACCTGTCACTCGATTAGAACTTTGATCTGGAGACAAAATTTCAATTGTCCAGTCTGGAGCAATAAACACATCATCTACAAGTTCCCCAACCTCATTAAACTCAATTTTACCCCAGCGTAAAACTGCAATATCAGGAACAATTGAGCGGCCGCCAAACGTACATCTAAGTTCTGGAAAAGCATAGGCAATACATGGCTGTTCAACAACATTATTAATAGTGCTAATAAATTTCCCTTGCAGTCGGGAATGGCGAGTTTTAGGCATGGGTTTTTGGACAATTTTACCGTTGATATATTCGCAGGCTGGCTCCGTTTCTGGGAGTTTCATAAACTCTTCAATTGTTATGGATTTAGAGAATGTTTGTACCATGAGTGTTACTATCAAAAGAACTGAAGTGAACGAACTTTATCCTGATTCAACGTACCTAACTTCAAATTATACCAGATATGTTATCTACTTCTTACAGTAAAGGTAAATTTTCGTATTTTTATTTAAGTTGCGATTAAAATTCCCAAATTCATACTCCTTAAACTTATCCGTTAAAAACCAAGATGAATTACGTAAAAATATATTCTTTTGGCCTGGGAAAAGAACTACGCATTGCACATCTACTGTATTTTTTATTTTATCCAAAGTCTGATAGTCATAAAAACTCTCAACTTTTTTAAGGAAAAAATTATTTTTGTTCACATAACTATGGAAATACAAATTATTTCTATTTGATACATAATTAAGATATTTTTTGATTGATAAACTCCATTCATAAGAAAGATGAGGGTTTGAAACAATTAAGATTTGATCGTTTACCTTATTCCTGGCTTCTATTGTTCGCAGTAAAGCATTCGTAGATATCCCTTCCCTGGCAAAAG
Organism: Oscillatoriales cyanobacterium USR001; assembly: GCA_001698425.1. Taxonomy (GTDB): domain Bacteria; phylum Cyanobacteriota; class Cyanobacteriia; order Cyanobacteriales; family Microcoleaceae; genus Kamptonema. The sequence continues at coordinate 66,652 of MBRE01000083.1, read as the reverse complement.
TATGAGCAGCATCCCAAGCTACAATTAAGTTGAAACTTAAGCTAATCATAATTAAAAATAAAATTAACTTAGCTGCAAATTGATAAGTTTTATTCAAATAATTGTAGAGACTTATTATTAAAAAGGCATAACCTAAAATTCCTGGTAATATGTATCGTTGAGCAATTCCCGACTTAGCATAAAGCAATATTTGAGGTACTGCAACTAACAAAAGTAAAATAATTGGAAAATATAAAACATTTAAAATCTGGGGTAAAGATTGAGAATAAGGGGGTTTAATCGTTAATCTCATTCCTATGAAGCTGGCTAATATTATCCACCAATAACCAGCCTGACTTAAATTTTGAGTAGCAGTAATGGTCTTGGAAAGACTAAATCCCTCAACTCCAGCATACCCAATCTCAGGAGTTAGCCCAATATAAAATTTTACTAATAAAATCTCAACGATAAAAAATACGCCTAAAATAGATATAGACAAACTATTTTTCTTTAGAGATTGTTGCCACGATAAAGATTTCAAATGACGAGACATCCATACTTTTATCAAAGCTATAGCTGGAATCATCAGGATAAAACTTTCTTTAGACAAGGACATTATTAAAACAAAAAAAATGAATAAAGTTTCATATAAACTTTTATACACCTTATTCCATGTTGATAAAATGTAGGGGCACGGCAATGCCGTGTCCCTACCCGTTATCTGTGCTGCTGCAAATACTAAAGCCACTGCCAGCAAGAATGTACCTATTGTTTCCGCAGGCCCAAGTTGCCACCAGACTGCTGATTGCGATCCTAAAGTTGTTAAAAAAGAAAATAGTAGTGCCTCACTTATTGAAAACCTTATCAACTTGCCAAAAATAAATAGGAAGAATGTCGTCAAAACGGCTAACATTCCCGTATATAATGACCACCAAACGAAATTAACTCCTAGTAATCTTGTTTCAAGAATTCTATGAATATAATAAAAAGGTCGAAATCTTCCAGTTAGCAAATCATTGTGAATCCATTGACTACTTACTTCAAAAATACCCAGTTTTTGAACAGTAAGATTATAGTTAATATGAGCTATTTCATGGTCATCAGTAAAGTGGTAGCCAGAAAACAAGGAACCACTCGTTATCAATATGATAAACCAAAATATCAATATAAACAGGAATACACTTAGATAATCATACTTTTTGGAAAAGCTAATAAAATCAAATATTTTCACACTCAATTATAGCACCTCTAAATCATTCATACAGACTTGTAGGGGTAGTGCCCCCGTGCCTACCCCTGAGAGATCGGGGCAACCATTGCACAATTCATTTAGACGCGCTATATATCTGCCACATTTGCTCATAGGCATTTTCCATCTCACGGGCAAACTGCTTACCATTCCATAGAGGAGAAGTTCGCCTAGACTGTAGTAGTTTCCAGCTAATTTGTTCTCGCAAAACCGCATCTTTACCCAGCCTAACTCCCCAATCTAAATACTCTTCATCAGTCCAAGCAATCCCCTCCGTTACTCCCACATTCATCATCATCGTGTAACTATTTCGTGCTGAAAATTGTTCACCTACCCGCGTCACCAGAGGAATACACATCCAGAGAGTTTCAAGAGTAGTTGTAGCACCATTATAAGGATAAGTATCTAACACAACATCGGCAATGCCTAAATTAGCTCGATGAATCGCTTCTGTAGGATCTTGGGGTAAAAATCGCAGGCGATCGCATTCTACACCCTCTTCTTCTGCTAATTCATTAAAAAACTTTTTAAGGGATTCTTCCCCAGCCCCACCCTTAATTAAAAAGTAACTATTAGGAACTTTAGCCACAATTTTCATCTGTAATCGTGCCGTATCTGGATGCCGTTTGTAACCTACCTGAGAACTCATATAGACAACAGCATCACTGGGAATATTCAAATCCTCCCGTCGTAAAGTCGGTACATCCATCTCAAAACCATCTACACCTATATAAGTGTGAGGTAAGCGCCAAATTTTTTCACTATAATAATCCTGAGCATACTCTGGTAAAACATACGGATCGGCAATAAAATAATCAATAGCAGGCAATCCCGAAGCATCCCAACCTAGCCAAGTAACTTGAATTGGTGCAGGTTTAAGCCCAAAAACCTCGCAATTCAAATCTAAAGTGATACTATCTAAGTCAATTAAAATATCAACTTCGTCTTGATAGATTTGTTCGGCCATTTCAAAGGGAGAGAAACTACCTTTAAAAGCTCTATCTGCCTTCTGGCTATACCAGTCTTCTAAGGAATCATCTATCGCTTTTTTCCTATGAGCCATAAAATAGGCATTAATTTGAAAGCGATCGCGATCGTGATATTGAAACAACCATCGCGCTAACCAGCCTACAGAGTGCATTCCCAAGCAATGAGATAGATAGCCTATTTTCAACTTTTTAGAAGCAATACCGCTACTTTTATTAAGTAAATGGCGCTTTCGGTAGCGCTCCACTTGTTCTCGACCATAAACTTCAATATTAGCTTGACATAAGGCCGCCATTTGATTTTGAATTTGTCTATTATTTTTTGCCTGATCCTGCAAATAAGGGAAAAAGAAGGTAGTACAAAACAGACTAACAACTGTGTAGGAACTTAAGTTTCTCGGCTGTTGAGCTATCAGTATTTCTAGCTGAGATTGATGCCGCTCAATCAGCAAACATACCTCTTCCCAATAGCCAACAGCACCCATTAATCCGCGCAAAACTTTATGACTGGCACAAACTTTATCGTATAGTTCCTCTGCCAAGGAATAGCACAACTTTGCTACTTCTATACCTTCATCATATTGTCGAGAGTTTTGATAAAAACTAGCTAAATGATGCAGAAAACTCAAACGATGACTATTTTCGAGACTTTCAGGATCTAAACGACGACATATCTCAAGAAAACTAGCCGCTAAACCTGGCGACGAGTGAGAAATAGTAATCGAAGTGATGACTATCAGGTGAACAAATATTTCCAACTCGCGAATATATGGTATACAAGCTGATGCAAATGCTAGGGATGATGGGTGAAAAGGAGCATAATCTAAAACACTTTTCAATACTTGCATCAAAAGAACCAAATCTAATGATATTAATGGCTCTGATTCTAACAGTTCAATTACGCCTAAATCAGCTAATTCATCTCCGGTATAATTCTCAAGCAGTATCGATAAACCAATCAAATGCAGCAGGTTATTAATGTCCTCCGGCATAATTTCCCTGATATGTTGACGGATTGCCCAAGCCATTGCATAATTTGGGATAATTACCTGGCGATCGGCTTCCTTTTCCAAAACTAACAACAATTCGGCTGTCCACAGTTCAACCTCTTCCGGTTCCCCCTCCGCCATACCTAGCAGCCAAGTAGTCTGAGCTTCCGCCTCTTGTCCTTGCAACAGCAAGATTAATCCCAAATGCCAGTAATGAGACTTAATTTCCGGCTCCGCTTCAATTGCCTGCTCATAAAGATTTTTTGCTTCAGGATAATTGCCTCCTAGCAAAAATTTCTCAGCTTGTTGTTGCCAATCAATAGGTTGAGTCAAGGGGTATTTAGCGGTCAGTTATAGTTAATATGATTCATCCCACAGATTTAAACTGTGGGATGAACTCATGGACAAACGTGAAAGTTTCAAACCAGAAAGGAAAAAGACTCTTTTCTGATGCCTTCTTTACTTCGTTACTGCTTCACTGTCAGCAGTATTGCAGACTAGGTTATTACTAGCTACTGTAACAGCAGCAAGAGCAGTTGTTTGAGTTATTTTACTTACGCATAATACTGCTACAGTGCTTGTTTCACTTGTAGTGGCATTTTGAGTCAGACCTACGGTTCCTGTATAAGCTCTCAGTGCTTTAACAAAAGGTACTGCTTGGTGCCCCATTTCGTTAGCATCAGTTGCAGTTCCACTAAGGGCATAGGTGAAGTTAGAAGTCTGTGTTTTAATACCAATCCCTAACCCATCAACAGTAGTTGCAAAGCCTCCTATTTCACCAAACTTAGCTTGTTGGGCGCGGTTCATGGAACCGGTATATTGCTTGGCTTCTGATTCCTTAGCTTTATTAGCTTGGTTCAAGAAGGAAGGCAAAGCAATAGCAGACAAAATACCGATGATGATAATAACAACCAACAATTCAATTAATGTGAAACCTTTATCCTGTCTTTTTTGGCTAAGGTGTTGTAGGAATCTGGCTTTAAATTCAGTCTTCATGGTTTGTTTCTCCTAGAGGCGTGTAATGCTTGATTTCTAACTCGTAAGCTTAACTTACCCAGTTTTCTCGGCGTTCATATCACCCCTGCCCAAAAATTCACTTTTTTTCAAGCTGATTTCTCCAAAAGCACATACAGAAAGGATTCCAGCCTAGTCAATAGTTCCTTGACTTGCTCAAAGGCCGTCGCCTCGCTCACAGACTCTAGGGTTACGGGATGCAGGGGTGTGAGCTTCAGCCACCGCTCAACCAGGGACTGCATCTGCTGCGCTCCTTCCCAAAGTGGTAGCAGACAAGCAGCCATGTTACTCTCTATCACGATAGGCATGAGAGTTGGCAAAGACACATAACGGCTAATGTCAAAGGGTTGGTGGCTGGTGATGCAGTTGAGTAGGTCTTCTCTGGACTGGGGATTTCTCAAGTTAGGGTGCAGATATACCTTAGCATCCTGCCAGTCAGAGAAATCCCATTCTGGAACTGGCAAAAATGGCTGTTCCTGGTTAGGATGACCGCACCAAAAGTCAATTAAGCGATGAATCGGATGTAACAATTCAAATAGATGCAGTCGATCTTCCACAGAAATTTCTGGCAAGCTCATTTCCAGAAACGCGGGTAAGTTATTTGAATCTTTGAATAAATCAGTCACTTCCCAATGCCGCCAATTCACCATACTAATTAATTCCAAATTAGCGGATCTCAAGGCTGCAAACACTTCGGGAATGGTATAACCTTTGTCACCTTGGAATAAATAATTCATCAGTACCCATTCTTCATTTTCGTAGTATTCAGGCTTTCCTGTTCTTGCTTTTACCATCACGGTATCGCTCAAAGCGTTCATTATTTCTCGCACTAACTCAATTTCCAATTCTTCGGGATTGCCATCCATTAAACCCATCATTTTGAAAACAGTCTGAGCTTGATATATTAGCGCTCTCTGTCGTGAACTGTGGAGATTGGTACGGATGATTCCATCAGGTTTTAAAACTGATTTCATCGCTTGCAACCCCGCAACAGGGTCAGGCATTAGATAAAGAACTTCATCATTATTTATATAGTCAAATTTGATGTTTAAACTAGATACCTGTTCTATTGGCAATGCGTAAAATTCTGCATTGTCAAAGCCATAGTATTGCAAGCGTTGTCGAGCTAGTTTAACAGATTCTTCTGAAAGATCGATGCCAATTATTTTGGCTCCGGGATTGGCTTCTGCTAAAACTAATGACTTGTAACCACTACCGCAGCCGGCATCTAAAATAACTTTGCCTTCAGTATTTAAAACTTTTTGATTTCTTAGATAGTAGGGTGTTACAATGTTATGAAAAAATAAACCTTGATAGTCATTTTTGGGAGATTGTTCTAAGGGTGTTTTAGGATAGCGAACCTTATCGAATTGCTGACGAATCTTCTCTGTTGTATCTAATTCTTGGTTTTCCATTATAGATTCATCTCGATTCTTAACTGGATTTAGTAAATAGTTATCTTGCAATTCCGTAGCCACTTCAGCAATCTCCTCTTGTTTGAGATACGATCGAATTGTGAGTGAAAATTAGGAAATTAAGATAATGTTGGGTTAGGTTAAGCTGGAAAATCTCACTTGTGGAAATTGCCCATATAATAAATTTTACCCAAATTTAGGATAAATCTTATCAAAATTTCCCCAAGCTCTCTTTTCCTTTGTGTTCTTTGTGTCTTTGTGTTTCATCAGATGTCAAATCACAATTTTTACACTACCATAGAACAGAAATCACCCAAACTCACAGCAGTTTAATGACTAATTCCCAAATTCTGCCCAAATTAATTGCATCCTGCTTGTGCTTCAGCCTCCTTAGCAGCCTAGCCGCCCAAGCCAACCCGCTACCAACAGCCCCAGCCATAGCTCAAGCCGAAACCTCTGCCCCTGCCAATAATATTGACCAAAAATTGCTCGGAAAATGGGAATCCAAGGATCCCGACGGTAATTCTCTTAGCTTCATTTTTGCCCCAGAAGGCAAATTATACCTAGTCTTACAGCCATCTCAAGGGATCGCCCACGCCAAAGAATTGAGATATAAAGTTGATGCCAAAAATCAACCAATTCACCTGGATGTGGGCCTTAGTAATACTCAAACCGTAATGACAGTCTTTGAAATTACTGCTGAAGGTCAAATGCGTCTGCAATTAGAGGGCACTAAACCGGGAGATCCTAGACCTTCTGCTCTTAGCGCTAAGGCTACTGTATTTAATAAGGTTTCTGATGCAGCTGCCTTACCTGAAAACACTCAATTAGTTCCTTTTTAACTAACATCTTGCATCGGTGGAAATAACCGCCAGGGATTAAAATCTTCGGCGGGTTTTTGTAAAAATATCTGTGTAAAATCCAGTAAAATTCCTGTTAACTTTATAATTTTAATCTCCATGAGTGATACTGTCCTACAAGTTCGTAATCTGCGGGTGCAATTTCAATCTACAACTACTAAGAAGAAAGTAGAGTTGGTCAATGCTGTTGATGGCATTTCTTTTGATGTGAAACGAGGTCAAACTTTAGGAATAGTGGGAGAGTCAGGGTCAGGAAAATCTGTGACTTCTCTGGCTGTTATGGGTTTAGTGCCAAGTTCGTCAGTGCAAATTACTGGAGAGGTTTATTTTTCACCTAGTAAGGATACGGCTAATCAAAATACTAATTCTACACCGATAAATTTACTACGATTATCACAGAAAGACTGGCCAAAATATCGGGGAAATCAAATTTCTATGATTTTTCAAGAGCCAATGAGTTCTCTTAATCCGGTTTATACTATTGGCTTTCAATTAACTGAGGCAATTTGCTTACATAAAAATATTTCGGAGGCTGAAGCTAGACGGGAAGCTGCATCTTTATTACAAGAAGTTAAACTTTTACCTAGTGATGCAGAATTAAGGGAAAAATGTTTGGAAGAAAGTCAAGGGGTGAGTAAATTAGGAGGTGGCGATCGCGAATTAATGCAGGTAGTTAATCGCTACAAACAGGCAATGCTCGATCGCTATCCTCATCAACTTTCTGGCGGTCAAATTCAACGGGTAATGATTGCGATCGCAATTTCTTGTAATCCTACTCTATTAATTGCTGATGAACCAACAACCGCTTTAGATGTAACGGTGCAAGCAACTATTTTAAGTTTGCTACGGGAATTGCGCGATCGCAGGGGAATGGCAATGATTTTTATTACCCACGATTTAGGGGTAATTGCGGAAATTGCCGACTCTGTAGCTGTGATGTATCGAGGTAAAATTGTCGAATGTGGCGGCATTAACCAAATTTATACGAATCCTCAACATCCTTACACTAAAGGTTTATTAGCTTGTCGTCCCAATCCTGAGAAAAAAAGCCGACGATTGCCTACTGTTGCTGATTTTATGGAGGTGCAAGTTGCCGCGAATGGAGAGATATTAATTAACGAGAAAGTTGGGAAGGTAGAAGAAGAGAAAAACGACGGATTAAGAGAAGAAAAAAATGAAACAGAAACTCTTAGTAGTGAGTCGGGAAATTTATTACTTTCTGTAAAAAATTTGCGCGTTGGCTTCCCAGTATCGGGACTGTTTGGGGAAACTAAACGTTTATTTATGGCAGTAAATGATGTTTCTTTTGAGGTGAAAGTTGGAGAAACTTTAGGTTTGGTGGGAGAATCTGGCTGTGGTAAATCTACTTTAGCTAGAGCTTTATTACAATTAATTCCACAGACTAGAGGTCAAGTATTTTTTGAAGACCAAGAAATTACAGCGTTATTTAATCGTTCTCAAGTTTTGACTAAGGAAAATATCTTTTCTCGAAAAGGCAAAGTAAAAGTATTTAATTTATTGCATAAATTTGCAGAAAATCGCAAACTTCAGCTGCAATTGCAAAGTCTTCGCCGGAATATGCAAATTATTTTTCAAGATCCTTTTAGTTCTCTGAATCCCCGGATGAAGATTGGTGATGCGGTGATGGAACCGATGGTAATTCATGGTGTAGGAAAAAATGTTAAAGAAAAGTACGATCGCGCTGCTTATTTATTAGAAAGAGTTGGGTTAAATCCTGATTTTATGCGTCGCTATCCTCACGAATTTTCGGGGGGCCAAAGACAACGAGTTTGTATTGCCCGTGCTTTAGCTTTGAATCCTAAATTTATTATCTGTGATGAATCGGTTTCGGCTTTGGATGTTTCTGTGCAAGCTCAAGTTTTAAATTTGTTAAAGGAGTTGCAAGCTGAATTTGGGTTGACTTATATTTTTATTTCCCATGATTTGAGTGTGGTTAAGTTTATGAGCGATCGCATTATGGTGATGAATCGTGGTAAGATTGAAGAAATTGGACCGGCGGAACAGATTTATCGCCAACCGCAACAAGCTTATACTCGCCAATTAATCGCCTCTATTCCTAGTGGAAATTTAGATCGGGTTCGTCTTGGCAAATAAAAGAAAATACGGTTAACAGTTAACTGTTAACTGTTAACTATTAACCGTTAACTTTTGAAAACAGCTTTTAAGGCAAAACGTGGTAAAGCTAACATTCGCCGCCACCGCCAAGGTTCTTGATAAAGTCGATACAACCATTCGAGATGATTGTCGCAAAACCACGCAGGAGCGCGGGTTTTTATTCCCGCCCAAATATCAAAGCTACCGCCTACTCCTACCCAAATTGCTTGGGGACACAGATGACGGTTTTTAGCTATCCAAAACTCTTGACGAGGTACTCCTAAACCAACAAAAATTAGCTTTGGCTGTAACTCTTTAAGAGAAGTTAATAACTCGGTTTCTTCGGTTTCAGAAAGATAACCATGCTGAGATGCGATCGCTAATCCACTCATTCGTTGTTGCCAATTATCGGCGGCGGCGATCGCTACCCCAGGAGAACCACCATAAAAAAATACTAATTCCGAATTATTTGTTTCCCCAATTTGATACAATAGGGATTCTGCGAGTTCTATTCCCGGACAACGTTTAATTTTTTTACCTTTGAGTCGCAAATAAAGTACAACGCCGGCTCCATCAGGTATTACTAATTCCGCAGAAGCGATCGTTTTAGCCAATTGCGAGTTACGCTCGGCCAACATTGCCATTTCCGCATTTAGCGTTACGACATGACTACCCACGCCTTGGCGCGATCGCGATAGCAACCAGCCAGGATAATCATCTAATATGTGAACCGGTTGCCCCAGCACGGGAAATTGTGGGAGCTTTGTATTCATAAAATTAGGTTTTTTAGAATTTTACATAGGTATTAGCTTAGTACGCGATCGCACTTAATTAAGCCGAATTTGCCTAAATTCCCTGATTACAGCAGATTGCACGTTTATGAAGTACACCATTGTTTATCAATCCCGTAGGGACACGGCATTACCCAAGGCGTGTCAACTTAAGGTAAAACCCTTAGTCCGCCAGGGGTTAAAACCCCTGTCTCAAAGATCAAGTCCTCTAAAGAGGACTAATTAAGTTTAAAAGTCTTCTTAGTCCTCTTCAGAGGACTTAAGCTATTAGACAGGGACTTAAGTCCCTGGCGGGTTCCAGCTTAAGTTGACACCAATGACAGCACTCAATCCCACAACCTGAAAAAAATTTTTCTCAAACCCCTTGACAGTCTTGTAGCATCTGTGTAGTATATGAATATGGCAAGCCAAGAAAAGGTCAAAACCTCCACAGCAAAAGCCATCTCTGCACCTTGACAACTAAATATCGATCGAGCTTAGAACGAACATTAATCACAAAGTCAATGTTTTTACTTTACACCCGACTTTTCGGTTATCCTCAGACTCCCATCGAGTCAGAGAAAACTCAATCAGATCGGCATAACTCTGACCAAACTGAGACAGATTTAGAACGAGAAAACTCGATCGTACTCAGACAGAAACAGCCGACAGTTGAAATCGAAAACCTCAGACAATTGTATCATTTAGAGCGTCGTTTTTTACTGTAATAATCAGCCCTGGTAAATTTTAAGCTGACCAAATTACAGAACAGACAAGCTACCAAATCCAAATCCCAAATCCAAATCCCAAACCCAAAATCTAAAATATTCATAGGAGGTGCCAGCATGGTTCATATTCGTTTTGAAGGGCGTTCTTACGATGTCGCAGAGGAACAGCTAGGCATCACGCCCAATATGAATGATGGAGCCGTCAAAGAACGACTCGCACAGCATTTTGATGTCGGGCGCGATCGCTTTCAATCTTACGTTCTCGATCGTCGTCCTACAGGCGATTTAATTGTACGCCCAGAAGCAGTTTACGGCTAATTTCTAGCAATCATTAACGTCTAATTGCAGTTAGGAATGAAAAATAAATAACTTGACGATCTAGTTCGTAGTAAGCGCTTTAGCGCTCTTTGCGCTTACTACAAACAAGCGAATTATTTAATTTTTATTCCTTAGTAATTAAAGGCGCACCCTAACAAAAAAAGCTTACAAACGCTATTGGTAACATCGGTGCAAATCGATTGTAGGTTCGACTCCTACCCTCTCCGCTATTTGGAGAGGTGGCAAAAAAATAGCTTTTCTGACTTGTGCGCCCCTTAATTATTGCACTATTTTCAAGTTTTTTATCCCGCATCCTAACTGATGAAGCTTACAAACATACGCCTCATAAGCGGGAAGTTGTAGGTTCAAATCCTACCGTCGCCACTATTGGCGATGTAGCTCAAAGGTAGAGCACCAGTTAAAGAGCTTTTTTAACTTGTGCGGGATAAAAAATAGGTAGTTAAAAAGCACTTCGCGCCCCAATAAAGGAAGCTTACATACTAGCTCATGGTTGAGCATTTCTCTTTAAAGAAAAGGTCACGGGTTCAACTCCCGTATATGTACCCAAGGCTTTCTTAACTTGCGCGAGGTGATTTTAACTGCTTTAAAAATAGACGTTGAAAGATTGTTAAAGATTCAGGTTTTCACTTCGCATCCTAATTGATAAAGCCTACACACTTTTATTAACGGCCTTAAAGTAGCGATGCTCGGGCGACCGACTAGCGAAGCATTCCAAGTCTCTTGTTAGATAAGGTTTGCGCGTCCACTGCCAGGTAAAACTGGTAAGAACAGCAGTGTTTAAAGCTTTTTCGACTTGTGCGGAGTATTTTACCTTAGCATTTTTTTAGGGTGTTCTGATTGAATTGATGATTACTCTCAAATAAAGGGTATTTATGAGCGAACACCGCTTAGGTGAAAATGTGATTGAGCGCCCTCGTGGGGGGTTAAGAATCAGCTTAAAAAAGGTGACTGGGTACAGGAAATGCCTGACAAAAATTACTGAAGAAGCGAGTACAGACGGACTTCTTAGACCTTACTTAATTAAGCCGAGAAACAAGACAAAATTCTTCTCTGATTGTCTAGGTCCACTGTACCGTTGGCTGCGTTCAAAAGTAGGGAAACATTGGGATGATGTTTATCGGGAAATGTCTCATTTGGTTGATATCACTACCTTATCGGGTCAACATATCCTTTCTCATGTTTGGACTTATGTAGAACGAAATGTTGTGATGATTGACGGGGTTCCTTACTCTAAAAGATATTTCCATTCTTCCCCGTTATATCCCCTTGGTTATTCCCAAGAAAAACTGTATGTTCACCCGGATTCTGGCATTCTCTGTTTAGCTAAGAAAGTATCAAAAAAGCGTCCTGAAAAACGGGAAGATTTTTTGAGAATTGATGCTTACCATCATTACCGTAAGGTAGATGATATTTGGTATTTAGTGACACTAGCAGATATTCCTTTTTTGAGTTTGGGTGCTGATGTTGTGTTGAAAACTAATCTGACTCGCGATCGTGGTTTACGGGAGTACGGTAAGACTGTTTATGCTGTTAGTAAACAGCAGTGTAGTAAGAAACAAATTAAGTTTATTATGCAGCAACTTAGCAAGGTTTAAGGTTTCTACTTCGCGCCCTAACTGGGAAAGCTTACAGACAATTCGCCACGAAAGCCCACCCCTTCAAGGGGCGGGATGAGTGGATGCGGATGCGGCCGCAGTCAGGTATTCAAGAATTGATGTTGAAATCTGATAAAATACAAGTATTGATTTGAAAACATAACCATGTTGGTACTAGAAGCGAAGTTGAAAGGACAAAATTGGCAGTACGAATNNNNATTCGTACTGCCAATTTTGTCCGCAACAAAGCTTTAAGACGCTGGATGGATAATCGAGGAGTTAGTCAAAACGATCTACAGAAACTTTGTGTAACTCTTGCCAAAGAATATGATTGGGCAGGTAAATTAAACTCCCAAGCTCGACAATCATCTGCCGATAGAGCCTGGAACGGAATTTCTCGGTTTTATAAAAATTGTAGAGATGGTAAGCCAGGGAAGAAAGGCTATCCCAAATTCAAAAAACGAGGTAGATCGGTTGAGTACAAGCAAACTGGATGGAAACTAGACCGAGATAGAAAACGCATCACTTTCACTGATGGGTTTAAGTCGGGAACTTTCAAACTACTTGGAACTCGCGATTTAAACTTTTACCAGCCTGGAAAAATCAAAAGAGTTCGGGTTGTGAAAAGAGCCGATGGCTTCTACTGCCAATTCTTAATTGATGTAGAACGCTCTGAGCCACAGTTTCCAACTGGTAAAGCAGTAGGAATTGATTTAGGATTAGAGTTTTTCTACACAGATTCAGAAGGCAACCATATAGAAAACCCTAGATTCTTGAGAAAAGCTGAGAAATCTTTATTTTACTTCTCAAGATTGTTCAAGATGTGGAACTAGGGTTGAGAAATCCTTGTCAACCCGCACTCATAAATGTCCATCTTGCGGATTGGTTGAACATCGAGATTTAAACGCAGCTAAGAATATTTTGGCTAAAGGATTAGGAATAAATACGGTGGGGCACACCGGAATTTCTACGCTTGAGGAGATTGAGCCTCTGGCTTGTCCTGAGAAATCAGGACAAGTTAAGTTCGGTCGTTGATTTAAGAATCCCATCGCCTTCAGGCGTGGGAGTGTCAAATACTAGCCAAATTGGAAAAGGCGCTTGATTTAGGTTCAAGATTATGCAGGTTCAATCCCTGCGTATGAACAAACGGCTTTTTCGACTTGCGCGAAGTAACTTTTTTCTCATCTATTAATTCCACAGAGGTGATATTTATGAATATGAATACAGCCGAACGCGATTTGCGTTTAGAAATGCTTAATAGTTTGCTAACTACTCCTCACCGCCAATTAGAAAAGGTGACGGAAATTCACAAGTTAATTGTGGAAATTGACCCGATTTTTTACGGTCATTTAGCGGTGTGGTATCAGCACAATGGCGACGTGCGCGATCATAAGGAAGTTTTTGTCGGAAATTTGCTAACAAGTAACTTAACTGAGCACAGAGATGCTGGTTTTGTGATGTTACAAGAGTTCCCACCTTATGAGGTTTCACGGATTGTGGACTTTATGAAAGTTCACCGGGGAAAATTACCGCGATCGGCTCGTACTGCTGTGACTCGCTATCTGAAATCGCGGGAAAAGAATCCGCAATTTTTCGATCGCGCTGCAATGCGGGCACGCAAGTCAATGAAGCATTTGTATGCGAGTTTGCATATTAAACCAAGCGATCGCGCGAATGCTGTTTTGTTTAAGGATAATCCGCCAGAAGATAGTTTGGCGTTTGCACTTAAGCAGTTAGCAAAAGCGGCGACTCCTGCGGATCAGGCGATGTTAATTGTGGAGCACAAAATTCCTTATGCGATCGCAGTTGGCGCAGTAAAACAACTAACACCAACCGTCTTGATAGCTTTAATCGATTCCATGTCACCGCAGGAAGTGATTAATAACTTGAAATCCATTCAAAATCGCGGTGCAATGGATCACCCAGAAATCAAGAAATTGATTGATGAGAAGTTAGATCAAGCGGCAAAAAGCGACCGAGTTTCTGCTTTTAAAGCCAGTGTTGCTGGCGATGGCGCTCAATTTGATGCAGCAACGACAGCGAAACTGGAAGCGGTGACAAATGAGCAGGTAAAAAAGCGCGGTAAAATTGCTAAATCTACTGGTTTGCTAGTAGATAAGTCAGGTTCGATGACGAATGCGATCGAAGTTGGCAAGCGTCTTGCTGCGTTAATCTCTGGTATTTCCGATGCCGATTTGTTCGTCTATGCCTTTGACACGATGCCCTATTTTGTAGAGGCAAAAGGCAAGGAATTGACGGACTGGGAGCGTGCTTTTAAGCATCTTCAGGCGAATGGTGGTACTAGCTGCGGTTGCGCTGTGGAAGTGATGCGGAAGAAAAAGCAGGTGGTTGAGCAGTTTATTTTGGTGACAGATGAAGGTGATAATTCTACGCCTTTATTTGCCGATGCTTATACTACTTATTGCCGCGATTTAGGGGTGATGCCGAATGTAGTGATCGTGCGAGTTGGTTCTCATTCTAATTATGTTGAGAGTCAATTGAAGCAGAAGCAAGTGCCGGTGGAAACCTTTACCTTTGCTGGTGATTACTATTCGTTGCCGAATTTGGTGCCGATGCTTTCTCGTCCTTCGCGGTTGGAGTTGCTGATGGAAATTCTGGATGTGGCTTTGCCGGTGAGGGATGATAAGTGATAGAATGGTATTGCTCATCAGTTATGCTGGTGGGCAATGCTCACTTTTTTTCTTTTAGTATGTTAACTCAGGTTACATCCACTGAAGCTCAAGCAAATTTAGACTTACTTTGCGATCGCGTTGTCGAAACTGGAGACGCAATTGTGATTACCAGACATAACGGCAAAAATGCGGTCTTAATTTCTGAGAGTGAATTGGATAGCTTGCTAGAGATGCTTTATTTACTGCGATCGCCTAAAAATTTAACTCGTTTGTTAACGGCATTAGAGAGAGCTAAAGCGAGAGTGATTGAACCTCAAAACCTAGACTAAATCTGTAAAAAGTTCGGACTTGAGGAAGAGGAAGATACGGAAAATGAGGTAGCGATCGCTAGTTAAATGTTTGTACTAGAAAATTAACAGAAAAAATTATGAAATTAGCTGAAGCTTTAATTTTGAGATCGGATTGCCAAAAGAGAATTGAGCAGTTGAAGGAAAGATTGATAAAAAGTGCTAAAATTCAGGAAGGGGAAATGCCTCCAGAAAATCCCCAAGAACTGATTACAGAATTAGAGGCCACAGTAAATCAGTTAGTAAACTTGATCCAGAGAATTAACAGGACTAATTCGCTCACTAACCTGCAAGAAGGAACGAGCATATCGGATGCTTTAGCACAAAGAGATACTCTCTTAATCAAGCGAGGTGTCTACAATTCTGTAGTTGAAGCAGCCACTCATAGGCAAGCTCGCTATAGTCGATCTGAAATCAAATTTGTCAGTACCATTAACGTTGCTGAAATACAAGCACAAACGAATCAACTATCGAGACAATGCCGGGAGTTAGATACTAGAATTCAAGAAGCAAATTGGAACACTGAATTAGTTGATTGAGCAAGTTGGTAGCCAAGGCAATAGAAGCGAGCACAGTCCGCCAACTGGATTAAGTTGGACTCCGGCATGAGGGGCCATGCCAAATAGTTTACAAATAAAGCCTTGTATTGTTACAACTTTACAGAGCATTGTTAAAGTTACTACCGCGTGCTGGTCTATTGATTTTGGTGAGGGTGGGAAAGGGGACTTATGCTCAAGAGAAATGATAGTTCTTATTTGCTAAAAACCGCATTATTTATTCAAGGGATACTGTACAAAGATTCCTCACGGATACATTCAGCAGCAAAGGCAAAAATAGCTTGCAATCCTTCAGGCGTTAGCATCGGATAGTTTTCTAATACCTGTTTCTCTGTCCATCCAGCCGCAAAAAGACCTAATAGAAATTCTACAGATAGGCGAGTTCCTTTAACAACTGGTTTCCCAACTAGAATGTTAGGATCGGTATGAATATGTTTTTGCCAGTCCATTGTTTTACCTAAAAAACAGCGATCGCATAATATCGCATAATATAATTTCTTTCGATTTTGAGGTAGCGATCGCTCCATTAACAGTTAACCATTAACAGTTAACCGTTAACCATTAACAGTTAACAGTTAACCGTTAACCATTCTATCGAGTCTCCTTATTAGAAACAGGATTAGTAACAGAACCCGCAGAAAGATTAGTTTGCAAAAGTGCGATCGCACGAGCATAAAAAGGATCGTTCTGAGTAGCAATTAAAGCTGGTTTATTTGCTAACTGCAACTTCTGTTCCTCCGAAAGCTCCAACTTAACATCAGGAGTCACCCCTTTATGACTAATATCAGTACCATTAGGAGTATAATAATGAGCGATCGTCACCGCCAAACCCGAACCATCCGATAAAGAATGAACCGACTGCACAAGAGCCTTCCCAAAAGTTTGAGTACCCATCACCGTCGCCCGCTTATTATCCTTCAGCGCTCCCGCTAAAATCTCACTAGCACTAGCAGAATTATCATCAACTAAAACCACCAAAGGCTTATCAGTAATCGCAGTCCGATTATTTAGCATCTCTTCACTACCACCCTGACGATCCACAGTACGCACGATCGCGCCTTTATCCATCCACATCCGAGCAATATCAACACTTACTCGTAAAAGACCCCCAGGATTACCACGTAAATCCAACACAAAAGCCTCAGCTTTCTCCTCCTTCAACTTTTTAATCGCCTTCTCCATTTGTTCCCCTGCGTGAGCGCTAAACTCCTGCAAACGAATGTAGCCCACCAGAGTTTTACCCTCTTGCTTGAGACTATAGCGCACAGCCGCCACCTCAATTCTTGCCCTAGTTAAAGTTAGTTCAAACTGATTTTTTCCAGGGCGATTAATTTTCAAAGTAACTTTTGTACCTTCATTACCCCGAATTAATTGCGCCGCATCAGCAACAGTCATACCTTGAGTAGATTTACCATCAATCGCTAAAATTTGATCTCCCGCTTGAATACCAGCTTTCATCGCCGGTGAATTTTCCATCGGCTCAACAACTGAGATAACTTTAGTTTTTTCGTCTTCTTCCAGCCGCATCCCAACACCCATCAATTCCCCCGAAGTTTGGCTAGTCAAAGCCTCATATTGTTTGGGGTCCATGAAACGAGTATAAGGGTCATTTAACTTTTCTAGGGCTTTACGAAGTGCTTGATAAGCTTCTTGGCGAGAGGTGTAAGTTGGGCTGAGTAATTCCTTTCTCGCGGCTTGCCAATCTACCTTATTAAAGCTGGGATCGACAAAATCCCGGTTGACAATTTGCCAAGCTTCATCTAAAACAGCTTTAGGACTGTCTTGAAGGGCAGCGCGGACAGATTGGCTGAGGGCAGGGGCAAATAGAGTAACGGAGGCAGTTGTTGCGATCGCTCCGCTCAAGAGGGCAGTGCGAAACTTAGAAAATCGTCTTAAGGGTAGTTTCATTTAATTTGGCTCGACTTGATTGATTTTTTTAGATTTGAGACAGCTAAAATCACACTACTTTTAACTGTTGGCAAAATGTAGTATCCTTGTGACAGTCTAACGAGCTTTTCTCTGAATTGCCAAGTAATCACAGCTTTATGTTATCAAAATTTAATTAAAATTTAATTAAAAGCTACAGATGGGAGTGCAATGGTAATCAAGATTAAAGAATCCCAAAAGTGGTTGGGCTTGGTGGCAAATATCGCGATCGCTCTGTTCGCTTTAATTGGTGTGGTAGTAATGCAGGAGAATGGACAATTAGGGGGACTCTCTGCTGAGTTGGGATTATCAACGGCAAGCGCCAAACAAGCACAAGAGCAGGAAGCTCTGAAATTGCGATTAACTAAGACTGCGCCGACTTTTGGGTTTGATAATTTGATCGCTGATTGGGTTTTCCTAAAATATATACAGTATTTTGGGGATAGCGAGGCGCGATCGCAAACAGGCTATGGTTTGAATACACTCTATTTTGAAATTATAATTAATCGCGATCCTCGATGGGTTGACATTTATCCCTTTCTCTCCACAGGAATTTCCTATTATTTAGGAAAACCCGAAATTGGCGTAGCCATGATGGATAGAGGCTTAATCGCACTTTCACCTGAAATCGATCCCCAAGCCTGGCGAGTATGGCGATTTAAAGGATTAGATGAATTTTTATTATTAGGAGATATTCGAGCCTCAATTCGCTCTCACGAAATGGCCGCCGAGTGGGTGTTTGGGACTCCAGATGAGCGATTTGCGCCCCTATTTCGACAGACGGCTAGATTTTTGAGAGAAGATCCTGATAATACTTTGGTGAGGTTTCAGGCTTGGAGTTCAGTTTATTACGAAACTAATGACAAATTAGTGCGCGATCGGGCAAAGCAAGCTTTATTATCTTTGGGCGCTCGGATGCGAAAGGATGAGGCTGGCAACGAGCGTTTTTTCTTACCTGCGGATAAGGTTAAAGAATAAACATTAAAATATGCTGCAACCCAAAAATCGCCAAACTCAAACTGTCAAAACCTCAGAAACCCAAGAATCAGAAGAAATGGTAAAATTGTTAATGGTAATTTATGCTTGGTCAAGCGCTGATTTACTCGATCGCAAGAGAACCATTTTAAAAAAGATCCCAACCCCCGCACCCAACCACTAAAAGCCAGCAATAATTCAGAAATGATGACAGAGATTGTTTGGTTTGTAGTAAACGCTTTAGCGCGCTAAAGCGCTTACTACAAACCAGCTAATTATTTAATTGACTTTATTTCCCTTTAGCGCGGCCAGCCGTAGCATCAACTGTTTCTAACTGTGATAGCCGAAATGTAATTAGCTTGTCCCAGTTTCCACCTTCAAATAGTACCGCTGCTTTGCCATCAGTAACGCGCTGAACTTGTCCTTGAAAGGCGTAATAAATATCGCCGCTATCTTTAACTCGAACTGCTGAACCGGGAAAAATCATAACTGTTGGAGGGTGATGTTTACATTTTCTAGCTTACTAGGAGAAAGTCGATTTCTAAGAAACAGCGAGGGCTGCTACAGAAACTTTACCAGCAATTCGTTGCGCGATCGCCTTCAACTCCCTGGCCGAAGCTGAATCCGGTTGTCCCACCACAATTGGCACACCCGTATCGCCCCCTTCCCGCAAAGGAATCTCCAAAGGTACGCAGCCCAACAGTGGCACGCCCAACTCCGCAGCAGTTTTCTCACCACCACCAGACCCAAAAATATCGTATTGTTTATCTGGCATATCGGGCGGGATAAAATAACTCATATTTTCCACAATTCCCAACACCGAGACACCCAACTGCTGAAACATTTTTAACCCTTTCCGAGCATCCAGCAAAGCTACAGTTTGTGGTGTGGTGACAATAATCGCCCCGGCCATCGGTACAGCTTGCACCATTGTTAATTGTGCATCACCAGTACCAGGAGGCATATCGACAATTAGATAATCCAATTCACCCCACTGCACTTGATAGAGAAACTGACGGATAATCCCATTTAACATGGGACCGCGCCAAATTACCGGTTGGTCTTTGTCAATCAAAAATGCCATTGAAACTAGCTTTACGCCATGATTAAAAGCCGGTTCGAGGATGTCTCCTTGGAGGCCTTGAGTTACCATTACTTGAGCGTTGGTTAAACCCAACATAGTTGGGTCGTTTGGACCATAAATATCAGCGTCTAGCAAGCCTACTTTTGCACCCATTTGAGCCAGCGCTACGGCAACATTAACCGCGATCGTACTTTTACCAACCCCACCCTTACCACTAGAAATGGCTAAGATATTTTTCACCCCATCAATACCTTGGCGATCGGGCAATCCTTTCTGCTTAGGAGTTTCCGCCGTAACTTCTACTTTGACGCTTTCCACTCCAGGTAATTGCTTAACTGCTTTTTGACAGTCTTCCACAATAAACTCTCGCAGAGGGCAAGCAGGCGTAGTCAACACTAAAGTAAAGCTGACCTCGTCGCCATCGATCTTAATGTTACGAATCATGTTTAATTCCACCAAACTTTTGGCAAGTTCGGGGTCTTGGACTGGTCGTAGGACTTCTAAAACTGAGTTAATATCAAGCGTACCGGACATTCTGTTTTCCACCCTTGGTTTGAATTTGAGCAATTAATTTTTAATGACGCAGTTGGTAACGCTGACCTCTGGGGGGCGTTACATAAGTCCTAATATTTCTTGCTATTTCTTAATCTATCTTTTTATGATCCTCTGTTGCTCTACAGTGGCATAATGGCATCATTGCTAAATTTTGTACTTCTAACCTTTTGATGCTCAGGTCTCTTATCGTTTTCTCCTGTAGCCTAAAGCCAAGGAGTTTCCAGGTACTTTTTTATGACTGTTTCTACGACAACCAAAACTACTACACCCTCCTCTCTGTTACCACCTGACTCAAAAAGTAGGGTGAGCCAGTTCATGCAACTCCTACAAGACGAGATTTGTCAAGGATTAGAATTACTTGATGGGACTGGTAAATTTAAAGAGGAATCTTGGGAGCGCCCGGAAGGAGGTGGGGGACGTTCTCGCGTGATGCGAGAAGGTGATATTTTTGAACAGGGTGGAGTAAACTTTTCAGAAGTTTGGGGAGAAACTTTGCCGCCTTCAATTCTGGGCCAACACCCGGAATTGGCTGGTCAAGGTTTTTATGCGACGGGAACTTCGATGGTTTTGCACCCTCGAAATCCTTATATTCCAACAGTTCACTTAAATTATCGCTATTTTGAGGCAGGTCACGTCTGGTGGTTTGGCGGAGGTGCAGATTTAACTCCGTACTATCCTTTTGCTGAGGATGCGGCTCATTTTCATCAGACTTTGAAGGCGACTTGCGATCGCTATCATCCTGAGTATTACCCAACGTTTAAACTCTGGTGTGATGAATATTTTTACCTCAAACATCGCCAGGAAATGCGGGGTATCGGCGGTTTATTTTTTGACTACCAAGATGGTCAAACCTCTTTGTATCGTGGCTCAGATCCCAAGGGACCTGCGGCTAGTTACAGTCAAAAAATCGGAATGCCTCAGCCCCGTAGTTGGGAAGAATTGTTTACTTTTGTGCAAGAATGCGGACGGGCCTTTTTACCGGCTTATGCACCCATTGTGGAGCGTCGGCGGTCAATGGAGTACGGCGATCGCGAACGCAATTTCCAACTCTACCGCCGAGGCCGTTACGTCGAATTTAACTTAGTCTACGATAGAGGCACCATCTTCGGTCTGCAAACTAACGGTCGTACAGAATCCATTCTCATGTCTCTACCACCTTTGGTACGCTGGGAATATGGGTATCAACCAGAACCGCAGACTCCAGAAGCTGAACTTTATGAGAAATTCTTGAAACCCCAAGATTGGGTGAATTGGATGCCTCTGTAGTTACAACTCTGAGTTAAACTACTCTGAGATAATCAACCACCGCCATACATATAATTTTCGAGGGAAGGGTCAGTGATTCACATCGATCAAAAAACCCATACGCTTCAGGACGGTACAACTGTAATCGTCCTAGCACCGACCGGACGCTTGGACATCACAACCGCTTGGCAATTCCGCCTCAAGTTGCAGGAATGTATTTCCAAACTTAGTCGCCATGTGGTTGTAAATCTAGGTCAGGTTAACTTTATCGATAGCTCTGGCCTAACCTCACTGGTGGCTGGAATGCGTGATGCCGATAAAGTTAAGGGGAGTTTCCGTATTTGCAATGTTCATCCAGAAGCCAAATTGGTGTTTGAAGTCACTATGATGGATTCTGTGTTTGAAATTTTTGAAACAGAAGAAGAAGCATTGGAAGGGGTGCCACGCGCCAGTTAAGGCTCAAAGGTAAGAGGTGGAATATATGGGATCGCAAGAAAGCAGTATTAGCAAGAATGTCTCAAGGCAATTCTTGTTTTTCTTCCTTCTTACCTCTTCCTTCTTACCTCTTCCTTCTTACCTCTTCCTTCTTCCTTCTTCCTTCTTCCTTCTTCCTTCTTCCTTAGCGATAAGACCAGGTGAATAACAACCGTACTGTTTCAGATACTAAACGAAGTTTCTACACGATTCATACTCGCCCTATTAACTCTATCTACCGTCGAGTAGTGGAAGAGTTAATGGTAGAAATGCACTTACTAATCGTGAATGCCGATTTTCGTTACGACCCTATTTATGCTTTGGGCGTAGTTAATGCTTTTGAGCGCTTTATGCAAGGGTATTTACCAGAACAGGACAAAGTTTCGATTTTTAATGCGCTTTGTCAGGCTTTGGAAGATGATTCTCAGCGCTATCACCAGGATGCAAGACGTTTGGAAGGTTTGGCTTCTCGCGTTGGTGTCAGGGAGTTGCTGTTCTGGCTGGATGGCTCGGTGAGGTTTGAGGATGCTGTTGATTTGCAAAGGTCAATTGTGTCGATCGCGACTAATTCTAAATTTAAGTACAGTCGTTTATTTGCTATCGGTTTATTCACGTTGCTAGAAATGGCAGACCCCAACTTGGTTAAAGATCGAGAGGGGCGAGGTGAGGCGATCGCGAAAATTTGTGCGACTTTACACTTACCAGAGGAAAAAGTTGTTAAAGACTTAGACTTGTACCGTAGCAATCTTGAAAAAATTGCACAGGCGCGAATTGTTCTTGAAGATGTCTTGCAAGCCGATCGCAAAAAACGGGAAAAGCGGGCAGATAAGGCGGGAATTATTCCTCCTGTGTCTTAGTAATTTATTTTTAGTTGTTAGTGGTTAGTTGTTATGAATATAAATTATCTTTTCCTAGCTCAATGTCGTCATCAATTATCATTAAATTAGTGGTGGTTGGGATGAGGCACGAAGGGCCTAAAGGACTTAAATTTACTTCCATATCTTGCTCGAAAGTAAATTCTTTTACTTCTTGAAGTGCTACAATAGCTTTTTCCTGGTTGATTTTTATGGGTAGATAGATTGTAAAAGTGGAGCCGTAATCTACAAGGCTTTCTACTGTGATATCACCACCCATCATCTGGCAAAATTTTCGGCTAATTGTTAATCCTAAACCTGTACCTCCATACTTGCGAGTTGTAGAATCATCTGCTTGGGAAAATGGTTCAAATAGTTTCGATATCTGTTGTGGTGTCATGCCAATTCCAGTATCTTTGACTTGGAAAATAATAAATTTTTCTGTTTTTAGTTTTGAGTTTTTGGGAATATCTGAGTTGAGGATTTCTAGGTGACAAAATTTTACTTCTAAAGTAATTTTTCCTTGGTGAGTAAACTTGGCTGCGTTACTTAATAAGTTTAACAATATTTGGCGGACTTTTGCCAAATCTGCCTGCATTTTACCAAGATCGGTTGGATAATTTATAGTTAGTACATTGTCATTTTTGGTGATTAGGGGTTGAACAGTTATCACAATTTCATCAATTAATTTTGAAACCTCAAATATTTCTAAGAAAATATCCATTTTTCCGGCTTCTATTTTGGAGATGTCGAGGATATCGCTAATGATTGAAAGTAATTGTTTACCAGCAATATTGATTTTTTTTAAGTCACTAATAAAATTATCTTCTGCTAGGTCGATCGCTTCTTCTTGGAGTATTTCGCTATAGCCGATAATGGCATTTAAGGGTGTGCGTAATTCGTGACTCATGTTGGCTAGAAAGGTGCTTTTGGCTCTGTTGGCTGATTCGGCAGCATGAGCGGCTATTTCTAATTCGTTGGATCTTTCTTGTAATTGATGATTTCGTACTTCTACAGCTTTAAGTAAGCTACCAATCTGTTGAGCCATTGTATTCAAAGTAGAAGAAAGTACGCCGATCGCGTCATTGGAAATTACAGGCGATCGCGTTGTAAAATCTCCACTTGCCATTAATTGAGCCGTCTGTCTTACTAGAGTTAAATTGCGGAGAATGCGATAAACTAAAAGTAGCCCAAATATACCAGTTAGCAAGCTTAGAAATAAGGCTAATAATAGCAAGTATTCAGTTTGATTTATGGTAGCTATTGCCGATTTAGCTAATATTTGCGCTGTCCGATCGCTATGAGTAGCGATCGCAATTAAAGCCTGTTTCATCTGCATCGCACCTAGCCATCCCACCCCTACCGCCATCCAAGCAATTAATACTAAACTTGCAAATAATCCCATCAAAGAAACGCGAGTTCCTATTCCTAAACCTCTCGGATAAAGCGCTCTTGCCCAAACATATTTTTTCAGAAAAGGATCTGGCTGTACTGGTATTCCAGAGTTCCAAATTTCATCAATTTGACCATCTAATCGTACTTTGCCAATTCGGACAGTTTTCCAAGTATGTTGAGTTTTCGCATCAATTTTAACTAAACCTGACGGTGCTGTAAATTGAAGATTTTTTGCTGCTTTTTTCACCCGATCTACTTCTATAGAATTAGCTTTTTCTACTGCTTTTTTCCAGAGATAAACGCCAAAATAAGCAGCTTCGATGGGGTCATCAGTTACACGATTTTGCCCATATTTTGCCTGATAAGCATTGACAAAACTGTGATTTTCTGGTGTATTTATAGATTGAAAATAATTCCAAGTTACTAAGTGACCGGCAATATTTTCTGGTGCGATCGCCCGCACCTCTTCCTCCGCTACACTCACTGACATTATCGGTAATTGTTGCGGCGTAATTCCAGTTTCGCGCCACTTTTTAAAGAAAGCAATATTTGTATCTCCATTGAGAGTGCTAAAGATTGCATCGGGTTGAATAGCTTGAATATGTGCGATCGCCACACTCACATCTTTAGATCCCAAAGAAATATATTCTTCACCCACTAATTCCCCATTACAAGCAGCTAATTGAGCTTTAACAATTTGATTTGCTGTGCGAGGGAAAATGTAATCTGAACCCAATAAAAAAATTTTCCTTCTTCCCTGACCTAATAAATAATTAATACTTGGAATAATCTGTTGATTAGGAGCCGCACCCGTATAAAAAATATTAGCAGATTGTTCTAAACCTTCATACTGCACCGGATAAAATAATAATCCATTTAACTGTTCAAAAACAGGTAAAACCGCTTTGCGACTAGCAGAAGTCCAACAACCAAATACTACAGCAACCTGTTTTTCTAAGAGTAATTGTTTGGCTTTCTGAGCAAAAGTCTGTAAATCACTTGCTCCGTCTTCAATTATTGGTTCTAAGGGACATCCGAGTACCCCACCGGCGGCATTGATTTCTTCAATTGCTAATAGCGTAGCATCTTTAACTGAAACTTCGCTAATAGACATAGTACCTGTGAGGGAATGCAAGATGCCAACTTTGATCGCGCTCTTTGCAGTGCTAATTTCTGAGGTGATAATACTTTTTACTCCCATAGTTTTTAATTGGTTATTGGTTATTGGTTATTGGTTATTGGTTATTGGTTATTGGTTATTGGTTATTGGTTATTGGTTATTGGTTATTGGTTATTGGTTATTGGTTATTGGTAAACTGATGCTTTATTATGTTGTTGGATAACTGCTATAATAGGTAAAGATACTCCAGCAATTAACAATTACCCATTACCCATTACCCATTACCAAATTAAAGTATATGCGTCTTCCCTTACCCCAATTTACCATACAAGATCGCCGCCGGGATCACATTGGCGAAGTTATTGAAACGGCTACCACAGAATTTGTAGCTCAATGTTTGGAGCCAGACGATCTAAATTTTCCACCGATGCCACCTTTTGGTTGTTGGGTAAAAGCAACCGATGAAGAATCAGGAAATCAGATTTATGCTGTAGTTTACCATGCGACAACTTGCCCGATCGATACAGTTCATAGAGCGCGAGCTTTGGGGTTATCGCTGCAAGATTTAAGAGAGCAACAACCACAGATTTTTGCGATGTTAAAAACTGAATTTCGATCGGCAATTGTGGGCTTTCAGAAACCGCCGGAAAGTTTTAATGGCTCTGCACCTAAACCGGGAACTATTTATCAGTATATACCACCGCGTCCGCCACAAATTCACCAAGCTGTTTATCGTTGCGAACCTGATGAAGTAATTGGTTTTAGCGAACAATTAGATTTTTTGCGAACGTTACTTCAGGTAAGTAATGCACCTGTTGATGCGTTGGCGGCGGCGGCAATTCGGGAGATTTATGAATTGCGAAAACGCGATCGATCTTGGTTAGTTTTAGCCGGCAGAACTTTAAGCGTTGTTCTCAATGATGACTACGATCGCTTAAGAGTAATTTTGAGCCAATTACATCCATAATCGCATAAGGGAGCCATGTGTTCTCGCCAATGCTGTCGATCAGGTTTAGCTGCGTAGCAGCTTAGTTTATTTTTGGGAGATGCCTATTGACAAAGTATTTACTAAAAGAGCCATAACGATCATGAAAATGCCAATTAACTCAGTGGTTAAGGGAATCTCACCTAACTGTATTGAAGATGATAAAATACCTATTATTGGCGTTAATAATGTACCTAATCCAGCTATACCAGCGGGCAAATTTTTTAAAGCATATAGCCAAAGCAACCAAGCCAAAGCACTCCCCGGAATGACATTGTAAACCAAAGCATAAATAAAAGCTGGAGACCAATTGATTGCTGGGAATTGTAGGAAGACATTTACCAGAGCCAGGGGCAAAAATCCAAATAACATTTGCCATGCAGTGAAAGAAAGCAAATCTATTTGCGTCTTTTGCTGTAACTTTTTAGTGGCAACTGCACTGACAGCCCAACTAAATCCAGCTAAAACAGCTAGTCCTTTACTTAAGATCCCACTGGTAGAACTGAAAGGAGTTAGTATGAATATTAGTCCACTAAAACTTAAGGCAACTCCCATCCATTGTAGCCGCCGCAAACGCTCTCCTAAAACAATCCAAGCTAATAGAAGCAACCAAAACGGCATCGTATATGTCAAAATAGCTGTTTTACCGGCTCCTCCATTTACCAAAGCACAGGTAGCTAAACCAATAAAGCCTCCATTTTGTAAAACACCGATGCCAAATGTACTCCAAATTGCTTTTGGTTTGATTGATTTCCCTAAACAGAGCATCACTAAAAATAAACTCAAAGCCCCAAAGAATGCTCTCAAAGCTGCAAAGGTAAAAGGCGAGGCATATTGCACAGCTATTTTCATCATCACCCAATTATAGCCCCATATACAAGCTAAACCAAGTAAGCAGAAAATAGCGATAGTTTGAGAATATTTTGACTTTGACATAATGATGTAGGCTGATTTATTTTTTATTTAATTTGGAAGGTGTTTTTGAAAGATTCTATTTTCTCCTAACTATAGCAACCACCAAGGCGATATTTGACAGTAGGGGGAAAGCATTCGGGCTAAAAATAAGCGAGTAAAAGCAATAAATCAACTGCCAGAATGCTTCGCCCCTACCCCGGATTTATGCCTTAACCACTGAATGCTTCATACAAACATGAGCGATGATCGATGAAATAGTCATGTGGATCAATCACTTGGCGCAGTTGATCCATTGTCCGAAATCTCTCTTTATAGAGACGATAGAACTCAGCAGGATTTGCACAGATTTTGCCCCAATGTGTAGTTGGATGAAAATCCCCCAATGCTGCTTCTACTTTGACTAGAATTTGCTTGGCAATGCTCTCATTGGCATATAAAGAAAACTGTATAGCCAGGAAATAGTCCGTTGTACCATCGGCATTGTAGCAGGGTGACATCAGTTGTCGATCGCTCTTGACGAACCGACATTTTATCCCAGACGGGAGCGCTTCACAAAACATCGGAAATTCATGGGCAATTAACAAGAGACGATCGATAGCCTCACCCCCGCAATCAATAGGCAAAAAGTATTCTGCATGAAAATATTTGCCCGCACCCAGCAAGTTTCTTTGAGAAAGCGTTGAATGATCCGCAATTACATTCCAGTAGTTATCCGTAAAAGTTGTCTTTTCATTGCTTCCAATACCTCCATAGTTACGTGCGACATCTCCACGAACCAACTTTCCCCCCATATAATCTCGTTCGTGAAATTGATCGTCTTTACCACTAGCTATTTTACGGATGTACATGAGGACTGGGTGCTGACTGTTATCCAAATTAATTCGTAGCATTGATGAGAATATCTCTACATCTCTGAACATTTCTGACAATAATGGCTTTAACAGACTCCATCGCTCCAATAAATAGACGCTCTGTTTTAGATAAAACATTTTCACACATCGCAGTGTAACCGTTGCAACTATACCAAGCACACCTAAGTGGGTGAACATTTTGGCATCATCCAACTTGTAAATTTCACCCATGCCTGTGACGACATCCATAGAGACGAATTGCTGAGACAATATCTGGTTGCCCGATCCATGAGTCCCCGTAGCTGACGCGCCTCCTACAGTCACCTCAGTATATGCGCTGATATCAGCTAGAGCAAGCCCATGAAAGGCTAGGTATGCAATGAGTTCTGAATAAGTAATCCCAGCTTCGACAGTTATCTCCATACTCTTGAGATTGAGTTTGACCACTTTGTTCATCAATCTCATGTCAATCAGAAGATCGCAGTTAACAGTCGAGATCATCTGTTCTTGATTGTGTATTTGGTAAGACACAGATGTTTTCAGGGGATGGGCTTGAGAAAATTGGAATGAGCATCGTTGTCCAAGTACATGGACTACTTTCTGCTTGTTTGTTTCAAGCATAGCGAAAGACTTCATTTTGCTCCTCAATTCATTGAGGGATCTTGGTCTGAAAATTGATTCTTCTGAATGAGCTAGGAAACGAATAGATTGATTGAAATTTAGTAAACACTCTGAACTTATCATCGTCAACCCCTCCTGATGTATTGATTTTCTCAATTCAGCAAAATATTTACAAGGATATTTTAATATCTCCAAATGTGGAAATATCAGCCAATCCATTGGTACGGTCAATGTGAAGTGCCGACATTCCCGCATTTCTTGCCGCCTCAACTTCAGATGAGGTATCTGACAGAAAGAGAACTTCTGTAGGCATTAAACCTATCTTTTCGGAAATCAAGCGATAGGAATTAGCCTCTCGTTTCGAGCCAGTCGATGTATCAAAATAACCCGATAGAATTGGGGTTAAGTCTCCTACTTCGCTAAATCCAAATAGCAATTTCTGCGCTGAAATCGATGCTGCTGAAAAGATATAGAGCGTGATTCCATTGGCGTGCCATAGTCTGAATGCTGATTGCACATCAGTATAAATATGTCCCTTAAACGCACCCTCATAAAATCCTTCAGCCCAAATCAATCCCTGTAAGGTTTTGAGTGGTACAAACTTCTGGTTCTCATCAATCCAGCGCTCCAAAGTTGTAATCGGATCGCCAGGCTCAATGGCTTCAACTTCTGAAAGAATGTCAGCCGTCTTCTCTGGGTGTGCCATACAATAACTACCTAACCTAGATCGCGAATAGGGAAACAACACTTCGCTAAAAAAAGAACTACTTGATGTTGTTCCCTCAATGTCTGTTAATATTGCCTTTGGCTTTTTAATGTCCTTGTTATTTTGCATTAAACTTGCCCCCCAAAATTACCAAATTTTTCAAGCTTATGGTACTAATTCCCAATTCAATATTGATTGAAATTAATTCCCGCTTCCCACGCCATAGCATCCAAACCTTAAAAAGGGTAAGTCAGATACCCGCTACCCACTCGCTCATTGCTGAGTCTTAGGCTACTTTTTTTGCCTAACGGCTTGCACTGTCGGGTTTTTGACTAACTAACTTTACTTAAACTAACAAACCAAAACTGGTTTGTCTTTTTGGAGCAGGCAGGATTTATCCTGCAACACCTTTTCATCCCTAGACTAAAGTCACAGGTTTTTCAGGGTATTTTCTTATAATTGAGATACGATCGCCTCCTTATCAGTTTTTTGTATCTAGCTAAAATTATGCAACCGCCTATTCCCATTGGAACTACTCTACAAAACCGTTACCGCTTGCTAAGTAT
Organism: Oscillatoriales cyanobacterium USR001; assembly: GCA_001698425.1. Taxonomy (GTDB): domain Bacteria; phylum Cyanobacteriota; class Cyanobacteriia; order Cyanobacteriales; family Microcoleaceae; genus Kamptonema. The sequence continues at coordinate 36,804 of MBRE01000083.1, read as the reverse complement.
TTTAGGGCAAGGGGGGTTTGGACGTACTTATTTAGTAGAAGATCGAGGACGTTTTCAGGAACGTTGTGCTGTAAAGGAGTTTATTCCTATTCAAAGTGGTACTCATGCCATAGAAAAATCGAAGGAACTGTTTCAAAGGGAGGCGGCGGTACTTTACCAAATTCAACACCCGCAAATTCCTCAGTTTAGAGCAACTTTTGAGGAGAATCAGCGTTTGTTTTTGGTGCAGGATTATGTGGATGGAAAAACTTACCACAGTCTATTACAAGAACGTAAGGCAATTGCACAGACTTTTTCGGAAGCTGAGGTGCAAAGTCTGGTGCGGCTGATGTTGCCGGTGCTGGCTCACATTCACGCTAAGGGCATTATTCATCGGGACATTTCACCGGATAATATTATTTTGCGAAATAATGACAAATTGCCGGTGCTGATTGATTTTGGGGTAGTGAAGGAGTTGGCGACAAGGGTACAAGGGTTTGTTCCTGCAGGACCGGCAACGAGTGTGGGGAAAATTGGTTATGCGCCTGCGGAGCAGATGCAAACTGGACAGGCAAGTGCTAGTAGCGATCTTTATGCTTTAGCGGTGAGCGCGATCGTATTGCTAACGGGGAAGGAACCTCAAGAATTATTGGATGAAAATACGCTGATCTGGAATTGGCAACGGTGGGCGCAGGTGAGTTTGGGTTTTGCTTATGTGTTAAATCGAATGTTGAGTCGCCAACCGAGCGATCGCTATCAGTCTGTAAGTGAGGTTGCTCAAGCTCTGGAGAATCAAAATAATCCGATTTTCCCACCTCAGTCTCCCGCTGCAACTGCTGGCCAGACTTATCCTCAGACAGCCCAAGTCGCAACGGTGGCTGTCGGCAGCAAGCCCGATCCCGCTAGTTCTAAGCCTTCTACTGGTGTGTTTTGGGATAATCCCATCGTGGCGATCGGATTGGGCATAGTTTTAGCAATTTTTACAGGCTTTGGTTCCTGGGCTTTGGTAAGCTCTTTTTTGAATAATCAGAGCCAGCCGCGATCGCCTAAACCCACCATATTTGTTACTCCAACTCCAACTCCAACTCCAACTCCAACTCCAACTCCAACTCCAACTCCGACTCCGACTCCAACTCCAACTCCCATTCCGACTCCTTCTCCCTCTCCTGAACCAATTCCTAAGCCAACTCTTGAGCCAACTCTTGAGCCAATTCCTGAGCCAATTCCTGAGCCAATTCCTGAGCCAGTCCCTGAGCCAATTCCTGAGCCTACGCCTACACCCAAACCTGAGCCTACACCCAAACCTGAGCCTACACCCAAACCTGAGCCTACACCCAAACCTGAGCCTACACCCAAACCTGAGCCTACACCCAAACCTGAGCCTACGCCCAAACCTGAGCCTACACCCAAACCTGAGCCTACACCCAAACCTGAGCCTACGCCAACACCTGAGCCTACACCCAAACCTGAGCCTACACCCAAACCTGAGCCTACGCCAACACCTGAGCCTACGCCAACACCTGAGCCTACGCCAGAAGAAGCAACTAAAACCGCTCCATGAAACCTACTCAAATCTACTCATGGCAGATTTGACGTTCACTTCCTGCTTCTACCAAGGGAGTCGGCCCAACCATTGGTGTCAACTTAAGCTGAAACCCTCCAGGGACTAAAGTCCCTGTCTAATAACTAAAGTCCTCTGAAGAGGACTAACTAAGTTTAAAAGTTTTCTTAGTCCTCTTCAGAGGACTTGATCTTTGAGACAGAGGTTTTAACCTCTGTCGGACTAAGGGTTTGGCGTTAAGTTGACACCAATAATACCCCCTACTTTTACAGTTTGTGAGAGTCAGTTACCCTTAAACCTAAAACAGTGTCTGCAATCTTAAAGCAAAACTAAAAATTCTACCTTAAGATCAATGCCTTTACCCTTTACAGTCCTCAAAAATTGTCATAACATTGAGAAAAGTAAACTGAAACAAAACTTCTACTTGTAGAAACCGTTACAACCAGTAAACTTTAAACCGTTAACTGGGAACGCTAAACAGAACGGCCTAAAAGTACGCACCAAACAACAAGCTTCTACTAATCATCGCTGCTATTTGAGGGGATAGGAAAACCGATCCCTAATTGAAATCTCTCTCCCGATCCCAACTGTGGGCAGGGTATGGCCAACTTTCTATCTGTTTAAGGAGTGTAATACTCACCTATGTCTAACATCACCCCCAAAACCAAAACTGGTAAATCCGCATACATGGGCCCCCGGTCCGACTCCTCAACAGATACGGTGCGTGCCTATCTGCACGAAATCGGTCGCGTGGCACTACTTACCCGCGAGCAAGAGATTATTCTTGGCAAACAGGTACAACAAATGATGCAGTTGCTGGAAGCGAAAGGAGAACTTACTAAAACACTAGGACGTGAACCAACAGAGTTAGAGTGGGCATTGCAAGCGCAACTAAGTGAAACTGAACTAAAACGCCTAATGCACCAAGGCCGTCGCGCTAAGCAGAAGATGATCGAGGCAAATTTGCGATTAGTAGTAGCGATCGCCAAAAAATATCAAAAACGTAATATGGAATTCTTGGATTTAATTCAAGAAGGAACCCTTGGCCTAGAGCGCGGTGTCGAAAAATTTGACCCCATGCGGGGCTACAAATTTTCTACCTACGCCTACTGGTGGATTCGTCAAGCAATTACCCGCGCGATCGCCCAACACGCCCGCACCATCCGCCTACCCATTCACATCACCGAAAAACTCAATAAAATCAAAAAAGTCCAGAGAGAATTAGCTCAACAGCTAGGTCGCAGCCCCACCCAAGCAGAAATCGGTGCCGCCCTCGAATTACAACCCTCCCAAATTCGGGAATATTTACTGATGGCACGCCATCCCGTCTCCCTAGATTTGCGCGTCGGCGACAACCACGACACAGAACTACAAGAACTCCTAGAGGACGAAAATGCCTCACCCGACGACTACATCACAGGAGAATTACTCAAACAAGACCTTAGCAACCTCATGGCAGAACTCACTCCCCAGCAGCGAGATGTCCTGAATTTACGCTTCGGTTTAGAAGACGGCCATGAAATGTCCCTCACCAAAGTCGGAGAACGCCTAAAACTCAGCCGAGAGCGAGTACGCCAATTAGAACATCAAGCCCTGGCGCACCTGCGCCGCCGACAAGCTCAAGTAAGAGAATACCTAGCAGTCTAAAAATTTTAGAGAAAAGATTTTAGATTAAATCTAAAATCTTTTTTTGTATTGTAAAATATCTGGGCACAAGCTTTTAGCTTTTAGGAAGGAGTGCAGAAACCGGGTTGGCAAAAAACAACTGGTTGATTATGGCAAGCCTATTCTCTCAGAAACCCGGTTTTAAACTAAATCGATTTAGCGGTATACTATCTGGGTTATGCTTCACTTTAGGGTTAGGAGCGATCGCGTTTTCCTTAACAAGTTCATCTTTAAACGGATCGGGGTCACTAGCAGCACAGCCACCTAAAACCACCGCACTTTTGCGTCCACCAGCAAGATTCTGTCCCAAACCATTTACCATTGAGTCAGAACCCGAACCTGCCAAAGATTTACTTGCTGATGGTATTTATCTTTATGGTCAATCTCCTCAACCCGATCGAGTGGAAAATGAATATTTTGTATTTGAAATTCGGCAAGGTAAGGTAATAGGAGCCTTTTATCTACCTCGGTCTGCTTTTTACTGTTTTTACGGCAGCCTAGCATCAACGCAGCTTGATGTAAAAGTTGTAGACAGTTTTAACGGCACAACCTCTCCTTACTCCGTCAATTTGGAAAAATACCATCGCCTTTCTACGGTAAGTGATAACGATCGGCGGATACTAGATTTATGTAAAACTAATTATCAACGGCAAGGCTGGGGGCGATAGAGAATATAAGAGTTAGAGATTAAAGAAGGAGCAAGAAGATTTGCTAATGGCTAATTTTCCCTCCCTCCAGAAATATACCTCTTCCCTCTTCCTTCTTCCCTCTTCCTTCTTCCCTATTCCTTCCTATGAAACTTCGCGAAAAGACACTATTGATAATTGCTATAACTCTCGCTGGTTTGACTAGCGTGTTATACATTACATCTTCAAATATTCTTCTGGGAAGTCTCAAAAAAGCAGAGGAACAAGAAACTCGTCAAGTTGTGAAGGGCGTTTTGAGCGTGTTTGCCCAAACTGAAGACGATTTCAACGCTCGCTTTGCTGATTGGTCTGCATGGGATGATACCTATACTTTCATCGAAGATGCTAACAAAGAATACATTGAGTCGAATTTAGTGGCTGAAGGGCTAGGAAACTTAAAAGTAAATTTGGCGGTATATATCAATACTTCTGGCAAAATAGTTTTCGGTACAGGTTTGGATCGAAAAAAACTTGAGATAATACCTATGCCGGAGGCTTTAAAACCGCACCTAACTCTTAATAGTATTCTATTACAGCATCCTAACTTTAAAAGTATACACTCTGGCATCATCTTGTTACCTTCAGGACCGATGCTAGTTACTTCGCAACCGATTGTCAATACTCAAAGGACAAGTCCAATTCGAGGGACGTTAATTTTTGGTAGAAATTTAGATGCTGATTGGATTGAAAGGTTGTCAAAAATTACACGCTTTCCTCTGAGTATTCACAGTGTTAATGAATCTAATCTACCAAAAGATTTTCAGGATATCCGCACTGAATTATCTGCAAAAAACCCGATTTTAGTGCGACCAATAAACGAAGAGACGATCGCAGGATATGCTCTGGTTAAAGATATATACGATCGACCGGCGCTATTTTTGCGCGTGGATGTTCCCAGAGAGATATATCGGCAAGGTCAAACCAGCTTGCATTATTTAATAATTTCTGTAATTTTAGTAGGTTTAGGCTTTAGTGGCTGTACTATTTTGTTACTAGAACGCCAAATTTTATCTCGATTGAGCTATCTGACAAAGGGTGTAAATGATATTAGTACGAGCAAAAATATTTCTCTACGGCTATCGGTTCCCGGTCGAGATGAATTATCAAGTCTTGGTAATACTATTAATGAGATGCTGGCGGAAATTGAGCAAGGTGAGAGCGAACAAGTTGAGGAGAGAGCTCGTTATCGTGCTGTAGTCGAACAAGCCTCGGATAGTATTTTTATGTTTGATCTTGAAACTAAAGGGATTTTAGAAGTTAATACAGCTTTTCTGAATTTGCTGGGCTACGAACTTGAGGAGATTTTACAATTATCTATTTATGATATTGCTGCTTATGACAAACAAGCGATCGATTCTAATATAGAACTATTACTTAGAAAAAAACAGCGCCGATTAGGTGAAGTCATTTATCGCCGTCGAGATGGCTCTCTGATTGATGTTGAAGTAAGCGCTAATTTAATTTCTTACGGTGGTCGACAGATTATTTGTACAGTTGTCCGCGATATTACACAACGCAAACGAGCGGAGGACGAATTATATAAGGCTAAAGAGGCGGCGGAAGCAGCTTCTTTAGCTAAGAGTCAATTTCTGGCTAATATGAGTCACGAGTTACGCACTCCTCTAAATGCAATCATTGGTTACAGCGAAATCTTGCAAGAGGAGGCGGAAGATTTAGGGTTAGAAGAAATTCTATCTGATGTGAATAACATTCACAAAGCTGGAAAGCATTTACTCGGATTAATTGATGAAATTTTAGATTTATCTAAGATTGAAGCAGGTAAAATGGATCTGGAGTTAAAAAGTTTTAATGTGAGGGAGTTAATTGGTGATGTGGTGTCAACTATTCAACCTCTATTGGTGAGAAATTTTAATTCCCTTGATGTCGAGTTGTCCGATGATATTGGCTATATGTATTCGGATCAAGTAAAGGTGCGACAGATTTTACTGAATTTGCTCAGTAATGCAGCTAAGTTTACTCACAGTGGTAAAATTTCACTGACTGTGAGTAGGGTAAAGATGGCTGGTGAGTGTGAAGAAATTAGCAGAAAGGAATCAAATATTTCTCATAGTCTATCAGCAGGATTAATTACTAATTGTAATTGCTTAATTTTCCAATGTAATGATACTGGAATTGGCATGAGTTCGGAGCAGTTGCAGAGGTTATTTCAACCCTTTATGCAGGCTGATGCTTCGACTACTCGTAAGTATGGTGGTACGGGTTTGGGGTTAGCGATCGCATATAAATTTTGCGAAATGATGGGAGGAAAAATTAATGTTAAAAGTGAATTGGGTCAGGGTTCTACTTTCACTATTCTACTACCAACTAACAGTTAACAGTTAAACAATTAACCATTAACTGTTAACTGTTAACTACTAACTATTACCCAACTTAAGAATCTGAGCAGTTACAGCCAAACTTTCCTCATAAAGAATATCTCGGCCTGGTCGCTGTAATTGCTGAGAAAGCAGTTGCTCTGTTTGTTGGTCAAATAGGGGAGTCACTTGATTAATCCGACCAGTTTGCGCCCCACCGTGAGACTCCATCCGCATACAACCCCCCGTTTCCGAACAGAGTACAGTACCGCAATCAGCCTTTTCATTAGTAGAATTCAAACGCAAAGCAATTAAATCACCTTGAACATCACCTGAATCTGCAACAGGAATTGCGGCTAACTCGGCCTCTATTTGGCGATCGCCAGGGCCAACAAATTTAACCCGCTTAATCTGATAATCACCATCTTCCTGATACATAGAAATCGGTCGCCAATTTAACCGAGAAGCCAACCAACCCAAAAACATCAGAGCTTGGCTATTATTTCCCAACTCATAATCAATCGTTACCCGATCGATTTCCCCGATCGCCGCACGACGCTCCGGGGGGTCAAAAGCCTCAGCCGTCAACTCTTGCCAAGGAGCTAACCTGCGCCAATTCAAATCAGAAATAGGAATCCCTCGATCTTTGAGGCCTTGCATTTGCAGCAATTCCGTTTCCGGCTCCGCAAAACAACTAGAATCAACAATTACCGAACTAGACACCCCAGCCAACCGCTGAAACAAATCAAGATCCGCATCCGGGGTAGCCTTCCACCAGAGAAACTTCGGCAACTCTTCAATCATCAAAGCCGTAATAATACCGCTGATTCGTTCCAAAGCTGCATCTGTACCGCGTAGAGTAATGTATTCACAGCAAATTAAGGTACTGCTACTGCGTTTGTGAACGGGACAGTAAGCCGATACTTGTACCTTAACACCTTGATCTTCTCCCGCCGTTGGACAAAGGGCGATAATGCGGCAAGGATTAGCAGCCGCGATCGCATCTGCAATACCCGTCCCACTAGCCTTAAGACTACTACTGGTAGCCACAGCCCCATCTTGCAAACTCTGATTTAAACTTTGCCTAGCAAATTCCTCTCGAAGTCGGTCAAGTAATTCCGCATTAGCCTTACCAGTTCTCGGCATTCCATAAGCCTTCTGAGCCGCCCTCACTCCCGCCGCCGTTAACGGACCACTAATCCCATCGATCGGACCCGAATAAAATCCCAAAGCCGCCAATAACTGTTGAGTTTCTTCAGGCTCATAAACCACAAAAGTAAAAGTTGTTGCCCTAGTAGCAACAGGAAAATCACCATTACCACCAGTTTCTCTGTAACTTTCCCAAATTTGGCTCAGTTCCGCCTCTATCTGATCTATGGAAACATCTTTAGGCGCTTGCAGCGAAAGAATTGGGGGAGCTTTGATTGGTGTCATTGTCATAACGTTTTGTTCCTTGTTAGTAGTTGGTTGTTAACTGTTAACTGTTAACTGTTAACTGTTAGTTGTTAACTGTTAACTGTTAGTTGTTAGTTGTTGGTTGTTAGTTGTTGGTTGTTGGTGTTGGTTGTTGGTGTTGGTTGTTAGTTGTTGGT
>MBRE01000083.1:0-28827 GCA_001698425.1 Oscillatoriales cyanobacterium USR001 | reverse complement strand
CTTCTTCCTTCTTCCTTCCTTCGTTAAACTCTGCGCCACCTGCGACCATCTCTATTAATTAACAATTCTGCTTCCGTTGGTTCCCAAGTACCAGCTTCATACTGGGGAATCAAAGCCGCATCAGTGGGAAGTTCCCAAGCCGTCAGCGCCGGTGTTACCAAACGCCAAGCTTCCTCTACTTCATCAGCGCGAGTGAATAAAGTTTGGTCGCCTAGCATACAATCCACCAACAATCTGTCGTAAGCATCCGAAGAAGTCACCCCAAAAGAAGAACCATAACTAAAGTCCATATCCACCGTCCGCGTCCGCAAATCCGGTCCGGGTCTTTTGCCCTCAAAACGCAGAGAAATTCCCTCATTAGGATAGACACGCATTGTCAGCACATTGGGACTAGCTTGTTGCGCCGCCGACTGAAAAATTAGTAATGGAACTTCCCGAAATTGGATGGCAATTTCACTAATTTTCTTCGGTAAACGTTTCCCAGTTCTTAGATAAAAAGGAACTCCTTGCCATCGCCAGTTATCCACCATAAACTTCATCGCCACATAAGTCGGCGTTCCAGAATTAGGATTTACCCCTGGTTCCTGACGATAACCAGGGACCGGTTTCCCCTTCATCCAGCCGGCGGAATATTGACCGCGAACTGCGGAAAATTCCAAGTTATTTACATCAGCTAAACGACTTGCTTGGAGAACTTTCAACTTTTCGGTGCGAATGCTATCAGCATCTAAAGAGTTTGGTGGTTCCATTGCTGTCAGACAGAAAATTTGCATCAAGTGGTTTTGCAGCATATCTCGCAAAGCACCTGATGATTCGTAATAACCGGCTCGGTCTTCTACTCCAACAGTTTCTGCTACTGTGATTTGTACGTGGTCAACATAATGGCGGTTCCACAGAGGTTCAAAGATGGCGTTAGCAAACCGAAAAACCATTAAGTTTTGGACGGTTTCTTTGCCTAGATAATGGTCAATCCGATAAACTTGTTGTTCGGTACAAACTTTTTGTACTACTCGGTTAAGAGCTTTAGCAGAACTTAAGTCTCGACCGAAGGGTTTTTCAATGACTAAACGTTGCTTTGTTGGGTCACTGAGCATTCCCGCTGCGCCCAATTGCCTAATAGCTTCTGGGAAGAAGTTGGGGGAAACTGAGAGGTAAAATACACGGTTGCCGCGAGTGCGTCTTTTTTCATCAAGTTCGGCGAGAAAGTCTTTTAATTTTTCATAACTTTCGGGGTTGTCAATGTCACCGGGAAAGTAATAAAGACCTTGGGCAAAATCTTTCCAGAAGTCTTCTGGACCAATACCGCCGCCAAATTCTTCAATGCCCGATCGCATTTGTTCTCGGAAATAGTCGTGACTCCAAGGGCGACGAGCGACACCGACGACGGTGATTTCTGGGGGCATCCGGCGATCGCGTTTCATTTGATAGATTGCCGGTACCAATTTGCGTTGAGTTAAATCTCCAGAAGCTCCAAAAATTACCAAAATTTGGGGATCGGGCATCCGTTCTTGGCGTAGGCCTACCCGCAACGGATTTTCTAACAGTGTCACCATCTTACTTTTTTGCTCCTTCAATAAAACTTGTTATTTGTTATTTGTTAACTGTTAACTGTTAACTGCTAACTGTTATTTGTTATTTGTTAACTGTTAACTGTTAACTGTTAACTAATAACTGTTAACTGTTAACTCATAACTGTTAACCGTTGTACTTTCTCTTCTAAGGATTTCATTAGGGATTGGAAGGGTTGCACGAATTTCTCAATCCCGTCTAGGAGCAAGTCTGCCATTACTTTGTCCAAATTGATGTTGATGTCGGAATCTTTGAGGCTTTCAATTACTTCGTAAGCTTCCTCAACGTTTGTTTCAATCCGAGGTGCAACATCACAGTGATCGAAACAGGCTTCAATAGTGGCCGGTGGCAAAGTGTTAACGGTTTCTGGCCCTACTAATTCGTCAACATACATGACATCACTGTAAGCGGGGTTTTTTGTGCCTGTAGAAGCCCACAATAAACGTTGAACTTTTGCACCTTTAGCTGCTAAAGCTTGCCAGCGATCGCTACTAATAATCTCTTTATATTTCTGGTAAGCGATTTTGGCATTCGCGATCGCAACTTTCCCCTTCACCGCCTCCAATTTTGCCTTCAATCCCTCATCAGTCACGCCTTTCAATTTCCCATCGATTTGACCATCAATATTAGTATCAATTCGACTCAGGAAGAAACTAGCAACCGAAGAAATCTTACTTACATCTCCACCCGCTTCGGCCAATGCTTCTAAACCGCGAATATAAGCCCAAGCTGTTTCGACATAGCTTTCCACTGAAAACAGCAGCGTCACGTTAACATTAATACCTTCACCGATGACTCGTTCCACCGCCGGCAAACCTTCTGCCGTTCCAGGAATCTTAATCATCACATTCTCTTTTCCTATCGCCTGATAATAACGTAAAGCCTCGCTAATTGTACTCTCAGTATCATTAGCAATTGTAGGTGGGACTTCGATACTAATGTAACCATCTAAACCCTTTGACTCTTCATAAACCGGGTAGAAGATTTCGCAAGCATGACGGATATCTTCAAACACCAAAGACTCATAAATTTCTAGTGTTGATTTATTTGCCCGAATGCCCGCTTCAATATCAGCATCATAAATGGCATTACCTGCGATCGCCTTCTCAAAAATCGCTGGATTAGAAGTAATCCCCCGCAATCCTCGGCTCTCAATCATTTCTTTGAGCTCTCCTGACTCAATCAAGTCACGAGTAAGATTGTCCATCCAGATACTTTGACCTAGTTGTTCAATTTCTAACAGATGATTCATGGTTGCACTCCTATTTTTAATAATGGGTTGCCAGAAAAGGGTCTTTACTTGTTAGGGATTAAGGGAAATGAACAAAGAGAGCAAGTCATACCTAACTATTTAATTGTTAATTGTTAGTTAGAAAAAGTAACCAAACTAACAATTTTAGCATTTCTCAAGGTTGTCGTCGAAACCGCACAGTTAACAATTAACCATTAACTGTTATTTATTCAATGGGTTAACAGACCGAGCGCGGTCTTTAATAAAGGATTCCACCAGTTCCACATCTTCTTTACTACCAATAATCAATGGAGTACGTTCGTGGAGTTTAGTCGGAACTACGTCCATAATATCTTCATCTCCGGTACTTGCCCGGCCACCAGCTTGCTCCATCAAAAAGGCCAAAGGAGCCGATTCATATAACAAGCGTAATTTCCCCTCCGGCTTCTTCACAGTTCCCGGATACAAAAACACGCCGCCTTGTAGCAAAATCCGGTGAAAATCTCCCACCAAAGCTCCACCATAACGAGCGGTATAACCTTCATGGCGATGGACATAGCGAATGTAATCCCGAATGGATTCCTCCCACTGCCAAAAATTACCTTCATTAACGCTATAAATTGGACCATGTTCGGGAACCTGGATATTTTCACTCGATAAAATAAACTCCCCCAAACTAGGGTCAAGAGTAAACGAGTGAACTCCCTTGCCAATGGAGTAAACTAACATAGTGCTAGGACCATAAAGAACATAACCCGCAGCAATTTGTTTTCTTCCATTTTGTAGCAAATCAAGGGCTAATCCTTCCTCATCGTTTCCCTCTTGCTGACGGATAGAGAAAATAGAACCGACATTCAAATTAATGTCCAGATTTGACGAGCCATCTAGGGGATCGTAAAGCAAGCTATAACGTCCCAAGGGACAATTCTCTGGAATGTAATAAGGTTTTTCCATTTCCTCGGAGGCCAAGCGACAGACTAAGCCGCTTTGCTTGAACACCGAGATAAATACCTCATTAGCATAGATATCCATCTTTTTGACAGATTCTCCCTGGACGTTTACTGCTCCAGTAAATCCCAAAGCGTCTTCCATCAATCCGGCTCTGCTGAGTCTGCGGGCGATGAGTTTACCTGCTAGAGCAATTCTATTCATCAGAGCGCTGAGATCCTGAGCGTCTGCTGAGAAGCTGTGGAGTTGCTCTAAGACGTGACGCGATAGAGTTGTACATTCGCGGTCTAAGGATTCTACCTGTTCGCTGGCACGATGTTGGGGTTCCCCTATCTGTGCGTTCACCATAATTTTGATATCCTCCCTGTCTAGTAGCTCTCAGTTTGGGTAAGCAGGCTTGAGCGCTGCTTGTAACACCAGCTTTGGGGGCTAGTTTTTGCTACCTTACTATATTAGGAATGGTTTTCTTAAAGGTGGCTAAAATTTTAGGGTAACTTTAGATCCAAGGGTGTTCGTGGCCTGCGGTGGGTATTTTGGGGTTTTTGGGTTGTGGGTGATGGGGCGATCGCAGTCAGGAATTATAGCTAGGGACTAGGGGCTAGGGGCTACGATGCTCAGGAAGAAGGGAATAGAATAAGCGGGTTCCAGCAATCAATCATTTCCTAAGCGCCTTGGCGACTGCTATAAATTTAACTTAATATAATCTCAGAAAAGTTAAGTGAAGCATCTAATTAACGGTTAAGGGCACGTCATTGCCGTGCCCTTATGGAGTATCGATACACCTATAATTTAACTTTGTAAATTTCCATCCGGCATTGTGGTATCTTGCATTGCTGCATTTCTCAGATTTACACCAGCAATATTCGCATCTTTTAAATTAGCACTCCTCAAGTCTGAATTGCCAAGATTAGCGCCACTAAGATTAGCGCCACTCAAATCTGCATCCCGCAGATTAACGCCTATAATTTCCATTCCCAATAAACTACCGCCTTTGAGATTGACATTAGCTAAATTGGCGATCGATTGGCGAGCATTTCTCAGATTTGCACCAATCAAACTTGCACTTTCTAAGTTTGTACCGATTAAGTTTGCATAGCTAAGATTAGCATCATTCAAACTAGCAATCACCATTCCAGCCAGAGTCAAATTAGCACGGATTAAATTTGCCCGATCTAATTTTGCACCGTGCAATCTAGCTCCAATCAAAGTAGCATTCTGTAAGTTAGCATCGCTCAAATCTGCCTGATTCAACTTCGCCTCATTCAGATTTGCATTCCGCAAGTCTGCACCACTGAGGTTAGCACCGTTCAAGTTTACCCCATTCAGGTTAAATCTTGCCAGTTTTGCGCCGCTCAAGTCACATCCAGGGCAATTTTTTGTTGCGAGTAACTGCTGAAGGTGCTCTGGATTTTCTGCTTTCACAGGAGCACTTATACCTAGCGTCAACAATAAAGCTGCTTTTGCCAAAATTCCAAGTCTCATCTCCTCAACCTCACCAAAGTCTCCTCACAGCTAACTATTAACTATTTTTCAAGGCTTGTGGGTGATAGTAATCTTTGGGGGATGTGATAGTTATCACAGGGGTAATTGGTAATGGGCATTGGTGTCAACTTAAGGAATTGGTGGCGCGATCGCCCTCAATCAATAAGGCGATCGTTCTTAACCTCTACCACGCCAGATTAAGCAGACATCACAGGGCTGTAAAAGTGGGGTTACAATCAGACTCTTTGATATAAGATTTGATATAAACCATAAAAGTTACTAACTTTATGTGAAGATTCCTTAAAGATTTTCTGACCTTTGACTATGAACTTTACAGAAAAAAATAATTCCACTTTCCTATTGACATTTATCTGTGGATAGACTTAAGATACCTTTAATCTTTAAATTCATCAGTTACAGGGAATTGGGATACCCTTCACTCCAACAACCGCAGATTTTTGTCGATGAGATCCATAAAAAAATTATCTAACCCTAAATCAATGAATAACCAAATAATTTTCGTAGACTCCTCTGTACAAGACTATCAAAGCCTAATTCATAACGCCGATGGCGCTAAAATTTTCATTTTAAATGAAAATTTTAGCGCCATCGAACAAATTACTAAGGCCTTGGCCAATCAAAAAGATATTGAAGCACTTCATATCATTTCTCACGGCAGCGAAGGCAGTTTAAAACTCGGTGCAGATGTATTCAATGGGAAGGAATTAGAAAAGTTTAGCACTCAGATCAAACAGTGGGGAAATGCCCTGACAGCAAATGGGGATATCCTACTTTATGGATGCGACGTAGCAGCGGGAGCAACTGGAGAAAACTTCGTAAAACGCCTCAGTGAAATTACAGGGGCGGATGTGGCAGCATCTACTAATAAAACGGGCAATGCAGCCCTTGGTGGGGATTGGGAATTAGAAGCAAAATTAGGAGAAATATCTGCACCTAGTATTATCACCCCCGATCGGCAATTAACCTATCAAGGCGTATTAGGTGCAGGGGATTTAGATACCAGTTTTAATACTACCGGGAAAGTCATCACTCAGATCGGCAGTGGTAACGACGAAGGCAGGGCGATCGCCATAGATAGTAGTGGAAAAATCGTAGTCGCGGGGATTAGTAATAATGGTACTAACAATGACTTTGCCATAGTTCGTTACAACACTGATGGCAGCTTGGATACCAGTTTTGGTACTGGTGGTAAAGTTACCACCGATATGTTCAGTGATAACGACTATGGCAATGGTATTGCCATAGATAGTAGTGGCAAAATATTAGTCGGGGGGTATGCTAAAAATGGTACTAACGATGACTTTGCGATCGCTCGATACAACACTGACGGCACTATTGATACCACTTTTGGTACTGGTGGTAAAGTCAGTATAGATATCGCTAGTAACAACGACACTGGTAAGAAGATCCTGATCGATAGTAGTGGCAAAATCTTAGTAGCAGGGACTACTTGGAGTGGCAGTAACGATGACTTTGCGATCGCCCGGTTCAACAGTGACGGCACTATTGATACCTCTTTTGATACCGATGGCAAAGTGAGTACAGATGTCCTTGGTGGCACCGACAATGGGAATGCGATCGCCCTCGATAGTAGTGGCAAAATCCTATTTGCCGGATATGCTCATAATGCTGGTAGTAATCAGTTTGCCGTAGTCCGCTACAACAGTAACGGTAGCCTAGATACCACTTTTGATACCGATGGCAAAGTGACTACTCCTAGCATCAATGGTGACGATGTTGGTAATGTAATAGCGATTGATAGTAGTGGGAAAATTATTGTCGGAGGATATGCTAACACTGGCAGTAACCTTGACCTTTCCCTAGTCCGTTATAATACTGACGGCAGTTTGGATACCAGTTTTGGTACTGGTGGCAGAGTGACTACTGCGATCGGCGGTGGAAACGATGTTATCAAAGGAATCGTCATTGATAGTAATGGTAAAATCCTCGTCACAGGGGATACTGATAATGGTGGCCTTGATTTTGCCTTAGCCCGGTACAACAGTGATGGGAGCTTAGATAGCACTTTTGGTACTGGTGGCAAAGTGACTACTGCGATCGGCAGTAGCCACGATATTGGCAATGGGATCGCCCTTGATAGTAGTGGCAAAATTGTCGTTGCGGGATATAGTGATGGTAGCAACGCCGACTTTTCTTTAGCCCGCTATGGTAGTCCTGATATTGTCGTCACTACACCTGCTATTGCCGCTGCAACAGTTGGCCCCAGTAATACGAATAAGCTGCTCTATCAAGTTAACTTAGCAGTGACGGGATGGGATACCAAACTAACAGGTTTAACTCTCACTACAGGTGGTACTTATCAAGCGGCTGATGTCTCTAATTTCAAATTGTGGTATTCGGCTGATGGCACATTTGATGTAGGCGATACCCAACTATCCAGCCTAGCACCAGTAGCGTCAGGCGGTAGTCTGGCTTTCACGGGATTAAGTCAAACTATTACTAAAGGTAGCACTGGTTATCTATTCGTCACTACTGATATTGCGGCATCGCCTATCAATGCTGATACCATCAATTTAGCCGCACCGAGTTTAACCAATATTACCTTTGATAGTGGTATCAAAACGGGGACACCGACAGCCAGTAATAGTTTAACTATTGATGCTTTAGGGCCAACGATTACTATCAACCAAGATGCTGGACAGCCCGATCCCACCGCCGCCTCAACTGTCAATTTTGCCGTTGTATTTTCCGAAACCGTAACGGGTTTTGATAGTACCGATATCACTTTGGGTGGCACTGCTGGGGCTACCACTGCCACTGTCAGCGGTAGCGGCACTACCTACAATGTCGCCGTCACGGGAATGACTGGCGCTGGTACAGTGATAGCTTCCGTGAATGCCGGTGCAGCCAGCGATGCTGTGGGCAATACTTCTACCGCCAGCACTAGCACAGATAACCAAGTTACTTACAATAATGCCATCCCGACTGTTGCCAGCATTGTTCGCGCTGATGCAAACCCCAGCAACGCTGCTACAGTGAACTATACCGTCACCTTTAGCGAAAACGTTACTGGTGTTGATACAAGTGACTTTAATTTAGCGGCTGGAAGTATTGCGACTGCTGCTATTACTAGCGTCACTGGTACTGGCAGCACTTATGCCGTTGCAGTGAATAGTGGCACGAGTGATGGAACAGTACAGCTAAATCTCACAGATAACGACAGTATTCTTAACAGTCTAAGTGTTCCTTTGGGGGGTGCGGGAACTGGTAACGGCAATAGCACTGGCCAGATTTATACAATTGATAAAACCGGGGCAACTGTCACCACTGTCACGATCCCTGCCAACACCTATAAAGCAGGAGATACCCTAGACTTTACTGTGACATTTAGTGAACCTGTCACCATTACAGGCACACCATTCATACCCATCACCCTAGACACAGGAGGCACAGTTAATGCCGTCTTAACCAGTGGTGGAGCATTGTCAAACATTCACACCTTTAAATATACCGTAGCAGCAGGTAATCTCGATACTAACGGTATTTCCATCGGGTCAAGTTTATCCTTAAATGGTGGTACTATTAAAGATGGTGTTGGTAATAATGCTACTCTCACTCTGA
Source organism: Oscillatoriales cyanobacterium USR001 (assembly GCA_001698425.1). Taxonomy (GTDB): domain Bacteria; phylum Cyanobacteriota; class Cyanobacteriia; order Cyanobacteriales; family Microcoleaceae; genus Kamptonema. The sequence continues at coordinate 19,994 of MBRE01000083.1, read as the reverse complement.
ATGGAGTAGGTGCCACAACAGGAGTATTAGTTAGCGCTGTCCCCGAAATCGAAGTAAAAGATGGTACAACTAATATCGCCGATGGTACGGCAACAGTTGATTTAGGCAGTACCACTTTAGGGACAGCAGTTAACAAAACTTTCACGATTAATAACACTGGAAGTTCAGCCCTAAACTTAAGTGGTTTAACATTGCCATCAGGATTTAGTGTAGTTGGTAGTTTACCCACCAGTATTGCAGCGGCGAGTAGTGCTAATTTACAGGTAAAATTAGATGCCACTACCCTTGGTACTTATAATGGTGCATTAAAATTTACCACAAATGATAGTGATGAAAACCCCTTTGACTTTACGATTAAAGGTAATGTCGCTGCGGTGCCAGTACCAGAAATTGAAGTAAAAGATGGCGGCACTAATATTGCCGATGGTACGGCAACAGTTGATTTAGGCAGTACCACTTTAGGGACAGCGGTAAACAAAACTTTCACGATTAATAATACCGGAACTTCTGCCCTAAATCTAAGCAGTTTAACATTACCATCAGGATTTAGTGTAGTTGGTAGTTTACCCACCAGTATTGCAGCGGGAAGTAGTGGTAATTTACAGGTAAAATTAGATGCCAGTACCATCGGTACTTATAATGGTGCATTACAATTTACCACTAATGATAGTGATGAAAATCCCTTTGACTTTACGATTAAAGGTAATGTCGCTGCCGTACCTGCGCCCGAAATTGAAGTAAAGGACGGGGCTACAAATATAGCAGATGGAGCAGCCACAGTTGATGTAGGCAGTACCACTTTAGGGACAGCAGTTAACAAAACTTTCACTATCAATAATACGGGCAATGCCGTACTCAACTTAAGTGGTTTAACATTACCATCAGGATTTAGTGTAGTTGGTAGTTTACCCACCACCATCGCTGGGGCAAGTAGTGGTAATTTAACGGTAAAATTAAATGCCAGTACGATTGGTACTTATAATGGTGCATTAAAATTTACCACAAATGATAGTGATGAAAATCCCTTTGACTTTACCATTAAAGGTAATGTCACTGCCGTACCTGCGCCCGAAATTGAAGTAAAAGATGGTAGCACTAATATAGTAGATGGAGCAGCCACAGTTGATGTAGGCAGTACCACTTTAGGGACAGCAGTTAACAAAACTTTCACTATCAATAATACGGGCAATGCTGTACTCAACTTAAGTGGTTTAACCTTACCATCAGGATTTGGTGTAGTTGATAGTTTACCCACCAGTATTGCAGCGGGGGTTAGTGGTAAGTTAACGGTAAAATTAGATGCCAGTACCGTTGGCACATATAACGGTGCATTAAAATTTACCACAAATGATAGCGACGAAAATCCCTTTGACTTTACGATTAAAGGTAATGTCGTGCTTGGGAATAGCACCATTAACAGTGGTTTTGCAGATGGACTAAATAGTTTGGTCGGCGACTTTGATAGCTTTGTGCAAGATAATCTCAAAGCAGGTGTTCCGGTATTTGGGGATAAACTGACTGCTCTAATTCCTAATAATTTCTTTGCCGGTTTGAAACAGAAACTGGTAGATGGTCTGACAAAAAATAATCCTTCGGAAAAAAGCGATCTCGTTTTTCAGAAATCTTTAGCGGGAGACTATCCAGATATCAAAGTAACGGATAATTCTAAGGGTGACGATACCATTTACACTCTTAGTTTCAGCAAGTCTTACACGGGCCAGGTTCCCGTAGAAGCTGATTTTGGGCTACCCGGTTTAGGAATTAAAGGCTCAGGTAATGGTAATGGTACGGGTAAATACGATATTACCTTGGGGTTAGGGTACAATAAAAACAAGGGATTTTTCTTTGATACTGCTTCAACAGGAGTTAAGTTAGCTGCTTCAGCAGGTTTAGATGGTTTTAATGCTAAAGGAGAATTAGGCTTATTCCAGCTAGATTTGAAAAATGACTCGAAATCTCCTACAAAAGTGGGGGCAAAACTTGACTTGAAACTTCAAGATCCAGATAAGGATGGACGGTTGACCCTAGATGAAATCAAGAAAACCCCGAAAAGTCAACTAATTAATCCGACTTTTAGTGCTGATGGGAATTTGGGCTTAAGTGCTGTCACAAGTATTCAAGGTGATGCAGCGATTCCATCGTTTAATTTTGATCTAAATGGGTCTTTTCCTCTGTTGTCTTACAGTAATGGGAAATGGAGTGGTCTTAAGACACCAAAACTGGCTTTCAAAAATATGCAGCTAGATTTAGGGAGTTTTGCGACTGGGTTTATCAAGCCTATAGTGACTACTATGGCAGATATTGTCAAACCAATCAAACCTATTGCTGATGCGTTAACGGCTGATATCAGACCATTAAGTAAATATGAAGCGATCCGCAATGTGTTTGATAAAGATCGAAAAGATGGAGTAAACATCCTAGAAGTGGGTTCAGTTTTAACTAATTCTTCAGCGGATACTAAGTTCTTGGATGCAGTTAAAAAAATTGTTAATGCCAGTGAGATTGTCAACACAATCGCAGCCAGTGATGGGAATATCAAGGTTGATTTTGGTGACTATGAACTAACGGGTTTTGATGCAACTGATAAAACAGCTAAACCCAGTGTTAATAACGTTAAAACTGTAAAAGCGCCTCCTAGTCCTAAAGACCAGGCAAATAGCAAGTCTTCGGGCAAAACCAAGTCACTTCTGGATACTTTGAATAGTATGGAAGGGTTGCAAATCCCCATTCTCAACGATCCTAAAACTGTCCTAAGTCTGTTACTAGGCAACCAAACTGATGTAAATTTAGTTACCTATCAAGTTCCTAAACTGGATTTAAACTGGAATTATAGCCAGGAAATTCCAGTTCCTATGGCATCTGTATTAGGATATGGGCTCAAAGGGGTAGTCGGTACTCAATTGCAGGTTCAAGGTAATCTAGGTTTTGGCTTTGATACTCAAGGATTGTTTGACTGGAAAAATACTGGATTTAAGGCGGGGGATGCCTACAAAGTTTTGGATGGTTTCTATGTCAGCGATCGGCAAAATGCTGATGGGACTGGTTCTGATGTAAATGAGTTCAAGGTTAATGGAAAAGTATTTGTTGGTGCAAAGCTTGATGCTCTAATAGCTGAAGGTGGTCTCAACGGTGGGGTACAAGCTAATGCCAAACTGGATTTGATTGATGTGGAAGAGGGAAAGAGTACAGGCAAGTTTGATTTTAGAATTGTTGGTCCTCTGTACGGAGCAATGAATCTTGTTTTGATCGCTGAAGCATGGAAAAAAGGTGGCAACGCACAGTTATTGATGAACATGATAGGATCTACCAACCTTGGTAGTAAGTTAGATAACAAGGTACAATCATTGCAAGGTTCTTTACAAGATAAGAGGAACCTAATTCAAAAAGCAGTTTCTGAGGTGCTGAATACAGAGAAGAACCAAGTACCCAAGGGTAGTAATTTTTTCGACCAGATTGCGTACCAAGTAAAGACGCAATTTCTTGATGCTGTAATCCCTGCGGTGACTAACTACTTGACGGACAAAATTCAGTCAGAGACTTTTCTTACTGGAGATGGGAAAATTCGCGGATCAGAAATTTTCCCCCGGATCAAAGATTTATTTGAGATTAATGGAGATATTAAGGCATTCTTGTCAGGTTATTTTAAGGTGGGAGTAGGTGTTTTCAGTAAAACATGGAATGAGAATTTTGCGACTTACAATTTAGCTAATTTCAGCACTTCAAGTGTGAAAAAATCACGGGCGATCGACGGTTATATGGCCGCTTCCCAAGCATTCTTAGATGTCAACTTTAATGGTATCCAAGATGAGGATGAGCCGTTCTCGATTACCAATGCGGATGGTAGCTTTGATTTAGGGTACAATGTGGCGAAGTACGATCGCAATGGGAATGGTCAAATTGATAAGGAAGAAGGGCAGGTTATTGTCAGCAGTGGGTTTGACTATGCTACTGGTCTGCCTTTAGATACTCCCTTAATTTCGACTCCTGAATCTTCAGTAGTGACACCGCTAACAACTTTAGTAGCATGGGCAGCCCGATATTCAGAAGGTGATTTAGCGACGATTACTAATCAGGTAAAAACAGCTTTAGGACTGCCGACTGGTGTGGATATCAATAATTTTGATCCACTGGAAGCGATCGCCAATGGGGACCCGAATGGTATATCGGTGTTTGGCTCGATGATTATGGTGCAAAACACGATCGTTCAGACAGCGAAATTCATCGAGGGAGTTTCAGACAAAGAAGTTTCAGAACTTGCATTTAGTGCGATTGGGGTGATCGCCGGTCAAGTCAATGGTAGCACTACTGTTGATTTGGGTAAAGCAGAAACAATCTTGGAGATCGTTCAAGGAGCTATTGCCGGAGTAGCAGTGTCTGACCCCAAAATCGACCCGACACAACTGGCAGCTAGTGCCACTGCTGCGTCTCAAATAATGACCTTGGGCAATCAAATCGTCAAGGATCTCATTGCTAGTGGTCGCCCCATCAAAGATATTGCCCTGGAAATTACCAAGTTGCAGGCGGTATCTGTCGGTCAAATTGCTGTCGGTTTGTCCGATTTAGCAGCCGGTACTGTGTCAGTTGAACAGTTCCTTGCTAACAACACCAAAGAGGCGATTCTGGCTCGGATGGAGAATGTGCAGGTTAATGACCCCACTGTTCGCCCAGTTGTCGAGACGATCGATCCTCTGGAACCTACCTCTGGGCAAATCGGCACCGAAACTGACACCACTCTCGTTACCCCAACACCTACTACTTCAGCCCCATCAGAAACACCGACATCCACACCATCAGAAACACCAACTCCCACGCCAATAACATCAATAACGAATAACATCCCAGACGATGACTGCATCTGCGACAAAATCACCTATCCCGAATTCAATCGACCAAATGAATTTGAAAACACCATAATCGGTGGCTCGGAAATTTCAATAGACCTCTCCAAAAACGATCAATTCCTTGGCACTAACACTGGTAATATATTCGATGCCAAATCGGGCGATGACAACCTCTATGGTGGCGAGAGTAAAGACATCTTTAACGGCAACCAAGGCAACGACTTCATCACGGGAGGTAAAGGCGATGACATCCTCTATGGAGACGCAGGTAGCGACATTATCCTTGGCGAATTAGGTGACGATTTAATCTTCGGAGGTAAAGGCAATGACTTGCTAAATGGCCGCGAAGGTAATGACATCATTTCTGGCAATAACGATGATGATTTCATTGATGGTGGCAAGAATAATGACATTTTATACGGTGGGAAAGGTAACGACGTAATTCTGGGCAGTGAAGGTGATGACAACATCTTTGGACAGAAGGGAAATGATACCATCTGTGGCGGTGTAGGTAATGACTTAATCAGTGGAAATTTACAGGACGATATGCTGGCAGGATGTGAAGGAAATGATACCATTTACGGAGGTGGAGATAACGACACTCTCACTGGTGGTAAAGGTGACGATCTGCTTGATGGAGGCTTAGGAAATGATAGCTTGATTGGTGGTAGCGGTAACGATGTCTTTGTCTTAAAAGCTGGTCATGGCTTTGATATCATTGCTGATTTCACCATCGGCCAAGACTTAATTGGATTAGGCGAAGGATTGAGCTTTAGCCAGTTAGAAATGATTGAAAATACTCAGGGCACTATCATCAAAAACCTCTTGACAGGGGAACAGTTAGCTGTGATGATTGGGGTGAGTAAAACTGCGATTACAGCGGCTAATTTCGTGCTGGTTTAGGATAGTTCCCACAGAAAATTTAGAGGACACGGCAGTGCTCAAGGCGTGTCAACTTAACTTCAAATCTTTAGTCCGACAGGGGTTAAAAACCCTGTCTCAAAGATCAAGTCCTCGGTCGAGGACTAATGAATTTAACAATTTTCGACTTTCTAACGGATGTATGCGATCGCCCTAACCAGGAAAAATACTAAAGAAACCTGGCAAGGATTCTTTTTATGGTTGGGGTTGGTTGCCCACAGCGATCGCCACTAAATAAAATGACTGGTATTCTACAAAACAGCGAAAAGCCTATAAACTGATAAAGTTAATACTTGTCCCCAGAAATCTGAACCTATTGGTGGTTGAATCTTGTTACCTATGCAGGAGAGTTCTTGGTCACAAAACAGCGATTCCCTAAGTGAATTTAGCTTGGAAAATCCTGAGTTAGCTCAGGAAGAACAGGGTATAGCAGAGGATCTGAGGAACCAGGGAATTTTGCCCTCTGAGCCCAACTCTCTATTACCCTCTTTCCCTCACCACCTATACCGGGGGCGCAGGGGTAAAGCGGCTGTAGCTTTAACAATTATTTGGGGCGGTACTATTAGTCTCCACCTCGTCTCTTGGGGTGCTTGGGTAATTTGGGGTTTGACAGGCTTGCTTTGGATTCAAGCTTTTCGAGTTTTATTAGCTCGTCCGAAACCTACACCCCCACCTTTGAATGAGGCAACTCAGGAAAATTGGCCCTATATTTCGCTGCTGGTAGCTGCCAAAAATGAAGAGGCGGTGATTGGTGATTTAGTCAAAACGATCGCCAGTCTGGATTATCCAACTAACCGTTATGAGCTTTGGGTAATTGATGATTATAGCGTTGACAAAACACCGGAAATTTTGGCGCAGTTGAAATCGGTTTATCCTCAATTGCGAGTATTTCGCCGAGAAGCCAATGCCGTTGGCGGTAAGTCAGGGGCCTTGAATCAGGTATTACCACTGACTAAAGGAGAAATATTAGGGGTGTTTGATGCAGATGCGATCGTGACACCGGATCTGCTCAGACGGGTGCTACCACTGTTTGAGCGAGAAGAGGTGGGTGCGGTGCAGGTGCGAAAGGCGATCGCCAATGCTTCCCTCAATTTTTGGACTCGCGGGCAAGAGTCGGAAATGGCTCTTGATAGTTTTTTCCAACAACAGCGAACAGCTATTGGCGGCATTGGAGAGTTACGCGGTAATGGTCAGTTTGTCCGGCGCAGCGCCTTAGATAGTTGTGGCGGCTGGAATGAAGAAACTATTACTGACGATCTGGATTTAACTATTAGATTACATTTAGATCAATGGGATATTGAATTTTTGGCTTTTCCCCCTGTATCGGAAGAGGGCGTGACCACAACTAAGGCTTTGTGGCATCAACGCAATCGCTGGGCTGAAGGTGGTTATCAGCGCTATCTGGATTATTGGCGATTGATTTTTCGCAATCTGATGGGAACTGGGAAAACTTGGGATTTATTTGGATTCTGCGTGACTCAGTATCTGTTGCCGACAGCCGCAATTCCTGATGCTTTAATGTCTATTTTGTTCCGCCGTTTACCGATTACTACTCCTCTGACAGTGATGACAATTACTTTGTCTTTGGTGGGTATGTTTGTGGGATTACGCCGCACTCGTAGAGACATGAAGTTGGCAGAAAATAATGTTTTTGTCAATTTGTGGCCGACTCTGCGTGGTACGTTCTATATGTTGCATTGGCTAATCGTTATGGGCAGTGTGACGGCACGGATATCGGTACGACCTAAGCAACTAAAATGGGTGAAAACTATTCATCAAGGCTCTGATTCTGCTTAGTGGTTAGTGGTTAGTGGTTAGTTGTTAGTTGTTAGGAAGAGAAATTAAATAATTAGCTGGTTTGTAGTAAGCGCTTTAGCGCTAAAGCGCTTACTACAAACATTAAGAATATGGATTTATTAGAGTACCAAGCTAAAGGGTTATTTAGGGCGATGGCAATTCCAGTTTTGCCGTCACAGCGGATTGACGATCCAAAGGACCTAAAGGGTTTAAAAATTCCCTATCCTGTGGTGTTGAAGTCTCAGGTACGGGCGGGGGGTAGAGGCCGGGCGGGAGGCATTAAATTTGTGGCAAATACGATTGATGCTGTGGCGGCGGCTCAAACTATTTTTAATTTGCCGATTGTGGGTGAGTACCCGGAGGTTTTGCTGGCTGAGGCAAAGTATGATGCTGACCAAGAGTTGTATTTAGCTGTTTTGCTAGATCCGGTGGCGCGTCGGCCGATTTTGTTGGGTTCTAAGCAGGGAGGGGTGAATGTGGAGGCGGCGATCGCTCAAGTGCAGCAAGTGATTGTGGACCAAGAATTTTCTCCTTTCTATGCAAGACGTTTAATGCTGAAAATGGGATTGCATGGGGAACTAATTCAGTCGGTAAGTGCGATCGTGGAGAAAATGTATCAGCTATTTGTTCAGAAGGATTTGGATTTGGTGGAAATTAATCCTCTGGGTATTAGCTCTTCGGGTGAGGTGATGGCTTTAGATGGTAAGGTGACTGCTAACGATCAGGCTTTGGGGCGACATCCAGATTTGGCGGGGCTGGTGGGTAAACGGTTGTTGGGAAATGGGGAAGGATTGGAAGGTATCAGAGGGGGGAGATGTGAAAGGAATCGAATTGTTGCGGAGATGCGATCGCCCATTGAGTCGGAATCAATGCCACAATTGCCAAATCCTCATTCGCAAGGTCTAAATTTGGTGGAACTTCCAGGGAATATTGGGATTTTGTGCAATGGTGCGGGTTTAACGATGGCGACGTTGGATGCGGTAATTTATGCTAAGGGAAAACCTGCTAATTTTTTGAATTTGGGTTCTTTCGATCGCTTCGCACCTACAGATGGGTTACGGGAACGGTTGGAGAAGGGTTTGGAGTTGGTGAGTCAGGAAAAAAGAGTGAAGGTGATTTTGGTGAATATTTTGGGTAGTGTGGCTGTTTGTGAGGAAATGACCCTGGCGATCGCCACTTATCTGGAACGAAAAGCTCGCGCTAGTCGTACTCCCCAGATCGTACTCCGTTTAGTAGGCGAACAATCAGGGGCAATCAGACAACGTTTGGGGAAATTATCAGTACAAATAGCAGAAAAGTTGGATGAAGCGGTAGCGCAAGCTGTATCCTTGGCTAAATAATCACTCTCGGAAAACAGTTAGCAGTTAACTGTCATATTGCTTCGATATGAGCGATCGGTCAAACATTAACTGTTAACTATCAACTGTCAAGGGGCATTCCCATGAATTTAACTCCACAAACCAAAGTCTTAGTTCAGGGCATCACAGAATCTCCTGCATCAACCCAATCTGCCCTGATGATGAAAGCCTACGGAACAAATCTAGTTGCGGGTGTAAGTCCTGGGCGGGGAGGACAGGAGTTGCATGGAATTCCGGTTTTTGACCTTGTGGAACAGGCCGTATCTGAAGCAGGAAAGATTGACACTTCTGTGATTTTTGTGCCACCTTATTGGGTGCTGGATGCAGCTACAGAAGCGATCGAGGCTGGCATTCAACAGATTATTATTATTACAGAGGGTGTGCCGCCTTTGGATATGGTGCGCTTGGTTAGAAAGGCTGAGCTAACAGAAACTCTAGTAGTCGGCCCTAGCTGTCCGGGGATTATTGTGCCAGATAAGTTATTACTGGGTACGCATCCAAAGGAATTTTACACTCCAGGCCCTGTAGGACTGATTAGTCGCAGCAGTACATTGACTTATGAAATTGCTCTACAGCTTACTCATGCGAAGTTGGGGCAGTCAATTGGGGTAAGTATTGGTAGTGATGTGATTGTTGGTTCGTCTTTTATGCAGTGGTTACAAATTTTGGATGAGGATGATAGTACGGAGGCGATTGTTTTGGTGGGAGAAGTTGGTAGTGGGAGTGAGGAGGCGGCGGCTTCTTACATTGCGGAGGCGATCGATAAACCAGTAATTGCTTACATTGCAGGCCGCTATGCCCCCAAGGGTCAACCTTTAGGTCATGCCGGTACTTTGATTAGTTCTCGCGCTGCTATGCAGACAGCAGGAACCGGTACGGCAGAAAGTAAAATTATGGCTTTTCAAGAGGCAAAAATACCAGTGGCGGAAAGGATTTCACAGATTCCTGAATTGGTGAAAAAGGCTATACAGAAAAGTGGTTAGTTGGCTGGGATTAATACCTCTTTATTGGAGGAAACACTAAGACACTAAGACACTAAGAAAGGAAGGAGATTAATGATGTCAAAACAACCATTAGATGATGTTAATGCTTTGCAAATTAATCCTGATGCGGGGTTTATTGAGCCTGCTAATATCAGAACTATATTTGGACCTTTGATTAACCCAGAAGATGATCCGTTCTTCGATCCTAATTTTTTTAATCTGACACCGGATGCAGACACTTTTGCCCTTGCACCTCGGATTTTGCGAGGGATTCCTGGGGGTTTAGTTGCTTTGACTGGGAATGATTTTGTTAAAGGTTCGGATGAACCTGAATTGATGAATGGGAATGCTGGAGAGGATACTTTGCTTGGTAGTGCTGGTGATGATACTTTGCGAGGTGGAATGAATTTCGATCGACTTTATGGCGGATTTGGTAATGATATTATTAGCGGCGGTAAAGGGGATGATTATGCTTTTGGTAATGATGGGAATGATTTGCTCCGGGGCGGTCAAGGTAATGATAATTTAGTAGGTCAGGAGGGTGATGATACTTTGATTGGAGATGGGGGAGTTGATAATCTTTGGGGTGGTGCGGGTGCGGATGTATTTGTACTGAGAAGAGATGCGGCTGTTCCACCTCAAGAAGTTGGTTCTTCTCTACCTCGTACTAATACGAATGGGTTGATTATTGACCCGATTATTGCTGATTTTATTTTAGATTATGGTCCGGGTTCGGGAGATGCGATCGGCTTAACTGGGGGAATGACGGAAAAGGATGTTGTGGTGACGGAAAGGTTTTTAACTATTGGCGATCGCCGGGATTTTAATAGTAATGGTCCGGCTCCTTTGGGAATACCTAGAACGGCAGATTTTCAAACGGAAAATATTACGGCTTCTGTAATTAGGGAATCTAGCACGGGAAATATTTTAGGAATTGTTAAAAATGTTTCTCCTGGTCAAATTAAGTTTGTTTCGGTTTCGGCTCAAACTTTAAGTTTGGGATGAATCCCACTAATATTATTCTATTCAATAGCCCGTGTCAACGAATAGGGAGTTATATCATGTCCGGTAAATCACTTACGATATCATTAGCCTCAAAGCATCATTCTGCTTGCTCGTTATTGTAACTGATTAGCCGGACATGATATTAGACATTTTTCTCTCCATTTAGGTAAGCATCAATGTTTTCCGAAAAATCAGCAGGGGCAGAAATTTTAATTTCTCTGAGGCGTGAGAATAAAGAGTCATTGTTTTGTGGCGGTGTGGGTATATTTTCAGTGTTGTCTTCTTCCAAGACTATGACACGAATAATTTTGCCTTCCCATGTATGACTGTACTGGGTAGGAATGGTAACAATACCGTTGTGGATGGTGGTTTTAAATTCAATGGCTTGCATAATTTAACTTTGATGTTGTTTGAGAATGCTCGGAGTTTTGATATATCAAGCTTATCATTGGGTATCGCCCGAATACTTCACCCCTACACTTTAGACTTAATAGTATATACCAACTCGATCGCGAAGCATTCGGACACAAAACCTTGATTTTTAATGGTAATTTATCGCCCGAATGCTTCGCCCTAAATCTATTCCTTAATTCACCTTTAACACCGCTTGTTGATGTTCTGCGGATTGTTTTGCATTGATTTTTTGATTAAGCTCGCGAATCCGACGTGACAGCAAACGGATAATATTTACAGCAATTCCCGGCGTTTCATCAATTGCATCATATAACTGCATTTGAGTCAGCATCAAGCATTCACAATGTTCCGTAGTAGTAATCGAAGCCGAACGGGGTTCAGCATCAAACAGAGACATTTCCCCAAAACAAGCTCCCTGTTCCAAATGTGCTAAATCGCGATCGCCTATGTGTACTCTGACTTTCCCAGAAACCACAATATAAAGCGATCGTCCCTCCTGACCCTCAGTAAAAATACTGTACTTATTGGGAAAAGAAAGCTCGTCCATCACAGATGCTAGACGCACGAGAAAATCATCCCTTAGTTCCTTAAAAATTGGAACTCCCCTGACAAATAATAGGCGATCGACGCTGGTTAACATAAGCCATTATAGATTTTAGATTGGGAATTGGTAATTGGTAATTGGTAATTATTAACGGCTAACAATTAACAGTTAACCGTTAACTGTTAAACGTGGGAATTGGATCTAACTCCCAACTCTCTCATCATCTCCTGAACTTGACCTGCTACAAGATTATCAACATCATTTTGCAGCATTGGCAGCAACTCCACCAGAGCGCGAGGCGAAGCAACTCTCAAGTAAGCAAGCACCGCTTCTCGGACAAATCCCGTTGGGTGACGCAGACAAACCAGAGTTTGCTCTGCCGTTAAACTCCAACGAGACTCCCGTGCCAAGTGAAAACAACAAGCCAAAGTCCAGTCAGACAAGAAATGACGCAACTCTAGCAAGCGGCGCAAGCGATCGCTTGGAGCCAGAAGTTTTGTTGTCGTCAAATCCGAAAGACTTTGCAATTTTTCTGTCTCGGAATGGCGATCGAGAATACTAATCAGAGCTCGCTTATGGGGGAGATCCACAGTATTATCCAAAATTTCCAATCCCCGTGCCATATTCGACTTCGACTCAGACTGGATATTAAAAGACGCTACCTGAATTGCATCCAAAGGATAAAGGAACTTCATCAACAAAAAGCATCGCTCCACCGCATCCGACTCTAAACCCCGCAGAGCTCGTCTGAGCAAATCACCATAGTCTGCCTTTGGGGTTTTGGTGACAGGCAAACTAGGAGCAGCATCCTCATCCTCATCCTCATCCTCATCCTCATCCTCATCCTCATCCTCATCATCCTCATCCTCATCCCTCAATACCACACCTAAACCCCTAGATAAATCGATCAAAGCCGCATAAATTTGACCAATAAACATCATTTCTTGGTCAATTAAAATTTCCAATCCACTGCGCCCGATCCGATCCAAAACACCTTCAATTCCCGCCTCCTTGGGCATTTTCAGCAGAATTCGCAGAATATTGCGGCGATTAGTTCCCCAGGAAGTCATTAAATGACTAACTAAGGCATCCAAAGCCTCGATCGTCCCAATTTGACCTACAGCCGTCCAAGCTTGCAAACGCACCAAATCAGACTTATGGATATCATTTGCCAGATTCACCAGCAAAGGAACCGCATCATTTTCCAACCGCACCAGAGCCGCCAAAGCCGCCTCACGAGTTGACTTGTAGGATAGCCCCCGTAACAGAGAAGGATAATATTCTTCCAAATGAGTAGAAGCGATCGCCTCCAACAAAGCACAACGCACCCGCAGCGACTCATCTTGCAGCAAATTTGGAATATACAGCCGCAAACCCTGTAAATAATCAGCCTCCCCCAAAGCCCGAGTCCCCATTACCCGTTCCCGCTCCTGTTTTGAAGTCAGCATCCGCCGCAAAGCATTAGTCGCCTCCGCCTTTTGTTCGCGATCGCCCCGCCGCATAATCAAAGCCGCCGCCGTCCCCCGCACCACCGCATCCACCGAAGACTGTAGATAAGGCTGCAACTGACTAATATCCGGTTCCGGCTCCGTCAGCCAAACATAGCGCAAAGCCAAAGCCAACACCTCCGGCAGCACAGGTCGATTCGAGAGCGATCGCACCGAATCCAGATAAGCCGGATTTGGGTGATTCAACATAATCTCCAAACTCTGCCGCTGCAACGAAGAAGGCAAACCCTCCAGCAAAGGAACCAACACCTCACCCACATTCTTCGGGTCCATTTGGCTCAACAACTCAATACAAGAACGTTTCTCCGCCTCTGGAGACTCCTTCTTCAAATTTTCAACAATTGCCCGCTTCAGCGAAGGCATATCCACATCCGAAACCCCCAAACGTCCCCGCTCAGAGCTTTTCACCAACAAACCCACATATTGAGAACGAATCAACAACACCACTCCCAGCCACACCAAACCAAACAAAATAATCGCCACAATGAAAATTAAACTTTGCTGATCGTGAAACTTCGCCTCATCCTCCTGAGAGAGAAACTGTTCCGTCACCCACAACAAAGCCAAAATCGTTGCCCCAGAAACCCCCGTCGACACCGGTTCTGCCACACCATTCACCAGAGTTTGAATCCCACTGCGAATATTGTCAGGAATCGGTTGAAACAACACCGGTCCAGTAGTTTCCAGCAAAGTATAGTGAAATAATTCGTCTAAAAATCTCAGCAATACTAAACCGATAAACACCGAAAATAGATTAGTTGCACCACAAACCAAACAAAACACGCCCAAAATAACAATCCCTGCCGGCAGCACCATCGCCGTTGCAAAAACCCCAATTCTTTCTACCAAACGACTAGAAGCAAACCACTGAGTCGCTACTTGGAATAAACCTTGAATCCCCTCATACAACCCCAAAAAAGTAGCAATTTCACTACCTTCATCCGGGTATTTCCACTCTAATTGACTAAAAAATTGGAAATCTACTAATACATAAAGCAGTTCTGCTAAAAAGAAAAAACCAACCAGTGGAATAATATAACCTTGCACCGGTCCTTGCACTCGGCGAGCAGAAAATTCCTGCTCTTCATCCTCATCATCAACCCATCTAGCCGAGTCAGGAAAAGCTTGCTGATACTTTTCCGACAGATAAAAAAGCGTCAATCCGCCGCAAATTACCATGAAGCCAGAGACTAAAGTAATATTTTTTAGCCCCACAAACTGAAGTAGTACCGGCAGAGAAAAACCACTGACTACTCCCGCCACTAAATATCCACTACTTACTAGGGGATAAGTACGTTTAATTTCACGAATATTAAAAAGTTGGTTACAAGTGATCGATGTGTTTAAGTCATCAAGAACATAACAGGATTCTACCCACAGCCACATCAGAAACACTGTGATAAAACCCACACTAAAACCTGCAATGCGGATATCTTCTACACCAATGCCGAAGCGAAATAAGAACAGAGGTATCGCCATTAACAGCAATATTGCCACGATCACCCGACGCAGGGGGATAATTTCTTGCAACCAGGAATACAGGAAACCTAAACCGGAACCTGTAGCCGCCGTAGCAATGTAAATCCAAGGGAGTTTATCTGCTCCATACTCGTCCAGAAATAGACTGATCACGCTAAGTTCGAGCCAGATCAGACCTATGGACGTGACCGTATAGACGGTAAACATTAGTAGCGTTCGCTCCACTTCTTCGGGACGAAGATTGAGCGATCGCAGTAGCCCCTGTCCAAACCGATTTTTGGTCAACCGCTGATTTGTCAGTTCCATGCAGCGTTTTTATCCCTCTATATAAGTAGCTTTTAATCAAGGGAGAAAGGAATTAAAATTAAAAATTAAAAATTAAATTTATCATTTTTAATTTTCCGCCTGTTTTCCCTTTTCCCCTAATTAACCATTCTCCTATTTTTTGGGAGATAGTAGCATCATCATGCTCCTGCCTTCTTTTTTCGGGGCTTGCTGCACTTCTGCGAGTTCCTGTAAATCGGTGGCCATCCGTTTCAGTAAGTCTTCTGCTAGGTTACTGTGTTGGATTTCCCGCCCTCGGAACATGATCGTTGCCTTAACCTTATCGCCAGCTTTGAGAAAGCGGTCCGCTTGAGAGAGGCGCACTTGATAGTCGTGTTCCTCAATTTTGTACCGCATTTTTACTTCCTTAACATCAGCTGTGTGCTGTTTTTTCTTGGCTTCTCGCTCTTTCTTGTCCTTCTCAAACTTAAATTTGCCGTAGTCCATAATCCGACATACGGGTGGATCGGCTTTATCGCTGAGCAGAACGAGGTCAAGGTCTTTTTCCTCTGCCAGCCGCAGGGCATCTTGAGGAAGCATGATCCCCAGTTGAGCACCATCTGTATCGATGACCCGAATTTTGGGAAATCGAATGTTGTCGTTAATCTGAGGTTGATTACGGTTTTGTCTTTTTTCGATCACAGGCATTTAAGTTTTCTGCAAGCTCGCTGATTGATTAATGTGGCTTCTTTGTAATGACATTCTACTCACTCTGACTTAATTTCTGTGTATATTTAATCTAAATTTTCCAAACTTCCCAGTTAGTTAGAAGTAATTTTCTGATTTTACCATACTCTACGCCTCCCGGCTAGAATAAAAAATACTGAATTGTAAATTTATATTGAGAGGGTAGAGTTTGAGGACTTCTGAACTTTGGCATCAAAAAATTGGGACTCAAAGAGACTGGGTTTGGCGAGGTTGGCAAATTCGTTACACTTACCTGCGAACTTCTGGGGATTTGGGACAACTGGAGGAATTGCCTTTGATTTTGCTGCATGGGTTTGGGGCTTCTATTGGTCATTGGCGGCACAATTTAGCCCAACTTGCGGAAAATCGTACTGTTTATGCTTTGGATCTGTTGGGTTTTGGTGCTTCTCAAAAAGCTCCTGTGAATTATGATGTGTCTCTCTGGGTGGCTCAAGTTTATGAGTTTTGGCAGATGTTTGTGCGATCGCCGGTGGTTTTAGTGGGAAACTCCATTGGTTCTTTGGTTTGTCTGGCGGCCGCAGCCGCTCACCCGGATATGGTATCGGGAATTGTAATGATTAGTTTGCCTGACCCAGCGATGCGTGAAACGGCTGTGCCGTCTTGGGTGCAACCAACGATCGCGGCGCTGGAAAACTTTTTTGCCTCTCCACCAATTTTAAGAGCTATTTTTTATTTAGTTCGTCGCCCGGCGATCGTCCGTCGCTGGGCAACTTTAGCCTATAGTAATCCTGATGCGGTGACAGATGAACTGGTGGAGATTTTATCAGGCCCAGCCCGCGATCGCGGCTCTGCTCGTGCCTTTTGTTCCTTGTTTAAATCCATAGGTAGTGCAGACTTTGGTCCAGGTGTCAAAACGGTACTCCCCAAATTACAAATTCCCATTCTCCTAATTTGGGGTCTGCAAGACCGGATGATTCCCCCCCAATTTGCTAAACCGCGTCAATTTATAGATTACAATCCAAACTTAAAACTTGTTGAACTAGAAAATGCAGGTCACTGCCCCCATGATGAATGTCCAGAGCGAGTTAATACAGAAATTTTGCATTGGATCGCAGAACTTGAGACAAAAACTTCAGGGTCTTAACTGAAAATATCGGAAGAAGGAATCAAGGGTGCGGATTACTTGTCAGATTCATCGCCCTCAATATTTTCGATAAATGTTATGTTTTTTTAAGCCCGCTTTCAAAGAAGGGTTTGATAAATGTCAATATAGCTGAAAGCTGCGGGTACTTTTGATTCAACGCTTTTGGCTGCAACGCAAACGAGGAAAAACTGTCGTGAAATTCCACTGGCTATTACCCAGTTTCTTAAGTGTGTTTTTGCTGTCATCGGCTGCGGAAGCAGCGAGACTAGAATCTTGGCGATTCGATGCTAATCAGAATCGGCTGTACTTTACCACTGTTGGCGGAGTTCAACCAAAAGCACAACTGATTTTCAACCCGACGCGCTTGGTAATCGATCTGCCGGAAACTAGCTTGGGGGGTACTTCACTCGCTCAACCAGTTTCAGGGGGTTTTGAATCTGTCCGGGTAGGGCAGTTTGATGCAGTAACAACGAGAATTGTGGTTCAACTGAGTCCCGGTTATACGCTCGATCCGCAACAAGTGCGGTTCCGGGGCATCTCTCCTAGCCAGTGGACTGTGGATTTGCCTGTGCCGATCGCGCTGGCCACAGGGGAAAGACGACCATCAATCCCACCAAGGGCCCCCAATCCTGAACCACAAGTCTCTACCGCTGGGACTGTGGTAGAAAATGTGGAGATCACAAAGGATGGTTTTTTTATTCGGACTAGGGGGAATCGACCGGAAATTTCGCTTCAGCAAAGTCGTGCTGGAGATTTGGCGACAATAGATATTTCTGGCGCGAATCTCTCTGCACAGCTAAATCAGCAAGAAAAGGTAGTGAATCAACACGGTGTCGATAGCCTGGAAATTAGGCAACTACCAACTTCGCCCCCGATCGCTCGCGTCACTCTACGAATGACCGATCAAAATACAAATTGGCGAGCTTTTTTCAGTAATATGGGCGGGATTGTCGTCATACCAACGAATAAACCCAATAATGTCAGCCGCCGCCCTCCTCTACTACCACCTCGCCAGAGTGTTAGTGATTTAGCGGCGATTCAGTCGATCGCTTTGACGGCTAATGATACGCAAGTTTTAATTAGAACCGATCGCCCCGTAAGCTACACTAGCGGCTGGAATCAGCAATCGGGCGCTTACTGGCTGAGGATTCCCAAAGCTCAACTGGTTGCTCAAGTCGCTCAAGCACAGCCAAGTGACACGATCGGATTGACGGCGACGCAAGAAGATGCTGAAACTGTGGTGATTTGGGTACAACCTACGGCGGGAGTCCGTGTTGTTAGAGTGATGCAGCCAACTCCTCAATTACTTTCGGTACAGTTAAGACCGATAGATAATGCCGCGCCACCACCGACGACTAATCCTATTCCTCCTTTTCCACCAAGAAATGTTCCTCTACCTGAGTTACCTCGGACTCCTAATGGACGAATTGTGATCGCGATCGATCCGGGACATGGTGGAAGAGATCCGGGCGCGGTGGGAATTGGCGGTTTACAGGAAAAGGAAATTGTGTTGGATATCTCACAACAAGTGACAGCAATTCTGCAACAGCAGGGTATCCAAGCGATTATGACTAGAACCGACGATCGCGAAATTGATTTACAACCCAGGGTGGATCTAGCTGAACGAATTAATGCCACATTATTTGTCAGCATTCACGCTAATGCTATTGATATGACTCGCCCCGATGTTAATGGAATTGAAACTTATTATTACGATAACGGGGAAACTCTAGCTCGCACTATCCACAGTAGTATTTTGCAAGGTACTGGTGCTGCGGATCGCCGCGTGCGACAAGCCAGATTTTACGTTTTGAGGAAGACTTCTATGCCTTCTGTATTAGTGGAGGTAGGTTTTGTAACGGGTGCGGATGATGCAGCTAGACTGAGAGATCCGGCTTACCGAAGCCAAATGGCAGCCTCGATCGCTCGCGGTATTTTACTTTACCTCCGACAAGGTAATTAAATTGTTATTGGTTATTTGTTATTTGTTATTGGTTATTTGTTATTGGTTATTTGTTAACAGTTAACAAATAACAGTTAACCAATAACAGTTAACCAATAACAGTTAACCAATAACAGTTAACCAATAACAGTTAACCAATAACAGTTAACCAATAACAGTTAACCAATAACAGTTAACAAAATTGCAAAAATTATTTATAACTGAGCAATGACAACTGATTTAGGACAACACAGAATTGGTATTTTTGATAGTGGTGTAGGTGGTTTGACGGTTTTGAGAGAGTTATACCGACAATTACCTAATGAATCTATCCTTTATTTGGGAGATACGGCTAGATTACCTTATGGCATTCGCTCTGCTGCGGAAATTACCCATTTTGTTAGGGAAATTATGGCTTGGCTGCGATCGCAAAAAGTGAAAATGGTCATCATGGCCTGCAATACAAGCTCGGCGTTAGCTTTGGAGGCAGTACAAGCTGAGTTCGATCTACCAATTTTAGGCGTAATTTTACCAGGAGCACGGGCAGCAGTGCAGCAAGGGCGACGAATTGGGGTGATTGCTACTCCGGCTACGGCCGCCAGCAATGCTTACCGCCGTGCTATTCTGGAAATGGATGTTAATTGTCAGGTTTGGCAAGTTGGCTGTCCTGAATTTGTACCGTTGATTGAGCAAAACCGTATCCATGACCCCTACACCTTAGAAGTGGCGCAAGAATATTTGGCTCCTTTGATTCAGCAGCAGATTGATACTTTAGTTTACGGTTGTACTCATTATCCCTATTTGGCTCCGGTACTGCGATCGCTTCTACCTACTCAGGTAAAGCTAGTCGATCCAGCCACCCACGTTGTCGCGGCAGCGGCTCAAGAGTTAGAATTATTAGGACTAAAAAATTCAGGGGTGACAAAGCCTACACGATTCTGCGTCACGGGTTCCCGCCAGCAGTTTGCTGAAGTTGCTATACAATGGCTGGGCTGTACGCCAGTAGTTGAGAAAATTTCTTTGTCACCAGTTGTCTTAGAAACTACATCGATCGAGTCTGTGAGTAGTTTAAACCCACATTCCGCA
>MBRE01000082.1 GCA_001698425.1 Oscillatoriales cyanobacterium USR001 | reverse complement strand
TTGAGGGTGCGGAATGTGGGCTCAAACCCAATTATAGTAGGGCTTACGTACCATCCTCGTAAGTCCTGTCCAAGTTCGGTTAAATCTGTCAAACCCACTCAACTCAACCTCATAGCTCAAATGCTAGTTTTAAATTTTAATTTTTAACTTTTAACCCATTAGCACCTATAATTCAGACAGTAAAAACTTTCGCTTCCCTGGCAAAAAGTTTCAACACTAATAGTTGATAAATAGCTCCTTTTTCCATCTACTTAACTAACTTAATTATGAAAGCAATTATGGTTGTGGGCACCACCTCCCACGCAGGAAAATCACTCCTAGTAGCAGCATTATGCCGCATTCTATCTCGTCGTGGTTGGCGCGTTGCTCCCTTCAAAGGTCAAAACATGGCCTTAAATTCCTATGTCACAGCTAATGGCGGAGAAATAGGCTACGCTCAAGCCGTACAAGCTTGGGCCGCAGGCATCGCACCTTTGGTAGAAATGAACCCAATTCTATTAAAACCCCAAGGTGATATGACCTCTCAAGTTATTATCAAAGGTCGAGCAGTTGCTAACGTCAAAGCCTCTCAATACTACGAAAATTTTTTTGATATCGGTTGGCAAGCCATCCAAGAATCTCTCGAATTTTTATCCCAAGAATTTGACTTACTAATTTGTGAAGGAGCAGGTTCCCCAGCTGAAATTAATCTCAAACACCGCGACTTAACTAATATGCGGGTAGCCAAACATCTTAACGCAAAAACCCTGTTAGTAGTTGATATTGATAGAGGCGGAGCCTTCGCTCACGTTGTTGGGACTTTGGAGCTATTAGAACCAGAAGAACGAGCATTAGTTCGAGGAATTGTCATTAATAAATTCCGAGGTCAACGCTCAATTTTACAGCCAGGAATTACTTGGTTAGAAGAAAGAACTAATATTCCCGTAGCTGGTGTAATTCCCTGGATAGATGATGTATTTCCCGCCGAAGATTCACTGAGTTTACTAGAGCGCGGCTCTAATAATTACAAAGCCGATATTAATATTTCAGTGATTCGCTTGCCACGCATTTCTAACTTTACAGATTTCGATCCACTGGAATCAGAACCTACCGTCAACGTCAAATATATTAGTCCTAAAGACGATTTAGGTTATCCAGATGCCGTGATTATTCCTGGTTCTAAAACTACAATTTCTGATTTAATTATCCTGCGACAAACTGGCATGGCAGAAGCAATTCAAAACTATATCGCTGCTGGGGGAACAGTGATGGGAATTTGTGGCGGATTTCAAATGTTAGGACAAGTTCTAATTGATTCAGATGGCATTGAAGGAGATATAGGACAATGCGATGGACTCGGATTATTACCACTTAAAACATTAATGGCTCCCACAAAAATCTCTCGTCAACGCACAGTAATTTCTAATTATCCGCAAGTTGGTTTACCAGTTTCGGGTTATGAAATTCATCAGGGGCGAACACAATTACTAAAATCCGATTTGGCTAGACCACTGTTTGACGATCCCGGTTTAGGTTTTATTAATCATGCTCAATCGGTTTGGGGTACTTATTTGCATGGTATTTTTGATAATGGCGCTTGGCGACGTTCTTGGTTAAATCACTTGCGCCAACAACGCGGTTTACAAGCTTTACCTACTGGTATTTCTAACTATCGCGAACAGCGGGAAGCTCTTTTAGATTCTTTGGCTGATACTATTGAAAGTCATTTAGATTTAAGGGAAGTTTTGAGTTAGTTAACTGTTATTTGTTATTTGTTAACTGTTATTTGTTAACTGTTATTTGTTAACTGTTATTTGTTAACTGTTAACTGTTAACAGTCTTCTTCCCTCTTCCCTCTTCCTTCTTCCTTCTTCCCTCTTCCCTCTTCCCTCTTCCCTCTTCCTTCTTCCTTCTTCCTTCTTCCTTCTTCCTTCTTCCTTCATTACGATCGCCGAATGTTAAAACAACACCAATCTTGTCGCCGCCATAAGGTTGCTACTACCCAACCATGCTGCTCTAAAGTATCAGCAATTGGCTTCGCTTGATCTAGTAAAATACCGCTGAGAACTCCCCAAGTAGTAGGTTTAGCAATTGCCTCAAATTGGGGAATTAAATCAATAATCACTTCTGCTAAAATATTGCACAACAAACCATCCACCGGGCCGTCTAGCATTTCTATCAAATCCCGAATACTACCTTCTTCTACGGTTAACTGATTAGAAATAATCCGGTTAAGTTTGCGATTACTAATAGCTGCATCTACCGCTAAGGGATCTGTATCTACAGCATAAACTTTTTTGGCTCCTAATAAAATTGCTCCAATGGATAAAATACCGGAACCGCAACCAATATCAGCGATTATTGGATCGATTTCACTATCAAAACCCAGTCGCATTTCCAAGGATTCTAAACATAGTTGAGTTGTTGCATGAGTACCGGTGCCAAAGGCCATGCCGGGATCTAAACGCAGTATAAGGCGATCTGATTTACTTGGTACTGATAGCCAAGCTGGATAAATTAAAAAGCGATCGCCAATTTCTTGAGGTTGCCAATGTTCTTTCCAACTACTTGCCCAATCTTCTTCATCAATTAAATTCCAATGAGCAATTGGTAGCGATAAACCTGCACAAAGAGCATCTTGGCGTAGGTGGAGAGAAAGAGCCGCTAAATCTAGCAAACCTGCCTTTTCTTCTGGTAAATAAGCCAATATTAAACAATAGTTATTTTTATTCTCGCTGGCTGTTCCCCGACAGCCAAAGTTTTCCATGCGCCAGAAGATTATATCTTCTAGCCCTGGATCGCAAAGAACTCGAATTTCCCACCAGCTATGTGCCATAAATTAATTAAAGATTAAAAATTAAGAATTAAAAATTGGAAGGCTTCATTAAGTTTAAGTAAAAATTAAAAATTAAAAATTTATCCCCACAATTTTTAATTTTTAATTTTTAACTTTTCATGCCTAAAGAGTTACCGTGTAAGCATCTCGAATGCCGGCAACTTTGAGAATTTCTGCTAGTATTCCTTCCGGTAGAGGATCGTCAAGGCTCAATACCATCACTGCATCCCCGCGCACAATTCTGCGACCTACCTGCATACTGGCAATATTGACATTAAAACTGCCCAATAGGGAACCTATTTTGCCAATAATTCCTGGCATATCGCGGTGTAAAGTAAACAGCATATGGCGACTAGGGGAAACATTGACGGGAAATTCATCAACGCTAGTGATCCGAATTTCTGTGTCTCCTAAGACGGCTCCGGTGACAGTGTGTTCGCCCAGAGTGCCTTTTGCTTCTAACATGAGCGATCCAGCATAGTCGCGGACAGAAGCATCTCGCGTTTCGATGACGCGAATGCCTCTTTCTTTGGCTTCAATGCTGGCATTAACGTAGTTTACTCGTTCCCGTAGCGCTTGAGAAAGGAGGCCTTTAAGAGCAGCTACTACTACTGGTTGACTTTGATTGCTGGCGAGTTCCCCTTGGAGTCGGACATTGAGGTAATCGACTCGTCCGCCGGCGAGTTGACTTACTAAGTTACCGAGGGTTTCTGCTAGTTGTAGATAGGGTTTGAGTTTTTCGATCGCATCGGGGTAGATGCCAGGAATATTCACCGCAGACCGGGCTGGCAAGCCCAGGAGCACGTCTCTAATTTGTTCGGCGACATCGATCGCGACATTGACTTGAGCTTCGGCTGTGGAGGCTCCCAGGTGGGGTGTGAGGATAATTTTTTGACCGAGCGATCGCAAGGGAGAATCAGCCTGTAGAGGTTCATTTTCATAAACATCCAACGCCGCCCCCGCAATTTGACCCTGTTCTAAAGCGGTGAATAAAGCATTTTCGTCAATAATTCCGCCTCTGGCACAATTAATAATCCGGGCGCTAGATTTCATTTTCGCCAAGACTTCAGCGTTAATCAAATGATAGGTTTCTGGAGTTTTGGGGATGTGTAAGGTAATGTAATCTGACTCGCGCATCAGTAAATCCAACTCTACCAACCGACAGCCGATTTGTTCAGCCCGTTCGGTAGAAATAAAAGGATCGTAGGCTAAAAGTTTCATCCCCATTGCTTTAGCAGCGGCGGCGACGTGGGAACCAATTTTACCTAAACCGACAATTCCCAGGGTTTTTTTGTAAACTTCCACACCCATAAAGCGGTTGCGTTCCCATTTACTGTTTTTCACGGACTGATCGGCTTCGGGGATATAACGGGAAATGGCTAACATCATGGCGATCGCGTGTTCCGCCGCCGCGATCGTGTTACCTTCAGGAGAATTAACGACAACGATCCCCTTACGAGTAGCAGCGGGTACATCCACATTATCGACCCCCACACCCGCCCGACCGATAATTTTTAGCTGATTACCAGCTTCAATAATTTCTTTAGTAACTTGAGTACCAGAGCGAATCATCAATGCGTCATATTCTGAGATAATTCGCACCAGTTCCTCTAATGGCAAACCAGTTTTTACATCAACTTGAGCGACTTGACGAAGGATGTCAAGTCCAGCAGCATCAATAGAATCCGATACAAGAACCTTTGGCATAACAAGTGGGACAAAATAAACAAAGCTTTCCGCAGTATGCAATTGTATCTGTATCTGGGGTCACAAAGCCAGCTTTTTGCTTGTAAAGATTTTAGGTTTACCTTTTTCATCGCTTAAAAATCGCTCAACTCCTTACCTACTGTGTACTTTAGCAGTATACTAAATAGTTACAGTTTTGAATTAATACTCAGGATACAGATCGAAATGAACTATCTCATTGCCGTACTCCCAGACAGAATTCAAGCCGAAGCTGCTTATTCTGCCCTCGAAAAAGAAGGATTACCGATGAAACAAATCAGCATTTTAGGCAGAGGATATAAAAGCGCTGATGAATATGGATTAATTGATCCGAAAGAACAGGCGATTAAACAAGCTAAGTTTATGGCAATTTGGCTAGTTCCCTTTGGATTTGTTGCCGGCTTTTGTTTTAGCTTAATTACTGGTTTAAAGACTTTTGCTTTTGCTGGCGAAGTTGGCGATCATATTATTGGCGGTATTTTAGGGGCGCTTTCTGGGGCGATGGGTAGTCTCTTTGTTGGTGGTGGTGTTGGATTAGTTTCTGGTGATGCTTTACCTTATCGGAATCGGTTAAATGCTGGTAAATATTTGATAGTTGTGAATGGGAGTGAAACTATGACTCGCCAAGCTACAACTATTCTGCGGAGGTTTGACCCAGAAAATATTCAAGGTTACAGCCCTAGCTAGGGGCTAAGGGCTAGGGTTAGGGTAAGAAGGGATTATAGTCGGCGATCGCGGCAAACAAGCTCAATTAAGTTTAAACTAAAACTTGTGGATCAAATTTTCCTTTATTGTTCTTGGAGAACCGGCTGAAATGTCCAAACCTTTTGACCAGGAAAGCATTCCCAGACTACCCGAACGTCGAGATATCACCGAGTATTTTTGCACTTATCTTATGCTGACTACTAGCAATAGTCATTCAGTCATTCAGTGGCAAAAGCGTGTTCATCTTAAACGTAACTTTGAGTTATACCAACAACGAAACCAGTCGCTTTTACAGTTGTGCGGTAGGCATAATCAATTTAAGAGTGTAGCAGAATTTTGGCGAGAGATCGCGATCGATCCTTCGCCGATTTCCCAAGACTGGGAACCACAAAATAGGAAAAAACTAGCTTTAGAACACTTGGCTAGTTACTTTGAAACAGATTGCTACCACGCAGCTAGAACAGTCTGGTTAAAGTCAAAGGATTGGCCTTGGGACGAATATCTTTGCTATGCTCGCATTTTTATTTACAATTTTGATAATCTTTTGAGATTGTTACTGTCTTATGACCTTTCTCTTAAGACTTCTCTGGATACCTACATTCAGCAAACTTTGATCAAAGTTATCCAATCAGAAGCAGTTCTTGGTAAGTTTTCGTGCTGGCGATTGCTGGCTCAAAAAAGCGATCGAGAGCTTCGAGAAGCACTGCAAAGAGGTGGATATCAAGAACCTAATATTTCTCAATATATCTTTGCACGCAAATACTTTAAACAAGTTTATCGCTTGCATAAAGTTAATAATCCGGGGATGCGAAAAACTGGCAAGAAATGGCCAGATCCCGAGCGCGAAGACTTTGATACGGCGGCGAAGTGTTACAATGCAGAAAAGTCTTTATCGATCGCACCCCATGAAGTCTCGGCCGGTTCAAACATTACCGGAGAGCAAATACAAGATTGGATGAATATCTGCATTGATGCGTTACAAAATTATCCCAAATCCATCGATCGTAAAGTTCCTATAGACGATATTCCTGAACCACCGTATAAGGAAACAGAAAATGAAGATGTTGACACAGTAGCAAAAGAATTACCCAAACAAATTAACTCTAATTTTCACAAACAGCTACAAAGTCTCAAACCCGAACAACACAAAATTCTCTTACTTTATTACGGTGCTGGATTCAACCAAACCCAGGTAGCACATCAATTAAAAGTTAACCAGTCACTCATTTCTCGACGACTCTATGCGATTAAGATTAATTTCTTAAAAACTCTGGTAGAAATGTCCCAGCCCCGTGAATGGGTTGCCGATTATGTTGTTGGATGGTTACAGCGAAATTTCCGCGCTCCCCTACACTCAGATTTAATTCAAGTAGCTTTAATTGAAGCAATAAAAGAACTTGAATCTAAAGAACAAGAAGTTTTGCGCCTCCGATACGGCCAATGGATAGCCGAAGAGAGAATTGCCAGTCAGTTAGGGATGAATTCCTTAGAGGTGAATGACATGATATATCAAGCTCAACAGAAATTACAGGCAAATTTAATTAAAGTCTTGAATACTTGGGTGAAGGAGTATGTAGAAAAGTGGCTAGTGCAGTTTTATCAAGCTCAAATTTTAGCGGTTTGGGGAACTCCCAATCTACCTCTAGGGGATGAAGAGATATCTAAAACTATTGATAATCTTGTAAATAATGGCAAAGTTTGATAATTTGTAAAATAAAGAGAATAAGCAATGTTTGAATTTAATCAATTACAGTCTTTTGATGTTCATAATTCCTACCGTTTGCGGTTGATGATTGAGCAATCCGATCGAGAGACTGCATGGGAAAAAGCTCAATATCATTCTAATCCTATTTCTCGCTACAATGCCGATCTAAATGGCGCTTGTTTAAAGGCTTTCTTGAACTGGCTATCCGAATGGCTAGAAGGAGAATTATTGCTTCAACCTTCAGTCTGGAAGCATCAGGATATTGACAGTATTTGGGAAGTTGTAAATGGAACTGCCATTAAAATTGGCGAAACTAGACTGGTATTAATTCCCAGTGATGAGGGAGAGTTAGAAGAATTATCTGTGCCGCAGGAGTGGGTTGATATTCCTACTTGGGCTGCTGATTATTATTTGGCAGTGCAGGTGAATTTAGATGGGGATGATGATGAGTATTGGATGGAGGTGTGGGGGTTTACTACCCACCGCCAACTGAAGAATGAAGGTAGATACAGCGCGGGAAATTACACCTATTCTTTGCCAATTGAGGAGTTAACAGAATCTTTGACTGTTATGCAAATTACTCTAGGGTTAAACTTGCAAGAAGAAGTCCCACTATTACCCAGTTTATCTGAAGTACAACCGGAAAAATTATTAGAGATTTTCAGTGATTTATCGGTTTATTCTCCTCGGCTGAAAGTGCCATTTTACCAGTGGGCGGCTTTCTTAGCAAATGATGAATTTAGGCAACGTTTGTATGAGAGGCGTTTAAAACCATTAGTAAGAGAAAAAAATTTAGTTGAACGGGCAAAGAATTATTTACAATGTGGCTGGGAGATATTTGAGGAAATGATAGAATCCTTAGAAACTTTAGAGCCTAATTTAGTTTATGCGATCGCCGGATCTGAACGGTATCGGAACGGTTATTCTAGTAAGCCTAAAATTCCTAAACTAATTGAATTGTTACAGGATAGCCGCAATAAGGGGAATCAATGGCGGGCGGCTGAATTATTAGGTCATGTCGAACTAGGAAATGCTGAAGCGATCGCCGCGCTAACTCATTTATTACAAACAACTCAAGATGATACCTTACGCCGCCAAGCTGCTGTGAGTTTGGGAAAAATTGACCCCAAAAATTCTGCTGTGGGGGTAAGAATTGGTAAGATTATTGAGTTAAAAATACGGCTTGATATGGTTCGTATTGTGCTAGTAGTGACTCTTTTGCCTGAAGAAAGCGATCGAATCAATGTTCATTTGTGGGTATGTCCCGCGCGATCGCAAACTTTACCGCCAAATCTTGAATTAATTGTTTTATATAAAGACGGCAAAGTTTTCTGGCAAGAAAAGGCGGATACTGCTACTGATAACCTTCAATATGAATTTAGGGCAGTTCTTGACGATTATTTCCAAGTTAAAGTTGCTTGGCAAGGAGTTAATGTCACAGAAGATTTTACCATTTAATTCAATAATTAATCTCAAGATATTTCTTTCCCAATCAACAAATTAGGCACAAAAATGATCGATAAGGGATGCTTTAACGGGTTTAGTCGATCGCCAAATAGAATTTATCCTTTACTCAGAAAGTGAAACAGTATTCGGGGCGGGTTATTTAATATTTTAGCTTCTAGCATGGATTTAGGTGAACCCGCCCCTACCAAAACTGTTGCCAAATTTTTTAGAATTGGTATTATATCGCAGTGAAGAGGGAAAGGCGATCGCGAACTCTCAAATAGTCAACAACGCCACCATTACCATGATGACCTTGATGGTATAATCCCCTCTCAACAGATCGCGGATAAATTGAGGTAACTATGTCAGATTGGCAAGTAATTAGCGGCGGAGTCACAGCACCCAAAGGCTACAAAGCAGCAGGAATCGTCGCCGGGTTAAAACCTTCAGGAGCACCAGATTTAACTTTAATTTTGTCAGAAGTCGATGCGATCGCCGCTGGAGTCTTCACCACCTCCGTCGTGCGCGCCGCTTGTGTCGATTATTGTCGCCAACGCCTCCAAGCTAAACCCAGCGCCAAAGCGATTTTATGCAATGCCGGTCAAGCTAACGCCGCCACTGGAGAGCAAGGATTAGCCGATGCGATCGAAAGCACCGAAGTATTAGCCTCATCCTTGAATATTTCTCCCGAATTAATCCTCATTGCTTCCACTGGAGTAATTGGACAACGGATTAAAATGGAACCCTTAAAAGCCGCAATTCCCCAATTAATTGCGGCGGCTTCGGAAACCGGTTCGGATGCGGCGGCGAAGGCAATTTGTACCACCGATTTAGTACCTAAAACTATTGCTTTAGAAACCATGTTTGGCGACCGCCCAGTTCGCATTGGTGGTATCTGCAAAGGTTCGGGAATGATTCACCCAAATATGGCAACATTGTTAGCATTTGTCACCTGTGATGCCGCAGTTTCACCCCATTTATGGCAAGAAATGTTAAGTCGTGCAGCTGACAGAAGTTTCAATCAAATTACCGTTGATGGTGATACCAGTACCAATGATTCTTTGATTGCTTTAACTAATGGTCAATCTCGCACATCAGCTATTACTGAAAAAGGGCCAGATGCAGACAAATTAGAGGCAATGTTGACAGAAGTTTGTATCTATTTAGCTAAGTCAGTTGCTCGTGATGGTGAAGGTGCAACTTGTTTAATTGAGGTACAAGTTAGCGGCGCACCCGATGAAATATCGGCTAGTAAAATTGCTAAAACCATTGTCAGTTCTTCTTTGGTAAAATCGGCAATTTTTGGTCGCGATCCAAATTGGGGAAGAATTGCAGCGGCGGCGGGACGTGCGGGAGTACAATTCGATCAAGAAAATTTGCGGATTCAATTAGGTGATTTCTTGTTGATGGAAAATGGTCAACCTTTACCATTCGATCGCGTTGCTGCTAGTAATTATATGAAAGCTGCGGCCGCCGGTGAATATTTGAAGGGTGATACTGTGTTAATTCAAGTGAGTGTTGGTAATGGGAATGGTAGTGGAAAGGCTTGGGGTTGCGATTTGAGTTATGACTATGTGAAGATTAACGCCGAGTACACTACTTGATATGTTTGACTGTAGGGGCGAAGCATTCGGGCAAAAAATCTTTGATAAAAACCATAAATTATTTGCCTGAATGCTTCGCCTTTACAGTTAAAGGCTGTTATGTAAATACAAAAAAGCTTCCACTTCGGCAGCCGTAGGTTGAGAGGCGATCGCGCCTGGTTTCATCGCTACCATTCCCCCGACTGCACTCGAATAAGTAATAATTTTTTTCACCGTTTCTGCATCTTTTAAACCTTGAATTCCTGAATGACATAACTGATGAATAAACCCAGCCACAAAACCATCCCCAGCACCAGTAGTATCTTCAACATCCACCTTAAAAGCGGGAATTTTGCCCTCATTCTGGGAAATACAATAGTTACAACCGGCGGCTCCCGCAGTGACAATTACACCTTCCACTGAGTCGAGGCGGTAAGTGATTGCACCGGCATCTGTAGTGTCAAATAACGATTGAGCTTCTTCTTCGGAAAGTTTAAGAAAATCGACTTTTTTTAACAGTTGTGTAATTAGCGGTTGGGCTTCTTCAATGTTAGACCAAAACATGGGTCGCCAATTGATATCAAGAACTATTTTGAGGTCGTATTGTTCGGCTAATTTAATGGCTTGCGCGATCGCCCTCCGACTTTCAGGATAAGCTAATTCTAAAGTTCCTAAGACTAAAAATTCAGCATTTTCAAATAATACTTCTGGTATGCCGGCGGCTTGCAGATGAGTATCGGCAAATTCGGCGTTATTCAACTCACCAAAACCCGCAAATTCGCGATCGCCAGAGTCCGATCGTACTACATAAACCTGCCTAGTTGGGGCAGTTGAGTGTCGCTGCACTCCCGTCACATCAACACCAACCTCTGCCAATAATTCAACTAAGGAGTTTCCCAAATCGTCAGTACCCACAGCACCAATAAATCCCGCCGGAGTCCCCAATTTTACTAAAGCACAAGCCACATTGGCCGGCGCACCGCCGGGATAGGGAGTCCAAGACTCAACCTGTTCGAGCGATCGGCCAGGTTGATCCGCTAGATAATCAAATAAAATTTCACCAAGGCAGAGAACGCGAGGATAAGTCACTGTATTTTTCCAATCCGTAATTACTCTGTTAAGCGCTGACCATCATCGTATCACGATGCGCGATCGCCAGAGTGAAATTCCGCTCCCCGGCCAATGGGACGCGATCGGTAAGTATTCTTAACTAAGAAAAGAAGCATTTTTGTCGATCTACCCTTAAAATTGTAGATAGGTAAATATGCAGAGATAGGAAAAAATTATGGCTGGTAGCGTGTCTGAAATCCCTGTCACTCTCTCGGACAGAGAATTGCAAGTAGTAGAATTGATTGCCAGTGGATTGACTAATCAAGAAATAGCCGACAAATTGGAGATTAGTAAACGAACAGTAGATAACCACATTAGCAATATCCTCAACAAAACTCCTGTTGATAACCGAGTAGCGCTGGTGCGCTGGGCTATACAGTGGGGTAAAGTGTGTTTGGAAAATATTAATTGTTGTATGTTGCCAGCACCGACCGATAAAGGGTTATCGTAGATCGGGTTGAAAATCTCATGGCATTAGCCGCTGAGATTCTTGAAGAGTCCCAATTCTGAACTTCAAAGGTGCTTTCAAACTGAGTTTCCCACGTACCGAACTATTTTTATGATCCAGACGGCACAGGATAAAAAGTTACGCTATCAAATTTGTTGTGAAAAATTACCGCTTGCGGTATATCGGGAAGTTGCAGCCCATCTGCGTCAAGTGGAAGGGGTAGAAACTGGTTTAATTCCGCAGCAGTCGCAGCATTTTGATTACACTCAAAGTCAAGTTGGGGGTTTATGGGTAGAGTATTCTGAACAGGTAAATCCAGGGGCTCGCCAACAAGTAGATCGGATATTAGCTTACTATAGCGATCGCTTTGGTCCTTGGGAGCCTAGTTAAATTTTGGTGGGAAAAAAATTGACTGTCGGGATGGAAGCCCTATGAATTAAAAGAGTGAGTATATCGCAATTTCTTTAGCGATCGCTTCTATCACCGACACACAAACCGAGTTACCAATCTGCTTATAACTTTCTCCAACATTTGGATAAATTTTAAAATCTTCAGGAAAACCCATCACCCGATAACATTCCTTAATTGTCATCTTTCTCACCATATCTTTCTCAGGAATATAGATAAAAAATCGCCCAGAAGTTTCTTGAGATGGGATAGTTGGATGCACTCCATCTACTGAATAAATCCGATTAGGCTGTCGATGAACTCTTGATAAATGTTCTGTATTTGGCCTTACCCCGGTTTTCCAAGTTCCCTTATTTCTGTAACCCACAAATAACAAACCCGATATTTGCTTTCGCGGAAAATCAATTAAAGTATACTCGGATTGATCCAAGATTTCAAAATCACCTTCTACATCTAAAAAATCGCGAAGTTTGGGCGGAAGTTTACGCTTCAAGTTAGAAAATTTAAACTCCTTTCCCTTAGTTCCAATAATGAATATTCTTTCTCGGTGTTGCGGTACGCCAAAATCTTTAGCATTCAGGATTTCATAGACTACATTGTAGCCCAAATCTTGCAGAATAGTAAGAATTACTTTTAAAGTATTGCCGCGATCGTGATGAATTAAGTGTTTAACATTTTCCAGAACAATAACTTGAGGTTGTTTAACTTTGATGATTTGGCAAACATCGAAAAATAAAGTACCTCTCGTATCTTCAAACCCCAACTTTTTACCAGAAATACTAAAAGGTTGACAAGGAAAACCACTAACTAAAACATCAAAATCTTCTATTTCATGGGGATTGACTTTTTTAATGTCGCCAAAAGGAATTTGATTAAAATTATTGCTGTAAACCTCTCGGCAATGTTTATCTACTTCACAGGAGAAAACGCATTTAAAACCAGTCTTCTCAAACCCTTGTCTAAAACCTCCAATGCCGGAAAATAAGTCTATAAATTTCATTTCAGCTTGCAGAAAAACGATTAATAAATCTATTAATAAGTCTAATTATAGCGGATTCCAGGTGTGTAAAGTTAAGTAATGAGTCCCAGAAATGCCATCAGGACTTATACCAATTCTCCTGCATTTGTGTAACAGTATTCGGGGCGGGTTATTTAATATTTTGGCGAATAGCAGGGATTTGGGTGAACCCGCCCCTACCAAAACTGTTGCCAAATTTTTGAGAATTGGTATTGCTGACAGGGTTGCCAGAAACCTTTTTTTGTATAGTCTCTAAAGATGCCAGCTTTAATCGACTTCAACTATAAGACAGTGGTTACAACCCTAATGCGATCGCAAATATTGCTACAAAAATTGAAAAATCTGATTTTAATCGCAGATACACCCAGATTAGATATGATGATTATCTGCACTTGCATTAGTGTCAACTTAAGCCTAAAACCTTTGATAAATCTCCCTTAAGGCAAGCGTCCAGATACCCCTAAATCCCCATTAAGAAGGGAGACTTTAATAATTTCCTGTCCCCCCCTTCATAAGGGGGGCTAGGGGGGATAGAACTCTAATTGTCAAACAGCAGACTGGTACTACGTTTGACGTTAAGTTGACACCAATGCTGCACTTGATACTCCCATCCTCTTTTTTCACCTAGCCCCTAGCTATTAAAATAGAAACCTCATTGAAATGACACTAGATTGGATTAGCCCCGCCGACAGATTACAAGCATTACCCCCCTACGTATTTGCCCGCCTTGACGAACTCAAAGCCCGTGCCCGCGAACAAGGATTAGACTTAATTGACTTGGGAATGGGGAATCCTGACGGCGCAACGCCCCAGCCTGTAGTAGAGGCCGCGATCGCAGCGGTGCAAAACTCCGCCAATCATGGCTATCCCCCCTTTGAAGGAACCGCCAGTTTCCGCAAAACTATTACTAATTGGTATCGCCGCCGTTATCATGTCGAACTCGATCCCAATAGCGAAGCGTTACCATTATTAGGTTCAAAAGAAGGCTTAACTCATCTCGCGATCGCCTACATCAACCCAGGGGATTTAGTATTAGTACCATCTCCCGCCTATCCCGCCCATTTTCGCGGCCCGGCGATCGCCGGCGGCAAAATTCACAGCATAATATTAAAGCCAGAAAATGACTGGGTAATTGATTTAGGCACAATTCCTGACGCAGTAGCCGAACAAGCTAAAATTCTTTATTTCAACTATCCCAGCAACCCCACAGGCGCAACCGCCCCCCGCGAATTTTTCAAAGATATTGTCGCCTTTGCCCGCAAATTTCAAATCTTATTAGTCCATGATTTGTGTTATGCTGAATTGGCCTTTGATGGCTACGAACCCACAAGTTTATTAGAAATTCCTGGCGGTAAAGAAATCGGCGTGGAATTTCACACCCTATCAAAAACTTACAACATGGCCGGTTGGCGGGTTGGGTTTGTAGTTGGCAATAGCCGAATTATTCAAGGCCTGCGGACATTAAAAACTAACCTGGATTATGGCATATTTGCCGCCATTCAAACTGCCGCAGAAACCGCCTTACAATTACCCGATCGCTATTTATTAGAAGTACAGGAACGTTATCGCACTCGCCGGGATTTCCTGATAAATGGATTAGCAGAATTAGGGTGGAATGTACCTAAACCTTTGGCAACAATGTATCTTTGGGTTCCCTGTCCTCCGGGTATTGGTTCCACTGATTTTGCGCTTAATGTTTTACAACAAACCGGAGTAGTCGTCACCCCAGGAAATGCCTTTGGAATTGGCGGCGAAGGTTATGTAAGGGTTAGTTTGATTGCCGATTGCGATCGCTTAGGAGAAGCCTTGCGGCGATTGAAACAAGCCAATATCCACTTCTAAGAATTAAAAATTAATTGTAGAGGTAGGGAGAGAAAGTAAAACTTGAACAAGATTAAAAATCTCAACGATCGAATTTTAACTTGGCAGAAAAAAATCAAAAAATATAAGCGTTTTTTTCGTCAAGAAAATCTCGATCGCCTCCTAATATTTATAGCCCTATTTATTCTTGCCAGTGGTATCGGTTTATCCTTTTTTGAAACTGATTTATCATTGCTTGATGCCATGTGGTGGAGTGTTGTCACCTTAGCAACCGTTGGCTATGGCGACATCACCCCTTCCACATTTGGTGGCCGCCTAATTGCCATCATTAATATGTTTGTTGGCATTGGTTTATTAGCCACATTCAGCGCTAAAATTGCCGCCCTTTTAGTAGGTAACATAATGAAAGAATATTTAGGCATGGGTTCTTATACCCTAGAAAATCATATCATTGTCTGTGGATGGAATAGTCGAGCGGCAGTAATTATGAACGAATTTCACCTCGATCCTAATACTGAAGAAAGCCTAATCGTTTTAATTGCAGATATAGAAAAAAAGCCCATCGATCACATGGATTTCTTTTTTATTCGAGGTCAAGTATCTGATGAAACCTTAAGTCGTGCCAACTTAGCTAAAGCTAAAACAGTAATTCTGATGGGTGATGACAGCTTAGACGCGCCCACTCGCGACGCTAAAGTAATTCTATCTACCCTAACAGTAGAGAGTATTAATCCAGAGACTTATACGATTGTCGAATTAGTAGATAAAGCCTACATCAGAACCTGCCAAAGAGCCAATGCTAATGAGATTATTGTAGCTAGTGAATTAAGCAGTATGTTAATTTCTCAAGCTGCTCTCAATCATGGTATTACTAAAGTTATCTATGATTTATTAAGCTCTGAAGATGGCAATCAGTTATATAAAATATCGGTTCCGGCATCAAAAATTGGAGTTTCCTTTATGGAAGTATTTATCTATATGAAGCAAACCTATCAAAGTATTCTTTTAGCTGTGCAAAAAGGTATAGAAGGAGAAGTAATATCTAATCCCCCATCGGATTATTTATTAGAAAGCGGTGACTTTTTGATTGTTGTATCTACCAGTAAACCAGTTTTTTAAATTTGACTTTAACAGTCATGCTTACTCGATAGATTGTAAAAGTTCCTTTGCCCAAATCAGATTTTGTTCTGACAGAGACGGTATAGGATCTCGATGGTAATCGATCCGATAATCATAGCCTGCGCGATCGTAAACACCTGTAAGCAATTCTTGTAAGTTAACAATAGGTTCTACATCTTCCTCACGCAAGGGAAGTAAAAATATGGGTAAAGAATCGGGGAGATTAAAAGCATAAAGTTCCGCCAAAGGACGGCGATTGCTACGACTGATTAAAACTCGATAATCGCTTTGAATTGAATTGTTAAGTATGGGCATAGCTTCCCCTCTTCGCAGCAAGTCAATTTCAACTAAAATAGATTCAGCGATCGCCACAATTAATCGATTGTGAGTTTCCTGCCAAAAGTCGGGATGTTCTAAGTAGGGGTCCATTCCAGGAAAGGGAGAAGGCATAGGACAGCATTCTAATCTATATAATTTTAAAATCATTTTAGCATCTTAGTTAATGTTAACAGTTAACAGTTAACCGTTAATTGTTAACTGTTAACAGTTAACCGTTAACTAAGATGCTTGAATCTCCTCAACAATCCAATCAAAAGTTTCCAAAACAAGATTAAGCGCCGATTCATCCTGCAAAGTAGACAAAGGTAAACTAGGCGATCGCCTTTCCGTAGGAGACATCGGTAAAGACAAACCAATAGAGCTCAATTTAGATCGCAACTGCAACCATTTATCTTCCTCACTAAACGGTGGTTGGGAACCATAATTATTAGAAGAAATCTCCAACCTTCCAGAAATATCAATCGTAAACAATTGATAAGGCTTTCTTCCCCTTTGATTAAGTTGTGCTGCAAATCCACCGTAAGTATCCCCCGTTCCCCAATGAACCTCAAGTTCATCATCTTGACTGCGTACCCAATCGTGAATTGAAATCGCCATTTCCGCCTCATCTTCTCCTCGACGAGACTTTAATTCTGCAAAGAATGAAACTTCATCCCAACGTCTTCTTTCACGAGTCGCACTAGATTTTTTCTGTTGCGCTTCGGCTGTTTGACCAATTATTCTAGGAACCAAAGTTTTCAAGCCATCCTGACTGACATACTGTTTAATTTCCAAAGCCAGCACCTCTACAGGGTCCATCTGTTCGTTGAGAAATTCCACAACTCGCCGCATTTCCGAGGAAATTTCATCTGCTACAAATACCAACCGAAATTTACCGGCTTGCAAATTAGTTTTTACCTTTTGCCAAAACCGATCCTCATTAGCATCAATACCCAAAAATTCTTCAAAAATTTGTTCTGGATCGCGATTTTGTTCTCGGCAATTAGCTTCAAATAAAGCAATAATTGATTCGATCGGCCAATAAACCACTGCATTAGCCGCATAATCGAGTATTTGACCGACTATTTTGTGGCGACTATCTGCATTGCGAGTGCGCTTAACTTCTACCAAAGTGGGAATAGCATCTTGGTCGAGAAATAAATGATCCAAAGACCATCTACCAGCACTTTCATCTTCGCTTAATAAGGTGACATCCCGTGAAATTAATAGCCATCTTCTTGGTGTGGCTCTATCTATCTGATCGCCAGCAATCAGATTAGGATAAGTTTCCAACAATTCTTGAAGTTGGTCTTCTGAATTATAGGGTTGTTCTGTCATTTCTACCAATCGATCGTCGTCCTGAATTAGATAAATGCCGCCGCCCATTAAAGTACCCCTAACTATTTTAGCTGTGAGATTTGAGAATTGAGATTGTTAGCAAAAAAACTAGATTAACTTTGCTTTTTTAGCCTGTTAACAGTTAAATTGTGCCAGTAAATACTCGCACCGCTGGTCCTGTCATATACAGCCTTCGATCGATTTCTGACCATTCAATTGCCAAAATACCACCAGGGAGTTCCACTTTCGCCTGGCGATCGCACTTCCCCGCTAACACTCCAGCCACCACCGCAGCACAAGCACCAGTCCCACAAGCTAATGTAACACCAGCGCCTCTTTCCCAAACCCGCATTTTCACGTAATTGCGCTGTATAATTTCGATAAATTCTGTATTAGTTCGCTGAGGGAAAACCCCATGATGCTCGAACAGTGGTCCAATAGTTTCTAACGCAATGGCTGAAACATCGTCTACAAAAGTAATACAATGGGGATTACCCATACTAACACAAGTAACAGACCAAAACTGTCCAGAGACTTCTAAGGGTAATTCTACAACTTTTTGGTCTGGAAATCCCAAGGTTGTGGGAATTTCAGCGGCAAGAAGTCGGGGCTCTCCCATATCAACTTTCACCTGACTATCAGATAGCAATTTGGGGGTCATTACACCACTCAGGGTATGAATGCGATACTGGGTTTTAGCATTGACACCTTCTAAATCAGCGATAAACTTAGCTAAACAGCGAATGCCATTACCGCACATTTCAGCTTCCGAACCATCGGAGTTGTAAATCCGCATGGTATAGTCAGTGTTATTTTGCCCTGGTAAAGCGAAGATTATGCCGTCTGCACCAATCCCAAAATGGCGATCGCACAACTCGGCGGCTTGCGATCGCGTTAAAATTGGTTCTGACTCATGGCGGTTGTCTATCAAAATAAAATCATTGCCCAGCCCGTGATATTTAGTAAATTCAATTCCCATTACGATTTACTCCTTTTGTTAGTTACTCGCTTTCTACTTTCTTAACCGCTGAAACAACCCATTACCCATTACTTATTTATAATTATGTCTGAATTCGAGACTGGATTGCCTAGTATTCGCCAAGTTCAAACCTACATCAAAGATAAACAACAGGTAGAATTTAAGCTCGTCAATAACGATCTGTTGACGGGGACAATTTTCTGGCAAGATCCCCATTGTATTTGTCTGCTCGACCAAGACAATACTCAGATTACGATCTGGCGACAAGCCATTGCCTATATCAAACCGCTTTTAAAAAGCTAGGTAAACCCTAATAGACAATCACAAATTTCTGGGACTGTGGCCCGATTGCGGTGCGGAATGGTTCAAAAAGAGCGGTGGTTGTTGAGCGCTGTTTTTATTTCCGTAAGTCCTGTTAAAGTCGATCGCCTTTTAAGAAAAATATGAGAAAATTTCTAACTCAATAGTTAGCCTATGGCGATCCATGATTCAAGGCGATCGCGTGTTGAACGATCGGATTGGGTAAGAAGTCCGCGATCGCGTGAATCAGTAAAATTATAACAATGAAAGGCGGTGCGATCGCCTCTAGCCAGCAGATTAAAATCAGAGTCCCAAAGCCGAGTAAATACCGACGTTAGCGATCGCCAAAATCAAAGCGATCGCCAACAGCAAAACCCAAATCCACCCATCATTAATTTACGATAACTAAGGATTGGATTCTCGGAATCTAGCCAACAATTCCTCACGAGATAATTGCATCATTAAAGGAGTAAATTCTTCTGGCGGCAAAGCTAATAATGGCTCAATAATTGCTGACAATTCCTCATCTAATGAGCCAAACCTAAAGCGTAATAAATTTTCTACCACAAGTTGTTTACCTTCCTGTTTACCTTCCTGTTTACCTTCCTGTTTACCTTCCTGTTTACCCCGCTGTTCGCCCCGCTGTTCGCCTCGCTGTTCTGCAAGTCGTTCCACTTCTGCCAATCGTTCTTGAAAAAGAGGTCGTAATCGCATAACTAGCTCCCTATCCTCTACTACTAAACTTTGATTCAAACCTAAGATTTCTTGCAATTGATAAAACAATTCTAACGCATTAGTGCGGATCTGGCTATCCCCTGGTAATGCTTCTAGTTCATCAATTGCCTGTTTTTGCACATTACCTCTGCCTAAAATTCTCAGCCACAAGGTTTCTGGAGTTCTAGGTAATTGATGGATGACAATAATTCCCGTTCTTAAATTTTTGGGCATGAAATACACGCCATTCGGCCAATCCGCTTTGAGGGTAGCACCAAAATCTGATAATAATTTGACTGATGCTGTCGGCGTGATTATCCACAGTCTCGGCAATTCAGTATCGGATAGATTGCGCGAGTTACGATTAGTTTCTCTTTGCAATTCCCCTCTTACTTCTAGTAATTTTAATAGGCAATCACAAATTTCTGTAACTGTGACTGGATTGCGGAATGGTTCAAACAGAGCGGTGGTCGTTGCGAGTTTGCCTAATAGTCCTAGTGTACTTCTATCGCCCGTTGCTGTGGGATTTGGCACGAAGTAAACGTCAATTTGGCGGACTTCTCCAGCGACGCGGTGAGATGATTGTATTTCTCCTAGTGGTGAGAGTAATTCCTCTAGGTAATCTTTAGCAAATTGGTCGTGGATGAACCGAGTCATTATGATAGAATGAAGTAGAGCGCTGTTTTTATTTTAGCAAAATTAAGTGCGATCGCGATTCTTTAATGGTGCTTGAACAAGACTTACTCGCTGAACCAAAGAAACCGGGTTTTTTGACGAAAATACTTCGTTGTGACGTACAGATCCTCTAAAAAACCCGGTTTCTGGGACCCCATGCGTCGATCGCCTCTCTAGCCAGCAGATTTATTGAGTATCGCATTTTCCCTTTCCCCCCGCGATCGCATCCTAATCCCTCGACCTCAGTTCATCGTCTTTCCGACTTGCTAGGAGCGAAATTCGGGCGATAAGCGATCGCAATTTTAGTCATTTTGAAATGTCGTCATAGTAGCTTTTGGATAGGTTTATATGGTGAATGTTGGGTAACAGGAAGTGAAATTTGCCAAGATTTAGTAACTGAATTAATGAGGATTAGAAGTAATAAGCGACCATTTTTTAATAAGGGGATAAGGGCTAGAGCCTTGATTCTATCTACTCTTTGACGGGGTTGTCACCCCGTCAGGTTTTTTGCGTAAGTCCTAAGCCTCCAATATTCTGAAAGCAGCATTGGCGAAGAATCCTGCGATCGCGTGAATCAATCAAGTTAATCACGATCGAAGGCTGTGCGATCGCCAAAATCAAAGCGATCGCCAACAGCAAAACCCAAATCCATCCATCATTAATTTACGATAGCGGCTCTCCCGTACTTGTGGTGATAAAGTAGGGTTTGCTGAATAAGTTAAGCAAAATCGCGATGCCTGCGGCCGGCTGCGCCATCGCACTTGATGGGCAATTCAAACTCGGCAAAACATAACTTTTTGTTGACTATAACTTGCTTTGATAATTAATGCTCCCAATGCCATCCTAAATGATTTGGCGGGTGCACCCATTTCGGTCGGGAAATTTTCAGCATAATCTTCTTCAAATTCCGACCAAGGAATTAGTTTGGCCATTTTCACCCAACGGTTATCTTCTGCCAATT
>MBRE01000081.1 GCA_001698425.1 Oscillatoriales cyanobacterium USR001 | reverse complement strand
GATGTTATTATTTATGATGATACATAAAGAGTAAGTTCCAGCCAACTCTGGTTCTGGATGTAACTTTTTCACTTCACATATTGGTTTAAACGCATCACAATATCTCTGTTTCCACAATTGCGCGATCGCTCTGTATTACTCAGCATTCAGTGTTCAGGGAAATTGGCATTATTCCCGATCCTCTAATGGCAAAAAGAAAATCGTCAACATACCGGGAATCACCGCCAAAGAACTAAATAAGAAATAATGCTGATAACCACCCAACCAAGTCTGTAAATAACCGCTAAACACGCCGGGAATTAATACGCCTGCGGCCATAAATGCTGTGGTAATTGCATAATGAGAAGCCTCATATTCTGGTCGCACTGTTCGCATTAAAAATACCGTATATGCAGCGACACCAAGACCATAGGTAAATTGTTCAATTGAGTTAACTACATAAGCCCAAAGAATAGTTGGTTGAAATATAGATAACAGCCAGTATAAAACATTAGTTGAATTTTGTAAAATTGCCGTCGGCCACATCCATTTTTTTAACCCTTGCTTGGCGATTAAATATCCGCCTAGCAATCCACCAATTAACAGAAAGATTACACCAATAGTGCCAGATAAAAGCCCCATATCTGAGGTAGAAACTGCTAATCCTCCTTTTGCTAAACTATCCATTAAAAACGGAGGAGCCATTTTAAAAGTTAAGGCATCGCCTAACCGAAAAATTAAAACATAAGTCACAATCCAACCAATTTTATGTTGGGTAAAATAGGTGCTAAATGCTTCGACGAAGCTAATTTTTTCGTTGGTTTTTGGTTGTTCAGAGGGAATTGATTGAGTTGTGGGATAAGGAAGATACCAGCGCTGAAATAGATAAATCAAGACAAATATTATGCCAGCAATCCCAAAGGCTGTTGCCCATCCTAATGCTAAAGGATGAACATTTAAAGTGTTACCAAAAATGTCAAAAGTAATGTTTTTATATACTTTATTGGCAGAATTTCCTGGGACTAAATGCTGTTCGGCTAAAAAACCTGCGAGGAAAACTAAGCCACCACTACCGGCAATTATTGCGCCTCTGTAAGCAGTGTTACGTACCCCGACAAACATGGCTTGTTGGTCTTTATTTAGGGCGTTTAAATAAAATCCATCGATCGCCACGTCATGGGTAGCAGAAATAAATGCGATCGCCGTAAAAACAATCAACGATATG
Source organism: Oscillatoriales cyanobacterium USR001 (assembly GCA_001698425.1). Lineage (GTDB taxonomy): Bacteria > Cyanobacteriota > Cyanobacteriia > Cyanobacteriales > Microcoleaceae > Kamptonema. The sequence continues at coordinate 13,100 of MBRE01000081.1, read as the reverse complement.
ATTAAAGAGTCTGGTATTAATACGGAAATTGCTAGGAAGAAAAATAAACCCGCACAAATAATTTCAGTCTTTAAAATCCATTGACGTTTAGTGGCGTATAAATCAACTATTGGCCCCCATAAACCTTTTAACACCCAAGGAAAAGATAAAAGACTGGTTAAACCTATGAGTTCGTTGCTTGCGCCTAAACCTTTTAAAAAAATCACTGACATTAAGTTGACAACTGTGTAGGGGAATCCTTCAGCAAAATATAGTATTGATACCCACAATCCCGGATTAGACTTTTTGTTTGATAAGACCATGTTTTTTAGTTATTTGGTTAATAGCAGTTTATCATAGTGAGGCGATCGCGCTGCAAATATCTTTAGGTAGTTCGTAGTACGCGCTCATAGCGCTAAAGCGCTTACTACAAACTAATTTTCATTCCTTATAATCAAAATAACCCTGGCTCAAATCTCATAAAAAAAGTCCGCCAATGCGGACTTTTTTTAGCAGCGATTTCAATCGCCCAATTTCTTATTATTTACAAATGACTTTCAAGCACCGGAGCACTTAAAGAAACCATTTTTTCACTCTTAGCTTTCGCCACCAAAGAAGGAACTGAATCTCGCAACTTAGCCGTCAATTGTACAGTAGTTGCGTCATAAATCTGAGTCAAAATCTTGGGATACAAACCAATCCCAATAATGGGAACCAACAGACAGGCAATAATAAACACCTCTCGCGGTTCCGCATCAATTAGAGCCTCATGTTCCACCAAAGCTTTATTCTCAGGACCATAGAGAATTTCTCGTAGCATAGATAGCAGATAAATTGGAGTTAAAATCACCCCAACCGCCGCCAAACATACCACAATCACTTTAAACGTAGGATTGTAAGCATCGCTCGTAGCAAAGCCCACAAATACCATCAATTCTGCTACAAAACCACTCATTCCCGGCAATGCTAAAGATGCCATCGAACAAGCAGTCCACATAGCAAAAACCTTCTTCATTTTCTTACCCACACCGCCCATTTCATCGAGCATTAATGTGTGAGTGCGATCGTATGTACAACCTACTAAAAAGAACAAACTCGCCCCAATTAAACCGTGCGAAACCATTTGCAGCACCGCACCACTAATTCCCAACTCCGTAAACGAAGCCATACCAATTAAAACAAACCCCATGTGGGAAATTGAAGAGTAGGCAATCTTCCGTTTTAAGTTACGTTGAGCAAAGGAAGTAAGGGCAGCATAAATGATATTTACTACCCCCAAAATTACCAAAATTGGGGCAAAAACCGCATGAGCATCTGGCAGCATTCCGGCATTCATCCGCAGCAAAGCATAGCCGCCCATTTTCAGCAGAATACCTGCTAACAACATATGTGCTGGTGCTGTTGCTTCACCATGAGCATCTGGGAGCCAAGTATGTAGCGGAAAAATCGGTAACTTCACGCCGTAAGCTATTAAGAAACCGCCGTATAACCACAACTGCAAAGTTAGGCCGATATCCTTATTGGCGATCGCTTGCATATCAAAGGTGACAGTATCGCCATAAAAAGCCATCGTCAACCCAGCAACCAAAATAAACAGCGAACCACCTGCCGTGTAGAGGATAAACTTAGTAGCAGCATAAAGTCGTTTTTTGCCGCCCCAAATTGATAAAATTAGGTAAACTGGTACTAACTCCAGTTCCCACACTAAGAAAAATAGCAACATATCCTGCACGGCAAAAACCGCAATTTGGCCGCCGTACATTGCTAACATCAAAAAGTAGAAAAGCTTGGGCTTAAAAGTCACCGGCCAAGCAGCTAAAATTGCCAAAGTAGTAATAAAACCAGTTAGCAAAATCAGCGGCATCGATAAACCATCAGCACCTACAGACCATCTCAAGTCAATTTGAGGAACCCAAGAGTAACTTTCTACTAATTGCAATCCTGGGTTATTAATGTCATACCCAGTGTAGAAAGCGCAGACAATCAGTACAAAGTCAATTAATCCGACAATCAGAGCATACCATCGCACTGTTTTCCCATCTTTATCAGGAACGATCGGAATAAACAGCGATGCGATAATCGGGAACAAGATTACGGTTGTTAACCAAGGAAAATTTGCTGTATCCATTGCATTCTGAAGGAAGAAGGAAGAAGGAAGAAGGAAGAAGGAAGAAGGAAGAAGGAAGAAGGAAGAAGGAAGAAGGAAGAAGGAAGAAGGAAGAAGGAAGAAGGAAGAAGGAAGAAGGAAAGAGAATAATAAATTTTTTCCCTAGCCCCTAGCCCCTATCCCCTTCTTCAGACAGTTAACCGTTAACAGTTAACAGTTAACAGTTAACAGTTAACAGTTAACCGTTAACCATTAACCATTAACTAATTCCAGAAACAACCACAAAACCCAAGACTGCGACAAACACAATCAAGGCATAAAATTGAGCGCGGCCATTCTCAAAATATTTCAAAGCTTCCCCACTAACTAAAGTGACAAAACCCGTCAAATTGACCATGCCATCAACCACCTTAAAATCAACTTCCATGACTTGTCGAGCTAAACGACGGCTACCTTGAACAAAGAGCCTATCATTAATATCATCCAAGTACCATTTATTGAGGGAAAACTCATAAAGTGGCTTAATTTTTTCCGCGATCGCACTAGGATCAATCTTCCGACTTAAATACATCAGAGAAGCCAAAGTAATACCAATCAAGGCAATACCAACAGAACTTCCCCCCATAATTAAGAACTCAGTTAAATCAAACTCAGTCGCCTTCTCCAAAACTTCCGCTAAAGACTCACTAGGAGCGTGAACAAACTCCTCAAAGTAATTAGCAAACGGCGTACCGAGAAAACCAATTAACACCGAAGGAACCGCCAAAACCATCAAAGGAACCGCCATAGTTAGGGGTGATTCGTGAGGGGAATGGCTATGTCCATCTTCTCCATGACCATCAGAATGACCATCAGAATGCTCATCGTGAGAGTGTTCTAATTCCTTAACGTGCATTGCACCAGGACCAAACACCATCGCCGGCATCATGGGCTGGAGAAGTTGTTGCTTAATTTGCTGATTATTGCCTCGAAATTCACCTTCAAAGGTGCTGAAATACATCCGAAACATATAAAAAGCCGTCATTCCTGCCGTAATCCAGCCGACAATCCACAAAGCCGGATTAGCTTCAAAAGCCTTACTTAGAATCTCATCTTTCGACCAAAAACCAGCAAAAGGTGGAATCCCGCAGATAGCCAAATTGCCAATAAAGAAACATCCGGCCGTAATTGGCATATATTTCCGCAATCCCCCCATCATTCTCATATCTTGAGCGAGAGCGGGGTTATGGCCGACAACTGCTTCCATGCCGTGAATTACCGACCCAGAACAGAGGAACAACATGGCTTTAAAATAAGCGTGAGTCATCAAGTGAAATAGACCAGCGCTGTATGCACCGACACCCATCGCCATCACCATGTAGCCTAATTGGGAGATAGTCGAGTAGGCCAAGCCTTTTTTGATGTCATTTTGGGTAATCGCGATCGATGCACCCAGAAACGCCGTGAAACAACCCGTGTAGGCGATCAGAGTCATCGCATCGGGTACAGCTTCAAATACTGGATACATCCGCGCAATCAAGAACACACCGGCCGCCACCATTGTTGCGGCGTGGATGAGAGCAGAAATCGGCGTTGGGCCTTCCATCGCATCAGGAAGCCAAACGTGGAGGGGGAATTGAGCCGATTTTGCAGCGGGACCTAAAAATACGAGGATGCCAAAAATAGTGGCGAGAGTAGCGCTTATGGCTCCAGATTCAATTAGATCGTGCAGGCGATCGCCCATCACCACAAAATCAAAACTACCAGTAGCCCAGTAAAGCCCCAGTATCCCCAAAAGTAAACCGAAGTCACCGACTCGGTTAGTTACAAAAGCCTTTTGGCAAGCATCCGCTGCTGCTTTGCGATCGTACCAGAAACCCACCAATAGGTATGAACACATACCCACCAATTCCCAAAAAATATAAATCTGAACGATATTCGGGCTGACTACCAAACCCAACATCGACGAGCTAAATATGCTCAGGTAAGCGTAGAAGCGCACGTAACCATCATCGTGAGCCATGTAACCGTCGGTGTAGATCATCACCAACAGAGCCACTGTAGTCACGATCGCCAGCATCACCGCCGTTAAATGGTCAATGGTATAGCCCATTGTCAGGTGAAAATCACCAGCCGCAGCCCACTCAATGACGCGGGTATAGGGCGCGTGACCGTTAATTTGACTCCAGAGCAATGCAAAAGAGAGCACCATTGCCACTCCCAGCAGGGAGATGATAAACACCGCATTAATTTGTCGGAGTTTATTGGTGGCTTCGTTAAAAGTAATCAGCCCTAAGCCGACTAGCATTGCGCCTGCCAGTGGCAGGACCGGAATCAGCCACGCATACTGATAAAGCTGTTCCATGACTGATGTTTACGTTGTAATTTTATTTAGGTTGCCGTAACTGCAAACAATTGTTACACACGACAGCAAAACTGAGCATAAATACTTCCTTAAACTGTGTCCAATGCAACGTAACGCCACCCTCTGACAGTGTTTAAACCTGCCAAAAGGTGGCGTTAGGAATTTTATTACCTGCAATCTAAGCCCGAATAACTGCTGACTGTGGTTGTAAAATTTGACGTTGAGGACTTGGATCGTAACTCTGCATAAAAGCATCCAGAGTTCGCCGTAAATCTTCCCGCCCTTGAAAATTCTCAAAACGAAACAACACTTTACCGCCGTCAAACAGAATCAAAGTTGGTAGAGTAGTCAGCTTATAAGTGCTTGCCAGCTTCAAACTAGAATCAGCATTAATTCCCACAACCTTAACTTGACCAGCCCAAGATTCCTCAAATTGATTCAGTAATGGGTCAATTACCCGACAAACTCCACACCAGGGGGCCCAAAAATGGACTAATACAGGAGTGTTTGATTCAAAAACCGTTTGTGAAAATGTCCGTTCACTAACCGATAACAACATGATCCCTCGTATTTTATTAACTTTTAATATTCTGGGATCATGCTACCAGGCTACGTTACTTGTCGCACTAATCAATAGAGGGTGAATTTTCCACAAAATTAAGGTAAAAATCACAACTCCTAAGTAAGCAGGGCGCACAAACTCCCAAATTTCAAGGGTTTGGCGTTTTTGGACGATCGCTAAAAACGGGATCACTGAAGTTCGAGATGTTAGGGCTTCAAAAGATTCGCCCCCTAGCGATCGCCACCGTTTGTCACCATGCCATACTGCAAATAAGTGATGCAGCACTAACCCGATGGAGGTGACAAGGGTAAAGCTAGTACCAATCCATAAAGTGTGAGCAATACACCAAATCACTTGACCTACCATTTGAGGATGTCTAGTAATCCGAATAATCCCAGTTTCGTAGAGGTGAATTTCTGGCTTTTGGATGGCGGCTATTTCCAGTAAATTGAAAGTAGCCGGGTACAGGAATAAGAAAGAGGTCGCTGAAAGTATCCAAACTAGAGGTTTAACTGCTGGAATACCTTGTACTTGCCATAATTGTAAACCGTCGTAGCGGTGGTTGAAAAAGTAAATAATTAGAACTGTCGCGAAGGGAATACTAACTAAGGCAAATAATACTCGGTAGAGTCGCGGACCGATTAGTTTTTCTCCCTTGGGGCGTAAAGCAGCTAGGCCGCTGTGGGCGATCGCAAATCCCAGTAATAACCCCATCATCACTAAATGGCTAGGAGTCAGCCAGTCCTGTATCATTGTCGTTGTCACTATTAAAGAAACTTATTGATTCTTGGCTCTCATTGTGTCAGAAAGTATCTAAAAGAGCGGTTATGAGGAAGGTCGCATACAGCATCGCCGTTGGTCGATCGGAATTGTCTAAGTTAACCGTCGCTGGGTATTTTTAACCCCCAGCCTGAAGCTAAGGACATTCTGCGTAATTCCCCACTCCTCTTTATCTACTCCAAAATCCTCTCACGTTTCAGGTTAAGGAATATGTCTGACCTTCCTTTCACTTTAGATCAGTTACGCATCCTCAAAGCGATCGCCGCTGAAGGAAGCTTTAAGCGGGCCGCCGATAGCCTCTATGTATCCCAGCCAGCAGTTAGCCTACAGGTGCAAAATTTGGAGCGACAATTGGATGTTCCTCTCTTTGACAGAGGTGGACGACGAGCTCAACTTACGGAAGCGGGACACCTTTTGCTGAGTTATGGTGAGAAAGTGTTATCTCTTTGTCAGGAAACCTGTCGTGCTCTGGAAGATTTGCAAAATCTCCAAGGTGGGACTTTAATTGTTGGTGCATCTCAAACTACTGGAACTTATCTTCTACCCCGGATGATTGGGATGTTTCGCCAAAAATATCCAAATGTGGCAGTACAGTTAATTGTGCATTCAACTCGCCGCACGGCTTGGAGCGTGGCGAATGGACAAATTGATCTCGCGATCGTTGGCGGTGAAATTCCTTCTGAGCTTCAAGATTCTTTAGAAATCATCCCCTACGCGGAAGATGAATTAGCCTTAATTTTACCAACTTCCCATCCTCTGGCAAAAATAGAAACTATCCCCAAAGAAGACCTGTATAAATTGCAATTCATTTGTTTAGATTCTCAATCAACAATTCGTAAGGTGATTGACCAAGTTTTGAGTCGCTGTGGCATTGATTACCGTCTTTTGAAGGTGGAGATGGAACTTAATTCGATCGAAGCAATTAAAAATGCCGTGCAGTCAGGTTTAGGTGCTGCTTTTGTTTCGGTTTCTGCCATTGAGAAAGAATTACAGATGAATGTTTTGCATAAAAGTCAAGTCGATGAAGTTGTCGTGACGCGGATTTTATCTTTGATTTATAATCCTAATCGTTATCGCTCAAAGGCAGCGGAGGCTTTTAGTAATGACATTTTACCTCAATTTGCTTCGGAAGGATTTACGAAGGCGAAGAAAGAACTTCCTCCTCAAGAATTAACTAACCTAGATGAACAGATACATACTGCTACAGTTGGCTAAATTTGTGAATGGTTAGTTGTTAGTTCAGGACTTACGCAGACTTAACTTAATTCTGTTATTGCGAGCTAAGCTAAAGTAATCTCAAACCCTTGTAATACATGAAGCGTTCGTAAGTCCTGTAGTTGCTAATTAATCTATTAACTCCTGTTAAACATCTATTAAAGTAAAGATTTGGCTGGTGTACGGGTTTTGAGTCATTATACCTGTTTTTCACCGCATGAGACTCTCACGGACGCGATCGCATCACCCATACTGCATCACATCTGGACACTGATTCAGCAAGCCCTAAGTAGAAGAATTAGTATCATTTCCTTGATGTCCACCCTGAGCATTAAACTGCTTATCAATTAAATTTGAGAGAGACTCATTCATCAAATGCGGATCGATAAACACCAACTTAGAATTAGCACTTTCCCCCAACTTTTGATTTGACTCTAAAAATCCTTGTGCAATCAAAAAATTTAATAATCTTGGATCGTTTGGCTCCAAATTTAAAGCTTTCGCAATTAACTTAATCGAATCCGCCGTACCTTGAGCTTTAGTAATCATAGCTTGCTTTTCACTCGCCGCCGCCCGTTCCAACTCCATAGATTTTTGGATAGCTTTAGGAGGAGTAATACTTTGAATCTCTACCCGCGTAATCTTCACACCCCAGGGATCTGTAACCCGATCTAACTTTTGAACCAAACTTTTATTAATTTGTATATCAGAAAGAATATCCTTTAGTTCCAATTTACCAATTTCCGAGCGTAAAGTAGTTAAAACTATATTATAAATCGATCGATTGATCGGTTGATCCACTTCATAATACGCTTTCTGTAAATCCTTCACTTTCCAGTATACCAGCGCATCGACTTGTAATTCTACATTATCTTTAGTAATAGTTGATTGCGGTGCTATATCTGTAAACTGTTCGCGGGTTGTATCTAAATAGACCAGCTTTTCGATCAAAGGAATTATAAAATTGAGTCCCGGTTTAAGAGTTTTCTTATACTGACCAAAGCGTTCTACTAAACCTTCATCTCCACTGCTAATCACTCTGACAGAAGAGTTAACAGCATAACCGATCATAATTAAGATAATAATAGCCAGAATATACGGCTCCATTTTTGCTTTCCTCTTTAGCCTGAGTAGTAGTTAATACAGATTCCTACTTCACTTTAGCTTAACTCTGAATTATCTAAATGTACTAAAAAAATCCCTCTTCCCTCTTCCTTCTTCCTTCTTCCCTCTTCCCTCTTCCTTCTTCCTTCTTCCTTCTTCCCTCTTCCTTCTTCCTTCTTCCTTCTTCCTTCTTCCTTCTTCCTTCTTCCCCACGATCGCAAAAATCCGCTACAGTAAGAAAACCAGCGCAAATATCGTCATTTAAAGGGACAATGGCATTCTCTTCCTCTGTAGCAGTTCGCGAACTCCCCCTATTTCCGTTGCCGGAGGTGGTTCTATTCCCCGGTAGACCGCTTCCGCTGCAAATTTTCGAGTTTCGCTACCGAATTATGATGAACACCATTTTAGAAAGCGATCGCCGCTTTGGGGTACTCATGTGGGACCCCAATCAAAATAAAGTCGCCGCCATAGGTTGTTGTGCAGAAGTAATTCACTGTCAGCGTCTCCCCGACGATCGCATGAAAATTATGACTTTAGGCCAACAACGATTTCGAGTCCTCGAAGCAGTCCGAGAAAAACCCTATTTAGTAGGTTTAGTCGAATGGATAGAAGATTTACCACCGCAACAAGACCTCAGACCCCTAGCAAGGGAAATTGAACAATTGCTGCGAGATGTAGTTCGACTATCTGGCAAATTAATGGATCAACCTATTGAATTGCCAGATGATATTCCCAGTCTTCCTACTGAATTATCCTACTGGGTTGCGAGTAACCTTTACGGTGTCGCCACCGAACAGCAAACTCTTTTAGAAATGCAAGATACCTCAGTTAGACTCGAACGCGAGATCGATATTTTGACTTCTACGCGCAATCAATTAGCAGCTAGAACTGTACTCAAAGATACATTGAAGTGAAAATTGTTAACTGTTAACAGTTAACCGTTAACCGTTAACCGTTAACAATTTGCTGCAATTTCTTACTTTCTGCCAAAATATTATGAAAATCCTCTTCACTCAATTGTTTAACATAATTAATTTTTACCTCCTCCAAGAAATCAGATAATAGTGATTGAATTTCCTGCAAAGTTTGCTGCTTTTGCAATTCCACACCTAACGTCTTACCAAAATGCTGCACTAGCTGACTTGAAAGCTGATTTCCCACAGTATCATTAGCCGCCAATTTAAAAGCTTCATAGGCATTTTGTGGTCCAATAGTTGCTAATTTCGATAACTCAGTAACTAACTGTGCAGCCATCTGTTCCGGCAAATTTCCTAAACCGGGAAATTGTTGCAATCCTTGATAAACTGAAGATTGTTTAAACATATTTTCGATATTATAATGCAAAAGTGCCTCCAAATCTGGCTGAAGTTGAGGCAAAACTTTATAAACAGTTACTTGTACTAAATGAGTTGCGATCGCCTCAATTTCATTGACACCATTAATATCTAAATACCGCCTTGACTGTGACTGAAATAACTGCTTTGCTAAATCTCCACTTTTAATACTCCCTTGAATTTGATTGATAACTTGAATCACCATCACTTCCGTAAGTTCTTGAGCAAAACTACCAATAAAAATCCTACTCATCTCTTTTCGTAAAGGCTCCAAATCCGGTAACTTTGCATCATTAATCCGAACCGTCACCGGAATTATTCGCAAAATCTGCCAAGCAGGAATTAACAAGAAAATATCATACCACCGACTCAACATAGCAGATCGCCATTTTAGCTTAGAATAGCGACCACCTATCCAAAATGTTCGCCCCAGAAATTCCAAACCAAATATCATTATAAACCAACAGTCAATCTGCCAGAATTTATCAATATATTCCCCATTTTCCCCAAAACCCCGATAATAATTACTAGCTAATAAAATTTTAATTTCCCGATTAAACCAGCTAATTTCCTGTTCCCATCCATTTTTATTAAAATACTCCCGGCTCCAAAAATTACTAAATGCTTTCTTGGCAGAATTTTCAGAATTAGGAATATGTTTTCGCATTCTATTTTTAATCTTTTCCAAAGTCCCATTCTTATTCGCATCTGCAAAAGGATTTTCATTAATCATCTCTATGCTTACATTGCGAAGTTCATCCAATAATCTATCTACTTCCGGCGAATTAGTTCCTGAATTAGTTCCTGTTTGCCCAACTTGAACTTCGAGAGCATTCAGAATTTTTAGATACTTATCAGTCTCTCTATGGGGCATAATTCCTTTATAGGGATCGTAAACTTGAGTAATTGCTGGCAAGTGTTGAAAATAGAAATCTCGCCCAGGAATGTAACTCAAATCAAACAATACTAGGGTAAAATCTACTAAGGCGACAAGTGCCATTGTCCGTTCAAACCAGCTTACTTTCTGAGATGTTTTGCGGTTGGAAGTTGTTTGAGCCGGCATAAGTAATTTTCTCATATTAGGTTTGATTTGTAGGGCGGGCAAAGAACACCGCCCCTGGGATATATTTGTAACAAAAAATGAATAATCCTACCCAGTTGGCCCTTCTGCTGATAAGATTTGTGTTTGACTACCCAATAAAATCTCAGTTTCGTTGCCAGCCCAACGGCGATAGTCTAATAATAAGTGGTGCATTAATCTTTGTTTAATTGTTAATAACACACTTTTAAGTAAACCATTTCCAGTTGTTTCTAAAATTGGTTGGGGTGTTAACCAAAAAGGCGGTGGTAATTCTACTTGTACCACTAAATCGGCTTTACCTCTCAGATATGTTACTCCATTGTAAACAATAGGATAAAGACACCCTTTGAGATTGAGAGCAAAACGTTGATTGATGTATTCTACACCTCGAATTTCACAGCCTACAGATTTTAAATTAATGCTTCCGTCTGGTTCAGCCCATACTTTTAAGTCAACAGTGGGTTGAATGCTTAACATCATAAACTCCAGAGGACGCATTTTCAGCCGGAAACAATCATCGCTCAGTTGCTCTAGGCGACTTTGATCCACTAAGGCATTTACCAAGCGCCGGGGCTGACGCAAATAGTGCTGAATGGGAACCCCCTGCTGGGTAACGGCAATTTCAACGGACTGCGAAGCATTAAACCGTGTGTGCATGAGATGATGTAAAAGTACGGGTTTGTGAGATTGTCTTAATACAGCGTAACACTCATTAAGGTTAAGTTAGACTAAATGCAGGGCATTGTTGATTTGACAAAATCAGGAAATGAAAAGTTTTAGGTTAAATTAGTCACCCCGATCGCAGTTTCTGATTGATGAATTTTAGGTAAAGAGTTATAACACTATATTGCACAGTATGACTATATCCATTGCACATCTTGGCCCCCCTGGTACTAATGCAGAAACAGCAGCCTTGGCTTATATCAAATGGTTGAGCCAATCGGGAATTGAATGCAGTCTTTGTTCTTATTCAACCATTGCTCAGGCGATCGAAGCATCGGCTACGGGACAAGCGACTTTAGCAGTTGTCCCAGTGGAAAATTCGATCGAGGGTAGTGTGACGGTGACATTAGATATGCTGTGGCGACTGGATGGACTACAAATTAAACATGGTTTAGTTTTGCCGATCGCCCACGCTCTGGTATCCTATGCTGAAAGCTTGAGTGAGATTACCAAAGTTTACTCTCATCCGCAAGCTTTAGCTCAATGTCAGAAATGGCTAGAAAACTTTATCCCTTCGGCGTTTTTGATTCCCACAAATTCCACAACGGAAGCTTTAGAATATCTCAAAGATCCTAGTGCTGCGGCGATTTCTTCTGTGCGAGCCGCCGAGCTTTATAAGTTGCCAGTGTTCAATAAATTGATTAATGATTATGTGGATAATTTTACCCGTTTTTGGGTGATTGGTCAGGGGAATCTGCCGTTTAAAATGCCAGATTGTTCGTTTACTTACAGTCATACATCTTTAGCTTTTAGCGTGCCGAAAAATGTACCGGGAACTTTGGTAAAGCCTCTGCAAATTTTTGCCAGTCGGGGGATTAATTTGACTCGGATTGAATCGCGGCCAAAGAAGCGAGTTTTAGGTGAATATGTTTTCTTTATGGATTTAGAATGCAATATTAAGGATGAGTTGGTGCAATCTGCGATCGAAGAGTTAGCTACCTACACAGAAAATCTGAAAATTTTTGGTAGTTATACGATCGCGACAATTAGTTAATTGTTAGTTAATTGGTGACAGCTAATTTTTGAGGAAAACACGAAGGCACAAAGACACAAAGAATCTGTATTCTAGGTTGATAAAGTGTATATGCGATCGCAATTCTAACCTGCGCGATCGCACTCTCCCCAAAAATCAATTATCTTGACAAAATACTAACTTTGTGGTAGGCATCCGCATCAATAGAAATTTAGAAACGCGATCGCACCTTCCACCCACTTAACTATACTTACCAGAAGACTCAGCAGCCTCAGCCGACGCAGCAAATCTATCCGCCACCGCCTTACCAATCAGCGCCACCTGACTCAAAGGCAAAAACTGAATTTTTTTGACAATATCGTTAATTTCTGGTGCTTGTGAGACTGGATTGCCATCCAAAAAGCTGAGAAACTCTTCCAGAGTATAACCCGATCTCGCAGCCATCAAAACCTGCCGCAACCAGCAAACCTTACAGCCACTAGAAGAAATTGTACAATACGACCTCGAACATTTCAACTATCCGATCGCGTAGGCGTAGCCAGCCGTAGGCATCGCCAACCAAATTTGACGTGAGTTCGATGGGGTGCGATCGCGACGAACAAGCAACTTTTGGGCTGGCTCGAGCCAGCCCAAAAGTTGCATTCACATCACATATAAAACTATGATGGAGCGAAGTCCGCGTGCGAAAATAGATATCTAACCAGCAAATATTAGACAATTAGGCAGGCTTTTATGGAGCGCAGAGCATCACACTTAGACATGACAGAAGTTTTTTGTGACGTGGATGACTTTTGTCAAGTATTTGAACCACTATTAGCACAAATGTTGTTACCAGAAGTGGTGGGTCAAAACCGACCCAAAACACGCTTGACTTTAAGCCCACATTCCGCACCCTCAA
>MBRE01000080.1:37308-92070 GCA_001698425.1 Oscillatoriales cyanobacterium USR001 | reverse complement strand
TGAGGGTGCGGAATGTGGGTTTGAGGCTAAAAGGGGAGTCGCAGCCAGCGGCTGAGGGTGTTGTAGAGGCGATCGCGCCAGGATGGGGGTGGTAAGCTGTCTCCTTGTTGTTCAAATTTGGCTATGAGTTGGCGGCCAAGTGGGGTGAGGCGGAAGCTGTCTGTGATCCCTTGTCCATCGACTTCTCGCCGCAATACGCCGACTTGGATTAGCCAGAGTAGGGAGTTTTCGGCGGTTGATTCTGTGAGGGGCGATCGCGTGTAGCCGCTTTGTAGGCCGGAATGTGATGCGATCGCGCCGAGGAAAACGCTGGTTTCGCGCATTGTTTGAAATAATTTTAGTTGAAAAGGGGCGCAGCGGATCGCGCGATCGGCCCTTTCTCTGGTGCGGCTGGGGTAATTAATTGATTTAATTTCTGGGGCTGGGATAAATGTCATTGATTTGCCTCTGAATTAGGGATTATAGTTTTTATTGTTACTGATTTTATGGTAAATTTGGGGTTAATTTACTCAACCAAGAAATCATCTATTTCGTCAATAAATTTTTTGAGTTGCTTAACACTCTTAACCAAGTGCAAATACAAAAATTCATAATCAAGATTATTTATGATTTCTTGTGATATCTTTTCATGTTTATCATAATTACTACCTACTAACTGATGAATCTTATCTAAATCTTGAGTAGGATGTACCCTTTGTTCGACATCAATAATTCTTAAGTCTAAACCACATTCTTGTAGGATAAAGTCTGGCGTTAAACGATTATCCAGTTTAGTAAAATAATGCCATTCTGCTAAAAACCATGCTTCTATTTCCATCACAGCTAAAGTTATAGCAATTGGGATTCCTATTTTCTGGAGAGGTTTCAAAAATCCTCTGATTCCTTTTTCTATTTTTTCTTTTTCCCCTAAAGGTATTGGGTATAAATCTCTCAATCCTAAAATTTTTTCATAACCGCTATTAGTTAGCTTTTCATGCTCTTTTCTGATATCAGAAACTACATGAGCATCATTACCGCAATCATATAAAAGCACAAAAAAAGGAGTATCTTTGATCGTACTTAATTTAAGCGGTTGAATGATCCGATTAGTCTTACCACCTTGAAATTTATAAGTTTCAATAGATATTTTTTTATATCCAGCAATTTCCTGAAATAACCTTTCAACAAATATCTGTTCTGTTTGTCCTTCAACAAAACAAGCAATTTTTTTTGGTATCATAATTTATGCTTCCTCTTCACCTTCTTTTGGTAACAAAAACTCACTGGTAAATAAATCAAAGTTATTCAGTCCAATAAACTTAAACTCCTCAATTTTATCGCGGGAATTAGAAATATTGTGTAATTTTGCACTACCAGGTGTTCGTTCAATCACTGACCAGTATTCTATGGGAACACCATTCATTATAAACTCATCATTGGTGGTCATAATCAGTTGAATTAATCCTGTTTTAGCTTTTTCTATTAGAATTTTAATTATCGACGAAGATCGTTGATAATCTAACCCTTCTCCAATATCATCAATTATAATACAACTAGGTTTACTTGCTAGTAAAGAGTAGTTAATTTGAATAAACAATGATAAGGCTCGAAACATTCCTTGTGACATTTCTGATTGTTCTGTCACAGCAGTTAAATCTGTTTCCTTAACATATAGAAATTGTGGGAAGTTAATTAGGGGATCGGCAGAAATATCAAGATTGATTAAAGATGGTACTTGGGTTCCAATTTCGGATAAATTATAACCAATTTTCCTCATGTCAGAAATAATTGCTTTTATAAACTGATCGCCTATTTCCTGTTTTCCAATTACAAATATACCTATAACAGAATCAGAGTCTCTAAAATCTATTTTATTTTTCATTAATTCAAGTCTGAAAGGAATTTGAACCATGCTATTTTGACCAAGTTCTGTTCCAAACTGATAAAATCTTAGGGAGTTAGACCATTGATATAAATTTTCTAAAAATGGATGCTGAATAGAGTCTCTGCGTTTAACAATGGCGATCTCTTTTTGGTCAGTTTGAAACCGAATATATTGGTTAAATTCTTTTGCAAATATAGTTCCTTTACCTGATTCATCCCTATCTAAAAGCGGCTCTTGACTTTCACTGTATATAGTTAATTTTTCTTGAATTACAAGACCTTTCTCTATTTTCAATACATATTCTGTTTTTCCTTCAGGCGTATCAATATCAAATAACAAATGCCATTCATAGCTTTCGTGTTGCAGAGTAGAAGTGTTTGATAGTAACTGTGATATAGTATAGATTGCCATGATAATTCTTGATTTACCACTAGCATTTTTCCCAACAATTAAATTTATTTGCCCTAATCGACATTCTTCGACTCGCCATTCACTAGGCAGACCTTTATTATAAACAAAATCAAAAATATCTAGCTTCATAAATTTTTATTTTTATCATTAAATTTTGAGGAGAATTGGAGGATACACTTATAATATAACAGGCGATCGCGCCTAAGTCAAGACAATAGAAAGAGTTATATTTTCATCTTCATAGTTCACAAAGTCCCAAAATGAATTAAAATACCCTAAGAACTCCCAACACAAACAAAACTATGACTTTACCAATAGGCTGTGCTGCACCTCACTTTACTGTCAAAGACACCAACGGTGACACCGTTTCTCTATCCGACTTCGCCGGTAAAACCGTAGTCTTGTATTTCTACCCCAAAGACGACACTCCCGGCTGCACCAAAGAAGCCCAAAGCTTCAAAGCCGCCCACACCGAATATCAAAATAAAGATATGGTAGTGTTAGGAGTTAGCCGCGATAATGAGGCATCCCATAAACTCTTTACCGAGAAATTTGGCCTGCCTTTTCAATTATTAGCCGATGTTGATGGTGCAATTACTAAAGCCTACGATGTCGAAAAAGGCGATTATTCCAAGCGCGTTACCTTCGTCATTGATGGCACCGGCAAAATCACTCAAGTTTACGAAGGCGAAAGTCTAAAAGTAGAAACTCACGCTCAAGATATTTTAGCTACAATTGGCTAATTTCTGCTAATTTTCTAACTGTAACGCCGCTCTCTGGGTGGCGTTACCATAATAGTCAAAATGTTAACTCCAAACCTCAGTTAAATCCAAAATAAACCCAGGTAAAACATCTTCTCCTGACAAAGTAGCCGGATGATTCAATACTTCCACAGCCTGACTTTCTCGATAAATCTCCACTTTTTTATTCTGCCGATCGATTAACCAACCTAACCGTGCTCCATTTTCTATATATTCCCTCATTTTGGCTCGCAACGACTCCATTGTATCATTTTTTGAGCGCAATTCCAACACAAAATCAGGACACAAAGGAGCAAAACCTTGTTGTTGTTCAGGAGTTAATAAATCCCACCTTTCTTGACGCACCCAAGAGGCATCAGGAGATCGATCCGCACCATTAGGAAGGGAAAAACCAGTCGAAGAATTAAACGCTTTACCCAGTTTAGTTTGACGGTTCCACAACCAAAGTTGTCCCTCCATATCCAGGTTTCTATTGCCAGTTTCGCTTCCCGTTGGTGGCATAACAATTAACTCTCCAGTAGCATTTCTTTCTAATTGTAAATCTCGGTTAGCTTGTGCCAACTCAAAAAACTGTTCGTGAGTAACAGTAAGTGTTAGTGTTGGTGGAATATTGACTGCAATGGATTTGGTAAAGTTTGCTTGTGTCATCGTTTTGTCATAAAATTGATGCAATACTTTCCGTCTGCCAACCTAGGTAAAATTAATTTGAGCATTTTTGTGAAAGCTTGTCCAAATTATACTAATATTGTATGGAATCTGCAAGCTAAACAATTAAAAGTCAAAAATTTCTTTAGCCAATATCTAACTTACAACCATGAGTACAAAGACAATCAATTATTTAGGACCACAACAAATTGCCGTCAATCAGAGCATTGTACTTGTGGGAATGTTCGATCCTAATTTAGTCTCGACTATTTCTCTAGTAGCAGAAGAAAAATATCCGTTACCAATTGCGCTTAACCTAAAAGCTGGCATTTGGTATTCTAGCTTAGAAAAAGGACTCAATCAAACAGGAATTCGTAATTTGCGGCTGAAAGCAAGTAATAAAACTGGTCAAATTGTGAGTAGTCAAGTAATTAAAATTACTGTCACCAATGCTACATCAAATCAACCAATTATCAACGCCATTACTCTCAGAGAAACCCTATTTAAAGCTAAACCAACAGATGGCAATACTTTAACGCAGCAACAAAAAATCACAGTGCCAGTCGGTCAAGCTTATCAATTAAACAGCTACGAATTTGCTAACGGACACCTAAAAGTAGAACTAAAAAATGCAGTTTCTCCTGTCGGGAAAATTGGCTATTTCTACGAACCACACATAGTAATTACCAAAGGTGCAAAAATTCTCAGCTTTGAAACCGCAGACTTACCAACAACGCCACCAGGAACACAATTATTGTGGATAAATCAAACTACAAAACTTAAACTTTATCCCGAAGATTCCTCCAGTTTGTCTCCAACTCAGCAAGTAGAAATCGGTCAGGGAGAAACTTATATAATTCTTGGTTATGCTTGTTTTGAAAATCATTTTCGTGTCACTTTAAATCAAGCAATACCTAACTTTGGCAACTCTGGATATCTCTACTATCCGCACGTCCAAATTTTACAAGAAGGCAAAACAATACCTTTTAATCAAAATGCCTTTAACCTCACAATCCTGAATACCACAGCCTTTAAAAAGCAGCCTATTGATGCTGCTAGACTTAAGCCAGAAGAAAGAACTACTTTGCCAGCGGGAATGATTTATGGAGTTTCTGGCTATAGCCTTGAAGATGGACATATCAAAGTTTCACTAACAGAAAATATCCCCAATTTTGGCAACACTGGTTATGTTTATCCTGATTTTGTGCAGCTAAGTCGCGGCGGTAAACTCTTCAATCCTACTCCTAGTTTAACTTATACTGGACCGCGAGAAGTTTTAGTAAATCAGCCAGTGCAACTTACTGGTACTTTTGACCGTCGCGAAGCCTCTAAAATTACTGTCTTAGCCGAAGATAAATATCCCTTGAATGTAACTGTTAATAGCACCGCAGGCACTTGGCAAATAAATTTACCCAAAGGCTTTAGTGCCGTTGGTTCCAGGTGGCTACGTTTGAAATCTACTAACAGTAAAGGTAATATTACTGGTAGTCAGATAGTTTATATTACAGTTAGTTCCGATCCGCTAACTGTAGGACAATCTTTGCAGTTAAAAGTTCTCAAAGATACATTTTTTAAAGTGGCTCCGATCGATTCTTCTTTACTCAATCAAACGCAAAAAGTTCTGGTTAGCGCTGGTCAGAATTTAACTGTGCTTAAATATGGGTTAGTGGATGGTCATCTCAAGGTATTACTCAATACTTCTATCTTACCCATCGGTACTTTTGGCTACTTTTATGAGCCCGCAGTACAACTCAGTAAAGGCTCAAAAACTTTGAAGTTTGACATAGAAGATATTCCCGATACTCATCTAACAGCGCAGATGTTGGTAACGCGAACAACTCAGATTAAAATTAGTCCTAATGATTCATCAAATCTCGCCAAAAATCAAAGTGCTGAGTTGATTTTAGGTAGCACTTATCCCATCACTGGTTATGCTTGTACCGCCGGTCACTTTCGCGTGACTTTGGGTGAATCAATTCCGGGTTTTGGCAATGTTGGATATATCTATTGGCAGCACATTTTAATTAAGCGAGATGGTCAAGTTGTTACTTTTGACACGGATGCACTGACGATGACAATGATGCAAACTACTGTCTTTAAAAAGCAGCCAGTAGATGCTAATAATTTAAGCGATTCTCAGAAAGTAACTTTGCCTTTAGGTCGAGTTTATGGAGTAGAAAGCTACGGTGTAGATGGCGAGCATTTAAAGGTTTCTCTTACGGAAGAATTGCCAAATTTTGGGAATACTGGTTATGTTTTTCCTAGTTATGTTGTGTTTAAACGCGGCGACAAAACCTTCGATCCGATTCCTAATTATGTAGAATTAAATGTTCCTTATTTTTCGCAGCGTGATAATCCCCGTTTTTACTGGTCTACTTGCAATGTCACTGCAATTGCAATGGTACTTTATTATTATGGCGCGCGTTCTAAGGGGGATGGAGATTTCGTTGATGAGTTGTTACAATGGTGTTTTAACTATGGGGGTCAAGGTTCTCAAACAGATCATAGTGTGCTTTCTGCAATGATTAAAGCCTACGGATTTAAGACAAGTTTTAGCACGACTCGTAGGTGGTCGGATATTAAATCGGAATTGATTAATCGGCGACCTGTTGTGTTAGCTGGTAATTTTACGGCTACGGGACATATTTTGACTGCGATCGGCTATGATTCTGTTGGTTATATTGTCCAAGACCCTTGGGGTAACGCTTTGACGGGTTACAGCGATACTGAAGGCCGAAAGTTGCTCTATTCCTACGGTTATCTGGATCAGGTCGCTGGACCAGATGGTAATATCTGGGCGCATTTTATCAGTAGGTAAAGTTTTGTAACAAATATCGGCATCCTGCATAAAATTGAGGGAGTTCGACAGATATAGATATAGTGAAGGTCAAATCCTGAAGGCCTCCAATAAGTAGATGTTGACAGTATTAACCCTGCCTGAAAAGGTGGGTTTTTTATTTTCTGGATAATCACTATTGCCTTTTTAGCACTAGCAAAGTGATGTCATCAAATACCTTTTGCTTGCCAATATGTCGTCGCACATCGGCAATTATAGCATCTTTGATTTCCCCAGCCGATTTATCCCAATTCTCGCTAATTACTGCACACAGTCTTTCTACCTCATACATGACTTTATCCATGTCTTTAGCTTCAGGAATGCCATCGGTATATAGCACTATTCCTTCTCCTGGTTCCAGTTCAAAAGTAGCATGACTAATGAAATCAGCAATGTCACCATCTAAACCAATCGGAAAACCTAAATCCATCGTGTCTATGCGTTCAACTTGCCCATCTTTGCGTACAATTAGAGTTTCTTCATGCTGTCCACTAATGCTAATTTTACCATCAACGTAGTTGGCAATTAACAAGGTTAGACTTTTATCTGAATTCATCCGTTGCACGTTTTGATAGATCGTGCGATTGAGGGTATCTAAAAATATTACTGGATTGGCTTCGCGGCTCTCTTGTAAAGTGCGGACAGCAGTTTGTGTCATTAACATCAGAATGCCACTTTCTAAACCATGTCCGGTAACATCACCAATACCTAATGTCACAATTCCATCAGTTTGTAGCACATCATAGTAATCGCCACCCACTTCGTCGGCGGGTTCCATGTAACCGGCAATATCTAATCCTTCGATGTTAAGTTCTTCTGGCTTAGGTAATAGCATACTTTGAATTTGACGGGCTACATCCAGTTCTGCTCCCATGCGGAGATTTTCTTGTTTAAGTCTATGATTAAGTTGGCTAATTTCTTCGTTAGCAGTTGCTAATTCTACGGTGCGTTCTTTAACTTTATCTTCGAGAGTTTCAAAGGATTCTTGAAGTTGCCCAGCCATGCTATTGAAGGATTTTTCTAGGGTTTCTATTTCTTCAATTTCAATCAATTTCTTGGTATTAGTTCTTTGGTTAAGATTGCCATCGGCAAGTTCTTTAGAGGCTTGGGTCAATCTGAGAATTGGATTTGTAATGGATCTGGCGGTGAGAATACCGATCGCGATCGCTCCTACCAAAGATGCTAAAGTTAACCAAATTGTATTGCGAGTATCAGCATTAATTTGTGCCATAAAATCAGATTCTGGCACTACTACTACAATTAACCAATCAATCCCTTTCTTATCATTTAAGGGCAATGCTTGTACATAATATCGTTCACCATGTAACTGATAGTTCAATTGTTCTGATTTCTTAATTCGATCGAAACTACCAAAATGTTTTTGCAAATATCGAGCAGTTTCACGTAAGTGAGGCTCAATACTTTTTGTAGCAATGACTAGCTTAGCATTTTTACCCTTACCCGCCGTCAGTGGTTCGTTCGTTGAACTGGAAATGAGAATACCCGTGCGATCGATAATAAAAGCTCGTCCCGTCTTCCCAATAGAAAGGCTTGCCAAAAACTCCGTTAAATCTTCCGCCAATACAATATCAGTGGCACAAACCCCCAAAACATTTTTCCCCGACTTATCATATACTGGTTTGCTGGCAGTAATCATAGGGAGACTGTTAGAAAAACCCAAATATACCTTACTCCAAATCCCACGCTTGGCGGCTACGGCATCAATATACCAGGAGCGTTGACGGGGGTCATAAGAATTAAATTTTTGCAATAGCTGTTGTCGGTTTCCCTGACTATCCACTGCATAATGATAAAGTTTGTAATTGCTTTCTTTATTACTCAATCCCATGACAATGGTTGAAGAACTTTGATAAAAGGGGCGATAAGCACCCAAGAATTGTCCTTGGGAATCACCACAGTAAGATGAATAGATAAAAGGAAAAAACTGCAATTGAGTGATAAATTGTTTGCCATTTCTGCCATTTACTAGATCAAAATTCCCCTCAGAAAATGTCCCCGTATTTATCTGATTGAAAAAGTGAGGAGCTTCAAGATAGTTACTGAATTCTCCCTCAATTCGGGCAGTGATTTCCCTCCATAATTGAGTTGCCAAATCATTGACGGCCTTTTCCCCACTACGGAAAGAGAGATAGCCAACCAAGCTTGCAGTATACAATATTTGCAGAATAAAGAGTGTCACAAGAGTTATACGAAGATGAAATTTGGGGTGGAAAGATTTGATAGCGCTTATAATTTTATTAAGTTTCATGTTTTGTCAGTATTACTCCTGATAATTTACTCTAATTTTACCTCAATTTTGCCTTATTGTAGCGGATCACTTCTCATTTAAAGCTTCGATGCCATCCCATCCCTCCGGGGCTCCATATTGTTGATATTTCTCACAGCGCTTGATGTAAACCATCGCTGCTTTATCTTGAGGATTAATGTGTAAAACCTCCTGAAAGATTAGTTTTGCTTCCTGAAATTGTTGTTGATAATAGAGAAATACTGCTACTTCAAAACGCGCCTGAGTTTGAGTTTTTAATCGCTTTTGTTCTGGTGCATCTCCATCATAAACTTCAAACACTGCTACCGCTAATTTTTTCCCTTTTACCATTACCCGATCCAAAAATCTAAAGCATTGTTCCTGAGTATAGTCAAGATCGCAAAGAGTGTTATGACTAATTAAAATTCCGGCTCCATAAACCTTAGTTAAACCTTCCAAACGGGAGGCTAAATTCACTGCATCGGCAATTACTGTGGTTTCCATTCGTTCCGGTTCTCCAATCGTTCCTAACATTAAATTTCCCGTATGCAAACCAATCCCAATGGAAATGGGAGTTTGACCTTTTTGTTGTCTTTCTTCGTTAAAAGTTACCACTTTTTGCTGCATGGAAATTGCGGCTTTAACTGCCTCATCTGCTGACTGGGGAAATAGCGCCATAATCGCATCCCCAATGTACTTATCAATAAAGCCATGATGCTCTCTAATTACCGGACTAACTCGACTTAAATAGGCATTAATAAAGTTAAAAGTTTCTTGGGGTGTCATCGCTTCTGAAAGGCTTGTAAAGTCCCGAATATCAGAAAACATCACCGTCATTTCTTGCTGAATTTGATTGCCAATTTGCACATCAATGATGCTTTCTTTTCCTAAAAAGTTGAGAAAATCTCGCGGCACAAATCGCCCGTAAGCTAAGGTGAGTTTAGCTAAATTCAAATGAGTTTTCATGCGGGCTAACATTTCTTGTTTTTGAATGGGTTTAGCCAAATAATCATTCGCCCCAGAGGTAAATCCATCAACGATGTTTTCGGTTTGATTTTTAGCGGTTAGCAGCACAATTGGCAATTCATGGGCGGGGAAACGTTCGCGAATTTTCTGACAAACTTCGTAGCCAGTCATCCGAGGCATCATTAAGTCAAGTAAAATTAAGTCAGGGATAAAACCATTGTTGATAATCCCTAAAGCTTCTTCTCCATTACTAGCTTCGGTTATGGTATAATTGTATAGAGAAAGGTTATTAATTAAGACCTGACGATTAATCGGTTCGTCATCAACGATTAAGATTTTGAATTGTTGATCGTCAGTGGCAAGATTAACAGATTTTTGAATGGGAGATAAAGCGATCGATTCAGGACTAAATTTGTTGCCAAGTGTGGCAATGGGTGGCACTGATTTAGCTTTTTCTTGGGCAATAGGTAAAGTAAAGGTAAATTGAGAACCTACTCCTACTTCCGATTCTACACTAATTTCTCCACCATGTAATTCGACGAGTTGTTTGGTAACAGCTAGTCCCAATCCTGTACCGCCATATTCTCTCGCGGTGGAACCTTCGGCTTGTTCAAAGGATTGAAAGATGCGCTCGAATTTATCTTCCGCAATGCCAATTCCTGTGTCGGCAATAGTGATAGCTAATGTATCTTCTAGCGGAGAGGAAATAACTTTTGCCGTGACTTCAACAGTGCCAGATGGAGTGAATTTAATGGCATTGCCAATCAGGTTGTGGAGAATTTGTTGTAAACGATTTTCATCCGCTTCAGCATTGGGTAAGTCTTCAGGAATAGTGTTGATTAATTGCAGGTTTTTCTGCTGGGATAAGGGCTGACTGAGGGTGAGAATGATATTAGTAATAGCTCTTAAATCTACGGGTGCTAATCGTAGTTCTAGGTTATTGTGTCTCAGTTTAGAGAAGTCAAGAATATCGTTAATTAAGCTGGCCAGACGGCGACCACTGGAGACTATTAATTGTAGGTTGGTTTTGGTAGGTGTCAAAAGTTCTCCCGTTGCGCCATCAATCAGGGATTCAGCAATGCCAATAATGCCATTTAAAGGGGTGCGGAGTTCGTGGGAGGTATTGGCTAAAAATTCGTCTTTAAGTTGGTCGAGATGATGTAGTTCTTCATTTTGATTAGCTAGGGTTTCTTTTTGTGCTTCTAGGGTGGTAAATGATGTTTTTAGTTGTACCGCCATGCTATTGAAGGACTGTTCTAGGGTTTCAATTTCTTCAATTTCGATTACATCAATGGTGGATATTTGTCGATCGAGATTACCCTCGGCAATTTCCTGGGATGCTTGAGTTAATCTGAGAACAGGTTGGGTAATCAAACGCGCTGTAAAGATGCCAACGGCGATCGCGATTCCCAATGCTGCCAAGGTTAACCAAATTGTATTGCGGGTATTAGCGTTAATCTTTGCCATGAAATCAGATTCCGGCACCACCACCACAATCAACCAATCGATGCCTTTACCATCATTTAATGGCAATATCTGTACAAACTGTCGTTCGCCCTGGAGAGAGTAATCTAACTGCTGCGATCGCTCAATCTGCTCCAAGCTACCAAACTGTCGCTGCAAATATTGAGCCGTTTCTCTGACCAATGGTTCTTTACTCTGTGTTGCCATAACGAGTTTGGCATTTTCACCCTTCCCTACTGTTAATTGCTGATCTGTAGAACTAGAGAGTATGGAACCAGACCGATCGATCACAAAAGCCCGTCCAGTCTTACCAATTGTCAAACTTGCCAGGAATTTTGTGAGGTTTTGCAAAAGCAGAACGTCGTTAGCACAAACTCCTAAAACCGCACCGCCGGCATCATAAATTGGCTCGCTGGCTGTAATGCTTGGGAGTCCAGTGACAATATCTAGGTAGACTTCGCTCCATGTCGGTTGCCTTGCCTTGACCGCCGCTTGATACCAAGGGCGTTTTCGCGGATCATAGGGCTTGATTTTTTGCAACAGCCGTTGTCGATTTCCCCGACTATCCATTGCATACAGATAAAAATTGTAGTTTGTTGCCGCATTGTTTACGGACATGGTAATAGTTGACGATCCTCCCTCAAAAACGCGATTAGCCCCTAGAAATTGCCCTTGTGAATCACCACAGTAGGATGCAGAGAGAAAGGTAGAAATTTCTAACTGGGTGAGAAATTGTTTGGCATTGCTGGCATTTACCATATCGAAGTTACCTTCAGAAAATGCTGCTGCATTTAGCCGATTAAATTCATGGGGACCGCTTAAGTATTTGCGAAGCTCTCCATCAATACGAGCGGTGAGTTCAGTCCGCAATTGAGTTGCTAAATCATTGACTGCCTGTTGTCCGCTACGGAAGGAGAGATAGCCAACCAAGCCAGTAGCAGCAACTATTTGCAGAACAAAAGGTACAACAAGCGTTATGCGGAGACGAAATTTTTGACGGACAGGTTTGGTAACGCTCATAAGTATTTATTTTTTGAATTGGTAAAAATGGCTAACGTGCGATCGCCGAGCTATTACTTAAAGTGGAGTACGAGTTCCTTAAGTAACAGATTTCGCTCAAACGTCAGCATCAGTAAGCTAACGCATATCTAAGTTTTACAGTCAACTTCTATCTAAATTTTGGGGAGCGGTTCTGAAACCACTAAAAAAATATAATTTAGATATCCAACAGCTTAATCTCTATTTACAGATTATCTTAAATTCTATCGGGACTAAAGTCAACTTAAACTTAAATTAATTTATGACAGATTACTTCTCATTTAAAGCTTCGATGCCATCCCATCCCTCCGGGACTCCATACTGTTGATATTTCTCACAGCGCTTGATGTAAACCATCGCTGCTTTATCTTGAGGATTAATGTGTAAAACCTCCTGAAAAATTAGTTGCGCTTCCTGAAATTGTTGTTGATAGTAGAGAAATACTGCTACTTCAAAACGTGCCTGAGTTTGAGTTTTTAATCGTTTTTGTTCTGGTTCATCTCCATCATAAACTTCAAACACAGCAACGGCTAACTTTTTCCCTTTTACCATCACCCGATCCAAAAATCTAAAGCATTGTTCCTGAGTATAGTCAAGACAACAAAGAGTGTTATGACTAATTAAAATTCCGGCTCCATAAACCTTAGTTAAACCTTCCAAACGCGAGGCTAAATTCACCGCATCAGCAATTACGGTGGTTTCCATGCGTTCAGATTCACCAATCGTACCAAGCATTAATTTCCCCGTGTGTAAACCAATCCCAATCGCAATCGGAACTTGACCTTTTTGTTGCCTTTGTTCATTATAAACAGTTACTTGTTTTTGCATCGCGATCGCGGCCTGTAACGCATCATTAGCCGACTCAGGAAACAAAGCCATAATCGCATCTCCAATATATTTGTCAATAAAGCCTTGATGCTGACGAATAACTGGGCTAACTTGACTGAGATAGGAGTTGATAAAATTAAATGTTTCTTGAGGTGTCATCGCTTCTGATAAAGTGGTAAATGAGCGAATATCAGAAAACATAACCGTCATTTCTTGCTGTACTTGATCGCCGATTTGCACGTCAATTATGCTTTCCTTACTCAAAAACTTGAGGAAATTACGGGGAACAAATCGCCCATAAGCTAAAGTTAGTTGAGTAATCGAAATATGAGTCCTAATTCGGGCTAACATTTCTTGTTTTTGAATTGGTTTAGAGAGATAATCATTAGCACCAGATTCAAATCCTTCTACAATATCTGCTACTTGATTTTTAGCGGTTAGCATCACAATTGGCAATTCATAAGCGGGAAAGCGATCGCGGATTTTTTGACACACTTCATAACCCGTCATTTTCGGCATCATCAAATCAAGTAAAATCAAATCTGGAATAAAACCACTTTCCATTACTTCTAAAGCTTCTTGTCCGTTACTCGCTTCAGTAATGGCATAATTATAGAGAGAAAGATTGTTGACAAGCACCTGGCGATTAATCGGTTCATCATCAACAATTAAAATTTTGAATTGTTTTTTATTGTTGATTTCATGTTCTAAATTTTGACTGGTGATTGATGTCAGTAATGCTAAATCTGGATTATTTTTGATTGGATTTATTTGTGATGTAGCTTCAGTTTTACTCTCCGCTTTACCAGTGGATACTGGCAAGGTAAAAGTAAATTGCGAACCCACTCCTAACTGAGATTTAACAGTAATTTTCCCTCCATGCAACTCTACCAATTGTTTACTTACAGCTAGTCCCAATCCCGTACCACCATATTCTCTATTTGCAGAACCTTCTCCCTGTTCAAAAGATTGAAATATCCTGTCAAATTTATCTTCTGGAATCCCAATTCCCGTATCGGAAATAGTAATAGCTAGAGTAGAAACTTGATCCCCCCTAACCCCCCTTACTAAGGGGGAGACTTGAGTATCTTGCTCCCCCCTTACTAATGGAAAGACTTGAGTATCTTGCTCCCCCCTTACTAATGGAAAGACTTGAGTATCTTGCTCCCCCCTTACTAATGGAAAGACTTGAGTATCTTGCTCCCCCCTTACTAAGGGGGGCTGGGGGGGATCTACCACTTCTGCGGAAACAGTAACAGTACCAATCGGGGTAAACTTAATAGCATTACCGATCAGATTATGCAGTATTTGTTGCAGACGATCTTCGTCGGCTGCTGCGGGGGGCAAATCAGCAGAAATAGCATTGATTAATTGTAAATCTTTTTGACCAACTAGAGGCTTACTAAGGGTCAAAACTACATTAGTAACGGCTCGTAAATCTACAGGTTTCAGTTGCAAGTCTAAGTTTTTATGTCTGAGTTTTGAGAAATCAAGAATATCATTAACTAAATTAGCTAAACGGCGACCACTAGAGGCAATTAAAATTAGATTAGCCTGTGTATTTTGCGGTAATTCTCCAGTTGCACCATCAATTAAAGATTCAGCAATACCAATAATTCCATTAAGCGGTGTACGTAGTTCGTGGGAAGTATTAGCAAGAAATTCATTTTTGAGTTTATCAAGGTCTTTTAACTCTTCATTTTGTTTCTCTAAGGTAGTAAAAGATTCTTGCAATTGCTTTGCCATACTATTAAATGAATTTGCCAGGTTTTCGATTTCAATGATATTAGTCATTTCTACCTGTTGATTTAATTTTCCTGCGGCAATTTCAACCGATGCTTGAGAAATTTTTAGGATCGGGCAGGTAATCCAGCGAGCAGTAAAAATACTGACGACAATTGCTATAATTAAAGTAGCAATACATAGCAGAACACTGGTACGAGTATTAGCATCAATTTCTGCTGTAAAATCTGATTCTGGAACAACTACAACAACTAGCCAATCTAAAATACCTGATTCATCTTGAAAGGGGGAAACTTGGACAAACTGTTTTTGACCATTGAGCAAAAATTCCATTTGCTGAGGAGTTTTGATCTGACTCAAGTCACCAAATTTTTGCAATAAAAATTCAGTGGTTTTTTGCATTAACTCATCATTGATTTTATTAGCATGAAGCCGCTCAATTTTGCCATCGGCAGCAAAAGCAAAAGGTTCTTTGTTTGTCGAACTAGCAACTAAAAGCCCCGTTCTTTCAATAATTAAAGTTTTCCCTGATTTACCAATAGTAAAACTGCGAAGAAAGTCGCTAATTTGTGCTAAGGAAAGATCGGTAAGAAAGATACCTTGAAGCACTCCTGCTTTGTCATAAAATGGGTATACTGCTGAAAGATCGAGTCTTTTACCTAATGCCGATGGTTCAATGTTGCTCCAAGTTGGGCGACCAGCACTCACGGCAGTTTTATACCAGTGGCGAGTTCGAGCATCATAATTAGCTCTTTCTTGAATTATTTTGAGGCGATTTCCTTGTTCATCTACTGCATATCTACGAATAGCATTATTGGTGACTTCGTTAGCGATAACTGTGTATTTTTCTGGTCTATTAGCACCGACAAATTCCCCTTTGGTATTAGCAAAGGCAATAGTTCCAATATTGGCATCAATGGATTGGGTTTGTAGCCAAAAATAGCGTTCCATCGCGTCAAAATTACTAGGGTCGAGTAATTGTTGGCGAATAGTATTGATCTGAATTTGCTGAATTAAATGTGGTTTTGCTAAGTAACTTTTTAGGTGAACTTGAACGCGGGCGATGACTTCGCGCCGCAACTGTTCGGCTACGTTATTGACTGCTTTCTGTCCGTTGCGAAAGGAAAAATACCCTACTAGACCAACAGCCACAACAATTTGTAGGACAAAAGGGACTACTAGGGCTGTGCGGAGGCGGAATTTATAGATGTTGTTCATCATAATGGGCGAAAAGCTAATGAAATTAGAGCTTATGATGTAGTATAGCTCTATTGATTTAGCGATCGCACTTTCTTTTTCTTTGCAGATAAGAGTAAAATATTAAAGTTAATATTCTAATAAAGCCAATGTTATTTCAGCAGACGATATACTGCTAATCCAATATATTCTTTCAAAGCTTTGGTTGATAGTTGTAACTGGTCAACATCTGGCAAGAGATTTAGGAGTACAGCTTGCCAACTGTTTTGCGATGCTTTAAAATCCTGGTGAGCAATTAAAAAATCTGTAGGTGCGGGGATAACTTTGATACCTCGATCTTGGAAAATGAAGCGCGATCGCGGGAAATGTAAAGCTGATGTCACCAGTAAAATTGGTCCTTTTATACCTCGATCGTCTAAGATTTTTTTCACATTAACTGCATTTTGATATGTATTTAAAGAAGTTGGATCTTGCAGAATTGCTGATGCAGGTACACCCATAGCTTTGGCAATTTCTGCCATATCTACTGACTCTGGCGGCCCTCCTTTTTTCCAGTCTATTCTACCGCCGCTAAGTATTAACCAGGGGGCTTTTCCTTGGCGATAAAGTTGAGATCCGTAGAGAATGCGATCGCCTGCTTCGCCAACTTCTACCCAAGGCCGAGGTGGTAAAGCAGGATAAACACCTCCACCCAAAACAACTATAGCTTCTGCTTGGGGAATTGGCTCTGGAGGAAGATTTTGTAATTCCAGCGATCGCGCTAAACTTTGAGCAATCCAACCATTACTAAATACCAGTAAAATAGTTAATGCTAAAGCCATCAATCCCGCCGCCCATCGAGGCCTTTTCCAAAACAATACTATAGCCAAAACTATTAACAGACAACTCATTCCCAAGGGATAGATAAATAAAGGCAATAATTTTGATAAAAATATAAACATTTTTGTTATTGGTTATTGGTTATTGGTTATTGGTTATTTGTTATTGGTTATTTGTTATTTGTTGTTGGTTATTTGATTTAAACATTACCCTTTTTTTCGGAATAGCCAATCAAATAAAGTAACGGCATTTGCTGTAGTTTTATTGGGAGATTTAGTATTGGGAGATTTAGCCTTACTTTCTGGCTTTTCGGGTAACTTTGGCATGAATAATCTTAGTTGATTTTCTTGGGCTGGTTCGCTAACTTTTTCTTCTGCATTTTCTGATATTTCATCATTATTCCACCAATTAATCACTAACCCACAAGCTACGCCGCCAATGGCAGCTAAAAAGACACTTAAAGCCATTGTATATCCTACCAAACCAAAACTAACAATCAAAAATAAACACATTAAACCGCCTGCTTTTAAACCGACTGGTAATTGGGGAACTTTGGGCATAAACGAAGGAAGAAGGAAGAAGGAAGAAGGAAGAAGGAAGAAGGAAGAAGGAAGAAGGAAGAAGGAAGAAGGAAGAAGGAAGAAGGAAGAAGGAAGAAGGAAGAAGGAAGAAGGAAGAAGGAAGAAGGAAGAAGGAAGAAGGAAGAAGGAAGAAGGAAGAAGGAAGAAGGAAGGAAAGAGTTAACAGTCGTAATTCTTGACACGAAGAAACGCTATAATTTCACTTTAAACATGATTAAACCGAATTGAAAACACTGGGATAAGCTTCGCAAACTTTTCCCAAAAAATCCCTTAATTGGCGATGAGCAATAATTGCATCTTTTTCTTGAAAATCTAAGGATTGTAAATCAGTCAAAAACGGAATTACTTCAGTATCAAAAGCGGCGCGAAATAAACTTAAAGGTAAGAGTAAATCCGCGCCGTCTCGCAAATCTAATAAATGATTAACATCGGATAGTAATGTAACTAACATCAAAGGTCGCGTCCAGCATAATTGACGTGCTACTACGACTTGAATCACTTCTGCGTAAAGATATGTGCTGCCAAATTCTAAACAGATAATTTGGCTAGATTGAAAATTAGGGAGAGTATCAACTAACTCAGACATCAGGGAATAAATTACAGATATTTAATAGCTTTCAAAGGTTTCAACTCAATCTCGATCGATTTTATTGAGGGCAATTTCTAAATCATCAGTTAGGGTTTGTGCATCCTTTTTCCCCGAACCTGTTAAGTAATTACCCGCTGACAGGGGAGTACCAATAGTAATTTTTACGGTGGAACGCCAGCAGGGAATACAGGGATGGTAGCGGATACTCATGGGTACTATTTTAACACCTAAATCGGGATGATTAGATTCTGCTTGAATAGCGAGACGCGCCAATCCAACTTTGAGAGGGTGAACTTGATTATCTTGATAAATCGCACCTTCGGGAAAAATAACTAACATTTGTTTGTCGCAGAGAATTTCTACTCCGTGACGAAGAGTGGAGATTGCCGGATGTTTGGGATCGACTGGAAACCCGCCTAAACGTCGGATAAACCAGCCTTGTAGCCCTTTTACTTCGTTAACCGATACCATAAAGCGCAAGTCTCTGCCAGTCGCGTACCGCCCAGTAGAGTAAGGTAGCAGTTGGGAATCCCAGCGAGATCGGTGGGTAGGGGCTAAAATTACGGGTCCTTCTCTTGGAATATTCTCGTTTCCGATTACTTCAATACTACGAAAATAAAAGGGTAGAACGATATAACAGCCCAGGGGATATACCAATTGGGCTAACCAAGGAGAAACGTGAGAAGTAATTGATATCGCCTTGGCGGGCATTTGTGTTTTTAGGGATGAGTTACTGGAGTCAAAGATGATCATGGCAGTCTACCTTAAAGCAATCAAGTTTTTTTCTTAGACTTTATGACTTTTAAGGTAATTTTTTAAAGTCTTTTTATGACTTCAGAAAAGGCCACTTATGGTATTGTCATCTAAAATTGGTCTTAATTTATTTTCTCAGTTTTTGGCTGGTTGGCGACGATCGCTGAACCAAGATTGTAGTTGTTCTCGACATTCTGATTCCATAATGCCGCCGAGTACAGATAGGCGGTGATGGGAAGCGGGGCTATCGGGAATGTTGCCTACGGTTCTAATTGTGCCAGTTTTGGTGTCGTCCACTCCATAGACTAGCAGGCTGATGCGGGCGATCGCGATCGCGCCAGCACACATGGGACAAGGTTCTAGGGTAACGTAAAGCGTGCAAGAGTTTAGATGCCAATTTTGCAGGGCAATTCCGGCGGCTCGGAGAGCTAAAATTTCTGCATGGGCTGTGGGATCGCAGTCTCTTTCTCGTCGATTTTGGGCTTCAGCAATTAGTTGACCTTTGTGGTTAACGATCGCCGCACCTACAGGTACTTCACCTGCTTCTCCAGCAATCCGGGCTAATTCGATCGCTCTGCTCATCCATTGGCGATGAATTAAGTAAGTAGAATTACGGATAGAGGGAGGATTTTGAGAATTTATCATACTTAGGTAGCGAAAAACACTTATGATGGTTAGATCGGGTTGCGATCGCGCCTACATCAAGAGTTATTTAATTTACAATTATGGACACTTCGCTGGTTAGCTTAGAAGTTGTTGAGCTATTGTCCCGGATTAGCGGACAGAAACTTCGCCCACAAGATGTTACTCCTCTGGTTGTTTTCCTAACTGCGCTTATTTCCATTTTGCGAGGAGTGATTATTATAGATAAGATGGTGGCAGTTGAGGAAGAGGAAAGACTGCAAAAAACACTAAAAGCGTTTGTGAATGCTGAGCGCGATCGCGTTCAATTAATCCAACGCATCCTCAAAGGTGTGGCGAAACAACAGGTTTATTTTAATCCTGGTGAATTAGTAACGCTGACGGCTTTATTTTCAGATTCAGAAAAGTTACTTTTGATGGGTTTTGGTTATGAAATGTCAGCCGCCGATGGAGATTTTGACATTCGAGAACAGATGTATTTACAATCTATTGGCAAAAGATTAGGAATTGATCCTCGACACATAGCAGTTTTAGATTGTGTATTTTCAAAGGAAGGAAATGTCGATCCAGAGGCTTTTGCTGAAGTTAAAACTTTGCTCGATCCTAATGAGTTTGAACATCACAATTCTGTATTTGCTAAAGCAGCAAAGCATTTGAGTTCTTTGTTGGATTTTAAGTAGGATAATAGGGGAATGGGTAATTGGTAATTGGTAATTGGTAATTGGTAATAGCTAATGGCTAATTCCTAAATGGCTGAGATATTTTACCATTCTCAAGAACAGGCAAGATGCCTGTTCTACAAAAAAAGCTATAATCAATCATAATCCTTATTTGGGTGAAAAGCCATGAACGATCGTGTTCCCGATCCTGGACAAAGTAACTGGCAATCTCAGTTCAATGATTTTCTGCAATCATTAGGGATGGATGCGTCCCACACGCCGCAACATTTAGACCCAAGTTTACCACAGAATCAATTACCTGACTATTCTCAACCACAAAATTTAGTCGATCATTCGATTAATCAACCGGGGCATTTACCAGATTTTTCTCAAACGGGATGGGCAGATTCTCCTCAACAGTATAATTTACCCGATCCACACCATGACTGGAATCAAACATCAGGAGTCGACCAACATAATCTAAATCAGCATCAATGGCACGATCATCAACAAGTTGTTCACTTACACTCCTCTTATCAAACTGTTAAGGGAACTGATGATGTTATCAAAGGGCCTTACGTTGATATTCACGATAATGGTCATATTTATCTGCATCAATTAAATGGTCATACCGTTGATGTTGGTCATGTTGATGGTCAGAGAATGTATAATTCATCTGGTTGGCAGGTGGGTTATTTCAAAGATAATGGGGAGGTTTATAAGTACAATCATATTTCTGCCGATCATTGTATTGGCAAGGTAGAAAATGGTAACATTTATAATGTTGACCATCAAGAAATAGGGCGGGCTGATACTAATTTGGAGGGTGCGGCACATTTATTATTTGCTGTAGGAGGTGGGGCGAAAACTTAGGATTGAATTTAAAATATCTAATTGCGGGGTTTGGAAAACAGATTCTAAAATAGTACATTTATTATTGGTGTCAACTTAACGTCAAACCCTTAGTCCGACAGGGGTTAAAACCCCTGTCTCAAAGATCAAGTCCTCTAAAGAGGACTAAGAAGACTTTTAAACTTAATTAGTCCTCTTTAGAGGACTTAAGTTATTAGACAGGGACTTAAGTCCCTGGCGGGTTTCAGCTTAAGTTGACACCAATGACTAGGGAGGAATTAGATCGTGGACAAAATTTTCGCTAGTATCAAAGAAAGAATAGAGTTGGGGTTAAAAAACAATATTCCTGTAGAATCAAAGTTGATGATGGCAGGGGAAATTGTCTATGCAGCAGAAAGACAAGATTTAACGCCAAAAGAAGCGAGAAGCTTGGAAGAATTACTAGGTTTATCGGATGTTATTCAGAATTATCCAGCAGTTAGAGAACAGGCTATTTTTGGGGAGGTTATTGAAGACTAATCATTTTAGTGATTTATTTGATAGCATTAGTAAGTTAAGTAATTTATCATGGATTGCAAAATGACACAAACAATTGACATTAATCAGGTTGAAACTGTGGTAATCACTCAACTCAAAAAACTTACCCCAGCACAACAGCAACAAGTCCTTGATTTTGTTGAGTTTTTACTAAGTCGCCAACCACTACCAGAGTTTACGCATCCTGATGTTACATCCATGTCAGCCTTAGAAGCTATGGGAGACTTAGTTGGATGTGTTGATGGTGGACCAGGGGACTTAGCTACAAATAAAGAATATTTGAGGGGGATAAAAATCAAATGAAGCAAAAAGTTTTATTGGATACAGGGCCTTTGGTTGCTATAATTAATCGTCGAGAAAAATTCCATACTTGGGCTAAACAAGAATGGGGAAAAATTGCGTCACCTTTATTGACTTGTGAGGCTGTAGTGACGGAAGCCTGTTTTTTGTTAGAGGATGTTTATGGAGGTAAAGCAGCAGTAATTGCTTCGTTGAAAAATCGGACAATTCAAATCGCTTTTAACCTCAGTGAAGAATTAAGTGTGATTGAGGATTTAATGCAACGCTATCAATCTGTACCAATGTCGTTAGCGGATGCTTGTTTAGTGCGAATGAATGAACTTAACCCTAATAGTAGTTTATTTACGCTCGATAGTGATTTTTACATCTACCGGAAAAACCGCAATGAAACAATTGATGTGATTATACCTGAAACATAAGCCGTTCATTCTTCTATAATCTCAAATGGTGTAGGGGCGGGTTCGCCAATATCTTTAACTTCCAAGCTATAATATTCAAAAACCCGCCCCGCCTTAGTTTGTTATCTCATTTATCTAAAATTATGCTACAGTAAGCATCACAGTATTAGGGGCGGGTTATTTAATATTTTGGTTTCTAGCATAGATTTTGGTGAACCCGCCCCTACCAAAACTGTGGCAAAATTTTTTAGCATTGGTATTACTCAATCTTGTGGATTAAAACACCAACCATACACAATAGGAGCGATTTTTTATGATTCCAGCATTACCAGGACAAGGGGGAATTTTTAGTCAAATTTTTAACACTGTAATGTCAGCAATTACACAAACAAACATAGCCCGCCAAGGCGAAATCGCGCTCTATAACGCTGCGAAACAACGAGAATTACAAGAAAAAATTACTATTGTACAAAACATACAACATCAAGCAAGTCTCGATCTAACACGGGAACAAGGCGATCTAAATCGCGAGTTTCAAGGCAATGAAGGCAGACTTAACCGAGGTTTACAACAACATCTCGCGGAAATAAATATCGCTTTCCAAGGCAATGAAGGCAGACTAAATCGTCAATTACAAGACAACTTAGCCCGATTAAATCGCGAATTTCAGGCCAATGAAGGCAAACTAAATCGCGAGCACGCCGCCCAACTGGAAGTATTTCGCGCCGAATTACAAAAATGGTGCATTGCCGAACAACGTCAACTCCAATTAGAATTAAGACAGTTAGATGCACTCCTAGCCAGAGAAATGTCTATGGCAAATCGGGAAACAGCGATCGCCGCCATTGTCAAGCAAAAAAACCTAGAAAATTCCCCAATTTTTGTGACTGCTGAAAACATTATTACTAATCTCAACCCCGAAGATACACCCATTCTTAGAATCTTGTTATCGCCTCCAGTATTAACTCACGATAGCGCCAAAGGAAATCAAAACTTTCCCGTGTCTGAGGAATTTTTAAGTAACTATTTGCGAAGCTTCTTAGCCAAGTATATCGCAACAGGTCGTCCCGTACAATTTATGGGCGGTTCTTGGCGTAGTAATGTCTTTCGGGAAGAAGCGGCGGCGGAAAATTTATTTGCCAGTTTGCGCGTGATTCCTACCCTCATTTTAGATTCATCGGCTACGTCGGATAATTTTTATTTGCGTTTTGGTTTTTGGCATATTAACTTCAAAAAATATCGCTACAAAACCCCCATCGATCAGTTACCTTGGCTGGAAGTATTGTATGATTTTGCTAAACAACGTAGCCTGAATTGGCAGCAAGAAATTAATCAACGCATTGCTGATGGGGAAACCGAAACTGAGGTTTATGCTGATTATAGCAAAGAAACGATCGAGCGCCATCAACAGAACTTGAAAATGATGGAAAAAGAGCGAAAATATTTAGAACGCGGTAATAAAGATGTTACCAGAATGGACGATCGCTCTTACAGCGTACACAAAAATGATTACAACGATTTAGCTGAATTTATCGGAATGTGCCACGCTTTAATTGCGGGTTTAATCGCCGATGAATATTGTTTAATTTTTCTCCCTCCCAACGAGCGAAAAACCCCTTTACTACCGCAGTTACTCCCGGAAATGTTGGCAAAACTTCCCGCTGAAGAACAGAATATAATTACCGAAATTGCTGTTGGCTATTATCAGGGATTATACGATTATTTGGCTACCGAACAATCAGCATTAATTCCTGATTTACGTTTGGATTTAGCCCTATCTCTGTTGAGTTTACCTGACAAGCGCTGGGCCACCGCACAATTGTATTTATCTGTGCAAGATTGGTTAAAACTGCACGATCTACTAATTCCCGAACAAAGTCAGTTATTAAATGCTTTGTCAGCGGCTTTAACGATTGATGATTTGCCCTACGTGACGAAGTTAAATCAATGTTTGCAAGGTTTGGGGGCGAATTTACAATTAAGCGTCATTGAGTCTTGTTGGCGGCGAGGTTTACAACGGGCAAAAAATGGGGAATTTTCCTCGGCGATTACTGATTTTAATCAGGTTTTACAGTTAGATAGTTCGGCTTTGAGTGCGAATATTCGGCGCGGTTTGGCTTATTATCAAATTGGGGAATATCAGGGGGCGATCGCAGATTTTGACCAAGTATTGCGAGTTAATCCTAATGATGCTCATACTTACCATCATCGCGGCTTAGTTTATCAGAAATTAGGACAGTTAGAACGGGCGATCGAAGATTTTAATCGCGCCTTACAAATCGATCCGAATTTACCTGGTGTCTTACATATTCGTGATGTGGCTTTGGGGATATTAGAGGAGAGAAAACGGGAAGCAGATGTAAAGCGTCAACGCCAAGAACCTGAAGCAAGGGAACGTCAACGCCAGCAGGAAGAAGCGGAACGTCAGCGTCGGGAGGAAGAAGCTAGTAAAGGTAAAGAATTTACTTTTGAAATCATTACGGTGGACAAGAATGGCAAAGAAAATAGTAAGAAGTCGGGGAAAGGTTATCAAAAAGAGGAAGATTTGGGCAATGGGATAAAACTGGAAATGGTGTATATTCCAGCGGGTAGTTTTATGATGGGTTCACCGTCGGGAGAAGGTAATGATAATGAACGTCCACAACATCAAGTAACTATTGCCCAACCCTTCTATTTAGGGAAATATCCTGTTACTCAAGAGCAATATCAAGCCATCATGGGAAATAACCCTTCTAGTTTTAAAGGTGCGAAACGACCTGTAGAAAATGTATCTTGGAATGATGCTGTAAATTTTTGTCAAAAGTTATCTGAGAAAATAGGGAAAACCTATCGTTTGCCATCAGAGGCGCAATGGGAATATGCTTGTCGGGCAAGTACGACAACGCCTTTCTATTTTGGCGCAACCATTACCCCAGATTTAGTTAATTATGATGGCAATCATCCCTACGGTGCAGCAGCGAAAGGGCTTTACCGCAAAGAAACGACACCTGTGGGGAGTTTTAAGCCCAACGCCTTTGGATTGTACGATATGCACGGCAACGTCTGGGAATGGTGTGCAGACCCTTGGCACGGTAACTATCAAGGTGCGCCGCAAGATGGTAGTGTCTGGGACGAAAACAATAATGATAATCGTTATCAATACTATGATGTATTAGTCAACATTAAGAATGATAACCGATCCCGGCTGCTGCGCGGTGGTTCCTGGTACACCAGTGCCGACAATTGCCGCGCTGCTTCTCGTAACCGCTATTCGCCGGACGATCGCTACTACGTCTGCATCGGTTTTCGGGTTGTTTGTTCGGGTGCGTGGCTTCCTTAGCCCTTGACACTTTTGCCCTTTTGTGCTATGCACTTCTTACTCTTTACACTTGGGGGGGTCGCCTCTGGCGACTCGATTTATTTTTTAGGATTTTACTGTTGAGAACGTTAATTAATGTGATAATATTATTCTATGGAAGAATTACCAATCATTCAAAAGACCTACGATCTCATCAAATGGTATATACCAATACTAAATCGTTTACCAAAAGATCATAAATTCATGTTGGGTGATAGAATAATTGCTAGGTTATACGATCTTTTAGAGAGACTAATTCAAGCGCGATATGCCAAGGAAGAGGGAAGAGGGAAGAGGGAAAAGTTAAACTGAGTCTGGTAAAATATAATAATGTCTAATCTTGATAAAGAAGCAATTATAGCTCAACTAGAACAAAGTATTAATAACAGAAATAACAATGATAACTTTAACTGAAAAACAAGCCTTTCAAACAATGGTGTTATTTTTAGAAGAATTTTATCAACGAACTAATTCTGATGAAATTGGTGGATTACTCTCAGACTTATTGATGTCTGAAGAAGGAATAACCGCCGATCCTGCTGCGTGGGAAGATTGGCAAAACTGCATTCAGCAAATTATCAAAACTGAAAAGCTAACAAGCGCCACTGCTACAACTAATGCTGCTTAGAATTATACCATGAATGAAAGGAAGAGAAGTATCCATTTTCTCGCGAAAGTGAGAGGGTGGAGAAGGGACAAGCACTTCCGAGTGCAGCGTGGAAGTTTGTGGAACAACAATCTTAGCAATTTAGGCTAAAATAGACAGATTACAACCTGAGATAAAAAATGACTCAAGCTGAAAAAACATCCGTTTTTCAAAAAGCAATAGAAACTGTAGAATCTCTCTCACCAGAAGAGCAAATTATTCTGATTAACCTAATTCAAAATCGACTCAAACAACAGCATCGAGATGAACTCTTGCAAGCAGTTGCCGAGTCAGAGAAAGATTATGCACAAGGCAATGTGCGTAGAGGTACAGTTACCGACTTGATGGCGGAGTTGGAGGAATGAAAACATTAGTTTGGAGTTCAGCCTTCACTCGTACTCTTAAGCGTTTAGTGCGCCAAAACCCCCAATTGCGTTCTCAGATTGAGCAAACATTGCAACAGCTTTCTGAAGAACCATTTGCTCCTAGTTTGCAAACTCATAAACTTAAAGGAGATTTATCTGATCGATGGTCTTGTTCCATTGACTACAGAAATCGGATTGTGTTTAAATTTGTTCAAAATTCTGAACTAGATGAAGAAGAGATTTTTCTCCTAACTCTTGGCTCTCACGATGATGTTTACTAAGTTTGTGGTTGTCAGTTGTATTGCTACTAATTCTGTTGCTTAAAATTATACCATGAAAGTTGGGCTGCACACTTAAAACACGGCGATATTTGGCAACTGCGACAACAGATATTTATAGTTCAGACATTGTGATTTTCCATTAATTCTTGTCCGAGATAGCGATCGTGATTTTCTCCCCAGTCGGGAATATTGCTACGAAAAGCACCAATAAACTCTTCGAGGGGATCGTCGGCAAAAGTCTGAAGGTTTTGCTCTAACCACTGAGTTATTAGTTCTTCTGGCGATCGTCCTACTCTTGCTGCTGCTTTTTGCAAAGGTTCATAAATATTTGCTGGTAATTGTAGCGTGATTGTATTCATGGGTTTTTCTTGTTAAAGTAGCTTCTAGGAATCATTTAGCTAAACTGCAATCTCCCTTAGAACCGATCGCACCATTGGAGTAGAAAATGCTCAAAGATATTATCTCAGTTAAACCCTTAGAATCCTATCAACTACATCTTAAATTTGAAGACAATATAGAGGGAGTTGTTGACATCAGCCAACTTATCGAATTTACAGGAATTTTTGCCCCTCTCCAAGAATTGAGCTACTTTATCCAAGTCAAAGTTAATCCAGAATGGGGAACAATTTACTGGGAAAACGGAGCAGATTTAGATCCAGATGTGCTGTACTCAATAATCACAAATCAGCTAATTCCTGAGCGTAGAGATGAACTATTAAGGGAAGGGAGAATTTTTTAGTCCTTCAATAAAGGCGATCGCCTGCGATCTGGGAAAGCGATCGCACTTTTGTGTTAAAATCATTATCCATACCAATAAAAAGCCAATAAAAACTGCGGATGCACAAGACTCCAATGGGGCCGACTGGTGCAGCAATGGAGAAGCCGATGATTAAACCTTTAACAAAAAAACTGCTGTCCATTGATTTCTGATTGTCCCATTTAGGGCAAAAATTAAATTAAATATCTCATAATTAACCATTCTCTAAAAGCTATGAATCCTGAACCGGAAATCCGTCGCCTCTTAGATGTCATGCCCGCCTCTGGTCGGATGATGACGAAAATAGTTAGTAAACCACAACAATCAACGGTGATTGATAGTCCTTATCCGCTTCCTTGGAAACCGGAACGATTAATTTATATAAATTTTGATTTGTGGCGGTTGTTGTCGAAGTCGCAGCGGGATTTGTTGATTTTGCGAACTCAGTGTTGGTTGTGTGGGGTGAAGTGGTTTAAGCCTGAACTTTATCAGGGTGTGGCTTTAGCGGGGATTTTAGGCGCGATCGCGGAAGGAATGCAGGGGGATGCGGTGGGTTTGGTAGTTGCTGGGGGTTTGGCGGGTCTTGGTCTGATGCGAATTTGGCAGTCGAGTCGCAGTCCTCAATTAGAATTAGATGCTGATGAAATGGCAATTCGGGTGGCGGGGCGACGGGGTTATGATGAAATTGAGGGGGCGCGACATTTGCTTTCTGCGATTGAAACTGTGGCGAAGATTGAGGGTCGTTTGAGTTTAAATTTTACTGAGTTAATTCGTTCTCAAAATCTGAGGGCGATCGCGGGTTTGTCACCAGTGGGAGTACCTGAGAAAGTTCGACAAGAAAGGGGTTAATCAAGCCGGAGATGGCGAAGCATTCGGGTATAAAATATTGCTTTATCTCGGTAATTTCTCGCCTAATGCTTCGCCTACTCCCTGGATTTAAAACAGTGATATAATTGATAATTGTAGCCATCAATAAATGGTAAAGACCGAGAATCTATAGCACAGTTTTGTGCTGTTAAATTAACATTTGTGTGAAAATTTACTAGCCATAAATCTAAAGGTTTTTGCAGTTTATCCAAGGTTTTTTGTAAAGTAATTGTAGGCATTTCTGGCGCTGATTGTGGCTGATGAGCTAATAGGAAAATTGGGGAAGTAGTGATGAGATTTTCTTTGCTTTTCTTTGATTTCCATTCCCAAGCTATTCCCATGATTTCTCCTGTTTGTACGTGGGTATTATGAGTGGTAGCAATTAGCACGGGGTTTTGAGATGTTTTTTGGATAACTTCGGCTAATAATTCAGGTTTATAATATTTTTGATAACCCAAATTAACGACAACGGTTAAGCTGCTGAATAATCCCATTAGCAAAATTAAAATAACTGCTTTTTTTCCAGAAATTTTAATGGCAGGTAGGTTAAAAAATTGACTTTTAACTGTAGATATGTTAAATGTAAATGCGAGAATGGCTCCTAATAATACGATTACGGCTGGGAAATAAACAAAGTTATATCTTGCGCCGCGAGTTAAGTCAATTCCGAGAAAGTATGTAAAGCTAAAAAATAGGGCGATCGCGGTCAAAATAAACCCACCCAAAACGACGATCTCTAAACGATTTTCTGGTAGGGAGTAGCAAATTTTTATTCCCCGAATAAACAGGGGAATTGCCCAGATAAAAAATATCACCATCACCAATCCAGAGATAATTACTACAGAGATAGAAGAGGATTCTACTGGTAATAAAGATACCATTGTAATCCAGCCTGCAAATGCTTGAAAAATCGGACTAATCCAAGCTAAACCGACGCGATCTTTAGTTTGAATCCATTGAGTTAATTCGCTCCCATAGTTACTAGAAGTATATATTGGCAACCAAACTAAACTACCGATAATCGTACCAATAATAGGGAATAAAAATGAAAAATTAAAGGCTGACAAAAAATTATTTTTTTTATCTTTTGCTTGTTGGCTATTCAATTTTATCCATAAAATAGCAATTAAAACTAGAGATTCGGCAACTAATGTGAGGGCAAAAAAGTAATGAATTGCTATCCCTAAACTATTAACAAATATCCAAGTTAATCCTAGCCAAACAGGTAAATAAATCATTTTTTTGACGTGCCTAGCTGCGACAATTAGACAACTTAAAGAAGCAATAACTAACAAAATAGCTAAAGTATAATGGCGAGCTTCCTGAGCGAGATAAATAGAGTATGGAGAAACTGCCATCATTGCTGCTGCTAGTTGTCCAACTAGGCGAGATCGAAAAGATAGATATCCTAAACCGTAGATTGCGGGTACAGAAAGAGTCCCAAAAAAAGCAGCAAGCGATCGCGCGCTCCAAACAGAAACATACCCCTGTATTGGGGCAAACATTTGCATCCAATAGTGAGAGAAGGCAAAATAAATAGGCGGATGATTGCTCTCTGTCAATAAATGCGCGATCGCATCTTCAACTGTTGCATTAGGATGAGGTTTTAGTGGTTCTAAAAGTGTTTCCAGAGATATCGGTCGATCTAAAGGTACACCTTGAAAACTATTACCCAAACTGAAAACCAATGTCGAAAATTCATCCGTCCAAATTGGTTTAACATCCAAATTAGCAAATCTTAACATCGCCGCGATCGCAGTCCAAACTAAAACACCAAATAATTCCCAATTCAAAGACAAAAAAATAAGTTTCTTCATATAGCATTGCGTAGATCGGGTACAATTGAAATAATTTAATCATAATTAAATCATAATTTAATCATTAATTTGCGTGACCCGCCAACTAAGCTTTAGATTAATCCAGAAATTCCAAAGCGTGACAGTTAAGATCCCAACTAAGTTAGCTAAATATTCATTCACTCCCAATATATTAAATAGAAAATTTACTAACAACACCTTCAAAATCAAACCAATCAAACAAATTAAATTAAACTTTAGCAAGCGTTTTAATT
Organism: Oscillatoriales cyanobacterium USR001; assembly: GCA_001698425.1. Taxonomy (GTDB): domain Bacteria; phylum Cyanobacteriota; class Cyanobacteriia; order Cyanobacteriales; family Microcoleaceae; genus Kamptonema. The sequence goes on along the minus strand of MBRE01000080.1, from coordinate 61,597 downwards.
GTTGATTTAGCCCTCGTTGCTGCCGAGAAATATCCCCAAAAGTCCACAAATCATTCCACAAAAAGTTATTAATAATCGCTACCTCCGCAGAAATAATTAAACTCCGAGTTAGCCCCAAACCTATCCCCGATCGCAATAAATAAAGTATCCCCATATCCACAAATACCCCACTAAAACCCACAACTCCAAACCGCAGAAATCGAGCCACAGGCAAACGGTCAAAACGCAATATTAGCAAGTGTTGTAAATACTCAATATACTGTTTTACTGTCACTTTACTCTCCCCATTTTGACGTTCCTGAAATACATAGCCAACTTCACTAATCGAGGCAATATTTCCCCGACTAAGCACCTCAATTAAAATTTTATAACCAGTAGGATTCATTATTTTATTAGCAATACAAGTGCGACGCACAATAAAATAACCACTCATAGGATCGGAAACTCTGCCAACTACTTCCGGCAATAAAATTAACCCCATTAATTGCGCTCCACGAGAAACAAACCGCCTGAAAAAACTCCAATCGCTCACCCCACCTTTAGCCACGTGACGACTAGCAATGGCTAAATCTGCACCCCGCAAAATTTCTTCTAAAAGTTCTAAAAGTGTCTCTGGTGGATGTTGAAGATCGCCATCAATTACACCCAAAATTTCGCCTCGCGCTACCTGCCAACCGCGAATTACCGCAGTAGAAAGTCCGCGCTCTTGCTGACGACGCATTACTCGCAATTGTGGATAATTAGACACGATCTCCTGTGCTATTTTCCAAGTACCATCTGGGCTGTCATCATCAACTAAAATTAACTCATAATCTCTAGGAATTTTACGATCGAGTAATTGTGTTAATTGAGCAACAAGCGATTTTACATTTTGACTCTCATTGTAAGTCGGAATTACCAGAGAAAAATAAATTGCTGCATTTTCTATTTGATTATCGGTACCAGACAAAGGCATTTTCTGAAAAATATTTTCTGGCACTTCAAATGCACCAGATGGTGGTGGTAGAAGGTAATTTGATTCACTAATACTCATGGTTAAGGAAAAAGGAAGAATAAAGAAGTCAATAAAATCAAGGATTTCCGTAATTAATAACTTCCTCACTATCTTGGCAGTTGTGATAATTTTGGACTTTACCACATTTATGAATTGCCAGCAACACAAACACAAATTTTTCTGTTATACTAAAGTAGCTTGTAGTCTTTTGTCCTATTATCACTGAATTTGGCAGGAATAATTGTGGATTTAATTTTGAATCGAGCCTTAGATGGCGATGATTTATCTCCCGCAGAAGCATTGGTATTGTTGCAACAGAAAGATCGCGATCGCATCGCTTCTATTCAAACTGTAGCAGATCAACTTCGCTCCTTGCAAACAGGTAATACTGTCACCTACGTCATCAATCGCAATATTAATTTTACCAATATTTGCGAACAACACTGTAATTTTTGTGCCTTTCGTCGGGATGAGCAAGATACAGGAGCTTTTTGGTTAGATTTTGCTCAAATTTTGGAAAAAGCTACTGATGCAGTGCAGCAGGGAGCAACAGAAATTTGTATGCAGGGAGGATTGAATCTTAAAGCTAAAATTAATGGCGCTAGTTTACCCTATTATCTCCGCTTAATTACTACAATTAAAGATACTTTTCCCCAATTACATTTACACGCTTTCTCACCCCAGGAAATTCAATTTATTGCTAGAGAAGATGGTTTGAGTTTTGGTTATGTGATTGCTGCTTTACGAGATGCTGGCCTCGGTTCAATGCCGGGAACAGCAGCAGAAATTCTTGATGATTCAGTACGGCAAATTATCTGTCCTGAAAAACTTAATTCGGCAACTTGGTTAGAAATTATTGAAACTGCTCATAGATTGGGAATACCAACAACTAGCACGATGTTATGCGGACACATTGAGACAGCAGAACAGCAAATTTTACATTTAGAAAAAATCCGAAATCTCCAGAAAATTGCTGTTGAAAAAGGCTATCCAGCGCGAATTACTGAGTTTATTCTCTTGCCTTTTGTGGGACAAAACGCGCCACCTAGTTTGCGAAAAAGAGTAGGAAGAGATCAGCCAATTTTGGCGGATATTTTATTACTTACAGCCGTCTCTAGGATTTTTCTAGGCAATTGGATTTATCATCATCAGCCTAGTTGGGTAAAGTTGGGAATTGCGGGAGCTACTGAGGCTTTAAAATGGGGATGTAATGATATTGGTGGGACATTAATGGAGGAACATATTACGACAATGGCCGGTGCTGTTGGTGGTAGTTATCAGTCAGTAGCAGATTTGCAAAAAGCGATTAATTCTTTGGGAAGAAGTTATCAGCAAAGGGATACTATTTATCAGCTTTTAGGTATTAGTGATGGCTGGGTAGCGCCGCTCTTTCAGAAGTTAGGCTCTTGATGAGACTGCGAGGGTTAAAAATATTGCTTGATTAATTCAGCAACAAGTGTTATAATTAAAATATAGTCGTTAACAATACAAGAAAAAAATGAATGAAAAAGAATATGCCGCCACCTATCAAGAATTAGCAATAATCCTGAAGGAATTGCATCTGGGATGGACAGCGGAACAGGTTGCTGATGTAGTGCGGACAGGAAAAATCATAGAAGAGCGATCGCCTAAAAGAAAAACTCCATTGTTGAAGATAGAAGATTATACTTCAGAGGAACAATTGCAACTGTTAACAAACGCTGTCGAAGAAGCCATTATTAACATTGCAGAAATGGAGGATGAAATTGCCTATTTTTTAAGAATTGAAGCCGAAAAATCTCAATTCATCCCGAAAATTATCTTTGCCGATCCCGATGAAGTTGGTAAAGAAATTGAGTTTACTTCCGAGTTAATTGCGCCTCGGAATAAACAAGCGATCGCCTTAAAAAGCTTGTTTAAGCAACTGCTGTCACCAACAAATAGCCTTGAAGATAATTATCCTATCTTTGAGCAAATTAGAAATAAATTAACTGGCGCAATCAATCCCAAATTTCATACAGCCATTGAGCAATCTGACATTTTTGATGTTTATTTATTTACGATTTTGCTCAAGGCAATAGCTAATGAAGGAGGAGACATTTATTATAAAAATGTCCTTGATGGTAATCCTAATTCTTTAGTATTTAGAAAGACTCCAGGGAAAATTCACGGAAATATACATCCTTACACTCATGCAGTGGTAGAGTTTCCCAATAAGCCACCTTTAGAAGTTCACATTGGCGTAAAAGTTCAGGGAAGGGCAGGGGTACTGCATGAATGTAACGTATTAGTATTGTACAAAAAAGAGGCTGATTTGTGTAGATTACTCAGCCGGGAACCGCGACATTCTCAAGTAATTGTGGCGATTAAATCTCAGTTTTATACCTCGCAGTTAAAAGTTGAAATTGCAGGTTCTTTCATTGGATTAGCCTCTGATATTCGTTACGAAGGGGGAAGTTATTTTATTTCCAATAGCTCCTCCTATTCTGTGGCAAAATTACTGACAACGGCGCGAAAAAAGTGGGAACATAATATTGTTCCAGGGGCAACAAATGATGTTAATCGGTTGATGTATTCTTTGCAGACAATTTTTAAGGATTTTAAGGCGAGACACTGATAGAATTGTGTTTAAATCACCCTGGAGAATTAAACAATTTACAAATCTCTATGAGTAAACTCTTTTGCCTCTTTCCCAACATAATTGGCTGCAATATGGCCGTCACCAACTACTCGATATTTATATGTCACTAAACCCTCTAAACCTACGGGGCCGCGAGGGGGCATTTGCTGAGTGCTAATCCCCACTTCTGCGCCAAATCCATAGCGGAAACCATCAGCAAAACGAGTGGAACAATTGTGATAAACTCCGGCTGCATCGACTTGATTTAAGAATGTTTCTGCGGCTGATTTATCTTCAGTAACAATCCCATCGGTATGCCGAGAGCCGTAGGTGTTAATGTGATTAATTGCCAATTCTAAGCTATCGACAATTTTAATTGATAGAATTAAATCGCTGTATTCTGTTGACCAATCTGCATCGGTTGCGGCTAGAATATGCAGAATTTCACAGGTTTTCGGATCTCCCAATAATTCGACTTTCATGGTTTGCAAAGCTTGGGCAACTATGGGTAAAAAATCGTCGGCGATCGCACTGTGAACTAATAAGGTTTCAATGGCATTACAAGCGGCTGGATATTGAGTTTTAGAGTCAATGACAATCTCTACGGCCTTGTTAAAATCGGCGGCTTTGTCGACGTACAAATGACAAATTCCCTCGGCATGACCTAATACTGGAATGCGGGTATTTTCTTGGACAAATCGCACAAAAGAGTTAGAACCTCTGGGAATAATTAAGTCAATATAGCCATCTAAACGCAATAGTTCTAAGGTTTCTTGCCGCGTGGTTAGTAGCTGCACCGCCTGTGGATTGACGGCGGTTTTTGCTAATGCCTGATGAATGATTTTTACTAAGGTTTCGCAAGAGCGAATTGCCTCTTTTCCACCTTTTAAAATTACACCATTACCAGATTTAATGGCTAGAGATACTATTTGAATTAGTGCCTCTGGACGGGCTTCAAAAATGATAGCTAAAACGCCTAAAGGACAGGTAATTCGCTTGAGAATTAAGCCTCGATCTAATTCGCGATTAATTTGCACGACACCGACAGGATCGGCTAATTTGCCCACATCTCGAACACCCGCGATCGCGCCTTGTAATTTCACTGCATCTAACTTGAGGCGATCGTACAGTGGCTTGGCAATTCCGTCAGCTTCAGCCCCTTGACAATCAGCGGTATTTGCGGCTAAGATTTCGGCGGTTGCTGTTTCTAATGCTTGCGCGATCGCTTCGATCGCTTGATTTTTTGCCTCAGTAGATAATACCGCCAGCGATCGCGCAGCTTGGCGAGTTTGGGTAGCAATTTCAACGAGAGAAGGGGATGCAATTTGAGAAATAGTCATAGAACTTGCTGAGTAATTTGTCAACTTCTGTCAACATAATAATATCATATTAATCTATAACTTTGATAAAAAATCCCACTCAGAAGAATCATCAGATGATTCCTCAGATAAATCCTTAGATAAAGGAACATCTGCTGCTTTTTCTGGCAACTTTCCCGTATCTAACAAAGATTGATAATCCCCAGAATCAACCCACTTAAAAAGCTCCGCCATTCGCATTACCACCCAAGGCAAACGAAACTCTACAAAACTAAATATTTTAGTCACCTGACTGATGTTATCCAAATTATCCTTCATAAAACTACGAGCTTGCTCTTCAAAATCATTAATTGTATCTTCGGTTAAATATTCCGCCGGTAATCCACCTAACTTCATTAAAGCAGTAATCGCCACTTCTAAATTTTGACAAGCTAATAAACCAGAACGATCGGCCGTAAATTTTGACATTACAATCCAATTTACTAGCGCTAATTCTAACCCATTGGACGCAATCCCACCTAATCCCAATGTTGTGTTACTAATTAGGGCTTTAATTGTCGGCATAACTTGAGCCATTTGCTGGTAGACTATGTATTTATTTTTAACTCTAATTAGTTCATGTCCTAAGACAAAATATAATTCTTCATTAGTTAACCATTCCATTGCTTCTAAGTTGATACTAATGATGGGTTTATCTACACCAATAGTATAGGTGCTAATTTGTCCCATGCCGGGTGCGAGATATAATTCTGGTAAGGGAGTAACATCTAAAATATTACAAGTTTCGCTAAAAATATTGTAGAGATTGGGAAAATTTGTGGGTGTAACTTTGAATTGACTACCTAATGTTTGCAGTCTGAGGATGCGATCGATTCCATATTCATTAACTTTTTTCATCAGAAATGATAATCCCGGCATCTTTTCCAGAGATGTTAAGGCGTTGCGATCGAATGGATGTTGATAGATTTCAGGATTAATTCTAATAAAACGTTTGTTACTCATTGATTTGATTCTCCGTTATTGGCGCTGGTTTATTACATAAATTTTACCCTATTTAGTAGCAATTTGATAACTTTATGTCCAATCGCTAATTTAAGTGTTAAGATACTCTTTAATTGGGTATGTTGTCAATATTCAATTTAGATTGATTCTCAGGAGGTAATTCTCATGTTTATTTCTCGTAAATGGCAAGCGGTGACAGTGGCAATATTGACGTTAGGGATCTTAGGAGGAAATACATCACAAAATGTTGTGTCGGCTCCATTGCCCGCTCAAAGAATTTCGCAATATTCTGATGCTAGAATCCCTGCGGGAACTGTGATTCCTGTTAGCTACGAAAAGGATAAAATTATTGTCACTCCTGATGAAACTGCACCTTTAACTTTAACGGTGGCACAAGATATTAGATCCTCTCAGGGCAGAGTTTTGATTCCGGCTGGTAGTGAAATTGATGGTGAAATTAAACCTGCGAGAAGAGGTTCTCAATTTGTAGCAAAAGAGTTATTTTTAGGACGGAATAAACGCTATCGGATCAATGCTATTTCTAAGGCTATTACTCGCACTGAAAGCATTGAAAAAGGCGCAAATGGCAGCGCTATTATTAAAGGGGCGGCTGTTGGAGCGGCGGCGGCGGCGGCGATCGCGGGTATTACTGGCGATAAGACAATCGCCACTGAAGAAGTCTTAGGGGGTGCAGGTATCGGCGCGATCGCAGGAGTATTACTCGGCCGCAAAAAAGTTGATGTTGTCGTAATTCGCCCGGAAAAAGACCTAGAATTAAGACTACGTTCCGATCTCGTATTGCGCTAATAATTAGAAGGAAGAAGGAAGAAGGAAGAAGGAAGAAGGAAAGAGAAGAAGAAATTTCTTCCCTAGCCCCTAGCCCCTAGCCCCTAGCCCCTAGCCCCTAGCCCCTAGCCCCTTAAACCTTTTGCCCTTGATATTTGGAGAAAACTAGAGTGCTATACAATTGAAAAGTAGCATCCCAAGGTGTTTCTGATTTGCGTTCAATATCTATCTGAGGCTTGATTCTTCCCAACATTTGGGTGTAATCTAAAGCTGTTTCTGCAAAAGGAGTAAAGTCAGACAAAATTGGAACTGATAACTGTTGGTTGAAGCCTTCAATTAAATTATTCCAGTTGATTCTAGCAGTGTTTTGAGAGGTTTGATTGATAGCTTTTTTCGCATCTAATTCTATAGTTTTTTCGGCCGTAAATCCTTGCTGAAATTGATAGCTTTGATCGCAAATTCGCAAAATAGAGTTTCTATTTGGCAGGTGTAAGTCGCAAATTTGAGCATAGTCTTGGGTAATTTCTTTATGACGGAATTTGTCATTGCGTCTCTGGGGAGAATAATCCATAACTTCCATAAATAACGGCAATAGTCCCTCTACTCTTTGGCTAATTTCTGACCAGTTAAATGTTAGAGAACCCAGTTGATCTAGTTCATTTTGACAAATAACTGTAGGTTGGGGAGAAAGGGTTTGAAAATATTGAACTCGAAAGACTTTAATTGTCTGAAGTTGGGCGAAAGTTGCCCAAAAAACGGGAATACCAGCGCTGAGTAATTCTTCGCCATAAACTCGTAATTCTCCAATTGTCCCTGTTTTGTATAATCGCCAGCCGCGACTTTGGATTTGCATTCGGGCGGTGTAGGAGTCAATTTTCAGAATGCGGCTGATATTTTGTATAGCTATTGGTTTGTTTTCTGGACTAATTGGTTCTAAAATTAAGAGTCCGGGTTCGGCATTTTTAGGGTCATTTTTAGCGATCGCGATCGCATCTTTTCGACGATTTTGTTCTAAGGTTTCCAGGCGTTGAATTGCTTGGCGAGTTTGAGCAACTATTTTGGGGTTAGCGCTATCCAGCAGTAATTCACGATAAAGTTTTTCCGCGCTTTCTAATTGGTTGTTCAGTTCGTAGTAACGGGCAATATAGAACTTCACCCAAGGGTTTTGGGGGGAGTTTTTTTGTAGTTCTTTGAGCAATTTCGCGGCTTGTGGATAGTCTTTTCGATCGAGGGCAGTTGTAACTTGCTTTAGTTCATTCATGGGGTTAGGGGCAGGGATGAATAATTCTATTATGCTAAGATTATTAGATAATTTCTATAAAATTCAAGAGCATTATGAGTTTTTTAACTTCTCTTCCACCTACTGCTGAGGATACGATGGCGATTGTCGTGACTGAGGTAATTGGACACAATTTATGTATTGCTAGTGAGGATGGGGAAAAAGTGTGCGATCGCATTACGGCGGCTTTTAATTCTGGTAAGAAGGTGATGCTTTCGTTTCGAGATACCCAAGAAGTTACTTCCGCATTTTTAGCCGATGCGATCGGTCATTTATATGCGCTATTTCCTGATGAGCAGATTGAGGAAAATTTGACTGTCGTTGACATTGAGCCAAGAGATGCGGCCGATCTCAAATCTACTATACACTGGGTCAAGGAATATCTAAAAGATCCACAACGATTCAAATCCGCTGCACAAGAAGCTTTTGGAGAAGATTATGAGTAACCAACTACATAGTATTAGTTCTTACAGATTTAGCCAGACAGATGTGCTGTTGTTTGATACTAATGTCTGGCTATACATTTACGGGCCGATGGGTGAGCAATATCCTCGATACCGAGCAACTTATACTTTAGCATTAATCAGGAGTCGCGCTGCTAAAGCTCGGATTTTACTTGATGTTTTGGTGCTGTCTGAATTTATTAATGCCTATGCTAGATTTATTTACAATCAATTACCAGCAGCAACGAAACCAGCAGAATTTAAGACTTTTCGTAAGAGTGCTGATTTTCAGCCTATTGGTGAAGAGATTGCCAGACAATCTGAGAAAGTTATCGAGAGATGCGAATTGATAGAAAGCGGTTTTACCCGCGTTAATCTAAGAGAGATGATCGGTGATTATGCTGCGGGACAGTGTGATTTTAATGACCAGATTTTGGTAGAATTATGCAAAGCTAATGAGTTAAAATTAGTTACTCACGATTCGGACTTTAAGAATGCAGATGTAACAGTGATTACGGCTAATCCTAGATATTTTTGAATGGCAAGTCCTATCTATGAGTTATAACTTTGCTAGTCCTCTATCTTTGAGGCGATTTTGCCATTTCAGTGCAATTTTCATGGCTATTTCACTCGTTTCTCTGGTTTGCTGTTCAAGATTTTTAGCCATTTCTAGCAGTTCAAAAAGTTCTTTTTCATCGGGTAGTTTTTTCATTGTAAGTTCTCCAAACGGTTGATAATCCCTCTAACAATAATTTCAGTAAATAAAGAGTGAAAATCATGCCTTTGTTTATTATACCAATTCTCAAAAATTTGGCAACAGTTTTGGTAGGGGCGGGTTCACCCAAATTCCTGCTATTCGCCAAAATATTAAATAACCCGCCCCGAATACTGTTACACAACTTATTATCCCCGATCGAATATTCCAGAAATCATTGATAAAGCCACTATTGGTGCGGTAACTGCCCTTAAAATTCGATTACCCAAGGAAACAGGCTCAAAGCTAAACTCAATTGCCCTCTCTACTTCTTCATTTATCCATCCTCCCTCTGGTCCAATAGCAATTACAATTGATTGGTAATTAGTAATTGGTAATTCATCAGCTTTTTGCTGCTCTATTCCTGACTCTAATAAACAATCTAATAAATGTCTAGCATCTCTGCGAGTTACACAAATATATCGATATTTTTGCTGACAATTCTCTACGGCTATCCTAAAAGAAATTGGCTCTAAAATTGTCGGGATAATTTGCCTTTCTGACTGTTCCGCTGCTTCTACAGCAATGCGCCGCCATCGTTCAACTTTCTGGGAACTAGGATTTAATAAAGTGCGATCGCTTACCACTGGCATAATACAATAAACCCCCAACTCTACAGATTGCCTGACTACATCATCAAAACTATTTCCCTTCGGTAATGCAGCCATCAACGTTACATCTATATTTAGCTCGCTTTGAGTAAAAATCTCTTCTTTTATCATAGCAACAGCCTCGATCGCGCCTAATTCAGCTAACCAGCAATGGCCGCTACCATCCATCGCCATAAAGCGATCGCCCCCTCTCAAACGCAAAACTCGATACAAATAATGCTGCTGTTGTCCAGTCAGAGTAATTTGCTGATTTTCTAGTTGAGAAAGAGCGATCGCCAATCTTTGTAATTGAGCCATTTGAGGTAATATTTTAGATATTCAATTCAAGACTTTATTTAATCTTAAATCTACCACCTAAAACCTACAATCAGTTCACAATTATTCCTTTTCCTTGATTTGTTTCAAGTAAGCCGAAATTGCCTCAGTAGCTAACTGTGTAATTGGCTTACCCTGGCGTGCGGCTTCATCTTTAAGCTCATTGTAGATTTCATCACGAACACTAATTCGGCGGCGAACTTTAGTAGCTGTAGCTGAACCTTTCTCCTCGTTATTTTCGTTACTAGAAGTAACTTCTAATTCAGTTGTCTCAGTCGTCATTGAGCCAGTAGATTGGTAATTGGTTACAAATTGACGGATAAATTCCATCCCCACGCGATCGCAAAAATCTCCGAAACTCTCTCCTAAAATCCGACCCTGTTTAAAACAAACAAAAATCGGCTCTAAGAAAGCTTCCAGACCATTAAAAGGCACTTTCTCCTCAAAAGGTTTTGCCAGCCGCGTCTGGTCAGGAGAACCACCCAGCCACACCTGATAGGCTTCTGGCGCACTCCCAACAAAACCCAATTCTGCCATATAAGGTCTCGCACATCCATTGGGGCAACCAGTCATCCGCACGACAAAATGCTCCTCTGGCATTCCTAATTTCTCCAAAAGTGTCCGAATCCGCTCTAAAATCCCCGGAATTACCCGTTCTGACTCAGTAATTGCTAACCCACAAGTTGGCATCGCCGGACAAGCCATCGCATAGCGCACCAAGGGATCGATCGCAGTTTCCGATTTAATTCCACAGCGGTCGATAATCTCTTGAATTTCCTTTCGGTTTTCCGGCGAAACGTCATAAATCAAAATATTTTGGTGTGGTGTTAGCAACATCGGCACATCATATTTCTGCACAATTTCCCGCAACGCCGTTTTTAACAGAAATTCGCCTTCATCCTTCACCCGACCATTTTCTACAGAAATCCCCAGAAAAAGTTTACCATCTCCCTGTTCGTGCCAACCCAAGAAATCTTGATATTTCCACTCAGGTAAAGGCTTAAAAGTTGCCAACTTTTTCCCAAAATACTCCTCTACCTTAGCGCAAAACCGATCGACACCCCAGTCATTAATCAGATATTTTAACCGGGCATGGCGACGTTCTGTGCGATCGCCATAATCTCTTTGCGTCGCTACAATTGCCTTCACCAAATCATAAACATCCTCCTTTGCCACATAGCAAATTTCATCAGCTACCCGCGCAAAAGTTTCCTCTTTATTGTGAGTTCTACCTAAACCACCACCCGCAAAAACATCAAAACCTTCTAATTCTCCCGCCGCATTAGTAATCACTACTAAGCTCAAATCTTGGGAATATAAATCAATCGAATTATCTCCTGGAACTGTCACGGAACACTTAAACTTCCGGGGCATATATTGAGTGCCATAAATTGGCTCTTCTTGTTCTGTAAAAATAGTTCCGTTACTATTTTTCTCTCTCGCCGCCTTCACTGCGGGGTCTTCTTCTGCGGTAATTGCCTTTTCCCCATCCAGCCAAATTTCATAATAAGCCCCCGTTTGTGGAGTTAACAAATCTGCAATATTATCCGCATATTGCCTTGCCAAAATGTATTCTGGGCGATTCTTGTAAGGCGCTGGTGGAGCCATAACATTGCGATTCAAATCACCGCAAGCCCCCAACGTTGAACCCATATTTTTAATAATCGATGAAAAAACCACTTTGAGATTTTTCTTTAAAATCCCATGTATTTGGAAACCTTGGCGAGTTGTTGCTCGTAAAGTGCTATTACCATACTCCTCAGAAAGCCGATCTAAGGTAAGGTAAAGTTGCGGTGGAATAAAACCCCCAGGATTGCGGGTGCGAAGCATAAATTGAAAGTCTTTTTCCTGACCTTTAACCCGATTATCGCGGTTATCTTGTTGGTAAGAACCGTGAAATTTCAGGATTTGAACGCCATCTTCAGTGAAATGTGTTGTATCTTGCAAAAGTTCAGTTGCAACAGGTTCCCGCAAATTATTGCTGCGTTTTTTCCAGCCTTCTGCTTTAGAAAGCTTGCGATCGGTAGAAGCAATGGGAGTTTGAGTAGAAGTTTGAGTCATGGATGCAATGCCAGTTGATAGTCAAAAAAAGTTAATTGTATTACTTGACAAATTTACTCAAAAGTGATTGAGTAAGGAGTAATAGCGGTAATCCGGTGGTAATTATGCTGAATCATTTTATTTTAACATAAGGGGATGGAAAATTTGCGATCGCAATTAATAATTTAAGATTAGTTTAATGTCGTTATCCTCAAAACATTTTCATCGACTAGAGAGCGACGTTATGTAAAATAGAAATAATTGACAGAGGAACAAAAATGCCAGACTCATTAATGTATGAAGAAAATCACTTTGTCGTTTTGGAGACCAACCAGCCAGAGCAATTTTTAACCGCTACAGAAATGTTAGAAAAATTAAAATTAATTTTGGCAAAACGACAGGATGATATACCAAGGGAACTGCAAAAATTTAGCTCAGTGGAAGATCGAGCTAAACATTTACTTGATACCTATTGTGAATTAGATGTCGGACCAGGCAATTTTTTACAATGGTATGCGGTGCGATTGGAAAAATAAAATTCTGATAATTGGGAATTGGTAATTTAAAGGAAAAAGCGGAAAAAAATGACTAAAGTTATACCAAAAATTGATACTCTTTATGAGCAAGATTTTGTGGCCTGGTGTGAAGATACTGCGGCTCAACTCCGAATACGAGATATTGATAATTTAGATTTTGATAATTTGATTGAGGAGATAGAAAGTTTGGGAAGAAGTGAACGACGGGAATTGAGAAATCGACTAAGCGTGTTGATAACTCATATCCTTAAGCGGATGTATGTTAACAACACTGAAAATTTCAACGGATGGGAAGTAACAATTGTAGAGCAACGCAAACAAATTAAAGGCTTATTGCAAGACTCTCCCAGCTTAAAACCTTACTTCGCACAAATATTTACAGAAGTTTATGTTGATGCTTTAGACATTGTTTCTGTTGAATATAAGCAAACAGAGTTTCCTAAAACATGGCAATTCGATGCTGAAATTGATTTACTTCTATCTAAAAAATACTGGGAGGAGTAATAACAGTAAGCTGAAGTCTTACTTCAGCCATCTTTCATTTAAACTCGCTCCACAATTAAAGCCAAATCAATTTGATTTTCCACAGGTTGACTAACTTGAGCTTTTAAACCAGGACCAAAAAAAGTAGCAATTTTATCCTGTTTTTCTTGCCAAATTTCTAAGGGAAAAAGGGGCGAGTAAAATTTCAAAACTAAAGCATAAGCTCCATCAATCACAACTTCTTGTAACTCTTTGAGTACAGGTCTTTCCTCACCTGTAGGAGCTAAACCTAAACGTTTCAGAGCTTCATCTAAATGAGCTTCTTGTCCGTAGCGATAGCGAGTTACATCCTTAAGCAACTGAGTTTGAGTTGGCGTAGCCTGTTTTTCTCGTAAAGCAATTACTTCAGGAGTTGTCGGTTCCGAAAAAGGTACTGGCGTAAGTTCCGAAGCTTTTAAAGCTAAACCTCCCAGAAGTAGTGGTACGCCATAGAAAAAACCCGCTAAATTGAGGGTAGGATTGCCAGCGAAATAAGCCCAAAATCCGCCAATTGTTAAAATAGTGCCGACAACTAGACCGACAAGAGCTAAAGAAATTTGACGCAACATATTAGTGAGGTAGTTTGTGGGATACAAAAATGTATCGCCGGAATTTATTATTGAGAATTAATTTTATTTTAACATAATTTGCTGATTTTTGTCAGTTAATATTGTAAATTGACGATCGCGCGATCGCCGCCAATAATACAAATCTCACTAAAACCAGGTTACTCAACGGAATATTACTGGTTCCAGCACTCTATTTGAACCCAAAAACCCACTTCCTCCGATGGTTGCAATTATTTAGTAAGTAAGCTATAATCTGAATCGAACGACTCTCAAATTTACCAATATGCTGACATTCTCTAACTGCGAAATTATCTCCCAAATCTATGAAAGTTCAAATTCTATAGTTTATCGCGGTATCCGCACCGAAGATCGCCAACCAATTATCCTCAAGCTACTTAAACAAGATTTTCCCACACCAGATGAAATCCGCAAATATCACCAAGAATATGAAATAACGCGCTCCCTGAATATTGATGGCATTCCCAAAGTTTACGGTTTAGATAAATATCAGAATACTCTCGTCATGTTTTTGGAGGATTTTGGCGGACAATCCTTAAGATTTATTATGGATAACCGCAGATTTACACTCCCAGAATTTATGGATATTGCCATTAAAATCACAGACATTTTAGAAAAAATTCATGGAGCTAATATAATTCATAAAGATATTAATCCAGCAAATATTGTATTTCACCTAGAAACCAAGGAAGTCAAAATTATTGATTTTGGTATTTCCACAAAATTACATCAAGAAAATCCCATACTAAAAAATCCCAATGTTTTAGAAGGCACTTTAGCCTATATGTCACCAGAACAAACTGGGAGAATGAATCGTTCCCTTGATTACCGCACAGATTTTTATTCTCTAGGGGCAACTTTCTATGAAATGCTAACAGGTGAACTTCCATTTAAAGATACAGCCGATGCAATGGAATTAGTTCACTGTCACCTTGCCAAACAGCCGATACCTCCTTGCGAAATTAATCCAGAGATTCCTCAAGCAATCTCCGATATCGTCATAAAATTGTTAGCTAAAACCGCCGAAGATCGGTATCAAAGTAGTATCGGTATTAAGGCTGATTTAATGCAATGTTTAAATCAGCTAGAAACTACAGGTAAAATATCGCTATTTACGCTGGGAAGTCAAGATATTTCTAACGAATTTCAAATTCCCCAAAAACTCTACGGTAGAGAAGCCGAAGTTGAGACATTACTGGCAGCATTCGATCGAGTTTCAGGAATACAGAAAGAGGAAGAAGAATCAGAAAATCCACAAAATTATTATTCTGAAATGATGCTGATTTCTGGTTATTCCGGTATCGGCAAATCCGCCTTAGTACAGGAAATATATAAACCAATTACCCAGCAACGCGGCTATTTTATCGCTGGTAAATTTGACCAATTTCAGCGGAACATTCCCTATTCAGCAATAGTTAGTGCTTTTCAATCATTAATCCGACAATTATTAACAGAAAACGAAACTCAACTTAACCAATGGAAAGAAAAACTATTAACGGCTTTTGGCCCTAACGGTATTTTAATTATTGATGTCATTCCCGAAGTAGAATTAATAGTTGGTAAACAGCCTGATGTCGCCGAATTGGGGCCAGCCGAGTCGCAAAACCGCTTTAATTTAGTCTTTCAAAACTTCATCCGTATTTTCTGCCAAAAAGAACATCCTTTAGTCATTTTTCTGGATGATTTGCAATGGGCAGATTTTGCCACACTGAAATTAATTGAATTGATGATGAAAGATGATGAATTAGGCTATTTGTTATTAATTGGAGCCTATCGTGATAACGAAGTTAGCTCTACTCATCCCACTATTATTACCATTGAAGGATTAAGAAAAGAAGGAGTTGCGATCGAGGAGATTACATTAAAAACATTGAATCTGGAACACATTAGCCAAATGATTGCTGAGAGTTTGTACAGCGATCGAGAAACGGTAAAACCCCTAGCAGAATTAGTGTTAAGTAAAACCAATGGCAATCCATTTTTTGTCAATCAATTTCTGAAAACTTTAGCACAAGAAAACCTGTTAGTGCGAGAAATAGGAACTAGAAAATGGCAGTGGAATATCGCTCAAATTGAAGCTAAAGGCATCACAGATAATGTAGTAGATTTAATGATTAGCAAATTAAGAAAATTACCAGAAAGTACCCAGCAAGTTTTACGTTTAGCATCTTGTGTAGGTAATAAATTTGACTTGCAAACTCTTTCGATTATCCATGAAAAATCAGCAATTGATACTTTTCAAGACATTCAACCGACGATTCAAGAAAATTTTTTAATTCCACTTTCTGAGTTTTCAATTGCCGAAAAAATTGGCGAACAAATAGATTTAATTAACTCACCTTTGCTAATTTTTAATTATAAATTCCTCCACGATCGCGTACAACAAGCTGCTTATGCGTTGATTGATGGCACTCTTCTTCGCATAACACATCTAAAAATCGGGCAGCTTTTATTGAAAAATATCCCCCAAAATGAATTAGAAATGAGAATTTTTGAGGTGGTAGATCATTTGAATTTGGCAAAAGATTTGATTGCCGATGAGACAGAAAAAGTTGAATTAGCCAGATTGAATTTAAGCGCAGGTAAAAAAGCCAAAGATGCAACTGCTTATGGAGCCGCACTGGAGTATTTAAAATCGGGATTAGATTGCTTAAGCGGAGATTTTTGGACAGCACATTATGACTTAGCTTTAGCTTTGCATAAAGAGCGGGCAGAGGTGGAATTTTTGAATGGACATTTTGAAGAATCAGAAGCATTTATTGATGCAATTTTAAACAATGTTAAATCAGACCTAGAAAAAGCAGAAATTTACAATCTGCTGTTGGTACAATATACTATGAGTGCTAAATATTTAGAGGCGATCGCGATCGGTCAAAAAGCACTAGCTTTATTAGGTATAGATTTGCCTAACGATAATTTTCAGGAAGCACTAGACATTGAAGTAAGCCTTGCTAAAGCAAATTTAGGCTCAAGAAATATCGCTGGATTAATAAATGAACCAGAAATCGCAGATCCCCAGAAAAGACTCGCCATAAAATTGTTAACAAATACCGATCCACCTGCCTATTTTGGCAAACAAGAAATGTATGGAGTTATTGTTGCCAAAGTTGCTAATCTTTCTTTGCAATATGGTAACATTGCCGAATCCTCAAAAGGGTTTGTTACTTATGGGATTATTTTGGGTTCGGTTTTAGGTGACTATCAATCTGGTTATGAGTTTGGAAAACTTTCTGTAGCCGTAAGTGAAAAATTCAAAGATTGGAGTCAGAAATGTAGTGCTTGTTTAGTTTTGGGCGGTCATTTGAATCACTGGGTAAAACATATTAAATTCGCTGAGGCGCTTTTTAATGATTCCTATCAAGCTGGTTTACAATGTGGAGAATTACGGCATTCAGGATATGCCCTTGAGCATCAATTACGTTATCTTTTTTATCAGGGAAAACCCCTGGAAAATCTGGTGACAACTGTAGCAAAGTATTTACAATTTAGCCAAAAAAATAAAAATCAATGGGCAACTGATGGAATGCTCGGTTTTCAAATAATTCTCTTTAATTTAACTAGCAAAACTCCCGATAAATTAATATTTTGTAATAATGAAATTGATGACGAGCAATTTCTCATTGACTGTCACGCACATAATAGCTTTGCTTGGGTTTGTACTTACAATATCTTTAAATCTCAGGTTTTGTATCTATACGATCGAATGAATGAAGCTTTGAAATGTGCAGAAGAAGCAGAAAAATTTATTAGTTTTGTTTTAGGTCATTTTCAAGGTTCAGAACATAACTTTCATACCTCACTGATCCTAGCTGCACTGTATATTGATGCTGATGAATCAGACAAGCAAAAATATTGGGAAAGACTAGAAGCTAATCAAAAAAGAATGAAAATTTGGGCAGATAATTGCCCAGAAAACTTTTTACATAAGTATCTTTTAGTAGCAGCAGAAATGGCTCGTATTTCTGGAAAATGGGAAGAAGCGATGAATTTATACGATAGCGCGATTCTTTCCGCACGGGAAAATGAGTTTATTCAGAATGAAGCTTTGGCAAATGAACTGGCGGCCAAATTCTGGTTAGGAAAAGGGAAAGAAGAATTTGCTCAAAATTATCTCAAAAAAGCTCAATATGCTTATCAAATATGGGGCGCAACTCGGAAAGTAGAATATTTGCAAGCTCAATATCCCCAGTTACTAATCAGAATATCAGAAACAAAAAGCCCGGAAACAAAGTATATCAAAACAACTAAGTTACAGACTAGCAATAGTTCCAGTAGTTCCCTAGATTTAGCTACTGTGGTTAAAGCTTCTCAAGCCATTGCTGGAGAAATTGTTTTAGATAAGTTACTAGCTAAATTAATGGAATTAGCTATTGAAAATGCTGGCGCACAAAAAGGGTTCCTGCTTTTGTTAAATAATGGGATATTAACTATTGAAGCAATGGGAGAAGTTGACGGCGAGGTGCGGGTGTTAGAATCTCTGCTTGTTGACAGCCAAAATTTGCCTCAAGCTATTGTAAATTATGTGGCAAGAACTAATACTCCTGTCATTTTAAGTGATGCGGTAAATGAGGGAATATATATTCAAGATGCCTATGTTATTCTCAATCAACCAAAGTCTGTTTTATGTACTCCAATTGTTAATCAAGGTAAAGCGATCGGGATGATTTATTTAGAAAATAATCTCACCGTTGGTGCTTTTACTCCAGAAAGGTTGGAAGTGCTAAAAATTCTCTCTTCTCAGGCAGCTATTTCCCTGGAAAATGCGCTACTTTACCGCACTTTAGAACAAAAAGTTAAGGATCGCACCGCCGAATTAGCCACCGCTAATCAGGAAATTACTAAGCTTAACGAACGTCTGAAAGCTGATAATATTCGGATGAGTGCCGAGTTAGAAGTAACGCGCAAATTGCAGCAGATTATTTTGCCAAGGGAGTCGGAGCTTTGCGAAATTGAAGGTTTAGATATTGCTGGTTTTATGGAACCTGCTGACGAAGTAGGAGGCGATTATTATGATGTGCTTAAGTATGATGGTAGAGTGAAAATTGGCATTGGTGATGTCACTGGACATGGCTTAGAAAGTGGTGTTTTAATGATTATGGTACAAGCGGCAATTCGGACTTTACTGGTGAATAATGAAACTGACTCAGCTAAATTTTTTCAATCCCTTAACCGGATGGTTTATGATAACGTGCTGCGGATGAAATCTAACAAAAATATGACGCTTGTGTTGCTAGACTATCAGGATAATACGTTGCGAGTGAGCGGACAGCACGAGAATATAATTGTGGTACGTGCTAATAGTAATGAAGTTGATTTAATTGATACAGAAAATTTAGGCTTTCCTATTGGCATCGTAGATGATATTACTGATTTTGTTACGGAAACTGAAATAAATTTGAATTCTGGAGATGTGGTATTACTTTATACGGATGGAATTACGGAAGCGATCGATCTCAATCGGGTAGAATATGGCATAGAACAGTTATGTGAATCAGTGCGGCAAAATAGTCACAAATCAGCATTAGAAATCAGACTAGCAGTAATCGCGGACTTGCGCGAACATATTGGCACTCAAAAGGTTTATGATGATATTACAATGCTTGTGCTTAAGCAGAAATAACCCCGGATTTGATGACACAAGTTTGAGGCGATCGCATTTTAAAATTTTTGATTCTAGTTGTTATTTATTGAGGCAGTTGTCAGATTATGGTGACAGTATCAATCAAAGATGAATATGTGGAAGTGTTGAGTGCTTTGGGTGATTTACAAGCGGCTATGGATTTGGCAATTCAACGCTATACCATTGAGCAAATTACAGCAAAAGTTGCTGAACTTCGACAAAGAAATGCTCAGTATCAGGCTAAATATGGGATGGATTATCTCGCTTTTAACCAGCGAGTTTCTGAAGATGAAGTTTTTATCAATAACCTTGAATTGCAGGTTAATAATTTGTGGGAGATTGACTTGGCAGATTGGGAATTTTGCTATAAGGGGATAGAAGATTGGACGCGAAAGTTACAGAATATTTTGCTGATGTAATTTCCCTGGCTCTAGCTAATTAGGTTTGTAGTAAGCGCTTTAGCGCGCTAAAGCGCTTACTACAAACAAAGACCGACTTAATCATCGCTTTTTAATTTTTGATTTAATAAGCTGGTCCAGCCAACCAAGAGATCGCGATCCCAAGCCCCAAACCGACAATCACCTGAAAAGGAGTGTGACCTAGCAATTCCTTAAGGCGAGCCTCATTAAATTGGTGGTCTTCCGTAAAAAACTCATCAATAATCTGATTGAGAATGCGAGCTTGCTTACCAGCAGCTTGTCGGACACCAGCCGCGTCATACATGACAATAATGGCAAAAATCACAGCGATCGCAAACTCTGGACTATCCCAACCCACCACCTGTCCGACTCCAGAAGCCAAAGCACCAACAAAAGCCGAATGAGAACTAGGCATTCCCCCAGCCGTCACCAGGTAGCGCAGATTAAACTTTCGATTTCTGACCAACTCAATCGGTACCTTTAAAACCTGAGCAATCAGACAAGCAACCAGAGCAACCACAAGTACCTGATTATGTAGGATATTGCTGGAAATTTCCTGCATAGTAATTTAGTATCCCTAATGAGTGCGGTTGGTAATAAAATCCGCGATCGCTAACAAAGGTTGAGCCTTCTCCCCAAAAATAGCCAACTCCGCCTGAGCAGACTCAACCAAATGTTGAGCGCGGCGCTTCGACTCCTCAATTCCCCACAAACTGGGATAAGTCACCTTCTTCGCCTGCAAATCCTTACCAGCAGTTTTCCCCAACTGCTCTTGAGTAGCAGTAATATCCAGAATGTCATCAACAATCTGAAAAGCCAACCCAATATTTTGAGCATAACGGGAAAGTCGGTCTAAATCATCAGGCGTTGCCCCAGCCAAGAGTGCCCCACAAACCACACACGCCTCAAGCAGCGCCCCAGTCTTGTGAGTATGAATAAAATTCAAAGTTTCCTCAGAAACATCTGAAAGCCCCTCCGAATCCAAATCAACCACCTGACCACCCACCAAACCCGCCGCCCCCACAGCATTTCCCAAACGGGAAATTACCTGTAAAACTTGTTGAGGTGGGACATTTTGAGTGCGATCGGCAACAATTTCAAAAGCATAAGCCAAAAGACCATCTCCAGCCAAAATAGCAATATCATCGCCATATACCTTATGATTAGTCAGTTTGCCCCGCCGATAATCATCATTATCCATCGCCGGCAAATCATCATGGATCAACGACATCGTGTGGATCATCTCCAAAGCACAGGCCGTTGGCATCGCCATTTCCACAGTTCCACCCACCAATTCGCAGGTAGCCAAACACAGAATTGGGCGTAACCGTTTACCACCCGCCAACAGCGAGTAGCGCATCGACTCGTAAATTTTCTCAGGATAGGTGATAGGAACAGCACTATCGAGAGCCACCTCAACCTTCTTCACGCGATCGGCCAAATAAGCCGATAGGTCAAAAGAGGATTTTGGTTGGGGCGAATGCGTTTCACGTACCAATGTCATCCGTTGCTCTCTTAAAAATAATTGTTGTAATTTTGGGTAATATCGATCCACCAACTAACCACTTTAACCGACCCTGGAGCCATAGGTGTGGGAAATATGGCGATCGATCGACCGATCGATTTAACCATTCTACGGGTCTTGTGACACAGAAGCGCTAAAACACTTCATGGTTAGTAGTTAGCGGAAAAACAGCAAAATTGAATTTAATTTAATAGACTATAATACATTAGATTGAGGTATGTCATCCAAATCAGCTTATGATAGTTAATCCCGATCCCCAAAACAACATCAATGTTCCTGAAGACATTGAACTTCCTGGCAGCCCAATATCCCTTAATTCTCGGTTTTATATTGAACGTCCTCCCACTGAAGCCTTAATATATAAAGAACTGTCTAAACCGGGTAGTTTAATTCGTATTCGAGCACCTAGAAAAATGGGGAAAAGTTCCCTAATGCTGCGCCTACTTAACCAGGCTGATGTTTTCGGCTATCGCACAGTAAAAATTGATTTTCAACAAGCTGACGCAGCAATATATCAGAATATAGATAAATTTTTACGTTGGCTGTGTACGAACATAGCACGAGAATTAAAACTTACTCCTAATCTTGATAATTATTGGGATGAAGATATGGGTAGCAAAGTAAGCTGCACCATCTATTTTGAAGGATATTTGTTATCGCAAATTGATACACCATTGTTATTGGTTTTTAATGAAGTTAATCAGTTATTTCAATACCCTAATATTGCCCAAGATTTTTTTCCCCTATTAAGATTTTGGCACGAAGAAGCTAGATGGTAATAATTGCACAATATCCTGCGAGTTATATCGTTTATATTTTCGGGAGCAAAATTTAATAAATTTAATAAATAAAAGTAATAATGAGCTTTATCTGAAACAGCTAGAACAAGAAAATCAAAAGCTGCAATCTTTAGTCTATTTCGATACTCTGACCCAAATTGCTAATCGTCACCAGTTTGATGATTGCTTCCAAGTAGATTGGCAAAGAATGGCAGAATCGGGGGAACCCCTCTCTTTAATTTTGTGCGATATTGATTATTTCAAAATTTATAATGACACTTATGGTTATCAAGGTGGGGATGATTGTTTACGGAAAGTTGCAGAGGCTATTTGTCAAGTTGTGAAATCTCCAAGCGACTTGGTGGCAAGGTATGGGGGTGAAGAATTTGTGATAATTTTACCTCGAACTGATGCTACAGAAGCAATGAATATTGCTGAAAAGGTAAGGCTGAATGTTCAACAAATGGCTTTGCCTTTTAAGTCTCAGAAATTTATTGGTTTACCGAATTCTATAGTGACTATAAGTTTAGGAGTTGCTTGTACAATTCCAAGTGCTAATAGTTCTGCGGAAATACTGTTCTCGGAAGCGGATAAAGCTCTTTACCAATCTAAAAGGGAGGGACGCAATTGCACAACTTTAAGTTCCGTTTTTAATTTTAGATTTTGATAGTTTTGATAGTTTACAGCGCTTTGCATCAATGCAGTACACCCCTCCCCAGCCCTCTGCCTTAGCAAAGGGAGGGTGCGCGAAGCATTGCTAACAAAGCTAGAGTAGTTTTTCAATTTCTTTAATCAAATCGGTATCGGCATACCGACCATTAAAGCCTTTTCCCCATGCTGCGTGGATTGAGAGTACGCCGTTTTCCAAGGTGACTTTTTTTGCAGAACTATCAGTTTCGTTGATTAAGCGTACAGTAGAGATACTATCACTAATGGCTTCTTTGCCACCAGCTTTGCGAGAAATTTTACTTAATACGGCTACAATTGCCTCTAAACCAGTAGATTCAAAAACCTTCAGGGCTTCTAAGTCTGACTCAATATTTTCCCAGAGGACTTCAATAGCGATATCTTTGCCGACATTGGTCTGAAGATTACCTTGGAAATAGGGTACTCTTTGGTCTTTGATTCTAGTAACAAGTTGCTTTTCTGCTAATCCCATAAGATTCTTGACCTCTACTACGTGAAATAATAAAGAGTTAATTGTTATTGTAATGGCGATCGCGAATTTAACAGGACTTACGCAGTCACGCCACATATAGTGGGAATGGTGTGTTACGCTTCGCTAACACACCCTACGGATAGAGACTTTGCGTAAGTCCTGTTATTGCGATCGAGGTAAATTTTTTGCCCTATTTTACCTTGAGTCTGAAGGATTTAAGAAAGAACTCCTACGGGACACTCAACTTTTGTACCACCTAAACCGCAATATCCACCAGGATTTTTGGCTAAATATTGTTGATGGTAAGCTTCTGCGTAGTAAAATTCAGGCGCACCTAAAATCTCAGTGGTAATCTCTCCATAGCCAGCTTTCGTCAACGCTTTTTGATAAGCATTTTTTGTCGCTTCAGCTAGTTGTTTTTGGCTGTCTGAATACACATAAATCCCGGAGCGATATTGAGTGCCAGTGTCATTTCCCTGACGCATTCCTTGAGTGGGATTGTGACTTTCCCAAAACACTTTTAAGAGTGTTTCGTAACTAATTACTTTCGGGTCAAAAACAACGAAAACTACTTCATTATGACCAGTTCTGCCACTACAAACTTCTTCATATTTGGGGTTAAGTGTGAAGCCTGCGGCGTAGCCAACTGCGGTGGTGAAAACGCCTTCTAATTCCCAGAATTTGCGTTCAGCCCCCCAAAAACAACCCATGCCAAACATTGCCATTTCCATGCCTTCTGGAAATGGGGGTTTGAGAGGATTTTTATTGACAAAGTGTGCGGAAGGGACGGGCATTAATTCTGCTCTTCCGGGTAATGCTTCTTCTCTGGTGGGCATGGTTTGCTTTTTGCCAAGTCCAAATATTGCCATAGGTTTTAAGTGGGTTTTGAGTAATATCTTTACGTTACTTAATAATAGCACGAAATATATAGCTAGGGGCTAGGGGCTAGGGGCTAGGGGCTAGGGGCTAGGGGAAGAAGGGAATAGAAATTAAATAATTA
>MBRE01000080.1:16861-37292 GCA_001698425.1 Oscillatoriales cyanobacterium USR001 | reverse complement strand
CTTGGCGCTTACTACAAACCAAATCATCAAGTTATTTAATTTTCATTCCTAATTATTTGGTTAGGCCGTGTTCGAGGGCGTAGCGGACTAATTCAGTGCGGCTATTTGTGCCTGTTTTGCTGAATAGGCGACTGACGTATTTTTCAACATTGCGAACGCTTGTTTCTAGGCGGCGGGCGATTTCTTTGTTCATTAAACCTTGGGCTACTAGGTCTAAAACGCTTTGTTCTCGTGGAGTTAAATCTATTTTAATGGGTGAGGGTGATTGGGCGATCGCGGATTTTCCTGTTAATAATGACTCTATTCTAGTCATTTGATTGGCTAAGGCAACCAGGTCCATTGTTTCTGCATTTCCTTCTACTTCTCTCGCGGCTTCCCGGCGGATTAATAAGTTGGAGACAATAGCTACTAATTCATCGGGATCGAAGGGTTTGGAAATGTAGGCATCGCAACCGGCTTGATAGCCTTGAATCCTGTCTGTGGTCATGCCTTTGGCTGTTAAAAAGACGACTGGTAAAGCTTTAAATCGAGGATCTTCCCGCAGTTGTTTAAGAAATTGATAGCCATCAACTTGGGGCATCATTATGTCAGAAATTACTAAGTCAGGGGGATTTTTTTGTAATAGTTCCCACCCTTCACGACCATTACTGGCAACGTCAACGTGAAAGTTGCTATCTTCTAAGTAAGCTTGTACTGCTTCTCGCAATCCAGGCTCGTCATCTACTAATAACAGTCGTGTTGACATTTTTGCTGCCTTTGCGTTTCGTGGCTTTTTTAACAGTTGATTTGGCATTGTATTGACCTGGCTTTTTGCTAGTTGCTTTTCAGACGAAAGTTAACTACACAATGCCTAAGTTATTTTTCGTAAAATAGTGTGATTAACTATTTTTATGGCTGACGATTCCAGACCATTGAACTTTTTTCTGTCCATCGCGCCGATAGGAAAAAAAGTGAGTTGGGTTGGAGTAGGTACATTCAGGTGCGATCGCGATTTGTTCAATGGTAACTCCTAATTGCTCTAATTGTAGAACATTAAACCGCCGCACGTCTAAACGAATTTTTCCAGGTTCAGTATCTGGCGAAACAGGCGCATCTGGTAACTGTTGCAAAAACTCTAATAATTCAGCGGGATTAGTAGGTTTTGGGGCAATGGTAACACCAAGTTGGATGGCTACATCTAATGATACTTGATAGACTTTACCTGCGATCGCGGGCCCTAAAGCTACGCGCAAGTTAGCAATTTGACTGCCACTGGCGACAAAATGCGCGATCGCCTCCGGTACAATTTTAGCAGCAGTACCTCGCCAACCGGCGTGAACGGCGGCAACTTTTCCCGTTTCCGCATCAGCAATTAAGACAGGTACGCAGTCAGCCGAACAAACCCACACCGCCTCTAACTCTTTCTCTGTAATGATTCCATCTGCTTCAGCTAAAGTTTTAGAGATACTTTCGTCCGCAGTTATGGCAGAATCTTCAGGTGTAGAAAATGGGCGAATTTCACTGGTTTTGAGTACGATATTGCCGTGTACTTGTTTAACTCGATAAACTCGGCTTTGGGAATGGAGAATTTTGACTAAATCTGAGGGTGTTTTGGGGGAGAAATTTTGAGTAAAGAAACCGTGCGGCCAAGCATCGAGTAAGCTACAAGTTAGGTAGGGTAATCCTTCCCAATTATGCCAGTGCCAAGTTGTGCTATTTGGTTGGCGGGATTGGTTAGAGGCTGATAGATGGGGAACGCGATCGCGAGTTACAGTCATTAAAACATAATGATTATGACAATTGCTTTTATTGTAGCTTTAGATAGGGCGATTAAAATCCCAGACTTAAGCGATCGCACTTTTTGTTAAACTAATCCCTAATTTAGTCTAAAATCTAAAAATCATTAAGCAGGAGTAACCCATGCCCAAAGCTATTTGGAACGGTACAGTTTTAGCCGAAAGCGACGCTTGCGAAGTCGTAGAAAACAACTATTACTTCCCCCCCAACGCCATTAATCAAAAATATTTCAAGGAAAGCAACACCCATACTACCTGTGGCTGGAAAGGAGTAGCCAGCTACTACAGCATTGAAGTCGATGGAGAAGTCAATAAAGATGCTGCTTGGTATTATCCCACCCCCAAAGACGCAGCGAAAAATATCGCAGGTTATATCGCCTTTTGGAAAGGTGTAAAAGTAGAAAAGTAGAGCCTTTACCCATTTAACCCCAAAAGGCGATCGAGGTAGGGTGCGTCAGAAGCAAACTTAGGAATGAAAATTAAATAATTAGCTTGTTTGTAGTAAGCGCAAAGAGCGCTCTTTGCGCTTACTACAAACAAGCTAAATTATTGAATTTCTATTCCTTACCGGATATGGGAATCCTTATGTAATGACACACCCTACTATTTTACCAATTACCAATTACCCTAATCCTCCAACCAATTAGCTACTAATTCCCATCCCAAACCCCGTCTGACAACAGCAGGATTTTCTTTGGTTAAATCCAAAATTGTGGAAACCTGATATCCCGGATCTGAGGTATCATCAACAATTATATCCACTAATTTTTCCAGAGAGTCAAACAATTCTGCCTTCCCAAAATTTTCTTCTGTGGCGATGTTCCCTACGGGAGCATTTCCCTCATAATCATTAGTAATATGAGCAGAAGTAGAAATAATTGGATTGCCTAAAGTCTCCAACAAAGCTAAACAAAATTTTTGATCTGGAACCCGAATACCTGTAGTTTTGCGTTTCGGTTCCATCACCAATCGAGGTACTAGCTTAGTTGCCGGCAAAAGGAAAGTGTATGGTCCTGGAATTAACCGTTTAATGGTACGATAGCCAGCATCACTAACAATAGCATATTGAGCAATATTAGACAGAGAAGGACACAAAAATGTCAAAGGTTTTTCATTGGATAACTGCTTGATTTTTCTAACTCTTTCCACTGCCGATTTAACATTCAGATCGCAGCCAATGGCATAAACAGTATCAGTAGGATAAAGCATAACAGCGCCATCTTGTAATGCTTTTTTGATTTTATCAATCCTGTCTCGCTGGGGAGTTTCTGGATGTATTTCGTAAATAGTAGCCATTATTTGAGCGGAAATAATTTACAACTAACAACTAACCATGAACAAAATAGCATATTTTGAATGTCCAACTGGCATCGCAGGCGATATGTGCTTGGGAGCCCTTGTCCATGCAGGTGTTCCTTTAGAATACCTGATTACGAACCTCAATTTACTGGGTATTTCCCAAGAATACCACTTAAGGGCGGAAGCAGTTCATCGCAATACTCAATTAGCCACTAAAGTTTATGTGGATTTAACTGCATCTCCTAAAACTCCGAGTATTGCAGAGGAAAAAGTCGAGCCATCAGAAATAGAACCTCCTACATTTTCACACCATCATCATCACGATCGCCACCATCACCATCACCATGATAATGATGAAATAAAATCAGTAACTTCCCATCCTCAACACCGTCATTTACCAGAAATTGAGCAAATGATTTTAGGTGCAGGATTGCCCAAACGTGCAGAGAATTGGAGTTTAGCAATATTTCGGAAATTGGCAGAAGCAGAAGGTGCTGTACATGGTATTTCCCCAGAGGAAGTTCATTTTCACGAAGTTGGTGCGACTGATGCAATTGTTGATATTGTTGGTACTTGTTTGGGGTTAGATTGGTTGAATATTGATGAATTTTACTGCTCATCTTTGCCAACTGGTGGGGGTACAGTGAAGGCTGCACATGGACAATTAGCAGTGCCGACACCTGCGGTTTTAAAGTTGTGGGAAATGAGACAAGTGCCAGTTTATAGTAATGGAATTGAGCGGGAATTGTGTACGCCAACTGGTAGCGCGATCGCCGTTACTCTTTGTCAAAGTTTTGGCTCGCCACCACCAATGAATCTACACCAAATTGGTTTAGGTGCAGGTTCCCGTCAATTGCCAATTCCTAATATTTTACGGTTGTGGATAGGGGAAAAACAATCAGAAATAAGGGATGAAGAAACCATGAAATTAGTTAATAGTCAAGAAACTATTTGTGTTTTAGAAACGCAAATTGATGATTTGAATCCACAGGCGATCGCTTACATTTTTGAAGCTTTATTCGCCGCCGGTGCTGTCGATGTTTTTACCCAACCAATAGTGATGAAAAAATCCAGATTGGGAGTCTTGCTAACCGTGATTTGCCATCCCAAATTTCAGCAAGATTGCGAAAGAATTATATTTCGCGAAACCACTACTTTAGGAATTCGTAACTCCACTCAAACTAGAACAATTTTAGAGAGAGAAATCCAAAAAATCTTGACAGAATTGGGAGAAATTAGAGTGAAAATTGCTAAAACTGGCGATACTATTACTAACGCGCAGCCAGAATATGAAGATTGCGCTCAGTTAGCAAGATTGCACAATATTAGTTGGCGAGAAGTTCATCGGCTGGCAATGCAAGCTTGGTATTTTCAGCACAATATATAGCAACCGCCAAGGCGATTAGTGCAGTAGGGGCTCTTGGCCAAGAACCCCTACCCCAGATTTATGCCTTAACTACCTTGGCAGTTGCTATATAGTCCCGATCACGTTCTCAAAAACAGTTTTAATCTACTAAAAATCATCACAATTAATGCCACAAGAAAAGTATAAATAAATCCCCGCATAAACCCCCCGATCGCGTCCCTAGAAGTCATCTCTATAATCCTAGACTCCCATTCATTTAACACAACAATTGGCCAAACAATATTTGCAAAACCTGCATAACCAATCATCGGATTAACACCATTATCTATAAACAATTGTACCCAAGCCTTCTTTTTAAAATAATCGACAAAAATCATCAAAGCAATTAACATAAAAATTGCTAACCCAGCAGTCACAAAAAAGTAACTCATCGTAGCTGAATCTTTCTTAATTCCTCCCTCATAGGGTTCAAATACCAATCCCAACATTAGCCAATAAAACCCCCAAATGTAAAGGCGATTTAATAAATTTTCCGTAATATTTCCCGGATTTTTTACTAACAGCAATCCCCACAGACACAGAACAAAACTTAATAACGCAGTTTGCCACACCCATCTACCTTGTAACCCAATCAACAAAATTATATTGATTGCCAACATCAAAATCATTAGTATAAAATAGCGCCAACTATTCCACCTAGAATAACTAGCATCTTCCGGGCTAGAATATTCAATCCACCTATGCAGTAAATCCCCAACAATAGTCCCAGGAATTACAATAAATAAATACTTTAAATAATCAAATTGAAAAATCCAAGGGGCTGGAGACGAAAGCCAAATTAATTTAATCCAACCATCAGCACCAGCCGATAAACGCATCGCAAATAATAAACCTAAAAATCCCAATCTCAACCAAATATTTGAGCGAGTAAATAACCAAATTAACGAACCAAAAACAGCCATATTCGCTAACACAACTAAAATTATATCACTACGTTCCAGAGAAAACCCTTTTCCGTCAGGATAAATTATATTAGATACAAATATAAAACCCAGAGTCCAAGCCGCCACAAATATCAATTTCCGCAGCCAAGAAAACCAAGATAGTGGTAAACGAACAAACATCCAAAATAGGATAAAAAAACCTGCCAAAGCTAACCACCATTTTTGGGTAATTGGTTCATTGGGGTTAATTACAGTCGGGCGAATATGTTGGAGAAATATTGCAAAAGAAGCTAATAAAAAACCTCGCTGCAAAATAGAGAAAATAACTTTTTTTGTATCCCATCCTTTAGCAATACGGCGAGACAAAGCCAAGGATATAGCCGCCCCCATTGTAAATAGAAAAAACGGAAAAACTAAATCAACCCAAGTTAAGCCAGCCAATTTAGGATTAAAGGTATGAGTAAGCGGTGGCTCTTGGGCGTGGTACATCCAAGCTGGTAAAATCTTACGGGCTATTGTACCGGATAAAACCATCGCTAAAACCGCTATTCCTCGCAATGCGTCCAGTGCGTCAGCACGTTTGGTAACAACAACAGGAGAAATATTTTGTAGAGTGGTAATGTTGCCATTTCTTGAAACTCGATCGTCAAAGTTATCCATCAATAAATCCTCTATTCAATTACTTTAATATATGTTCTAATCAAATTTCTTAACCAGCCGCCTGCGGCCATATTTTCGAGATGTCCGACAGAGTGTTTTTTATTCACTGTTAATCGCGAAATGTAATAACTTTGTGGCTTAAAAAAGCTCAGGCTAAAAGTTAAACTGTTATACAAGTAGCCAGACAGATAATATTTAGCAACAGACTTTTCCACCTCTTTATTAACTGCACCGTAGGGATAAGCAATGTGAGAGGCAACAGTTTCAATACCATCTAAACCCTGAGTGCATTTCCTTAGTTGAATTTGAGATTCAGCTAATTCTCTTTCCAAAGATTTGAAAGAAATAGTAGTTAAGTTTTCATGGTTAAGTCCGTGAGATTGTAAGTCATAAAAACCCTTTTGAAAACCCTCCCTCAACTCCTGACAATTTGCCTTGTCTAAAACAGTACCATGACGACCCATAAATGCGGGATTGATAAATAAAATTACCTTGGCTTTTTTACCATATTTTTTTTCTAGTTTTTCCAAGATTGGGAGTAAGTGAGTATAGACACTTTTATAACCGTCATCAAAAGTAACCATTACTTTCTTTTGGTAGCGATGCTCTGCTGGTATAGGTTTCCTGGGGTTACTTAAATAGTAATCGTAAAGTTCTTGAGTTGACATAAACCAATAATTGTGACTGACTAAGTAATCTAAAAAAACTTCTAGGTCTTGCTGGGAATAGTCACTTTGAAAATCTGGTCGTAGGGGTGGCATTTCCTTGGGGTTTTGTATATCGACAATATCGTGAAATCCAAAAATAGGAATTTTTACTGTAACAATGGCGACGATTACCTTATGGATGATAAAAGTTAGGAGCAAAGCCAGGAAAAAATTAACTAAGTGTTTGCGACGGATTGTTAGGGTAGGCTCAAAATATCCCGGTAATTTATTAATTAGAAAATTGACCATACGATCTTTAGCGCTTAAATTGTTTAGTGTGTTGATATTGATTAACCGATCGCACTCTCCAGCTTTGGGCGAAAACTCCCACCCCCAAGCACCCAGACAGGCAAACAATATTTTCAGAATATCCTACCCCACAGACTGCTCTTAAACCTACTTGGCAGGATATACTGCAAAAATAAAAGCTGATTTTCTGTTGGAATTTTCCCAAGGGCCGGAGCTATGACATCCTATGCAACCTCCTCTGCTAGAGCCGAGATGACTGAAATCCGGCGACTCAAAGGTATACTACCCCCAGAATTGCAAAGCTGGGTCACGGTAGAAAAAACTGTAGAGGTAGATCCACCTCTAATCCGCAGTGAAGAAATAGGCAAAGACCAAGTAGAGATTCAAATCGATCTGATTCGTTGGGAACAACTAGCAATGGATCAGCGGAATCTGCTATTCTGGCATGAAGTTGCCAGAGTGCAAAACGATACGATCGCCAGAGACGGTTGGGAAATGGCAGCCCTCGCCATTGGATTAGGGGGAGCCGTCGGGGAATTATGGGTGCAAGACGGATTGCTATTGCTGCTGGCATTAGCCCTCTGCGGCGTGTCAGGTTGGAGACTCTATCAGAAAAATAATGGAGAGAAAAACCTCAAAGAAGCAATAGAAGCCGACGAAAGAGCGATCGCGATCGCCACCCGTTTTGGCTACACCCTCCCCAACGCTTACAAAAGCCTGGGAAGCGCCCTCAAAACCCTCGTCGAACAAACCCCCAAAAAGCGACAGCGGGCAAAATACGAAGCTCGGCTGCAAGGCCTCAAACGCAGCGCAGCCAAAGCCAAAGCCAAAGTCAAAACTAGCGATCGTCAAACCGAACAATCAGAAAACATCTACAACTTATAACTTCCCAGGGGAAGGCAATTAAGTTTCAGGTACCAAGTTGCCAAACTCCTTTGACAACCCACACCTGCCACCAATAGTCGCCCATCCCCCCTTAAACCCTCAAAAAATTATCTTGAAATTTGGAATCAAGACTTCATGGTCAGCCAAAATCCAGAGGCAGATTTTCGGGTAACATATATGGGCGAAATACCATCTATTCATTTGCCCCTTCGGTTGAGTGTACTTGAAGCAGTTGCTTTTAAAACCACCTGCCAACAGCTTTTTGAAGCCGATACCATTCCCAGCGAAATCATCATTGATTTTAGCCAAACCACATTTATTGACAGCAGCGGCATCGGCGCTCTTATCAGTAACATGAAAGTAGCCAGACAAAAAGGCAGCAACCTGGTTTTAAGGAGCGTCAACCCCCAAGTCATGGCCGTATTTGCCCTCACCAGCCTAGACCAAGTATTAACCATTGAGCAAACCCCCTCTAAACCAAACCTTAGAGAAACCTATCACCACAAAGATCACCAACTACCGATTACCCATCCCTCTGTACGCTCCTGGGTAAAACGGCTCATTGACATAGTAGGAGCCTTAGTTGGCTTGGGAATCACAACAATTTTATTCATACCAATAGCCCTAGCCATTACCATCAACGATCCTGGCCCCATCTTCTTCGGTCAAATTCGCTGCGGGTGGATAGGAAAACGGTTCCGCATCTGGAAATTTCGCTCCATGTGCGTCAACGCCGAAGCCATGAAAGCCCAAATCCAAAACCAAGCCTCTGGAGCCATCTTTAAAAATGATAATGATCCTCGAATCACGAAAGTAGGTCGCTTCTTACGCAAAACCAGTCTCGACGAGCTACCTCAATTTTGGAACGTGCTTAGAGGCGAAATGAGTCTTGTTGGTACTAGACCTCCAACTCCTGATGAAGTCGATCGCTACGAAGTTCCCCAGTGGCAACGCCTAAATGTCAAACCTGGAATGACAGGCGAATGGCAAGTTAACGGTCGGTCTTCTGTGAGAGATTTTGAAGACGTAATCCGTCTTGATTTAAAATATCAAGAAAATTGGAGTCTCATGTACGATCTAAAATTAATTCTCAAAACCATAGCAATTGTATTTAATAAAAATAGCGGCGCTGTATAGGATTAATGAAAGACGATCAATTAAGGGTAAAATCCCATCTCCAGGTTCAAACCGATCTAACAGCTTTAACAGTAGTTTTAGAATGGCTGGAGAAAATTGTCCTCCCCCTACTACCACATCACCTGTGGTGGGAATGTCAGCTAATTTTAAATGAAGGTTTTACCAATGCTGTGCGCCATGCTCACCAAAACTTACCTCCTGCAACTCCCATTGACTTAGAGGTAAAAGTATTTGCCAATTCTTTAGAAATACTGATTTGGGATTGCGGTCAACCATTTAACCTAGAGGAAAAGCTACAATTGATTTTAAAGCAGCCATCAGACCCCTTAGAAAGCGAGGGAGGAAGAGGGCTACTCTTTATGCAGAAACTCACTGACGAACTTAGCTACATTCGTACCTCTGACCACCGCAATTGCTTAGTTATGCGAAAAAGCATAATTTGTTAACTGTTAACTGTTAACTGTTAACTGTTAACTGTTAACAAATAACAAATAACAAATAACAAATAACAAATAACAAATAACAAATAACAAATAACAAATAACAAATAACAAATAACAAATAAATTAAATTATGCGTATTCTCATCTATTCTTATAACTATTATCCAGAACCAATTGGGATCGCTCCGTTAATGACAGAATTGGCAGAGGGTTTAGTCAAGCGCGGTCATCAAGTTCGCGTAGTTACAGGTATGCCTAACTATCCCCAGCGTCGAATTTATGAAGAATATCAAGGCAAATTATATGTCACAGAAGAAAGACGTGGCGTAACGATTCAGCGTAGTTATGTACGAATTAAAGGTCCTCATCCTACCCTTTTAGATCGGCTTTTACTTGATGGTAGTTTTGTCGCTTCTAGTTTTTTTCAGGCTTTTAATGGTTGGCGACCTGATGTGATTTTCTCTACAGTTCCGCCTTTACCGATTTGTGTTCCAGTTTCTCTCTACGGATTATTTTGTGGTTGTCCAATTATTCTGAATGTTCAGGATATTGTGTCAGAAGCGGCGGTGCGTGTTGGTTTGGTGAAAAAAAATAGCTTACTAATTCAGATTGCTGATTCTTTAGAAAGATTTGCTTACTCTACAGCTACTCAAATCAGTGTGATTGCTGATGGATTTGTGGAAAAATTGCATTCTCAAGGAGTATCTCCAAAGAAAATTATCTGTATTCCTAATTGGGTTGATGTCAATTTTATTAGGCCTTTGCCAAAGGAAAATAATGGGTTTCGTGATGCACACCAATTGAATGGTAAATTTGTGGTGCTTTACTCTGGTAATATTGCTTTGACTCAAGGTTTACAAACTGTGGTGAAGGCGGCGGCTCGTTTAAAACATATTCCTGATATTGCTTTTGTGATTGTGGGGGAACCGACGGCGTTGGGGGAATTGCATAAGGATTGTGAGACTTATAAGGCTCCTAATGTGTTATTATTGCCGTTTCTGCCGCGAGAAAAGTTGCCGGAAATGTTGGCGGCGGCTGATGTTAGTTTGGTGGTGCAGAAACTCCGGGTGACTAATTTTAATATGCCTTCTAAAATTCAGGTGATTTTGGCTTCTGGTCGGGCAATTGTGGCTTCGGTACCGGAGACCGGGACGGCTCATAAAGCGGTGCTAAATAGTGGTGGTGGGGTGACTGTTCCACCGGAAGATCCCCAGGCTTTGGCAGAGGTAATTCAAGAGTTATATTTTAATCCGGGGAAGGTGGCGGCTTTGGGTGAACAGGGAAGAAAGTATGCTGTGGAAAATTATGGGTTTGAGGAGGCTTTGAATCAGTATGAGGCTTTATTTGCGGAGGTGGTGGCGGGGAGAAATGTGCCGATGTTGGAGGGTTTGCATAAATAAAAATGTTTAGAGTTAGAATTAATTGAGTGATGGGAAATAGTTTAACAGGTTCAATGCTGCGCGATCGCGTTTTAGTTTGGCTTTCAGATCGTGTCCCACCTCCTCGCATCCGCCACATTCTGGGTGTCGAGCAGATGGCTGGTGAGTTGGCGATGTGTTATGATGTGGATGTTGCGAAAGCACAAATGGCGGGTTTGATGCACGATTTAGCTAAATACTTTAAGCCCCAAATTTTATTAGAAATGGCAAGGGCTGAGGGTTTGGAGTTAGATTCGGTATTGGAGGCTACGCCACATTTGCTACACGCTGATGTGAGTGCGATGGTTGCTAGAGACGAGTTTGGCGTGCAAGATGAAGAAATGTTGCAGGCGATCGCGAATCATACTCTAGGACGACCTGGTATGAGTCGGCTTAGTTGTATCATATTTGTAGCTGATGCACTGGAGCCAAGTCGGGGGCATAACCCGGAATTAGAGGAAATGCGATCGATCGGCAAAAAAAATCTTCATGCAGCGGTTTGGCAAACTTGCGATTATTCTTTTAAATATTTACTAGAAACTCGCCGCTTGATTCACCCTCGCACAATACAAACCCGTAACTGGGCGTTAACAGTTAACAGTTAACAGTTAGTAGAAAACTACAAGGAAAAACTAACAAATAACCACTAACAATTTAGGAAATTAAAAAATTGATGACAAATAACATCCAAGTCCAATACTCTTCTAATAAAGTTACTGCGATCGCTGACAATTCGGCTGATGAAACCCGTGCTTTGGCTTTCACAATTGCCGAAGCAGCTGCTGACCGTAAAGGTGGTAATATTGTATTGCTGCGGGTATCAGAAGTATCTTATTTGGCAGATTATTTCGTGATTGTTACGGGATTTTCTAACGCGCAAGTACGAGCAATTATGCAGTCGATCGCGCATAAAGTGGAAACAGAACACCAACGAATACCAACGCGCGTTGAAGGTCAAGGAGAGGGAACTTGGGTGTTAATGGACTACGGCGATGCGATCGTCCATATTTTAATGCCTAACGAACGGGAGTTCTATAATTTAGAAGCGTTCTGGGGTCATGGCGAACGCATACACTTTTCTGCATCCCTAAAAGCATGAGAGAGGTTTCTGTGTCTAAATGTCCAGTTCCCACCGAACAGCAACCGGTAAATGAGTACCAAGAACTGAAAGAGTCTTGGTTTTTTAGCTGGGTGACATTAGATTGGTCTGGATATCTGGCCAAATTAGGTTGGCTGTGGGGATGGAGTTTGCTGATATCAGGGCCGATCGCAGCATCTAGCTTTGCTCCTCTCAAGTATCCCGGTCAGTTTATACTAGCTAGTGCGGCGGGTAGTAGTTTGTTCTTAGGATTGGCATTGCTAAGGTTGTATTTAGGTTGGTTTTATGTGCGATCGCGCCTGAAAAATGCTAATGTCATTTATGAAGAATCTGGCTGGTACGATGGTAAATCTTGGCCAAAAACTCCCGAAGTTTTACTGCAAGATCGGTTAATACTCACTTACCAAGTTCAACCCATTCTACAGCGTTTGCGCCAAACTTGTTATGGTTTATTTGCTTTTCTATTTATTGGCAGCATAATTTGGTATTGTTTGTAATTGTTAACTGTTAACCTTAATTACCAATTACGATCGCGGATTTTACGGATTACACGGATTACACGGATTAGTTAGAGGGATGATTATTTGGTTTGTGAAATCAGAGGAATCTGTAAAATCTGTGTATCCCAATTACCCATTACCAATTACCAATTACCAAATCTAAAATATGACAAGGGGAAAACGAACGCAAGCGCCAGGATTAGAAGTCAGACTGTTGCGGGATGGCGTAGTTGAATCAACGCACCGCGTCCATGCGGCTGTCTGCGATAATCGGGGTCGCGTTCTATCCGTTGCTGGCAATTCAGAAACCGCTACATTTATTCGTTCAGCACTTAAACCGTTTCAAGCGCTGGCCGTCACTACTACCGGCACTTTAGAACGTTATGAACTTACTGATCGAGATTTAGCAATTATTTGCAGTTCCCATCAAGGAACAATAGAGCAAGCGCGACAGGCTTTTAATGTCTTATGGCGCTGTGAAATTGATTCATCAAAACTCCAATGTCCCATTCCCGAAGGGAAAACCAGCCCTCTGCAATATAACTGTTCTGGGAAACACGCGGGAATGTTAGCAGTATGTCAGCAACGTCATTGGCCCCTGGAAACCTACTTACGGCGCAAACATCCCGTACAGCAACTTATTTTGACGAAAGTGGCAGAAATGTTGGGAATGCCGGCGGAGGAGTTTATCAGTGCTCGCGATGACTGTGGGGCTCCCACTTATTTTATGCAGTTGGGGCAAATGGCTTCTTTGTACGCGCAGTTGGCTTCCGGCGAGAATTTGGATATGGAAAGAATTGTGCGTGCGATGACTCATCATCCCTTAATGGTAGCGGGTTTGGGAGAGTTTGATACCGAATTGATGCAAGCAAGTGAGGGGGAATTGGTGAGTAAATCGGGGGCTGAAGGGGTGCAATGTATTGGGCGAGTTGGTGAGGGAATGGGTTTGGCGATTAAGGTAATGGATGGGGCGAAACGGGCTAAGTATGCGGTGGCGATTCATTTGCTGAAACAGTTAGGCTGGATTAGTCCGGCGATCGCAGAAAATTTGTCGGAAACTTATATGACTTTAAGCGACTTCAAGCGTCTGGATGTGGTGGGGGAATTGTCGATGTTGTGATCTAATGCAGTCTGTGAGTTGGTTTTAGCGATTCCTAAGTCGAGAATAAAAGCAATTAAATTATTTTTGATTTAGGGGTTGCAATTTTTAGACGGTTAGGTTATATTAATTAAAGCGGCGCGGGATAGAGCAGCCTGGTAGCTCGTCGGGCTCATAACCCGAAGGTCAGTGGTTCAAATCCACTTCCCGCCATTTAATTTTTAGCTTGAACCTTTAACATTCTGAGTGTTAAGGAAGTGCGCTACTGCGGTAGCATCTCTCAAATCTCTCTCAACTACATTTGAACCCTCACCATATCGCTCATTAACGTGAGTTCGATGGCGTGCCATTGCCTCAACGTGAGTTAGATCGAGTCCAATCTCTACGAAACAAGCGACTATAAGGCCTGCGATCGCATTCTTGCCTAAGATAGTTTTCTCATGCCAATGTAGAATCGGTTGACAATTGAGAGAGAACAAGATACGCTACTGCAAGGTTTTAAGGATTTTCGCCGGCTCAACTCCGGCTAGTCCCGTCTGAAAATTAAAAATTAAAAATTAAAGTTATTCATTTTTAATTTTTAGTTCCTGTTGGTAGGGTATGCCTGTTGAATTTCATATTAAGGCTCCTGTGTCAGCTAGTCAGAGTTTTGTATAGATTAAATGCGGTTAAATATTGGTGCAAAAAGACGACGCAATCGGCGTTTTATAGCTTCAGGAAAAATTTGGTTTCTGATGGTGCTTTTAGTGATGTGTTGTTTTGGCTTTCATCAACTTCAAAGCTATTGGGAGCAACCCCAAGCTTTATTTGTCTTGGGTGGTGATGTGGAACGAGAAATGTTTGCCGCAGAATTTGCTCGCCAACATCCTCAATTACCTATTTGGATATCTTCTGGGAGCAATCGAGAATATGCAGAATGGGTGTTTTCTGAAGCGGGGATCGATCGCGATCGCTTACATTTAGATTATCAAGCTGTAGATACAGTAACTAATTTCACAACATTAGTAGATGAGTTAAAATCTCAAGGAATTAATAGTATTTATTTGATTACTTCTGACGATCACATGATGCGAGCGAGGATTATTGGTGAGATAGTTTTGGGAAGTCGAGGCATTAGTTTTAAAGCGATCGCAGTTCCCTCTGGGCGATCGCCTGAATCTCTTGAAAAGGTAGTTAGAGATGGTGCGAGAGCTATTTTGTGGCTCACCACAGGTTACACGGGAGCCAAGCTGGGGAAGTTAATAACTAAAAATTATTAGTTACACTCTAAGCAGTTCTCAAAGCGACAATTGGATCTAATTTAGCAGCTTGTCGCGCCGGAACCACCCCAAAAAATAAACCAATTCCCCCAGAAACACCGACTGCTAACGCGATCGCAAAAGGTGAAACCCCTGCTTGCAAAGGAGTAAAAGAACCAACAATCATCACCCCACCAATACCAATCATCGTACCGAGCGCACCACCCGCTGCCGACAAAATTACCGACTCAATCATAAATTGCACCAAAATATCTTTTGACGACGCACCAATAGCTTTTCTTAAACCAATTTCTTGAGTACGTTCAGTCACAGAAACCAACATAATATTCATAATCCCAATTCCCCCTACAAACAAGGAAATACTCGCCACCGCCGCTAACATAATTTTCAGCGCTCCTGTAATTCCTCCCAACGTTTTTTGTAAATCCTGTTGATTTCGCACGGTAAAATCATCATCTTTAGTAATTTTATGACGCAACCGTAACAGATTTTCAATCTGAAATTGCGCCGCTTTCATCTGGCTTTCATCTTTAATAGAAACCGAAATAAATGTGACTCTTGTACCGTAGGGCGATGAACGTCCGCGCCCAACTATTTTATTAGCCATTGTAGTTAGGGGTACAAATACATTCAGATCTTGATTATCACCAAAAGTTGACCCCTTTGGCTGCATAATTCCTATGACTTGAAAAGTGTTATTTTTAATGCGGATATATTTGCCGATTGGTTCGCTATCGCCAAACAATCTTTCTGCGATTTCTGAACCCAAAGCAATCACATTTTTTTGCTTTTTTAAGTCATCGTCTGTGATAAATCTACCCCTAGCAACATCAAAACTTCTGACTGAAAGAAATTGCGGTGTTGTCCCAATTATGGAGCTTGAAGCATTATTACTGCGGTAGCTGATAACTTGACTATCATTGAGAGTGGGGGCGACTTCTTGAACGGAGGGAACTTGTTGCGCGATCGCCTCTGCATCTGCTAATACTAATGTTTGTGGTGCTACAATCGGTCTTCGCTGTGCGTCGGGACTCCCTGGAATGACAAACAATAGATTTGGTCCCAAAGAGTTAACCTGTTCGCTGACATATTTCTGAGCACCTTCACCAATACCAATCATCGCAATTACCGAAGCATTACCGATGATAATTCCTAGCATTGTTAAACTACTACGCAGCTTATTAGCCATCAAAGTTGTAGTAGCCATTGTGATACTTTCAAAAATGTCCATAGTTGTTCGTTGTGATTTGTTGTGATTTATTGGTGATTATTTGTATTTGCTTTGTACCAACCATAAGAATATTATATCATAGCGTAAGTCCTATTTTCCTAAATTATTGTGTTTGAAATTTCCCATGTCTGGCTGCAAATCTCCCTCGTCACAGCCTGGTTAAGTTTAATTTTACTCATCGCTGAGGGACTAAATCGCTTTACTCAAACCGATCCAGAAATATCCCGAAAGGTAGTTCACATTGGTACGGGTAATGTGATTTTGCTGGCTTGGTGGCTGGAAATTCCGGCTTGGGTGGGAATTGGGGCGGCGGTGTTGGCGGGTGCGATCGCCCTGATTTCTTACTCATTTCCCATTCTTCGCAGTATTAACAGCGTTGGTCGCCAAAGTTGGGGGACTTTTTTCTATGCTGTTAGTATTGGTATTCTAATTGCTTGGTTTTGGCCGCTACAATTACCTCAATATGCTGCTTTAGGAATTTTAGTGATGACTTGGGGAGATGGGTTAGCGGCAACAATTGGTCAACGTTTTGGCAAACATACTTATCAAGTTTGGGGTATAAAGAAGAGTTGGGAAGGATCTTTAACTATGTTTTTAGTTAGCTTTCTAGTCAGCAATTTAATTTTACAGACAGTTCAAGGCAATATTTGGCAAACATGGGTTTTTTCAGCCATTGTTGCTTTAGTTGCTACTACCTTAGAATCAGTCTCAAAATTTGGCATTGATAACTTAACTGTGCCGATTGGTAGTGCCGCGATCGCATATTTCTTAAATCAATTGTAAGCAAAATTTACGCCGTAGCACCCTCAGAGCAAGGCTTGACACAATCAAAAGCCTCATCCACAAACTTGTAGATCAGGCTATTTGAGTTATTTAAAACTGATTTTTTGTTACCTTTGTTGTGGGAAAATATCTAGGGAAAATCTCTAAATTACGGCTCACTTCCCTGACTTATCTTTTGAGGGCACGCCATCAAAAGGTTGTACGCCAGTTTCAGGATACTTGTCTTTATTGGGAGCAAAAACCCGCATCGCGGCTTCCGAAACAAAACGTATGGCTTCTGCAAATTTCTCGGAGATACTCATACTATTGCCTCACTTAATCTTGATTCTAAATACTTTAGATTGTACTATCATTTTTAGGCTAATATCGGATTAGTAATATTTATTTTTATTCCTTATTAGTTCGCAATATTTGAGCTAAGGACGGGGCAGGTTACTAAGTTTTAAATTGCTGGAACCCGCTTATTCTATTCCCTTCTTCCCTAGTCCCTAGCCCCTAGCCCCTAGCCCCTAGTCCCTAGCTATATTACAAATTTTTATCAAATCTTGACTAGACAGATTTGGTACATTTCACTATAATTGGAGAAACTGAGCTTACAGGGATTTATCCCATGAAAACTGTCACAGAAAGCAACGCCCCCATCGGCTTGACTGTAGGGGAAGACCAAGAACTAACGCTCTCGCCAGAGGATTATAGTCTATTAACCGATCTCTACCAGTTAACAATGGTCGCTTGTTACGTGGGAGAGGGTTTGGATCGCCAACCTGCGAGTTTTGAGCTTTTTACTCGTAAGTTACCTGAAGATTTTGGTTATTTAATTGCAATGGGTTTAGCTCAAGCATTGGATTACCTAGAAAAATTCCGCTTCAGTCCGGCTCAGATTGAAGCTTTACAGTCAACGGGGATTTTTGCCAATGCTACTGAGGAATTTTGGAAGTTATTGGCTGAAACCCGCTTTACTGGTGATATTTGGGCGGTTCCAGAGGGGAAGGCAGTGTTTGCTAATGAGCCATTGCTGAGAGTGGATGCACCTTTGTGGCAAGCTCAGTTAGTGGAAACTTATTTGCTGAATGCGATTAATTATCAGACTTTGATTGCGACACGATCGGCTAGATTGCGAGATGTAGCGGGTCCCCAGGCTCAACTGCTGGAATTTGGAACCCGTCGCGCTTTTAGCCCTCAAGCTTCCATTTGGGCGGCGAGGGCAGCTTTAGCAGCGGGTTTTGATGCGACTTCTAATGTTTTGGCGGCGTTGAAGTTGGGGCGGAAACCTGCGGGGACGATGGCTCATGCTTTGGTGATGGCTGTGGGGGCGACTTCTGGGAGTGAGGAGGCGGCTTTTACTGCTTTTCACAAATATTTTCCGGGTGCGCCTTTGTTAATTGATACTTACGATACAATTACGGCGGCGCGTGGGTTGGCAGAATTGGTAAATCGGGGTGAAATACGGTTAGAAGGGGTGCGGTTAGATTCGGGAGATTTGATTGAGTTGTCGCGGGAAGTGCGATCGCTACTTCCAGGTATTCCAATTTTTGCTAGTGGTGATTTGGATGAGTGGAAAATTTCTGAGTTGAAGAATGCGGGTGCTTGTATTGATGGCTATGGATTGGGGACTAAATTAGTAAGTGGTTTCCCAATAAATGGTGTTTATAAGTTAGTAGAAATTAATGGTGTAGGGGTGATGAAGGAGGCGAATGAGAAGGTGACTTATCCAGGCCGCAAGCAAATTTTTAGATATTTGCAAGATGGTCAAGTGATGGGAGATTGTTTGGGTTTAATGAAGGAAGAAGGAAGAGGGAATGAGGATGAAGGAAGAAGGAATGAGGATGAAGGAATGAGGATGAAGGATGAAGGAAGAAGGAATGAGGATGAGTTATCTTTAGTTAACTGTTACCAATTTCCTGTTCCATTGATGCAGTTAATGGTTAAGGATGGTAAAAGGGTATGGCCGGTGGAAAGTTTGGAGGCGATCGCGCAACGCACGGCTGTTTCTGTCGCTAGTCTTCCGGCTGAAACTCGCCGATTAGATAACCCCTTATCACCGAGAGTAGAAATTTCACCTGAGTTACAGATTCTTACTCAAAAGACAAAAAAACGATGATTATTGAAAAAGCTTGTAGTAGCGACTTTAGTCGCTTAATTGTTGAAGAAAGCTTGTAGTAGCGACTTTAGTCGCTTAATTGTTGAAAAAAGCGACTAAAGTCGCTACTACTAA
Source organism: Oscillatoriales cyanobacterium USR001 (assembly GCA_001698425.1). GTDB lineage: Bacteria > Cyanobacteriota > Cyanobacteriia > Cyanobacteriales > Microcoleaceae > Kamptonema. Next base: position 18,224 of record MBRE01000080.1, on the reverse strand, counting down.
CAAATAACCATGAAAAAAATTGCTTTATTTGGAACAAGTGCAGATCCACCAACGGCGGGACATAAAACTATTCTGAGTTGGCTTGCTCAAAATTTTGACTGGGTAGCAGTTTGGGCTTCTGATAACCCTTTTAAATCTCACAAGACATCCCTAGAACATCGTTCAGCAATGCTGTTGTTAACAATTCAGGAAATAACTTCATCCCGCAATAATATTTGTCTTTATCCAGAACTTAGTAGTCCTCGCGCACTAGAAACTGTAGAAAAGGCAAAAATAATGTGGAGAGATGCAGATTTAACATTAGTTATTGGTTCAGACTTGGTGACACAATTACCTCGCTGGTACAATGTTGAAGTATTGCTAAAACAAGTGAAATTGTTAGTAGTACCGCGCCCGGGTTATCCGCCGGAAGAAATTGATTTGACACAGTTGAGGCGAATGGGTGCGGAAGTTGCGATCGCATCTTTGACAGGCCCAAATGTCTCTTCTACAGCTTATCGTGAAAAAGGAGACAAGGAAGCCCTAACGCCTCCCATTGAAGCTTATATCCATAGGGAGCAATTGTACGCATGGTTGGACGAGGCGAAAAAAAGAGTACAAGTTACTCATTAGCAGACTTCAAAGTAGGAGTTGATAATGTGATTTTTTCAGTTGATACTGTACAAAATCGCCTGTTAGTTTTGTTAGTAATGCGACAAGATGAACCATTCCTAGATCATTGGAGTCTACCAGGTACGCTGGTGAGGGAAGGAGAATCTATTGAAGATGCAGCTTATCGCATTTTGTCGGAGAAAATCAGGGTGAAAAATCTGTATTTAGAACAATTATATACTTTCGGAGATCCAGGTCGAGATCCGAGAGAATTTACTAGGGGTGTGCGCTATCTTTCGGTAAGTTATTTTGCCTTAGTCAGATTTGATGAGGCGGAATTAATTGCTGATGGTGTGAGTGGGATTGCTTGGTATCCTGTTAAACAAGTGCCTAAGTTAGCATTCGATCACAATCAAATTTTAGAATATGGTTATCGGCGTTTGCGTAATAAGCTTGAATACAGTCCAGTTGCTTTTGAAGTGTTACCGGAGGTGTTTACTTTGGGAGAACTTTATCAACTTTACACTACTATTTTAGGAGAAAGTTTCTCTGATTATTCTAATTTTCGCGCCCGATTACTTAAGTTAGGTTTCTTATCAGATACTGGTGTGAAAGTGTCGCGGGGGGCTGGTCGTCCGGCTAGTTTATATCGCTTTAATAAAGATGCTTTTGCTCCTTTTAAGGATAAGCCTTTAGTGTTTATTTAGATCCAATCAACAGTTAACAACTAATACCATTTCTCTTGCATTAATGCTACAGTCTTCGGGGCGGG
>MBRE01000080.1:0-16823 GCA_001698425.1 Oscillatoriales cyanobacterium USR001 | reverse complement strand
CCCAAATTGTTGCAAACTTTTTGAGAAATGGTATAACAGTTAACAGTTAACAAATAACAAATAACAAATAACAACCAACAATTATGAAAATTGCGATCGCACAACTTAATCCCATAGTCGGAGATTTAACGGGCAACGCTAAACTAATTTTAGATGCTGCTAAAAATGCGGCTGTTGCTGGTGCTAAATTGTTACTTACACCAGAACTTTGCCTAGTAGGTTATCCGCCGCGAGACTTATTAATGAATCCTAGTTTCATCGAAGCAGCGGGGGAAATATTGCAACAATTAGCCCAAGACTTACCACAAAATTTGATGGTATTAGTGGGAACTGTAACACCGAATCCTCATGCTGTAAAACAAGGAGGTAAGCCATTATTTAATAGCGTTGCTTTGCTAGAAAATGGGAAAATCAATCAATTTTTTCATAAACGCTTGTTGCCTACCTATGATGTTTTTGATGAAGACAGATATTTTGAACCAGGGGAAATAAGCGAGTATTTTACCATTGGAATACATAAGATTGGTGTAACTATTTGTGAGGATTTATGGAATAATGAAGAGTTTTGGGGAAAAAGGAGTTATGCTTGCGATCCTTTTTCTGACTTAGCTAAGATGGGTGCAGATTTAGTAGTTAATTTATCAGCATCACCTTACAGTATTGGCAAACAAAAACTGCGGGAGGCGATGTTACGGCATAGCGTTACTCGTTACGGAAAACCGATTATTTATACTAATCAAATAGGTGGAAATGACGATCTAATTTTTGATGGCAGTAGTTTTGCTTTAAATCGATTGGGTGAAGTTGTTTGTTTGGTGGCTGCTTTTCAATCTGATTTTGCATTGTTAGAATATGCTGAAAATCTACGAGATTTGTTGCCTAGTGTGATTAAACCTGTTTGCGAATCTAGCGATGCAGAAATTTGGGAAGCACTGGTTTTAGGAGTGCGAGATTATGTCCGCAAGTGCGGTTTTTCTAAGGTTGTCTTAGGTTTAAGTGGGGGGATAGATTCAGCTTTAGTCGCTGCGATCGCCACTTTTGCTCTGGGTGCAGAAAATGTCTTAGGCGTACTCATGCCTTCCCCTTATAGCTCCGATCATTCTATTAAAGATGCTGAAGAATTAGCCCAAAATCTCGGCATTTCTACCCAAATTATTCCGATTGGTGAATTGATGAAAGTTTATGACCAAAATTTAGCACCTTTGTTTGCCGGGACAAATTTTGGACTAGCAGAAGAAAATATCCAGTCGCGGATTCGCGGTAATTTGTTAATGGCCATATCTAATAAGTTTGGACATCTATTACTTTCGACGGGCAATAAGTCAGAAATGGCAGTGGGTTATTGCACGCTTTACGGTGATATGAATGGCGGTTTAGCGGTTATTTCTGATGTGCCAAAAACTCGCGTTTATTCCCTGTGTGAATGGTTGAATAGTGGAGAATTGGGAACGACACTCCTCCCCTTACTAAGGGGGGGCGGGGGGGGGTTAATCACCAATTACCCTAAAGAGATTATTCCTGTTAATATTCTAACTAAACTACCAAGTGCTGAATTGAAACCGGGGCAATTCGATCGAGATTCTTTACCACCTTATGATATCCTAGATGATATCTTACAAAGATTAGTTGAAAAACACGAATCAGCTAAACAAATTGTAGCCGCAGGACATGATGAAACTGTAGTTAAGCGTGTGGTGCAAATGGTAATGAGGGCAGAATTTAAGAGGCGACAAGCGCCTCCTGGTTTGAAGATTAGCGATCGCGCTTTTGGCACTGGTTGGCGAATGCCAATTGCTAAAGTTTCGGTTCATTAATTGAGTATTTATTCAATTTTTGAAAATCATCCATTTTTTATGCAGCCATTAAGATAATCTTCAACTATGTGTAACTCAGCAGAACTTAAAAATCAGGCGCTAGAATTTCTCAAGCTTGCTCTTAATAATTCAAAAGCTGAATTTCGAGAGGGACAATGGGAAGCGATCGACTCATTAATCCAAAATCAATCGAAATTGCTAGTTGTACAGCGCACCGGTTGGGGCAAAAGCTTAGTCTATTTTCTAGCAACTCGCCTGCTTCGCGATCGGGGTGCTGGTCCCACTCTTCTGATTTCACCGCTACTAGCTCTCATGCGAAACCAAATTACTACCGCCGAACGAATTGGTGTAAGAGCCGCGACAATTAACTCCAGCAATACAAATGAATGGGAACTGGTAAAAACTCGTTTGCTAACGGGACAAGTAGATGTTCTCCTAATTTCACCAGAACGACTTGCCAATGAAGAATTTAGAGATAGCATTCTGTTACCAATCTCTCAGCGAATAGGGTTATTTGTCGTTGATGAAGCCCACTGCATCTCTGACTGGGGGCATGACTTTCGCCCCGACTATCGGCGGATTGTCCGGGTTTTACAAGCCCTACCTCAAAACATCCCAGTTTTGGCTACAACCGCCACAGCTAACAACCGAGTCGTTAACGATATCACCGCTCAATTGGGTTCAAATATTCGCCTATTCAGAGGTAATTTAACCAGAGAAAGCTTACAATTACAAAATATTAATCTCCCCAGTCCAGCAGCAAGAATGGCATGGTTAGCCGAACAAATTCCCAACTTACCAGGAAGTGGCATTATTTACACCCTAACTGTCAGAGATGCTGAACGGGTTGCCGACTGGTTAAAAACTCAAGAAATTGATGCCAAAGCCTACCACAGCGATTTAGAAAATGAAGAGCGCGAAGCCTTAGAAAAGCAACTTCTCAGCAATAAAATCAAAGCTTTAGTTGCAACAACAGCGTTAGGAATGGGTTTTGATAAACCCGATTTAGGATTTGTCATTCATTACCAACGCCCTGGTTCTGTTGTGCATTATTATCAACAAGTAGGTCGAGCAGGTAGAGCCGTAGAACAAGCCTATGGGATTCTTTTAAGCGGCGATGAAGACGAAGACATTACCAACTATTTTATCAGAACAGCCTTTCCTCCAGAAGCGCACACGCAACAAGTTTTAATTGCCCTAAACCAAGCTGATAACGGCTTATCTGTCCCTCAGTTAGAGCAAGAAATAAACCTTTCTAGGGGGCAAATTGATAAAGTTTTAAAACTGCTGTCCCTGGAGTCACCCGCTCCTGTGACTAAGCAAAGTTCTAAGTGGTACGCTACCCCAGTTTCTTATCAGCCAGATACCGAAAAAATCGAACGTTTGACACAAATTCGGTATCAAGAACAAGATAAAATGCAAGAATATATCTCAACTCAACAATGCCTGATGGTTTTTCTCGCACAAGAATTAGATGACCCTAACCCGACTCTTTGCGGCAAATGTGCTGTCTGCTTAGATAGACCTTTACTCCCAAACACCTCCTCCTTAGAACGGGTAAATCAAGCAATTCTGTATCTACGTCGTAGCGATCAAATAATTGAACCCCGCAAGCAATGGCCGTCACAAGCCTTTCCCACTTATGGTTTTTCTGGTAACATTCAAGCTAATTTAAAAGCAGAGGAAGGAAGGGCGCTGTCTCTGTGGGGTGATGCAGGTTGGGGAGAATTGGTTAAACTAGGTAAATATCGAGATAATTCTTTTGATGATGTACTGGTGCAGGGGGCTTTTGAAATGATTAAACGTTGGCAACCTCTACCTTTTCCTACTTGGGTAACTTGTGTGCCGTCTTTAAATCGTCCAGACTTAGTACCAAATTTTGCTCAAAGACTGGCTGATAAATTAGGTTTACCCTTTAAGTTAGTCGTTCGCAAAAATCGCCAGACAAGACCTCAAAAAGAAATGAATAATAGTTATCAGCAAGCCCATAATTTAGATGGTGCATTTATTATTGATGATTGGTACGGAATAAACGGCTCGGTTTTCTTAGTTGATGATATGGTAGATTCTCGTTGGACTTTTACAGTCATTGCTGCACTTTTACGTCAAGCTGGTAGTGGCTCGATTTTTCCTCTAGCATTAGCCCTCAATTCTCTACCCGATTAGATAACTATGAATCATGTATTGCAGCCAGATACTCAAGCAATTTTGCTGTTGTGTGCCAGCTTTGGACAAAACCGCCAAATAGAACCGCAACCCTTAACTCTTAGCGAGTATAACTCCTTAGTTAATTGGCTTATGGAACATCAGATGCGCCCAGGAGATTTACTGAGTGTAAAAGGTAAAAGCAAGTTACAAACAATTCCGGTGAAGTTGCTTGATGCTAACAGGATTTCTGCGTTATTAGAACGGGGTATGATGCTGAGTTTAGCTGTGGAAAAATGGACTAATCAAGGACTATGGGTAATCGGGCGAAGTGATACCCAATATCCTAAGTGTCTCAAGCAAATATTGAAACATTCAGCACCAGCAATTCTCTATGGAATTGGTAACATAGAATTACTATCTCAGGGAGGGTTAGCTATTGTCGGTTCTCGCGATGTTGATGAAGAAGGAATTGATTATACTCAGAGAATTGCACGAACTTGTGCTGAACAAGAAATTCAGGTAGTTTCGGGTGGGGCGCGGGGGGTAGATAGTGTGGCAATGTTAGGTGTTTTAGAAGCAGGAGGAACTGCTGTTGGCGTGTTAGCTGATAGTTTAGCTAAGGCGGCTGTTACTGGAAAATATCGCGCTGCTATTAAAGAAAATAGACTGACTTTAGTTTCTCCCTACGATCCCAATGCTGGCTTCAATGTTGGTAATGCAATGGGGCGAAACAAGTATATTTATGCCTTAGCTAATTGGGTTCTTGTTATTAGTTCTTCTCTTGATAAGGGTGGCACTTGGGCGGGTGTTATAGAAGCACTAAAACGAATAAAAGATGTGCCAGTTTTTGTGCGGATAGAGCCTAATGTCCCTGAAGGGAATCGGCAACTTCTTCATAAAGGAGGAATTCCTTTTTTACCTGGAAGTTCAGTCAGGGGAAAATTGAGGGAACTTTTGGAAGTTGCTAGAGAAGAGATTGTAATCAAATCTGAAGTGGAAACTACACTCTCTAAAGTAGAAACTGCTATCTCTGAATTGGTAGATATTGGAATTGATGAAAAATCGGGAAATTTGTCCAGTAAAGATAAAGATAAAGATATCCCGGCAATTCCCTTTCATCCAAAAGACATTTATGAGGCAGTTTTACCATTTATTCTCAGATGTTTAGAGCAACCATTAGATGAGAAATCTCTTGCAGAATATTTGGATGTCCAACTTGGACAAATGAGGATTTGGTTAAAAAAAGCGGTGGAAGAAGGTAAGGTGAAAAAAACTAAGAATCCAGTAGCTTATGTAATTAATCAAAAAGGGAATTTATTGTTTAGTATGGATGATAGCTGGTAATGCCAATTGCTAAAGCATCAACAAATTTTTGAGGGAAGAAAATATGACTAATATTGACGGTACTCCTACTTTTGATTTCTTACAAGGAACTTTCAACAATGATACATTGAGAGGCCTCGCAGGTAACGATACCATCCAAGGTTTCGGAGGAAATGACTTAATTTTGGGCAATCAAGATAGCGATTCCCTACTAGGAAATGAAGGTGCAGATACTCTATTTGGCGGACAGGGAAATGATACATTTTATGGCAGTCAAGGAAATGATATAATTAATGGCGATCGCGGTCAAGATTTCCTGATTGGTGGCGAAGGTACAGATATTTTAACAGGTGGCGTAGGCGACGATCTATTTGTCCTCGATACCCCAGGCGAATTTACCCTTACTGATGCAGATAAAATTACTGATTTTGGTAAAGGTAACGATCGCCTAGTTTTGACAGGTGGACTTAAGTTTAGCGACCTAAATATTTCCTTTGCTGAGGGTAATACAGTTGTGAAAGATCGACTTACAGGCAAATATTTGGTAGTTTTACAAGGTGTGACTAACCTAATCAACTCCAATTTTATCTCATTGATTGGTAGCATAGAGCAAGGTCAAATTCTACCTGTTTCTACTACCACTATTATCTCAGGTAATGCGATCGGTTTGGAAGTAGCGCAGACTACTATTGAACAAGCAATTGGTTTAATGTACCGCACTGAATTACCAGATAATCGGGGAATGTTGTTTCCGATCGAACCTCCAAGAAATGTCAAATTTTGGATGAAAAATGTGCCAATGGAATTAGATATGATTTTTCTACGGGATGGAATTGTACAAGCTGTAATTGCCAATGTACCTCCTTGTGTTACGGAATCTTGCCCTAGTTATGGACCCGATATAACAGTTGATGGAGTAATTGAAATTAGGGGAGGAAGAGCGGCAGAATTAGGGTTAAAAGTAGGCGATCGCGTTTTTTAAATGGGAAGATTTTTTGACTTTGATCGACATCGTTACTGACTCTATTATATCTTCCTGCCTTCGCCTTTCGCCCCCAAAATCAAGCAATCAAAGACTCTTGAGGCCTTGCAAAAATCATCCTCCCAGCAGAAGTCTGTAATGCACTTGTCACCACAACTCTCACCTCACCACCAACATAACTACTACCAGCTTCTACAACTACCATTGTACCATCTTCTAAATACCCAATTCCCTGAGAAGGCTCCTTACCTTCCTTACGAATTTTAATTTCAATGGTATCCCCAGGTAAATAACTTGGACGCAAAGCTTGAGTTAAATCGTTAATATTCAAAACCGCCACTTTCTGCACGCTTGCCACCTTAGACAAATTATAATCATTAGTCAACAAAGTGCCATTAATCTCTTGAGCAAAACGCACTAATTTAGCATCAACTGTGGCTAAATCTTCATAATCAGCGGAGTGAATTTGTAGTCGATCGGGATAAGTTTCCTTCATACTATTCAGGATATCCAAACCCCGTCTTCCCCTCGCCCGTTTTTGATCGTTAGACGCATCAGCTATTAGTTGTAACTCTTGTAAAACAAATTGGGGGACTAAAATTTGTCCCTCCAAAAAACCAGTCTCCATGAGATTTTCAATCCGGCCATCAATGATACAGCTAGTATCCAAAACTTTAGTTGGTGCAGGTTTAAAAGTTCCTTCGGCTACCAATACTGTATCTAAACTGTGAGGATTAATTAATCGCAAAAAAGCACGGCCGTGAGTATCTGCTAAATTAACTCCAGTGAAACCAAACATGACACTACCAAGCACGGCAACTAAGGGTTTAATGAATCCAAATTCGCTAGGAATTGGTAATAAAAATAACGGTGCTAACATTAAATTAGCAACTAAAAGCCCTACAATTAAACCGATCGCGCGAGTTAACAATACCTCAACTGGCATATCGCGGACTTGCTTTTCCACACGGCGATAGGTGGTTTGCGCGACTAATCCAAATACGAATCCGATTAATGCGCCAAAAGCACCAAGTACCGAACTCAAGCCTTCAATATTGGAAACTTGAACGAGTATGTTGGCTGGTAATAGCTGCACGCCATAGAAGCCTATGCCGCCGCCAGCGATGATGAATGAAATAATTATGATGGCATCAAGCATTGTTTTATAATGAATAATGTTGCTGGTTTGATTATATCTTTGATTTTGGGATAATTTCTCTACTTTGAGGGCGGAAATCCCAACTTTGATGATTCGGTGGAGAATTATTAATAATAATTTAATGAAAAATACAGATTTGCAGTTACAGTTAACAGGTGACAGATGATGAGTTTTTCTACAAGTCAAATCCTACCAGAATGTAAGACTGATGGGGAATTGGGAATTTTTGACAGGCCAAGTGCGGCCTATATACATATTCCTTTTTGTCGCCGCCGTTGTTTTTACTGCGATTTCCCAGTTTCTGTGGTGGGTGATGCTTACGGTGGACCAAATGCACGGAAAAATGCTGATAATTCGGGGACGATTCAGGAATATGTGGCGGCTTTGTGTGAGGAAATTAGCATAACTCGGAAATTTTGTCAATCTTTGCAGACGGTTTTTTTTGGTGGTGGTACGCCTTCGTTGTTGTCAGTTAAGCAGTTAAGTCGCATTTTGTCAAGTCTCGATCGCGAGATGGGAATTGCTAAAGATGCGGAAATTTCGATGGAAATTGACCCTGGTACGTTTAGTTTAGAGCAGTTGCAAGGTTATCGGGCGGCTGGGGTAAATCGGGTGAGTTTGGGAGTGCAGGCTTTTCAAGATGAATTGTTAAAGGTTTGTGGGCGATCGCACAACGTTTATGATATTTACGAATCAGTAGATTTAGTACAGAAAGCTGGGATACCTAATTTTAGTTTAGACTTAATTTCCGGCTTGCCTCATCAAACTTTAGCCCAGTGGGAATTTTCTTTATTAGCAGCGGTAAAAATTACCCCAACTCACTTATCTTGTTACGATCTGGTTTTAGAGCCAGTAACCGCTTTTGGGCGTTATTTTGCAGTAGGAATTGAGCCTTTACCTGGGGAAGAAATTGCGGCTCAAATGTATCGTTTAGCCCAAGAAATTTTAACTAATGCCGGCTACGAACATTACGAAATTTCTAATTATGCTTTACCCAGTTATCAGTGTCGTCACAATCGAGTTTATTGGGAAAATCGCTCTTATTATGGTTTTGGCATGGGAGCGGCGAGTTATGTTGAGGGAGTGCGATTCACGCGATCGCGCACTCGCCAGGAATATTATCAATGGGTAAAAGACTTAACCTCGGTAAACGTCGAAAATCCGATGCAACTTTCCGATATTTTATTGGAGACATTAATGCTGGGGTTGCGTTTAGCTGAGGGATTGAGTCTTAACGCGATCGCCCAAAAATTTGGAGAAAATATCCTAAATCGAATTTGGAATTGTTTACAATCTTACTATCAGCAAGGATGGATCGAAATTACCGGGGATGACGGGTTACTGTTGGTAGTGGAAAATGGCGAAAGTTTACCACAATTTGGGCATTTGAGACTTAACGATCCTGAAGGATTTTTGTTTTCTAATAGGATTTTAGCCACACTGTTTAGCCAGTTGGGGGATCGAGAGTAAGTTTGGGGCAGAAGTAATAACCGATCCGATCATTGATAGTCAAAAAAATCACCAAGCTGAACAAATTTATAATAATTTCTTGTCGATCCCTGTACTGTAACTCTAAAATTTGATACAATTTTCCTAATCCCTAAATAAAGAGAGGCTTTGGATACGCGAAGTAAATCTAACAAAGTAAATCTGTATACAGACATCCTGGAACATAGCAAGCTACCATATTTTGGATAACAAATCTTTGGAAAGCTTTGTAATGGAAAATCTGGTTGTCAAAACTCTCGATTTTAATGACACCATTTGCAAATCCGACTCCGCACTCTGCCGGCAGTGCCCTTCTAAATGTAGTCTTTGCAGTCACTACCACTTTCAAGGAAGACAAGGAGGTAATTGTGAGTTGCTAAATGTTACAGTGAGAGGTGAGTGGAATGCTTGCGCTTTAGGAGTGCCATTATTTGTGCCTTATTGGAAAAATAGTGCTTGGATAATGCGATCGCCTGCGCCAGTCATCAATTAATAGAATAAACGTTTGGGCGATTTCACTGTAAATTTTTCTCAGCTATAACTGGCCGATCCTCTTAGCTAATTAGTTACGCAATTTTGAATAGAAACTTAAGAATATGACTCCAACTCTCAATCAACTACCTTCTGAACTTTCTGAACGAATTCTCTGCTGCTATATCAATGATACTAGCACCATGCAAATAGCTCGGATTTCCAATATTGCTAATTGGTATTTTGAGCGCACTATTTTTCCTGGCGAGCGTTTATTGTTTGAAGCTTTACCGGAGGCAGAGTTAGAAATTTGGCAAAGTTCTGAAACTGGTAATGTGGATTTTGATAAAATTTTGTGCGATCGGTTGCGAGTGTTAGAAGTCTTTGCGTCTATTGGCGTGAATTAATCTTGTTTGTAGTAAGCGCTTTAGCGCTAAAGCGCTTACTACAAACCAAATCATCAAGTTATTTAATTTTCATTCCTAACACTTAAATTCCCAACAACTCAACCAACGCATCCGCCAAATATTCATACTGCGACAAACTATTATAAACCTGAGCCGAAATCCTCACTAACCGCTTACTCGCATCCGGCCAAGGAATCACCGGCACTTCAATCTTAAAACGCTCCCACAAATCATTTTGAATCGGTGGTAATCCCCCCTTCCTAACCACTTCACCATCCCCATCAGACAGCGCAATAACCGCCATAGAACCAATCATTTCATCAGGACAAAGCAACGATAAACCCAACTTTTCTACCAAAACTTTCCTCCCCGCCACCGCCATTTTATGATTTTTTTCCCTCAACTCCTCCCATCCACCTGTTAACAAAGAACCCATAAACTCAATAGCCACCGGCACAGACAAATAAGCACTAGGATCGTCCGTACCCATCCAATCAAATTCTAATTGAAAACGCGACTTATCAGTGCGAGGAGAATTAGCACCGTGACTAATAATCATTGGCCGAATTTCCTCTTGCCGATCGGGGCGCACGTACAAAAATCCCGCACCCTTTGGCGCACACAACCACTTATGACAATTTCCCGTGTAATAGGTAGCACCAATTTCCGGCAAATTCAGCGCCACCATTCCCGGCGCGTGAGCTCCATCAACTAACGTATCAATACCATGATTAGTTAACTCTTTTACTAACTGCTGAATCGGAAAAATTAACCCAGTTTGACTTACAACATGGTCTAATAAAGCTAACTTTGTTCTCGGTGAAATGCAATTAATTATTGCTTCAATAACTTGCTGAGGCGACTCAATAGGAAAAGGAACCTGTGCCACAACTATTTTAGCACCAGTACGATTAGCAACAAAATCAATAACATTCCGACAGGCATTATATTCCTGATTTGTAGTTAGTAACTCATCTTTCGGAGAAAAATCAAGCGATCGCAAAACTGCATTCACTCCAGTTGTCGCATTAGGGACAAATACTAACTCATTTTCACCAGCACCAATAAACTCAGCTAATTTAATACGAGCGCGATCTAACAATGGCTCAAATTCTCGCATCACAAAGCGTAAAGGTTCCCTTTCTAATTGTTCTCGAAACTGCGTTTGTGCTGCTAATACAGGAATCGGACAAGCACCAAAAGCACCATGATTCAGAAAAGTAATATCTTTTTCTAGTAACCAATATTCAGCCATAGATTTATCATAATATTTAACGCTTTTCATTAGACTTTAATTCCTCAAATTCTTCAGGCGTGTTGCAATTCCACAGCATTTGTGTTTCTGATTCCCCTATTAAAAGAGGCATGGCAGAAATTTCACTTAACCAATTTTGAAACGATTTTCCTCCTTTGTCAATAAAATCCTGCAAACTTGTTAAAGATTGCTGACGATAAAAACCGCATAATGGCTCCCAGATTGAATTTTGGCAGGGGACAACTGCTAAAACAGAATCAGGGATTCGCTCTAACTGATTAATCCAAGCTTGCAGGACATTTATTTTTAACAATGGTAAATCGCAAGCTAAAAGTAAAATCCAATCGGCAGAAATTTGATTCAATCCCTCAAATAAAGCGATTAATGGACCATTACCATGATTAGGTTCTAATAGAAATTGTACCGGAAATGGCAAAAATTCCTGATAGCGATCGCGCCAAGGCGTGAGTACATAAACTTCGGAAGTTAAAGCAGTAGCCACTTCACAAATTCGCTGTATAAAACATTGATTATCTAGCACTAAAAGTGCCTTGTCTTTTCCCATCCGAGAACTTTGACCACCGGCCAGAATTAAAACAGCGATTTTAATATTAGTCATGTGTTATGATATATAACCATTTATCGTTCAATCTTCGTAGGGACACGGCATTGCTCAAGGCGTATCAACTTAAGCTGAAACCCCCTCTTAGACTTAAGTCCCAGTGTATGACTAAGATAATAAAACTGCTATTTAAAGAATTACTGGTAGAGTTTAGGTTAAGATAAACTAGGCTGCTCATTTGCTCAGAGCGGTTTTAAGCCAAACAAGTTAGCTTACCAGAAAAAATAGCCTTTGTTTAAAGCGTTGAGATTCATGGTGCTTAGTGGTGTGGGATTTAACAGCCCGTATTCAGGAGCCAAAAATGCCTAAAAAACAACCTTCACCCTGGTCTCGCTACCTTCCTCCTGGGTTAACTCTTGGTTTAGGCGTTGGACTGTCCCTTTTAGCCTTCGTCTTGATTTGGAATTGGGAAAACAGACGGCGGGACTATGAATTTAACCGCCGCATTGACGACATCGCGATCGCCCTAGAAAGACAGCTAAATTCAGACCTAGATGCGATCCTAGCTCTCGGTGACTACATGAAAACCTCTAACAATGTTGAGCGTTCCTCATTTTCTCGCTTTGTCGCCCGTCCTCTTAGCATCCACTCCAGTTTGCAAATTCTCGCCTGGAGCCCCCTAGTAACGAACACCAAACGGGGAGACTACGAAGATCGAGCTAAAATCGAAGTCGATCCCAATTTTCAAATTGTCGAGCCAGACTCCCTGGGCAAACTAGCTAGAACCCAAGAAGATGAGGAGTATTTTCCCCTTTACTATGTCGAACCTCTAACAGAAAATCAAGGTATTTTAGGCTTAGATTTAGCCAGTCAACTGGGAACCAAAACTGTCCTAGAACGCGCTAGAGATACAGGAGAAATAGTGATTAGCTCAAACACCCCTATTAATGGTGGTGTTAACTTAATTGTCGGCGATCGCGCGGGGGATGGCTTATTGGCAGTTGTGCCAATTTATCAAAACGGCACTCAACCCAATACGATCGCCAGTCGGCGGAACTCATTAAAAGGATTTGTTTTAGGACTATTTCAAATTAAAAATATTTTTCAGAGTTCCTTGAAAGGACGCAACGCTGAATACATCAATCTTTATCTCTCTGATCTACCGCCAGAAAAACTCGCTCTCTCAAAACTTTCAAAGCCTGCAATACCTGCTCCCAGTTCCCCTACCCAAAACGAAAAAAAACACTTCACTATCCTTTACAATCCGAGTACCCAACAACTAATTCCAGCCCAACAACAGGCAAAACTTCTAGCAAAATTAAGCTGTCCAATTGAAGATGATAATATTTCCCAAGAAATAGCTTGTAGGCGGATACTGAAAATTAGCGGTCAGGAGTGGTCGTTGTACATCCTAACTACGCCCGAATTTCGCAAAACCCAAAAATATTGGCGTTCTTGGGGTAGTTTAATTATGGGATTGCTGTGGACTCTTATACCCGTAACTTATATGTTAACTGCCCTCGATCGCACCACCCAAATCGAAAAACTCGCCGAAGAAACCGCCAACCAAGCAGACAAATTACAGCAAGCCTACAAACAATTGGAATTAGAACAAATTAAATCCGAGGAACTATTACTAAATGTTTTACCAGCACCAATCGCACAAAGACTCAAAGATGATGAACACAACATCGCCGACACTTTTGCTAATGTAACGGTAATGTTTGCTGATATTGTTGGCTTTACAGAGCTTTCTGCCCGCATCTCTCCCTCAGAATTAGTGGGAGTTCTTAATGATATTTTCTCAGCCTTTGACCACTTAGCTGATAAACATGGTTTGGAGAAAATTAAGACCATTGGAGATGCTTATATGGTATGCGGTGGTCTGCCAGTTCCCCGTGCAGATCACGCCGAGGCGATCGCAGAAATGGCCCTAGATATGCAGCACGAAATTCGCAAGTTGAGCGTGCATCACAATGAAGGTTTCAGTATCCGTATCGGTATTAACTCAGGACCAGTAATTGCTGGCGTGATTGGCTTGAAAAGATTTATCTATGACTTATGGGGAGACACAGTAAATATTGCCTCCCGCATGGAATCTCACGGAATGACCGGCTGCATTCAGATGACAGCCGCCACTTATGAGTTATTACGCGAGAAATATTATTTTGAGAAACGGGGGACGATCCAGGTTAAAGGTAAAGGATACATGACAACTTACTTACTTATCGGCAAGAAAACAGATATTAAGTAAATCGTAATTGAAAACTGCTATAGTTAGCTAGAATCGAATTTTGCTTGCCGCGATCGATTAGAAATTAGCCTTTATCTGAGGAGTTATGAGCCACGTGCTTTATCCAATCAAGGTAATAGACATTGAATTAAGCCGTCCCCTAGTCAAGATTGAAAATTTGGACGGTTTTATGGGATTACAAGCATTGGTACGCCTACATGGTATACCAATCGGTTATGTCAGCGCCCCCATAATTGCAGGACAAGTTAGCGCCCAAACTCTCAGCAAACTGATCCTAGAACAGCACTATCAAAAAATCATTACTCATCTTTTAGAAAAAGGACTTTTCAAGACACCACCACCAACAGGATGGAAATTTGAAGACTTATTAGATTTACCTCGTCTCAAATGGGCGGGAGATTGGCCTATAGTCACCGTTGCAGTTTGTACCCGCGATCGCACCGCTGACTTAGAATTATGCCTCACTGGTTTAGTTAATATCGACTATCCCCGCCTCGATTTATTAGTAATAGATAATGCCCCTACATCAGATGCTACTGAGCAACTAATCAAAAGTAAATATCCTCGAATTCGCCATGTTATAGAACCACGACCGGGGTTAGACTGGGCAAGAAACCGGGCGATTATTGAGGCAAAAGGTGAAATTATAGCTTATACTGATGATGATGTAGTTGTCGATCCAGGTTGGGTAAAAGCCTTAGCTCAAATCTTTGCCGAAGAGTCGCAAGTGATGGCAGTAACAGGTTTAGTTGTGCCTTATGAACTAGAAACTGAAGCCCAAATTCTATTTGAAAAAAATGGCGGTTTTGGTCGAGGTTTCGAGACGAAAAGATATCAATTTTCTCGCGGTGCCAAGTTACCTTGGTCGTTTTTGGCAACTCCTTGGATTATTGGTACGGGCGCAAATATGGCATTTAGACGCTCCTTATTTGCTCAAATTGGTTACTTCGATCCGGCCTTAGATGTGGGGACTGTAACTAACGGTGGTGGCGATTTGGAAATATTTTTCCGCACTCTCAAAGAAGGACATTTGTTAGTTTATGAGCCTAGTGCTTTAGTTAGACATCGCCATCGACGGGAATATGAAAAATTGAAAGCGCAAGTTGAAAATAACGGAGCGCTTTTTGCTTGCTTTATCCGCGAAGCTATTGCTTATCCAAACGAGCGTTTATCTTTGTTGCGGGTGGCATTGTGGTTAGTTAGATGGTGGCATTTACGGAATTTATTTTTGTCATTAATGAATGCGAGTAAATTACCGCGCGATTTGGTTTTAGCTGAAATTAGGGGTTCTGCGATCGCCCTGACAACTTATCAAAAAGCCCGCCAAATAGCCGCCGAAATTGAGGCCGCCGAAGGCCCTTTACCTCCCCTAGAACCGATAGAAAATTCAGCACCCCACAAACCTCAATATCCAGGGGGAACGGCAGTTAGAACCTTAGAACTAACAGAAGCAGTGACAAATCCGATTGCTGATGTAATAGATTATAGCTCCGTGCGGTTGTTTGTGACTTGGAAAGGAGCGGCGATCGCGCACTTTGATATTCCTAACAATTACCAACCAATTAGCGCTACTCACCTCCGACAATTATTAAGTAGAAAATTAGGTCTGAAATTGCTCAATCCCAAGCGCAATATCAGCGATGAATTTCGGGAAGCAGAAGCGATCGCCTATCTAAGACGCTACTACAAACCCACCGAAAAAACACAATACCAAACTCCCCTAAGTCTCCCAACAAATATCTCCGCATCCATAGTTGTAGCCACCTATTCTCGACCCGATGACCTCTACAATTGTCTCACCCAATTAACCGCCCAAAAGTCTCCGCGCCAAGTAGAAATTATCATCGTTGATAACAATCCAGATTCAGGAGTTACACCCCCAATAGTTGCCCAATTTAAAGACGTTATCTTAATTACAGAACCCCGTCAAGGACTCGCCTACGCCCGCAATACGGGCATTACAGCGAGTACGGGTGACATTGTAGTAACCACAGATGACGATGTGGGACTACCTCCTGGTTGGCTAGAAAAACTCTTAGTTCCCTTTGCTAGACCTGATGTGATGGCCGTTACTGGTAACGTTTTACCAATAGAAATGGAAACAGAAACTCAGTGGTTATTTGAACAATACGGCGAAGGTGGTTTAGGGCGTGGTTTTAAACCTTTTGAGGGCACTGGGGATTGGTTTAGAAGGTCTTGGCGTTACGCTGTACCGGCATGGAAATTGGGGGCGACAGCAAATGCTGCTTTTCGATCGGGTATTTTCAGTTATCCTGAAATTGGTTTAATGGATGAAGCTTTGGGTACAGGGATGCCTTCTGGTGTGGGAGAAGATACCTATTTGTTCTATAAAATTATTAAGGCTGGCTATACAGTAGCCTACGAACCGCAAGCCTTTATTTGGCATAGACATCGCCGAGATTTACCTGCTTTGCGCCGTCAATTGCATAATTATAGTAAAGGAATTGTGGCGTACCAATTAACAACTTTGCTCAGGGATGGAGACTTGCGATCGCTATTATTACTCGCGATCGATACTCCCAACTGGCACGCCTCCCGCATTAAATCCCGATTGAAAGGACAAACTGATTATCCGATACACTTAGTTCTGTATGAAGCATTAAGTCATTTCCCCGGACCTTGGTCCCTATTACAATCTCGTTTGCGAGTACAAAGAGAAGGTTATAGCGAACCGTATATTCCTGTATCCGAGCGATCGATACATTAGTTCTCTCTTCCTTCCTGGTTCGTAGTAAGCGCTTTAGCGCTAAAGCGCTTACTACGAACAAGCGAATTATTTAATTTCTATTCCTTCTTCCTTACTTCCTTCTTCCTTACTTCCTTCTTCCTTCTTCCTTACTTCCTTACTTCCTTCTTCCTTCTTCCTTCTTCCTTCTTCCTTCTTCCTTCTTCCTTCTTCCTTCTTCCTTCTTCCTTCTTCCTTCTTCCTTCTTCTTTTT
>MBRE01000079.1 GCA_001698425.1 Oscillatoriales cyanobacterium USR001 | reverse complement strand
TTCCTTCTTCCTTACTTCCTTACTTCCTTCTTCCTTCTTCCTTCTTCCTTCTTCCTTCTTCCTTCTTCCTTCTTCCTTCTTCCTTCTTCCTTCTTCCTTCTTCCTTCTTCCTTCTATTGAGGAGAATAAATCAAATGTTAAATCAAATCAAAGTTACAGACATTGAATTAAGCCAGGGAATTGCTACTATTGAAGGCTTAGAAAATTACGAGAAATTACAAGGCTTAGTACGTCTTTTTGGTGTTCCCATTGGATATGTCAAAGTTCCTGTCAAAGCGGGAAAAGTGACAGACCAAATTTTGAGCCAAAGCATTCTCGAACAACACAACAATCAAATTATCACTCACTTTTTGCAAAATGGTTTGGCGACACCATCATCAACTAAATTAACTAAATCTGGAGGGCGATTTGAGGATTTATTAAAATTATCGCCACCAGAATATAAAGGCAATTTACCTTTAGTAAGTGTAGTAATTTGCTTTAACGATCTCTACGGGATTCCCGCCAAAGTTTCCGATCTGATTATTACTCTTAATTCCCTACAGCATCTAGACTATACCAATGTCGAAATTCTAGTAATTGATAATACTGCCGATGGTAAAGCCGAACAGTCAATTACCGCTCAATATCCGCATATCCGTTATATTAGAGAACTATGTCCTGGCATAGACTGGACAAGAAACCGAGCTATTTTAGAGGCAAAAGGTGACATTATTGCTTACACTAATAGCGGTGTATTAGTTGATTCTGGATGGATAAAAGCCTTAGTTAAGGTGTTTGATGAAGATGCAACGGTGATGGCCGTAACTGGTTTAGTAACACCAGCAGAACTAGAAACAGAGTGGCAAATCTTATTTGAAAAGAACGGCGGATTGAGTCGAGGATTTGATACGAGACGGTATCAAATTGCTCCTGGGAGTACGATCCCTCGTGTATTTTTGCGTTCTCCCGAAATGTTTGGTACGGGATTTAATATGGCTTTTCGCCGATCGCTTTTTGCCGAAATTGGTTATTTTAATCCTGCCTTAGATACCGATGCAGAAGTTAAAGGAAACGGCGATATAGAAATGTTTTTCCGAATTGTTAAAGAAGGATATGCTTTAGTATATGAACCAAAAGCCTTAGTGCGCCATCAGGAGTGTCGTAGTTACAGTCAAATGCGATCGCAGATTAAAAATAATGCTGGTATTTGCTCTGCATTATTATGTAGCGCTGTTAATTATCCTAATGAAAGATTGCCGATTTTACGCATGGGATTAATCAAAACAGTATCGAATCTGGTGAATTTTTTAATATCCCTATTCAAAGCCAAACCTGCACCTATTGATTTAATCCTCGCAGAAATAGAAGGTTGGCTGGTTAGTCCGATTAGCTATTTGACTGCGATCGGAGAAACTGCGGAAATTCTCATCGAAGAAGGTTTCTTATTTGTCAAAAAATCAGAACCAATTACACCACCACCAACTAGGAAGCCAGTAGTTAGCCGTGCGGTGCGCTTAAGAGAGTTAAATCAACCAATAGAAGCGATCGAAGATGCGATAGATTACGCCAACACTCGTGTTTTTGTAACTCGTGATGGTTCCGCGATCGGTTACATTGATATCGCCAATTATTACCAATCAATTAGTATTTCCCAACTCAGATACGCACTGGTAGAAAAATTCGGTTTGACATTATTAGAAACTGACACTGACCCTAACATAGACTTTCTGCGCGCCGATGCCATAGCTGCGCTCGTACAGCATTACACGCCTACCCAAAGCACAAAAACAGAAGAATCAGAAAGTTTGCCAGCTAATATCTCAGTATCCGTTGTCATTGGTACTTGCGATCGCCCCGACGACCTCCGAAAATGCCTGCGTTCCCTAATTGCTCAAACCGCCTGCAAAATCAGACCCGTAGAAATCATTGTCGTTGACAACCGACCCGAAACCCGCAGTGCGTCCCGCGTCATGGTCGAATTTCCCGATATAGAATTTCTCAAAGAAGAGCGATCGGGATCGTCCTACGCTCGAAATGCTGGCATTGCCGTCAGTACCGGTGATATTGTCGTCACCACCGACGACGATACCATAATCCCCCCCGACTGGCTAGAAAAACTCATCGCCCCCTTTGCCCGTCCCGAAGTCATGGCCGTCACTGGTAACGTCTTACCCGCAGAATTACAAACGCGATCGCAACGCCTATTTGAAAGCTACGGCGGCGGCGGTTTAGGACGCGGTTACAAACAATTTGAAGGTAATAGAGAATGGTTTGACAAATTCCATCTGGAATCTGTACCGACATGGCTTTTTGGTGCCACCGCTAACTCAGCTTTCCGCGCTAATATCTTCAGCGATCCCGAAATCGGTTTAATGGATGAAGGACTCGGCGCTGGTATGCCATCAGGAGTAGGAGAAGATACTTATCTTTTCTACAAAGTTATGAAAGCCGGTCATACCATAGTTTATGAACCATCAGCCTTTGTTTGGCACACCCATCGCCGCGACATGGCCGCTCTGAGTAGCCAGTTATATAATTACAGTAAGGGAGGAGTATCCTATCACCTTACTACCTTAATTAATGATGGCGATCTACGGGCATTAATGGCGATTTTGATTGAAATGCCTAGATGGTATATACAGCGAATTATTGGGAGAATATTAGGCTGGACTGATTATCCAATTCTGATGGTTTTAAAAGAAATGGCAGGCTATTTAGCCGGTCCTTGGTCATTGTGGCAGTCACGTTTGCGTGTTAAACGCGAAGGTTTTAGCGAACCTTATATTCCAGTCGATCGACGCTTGGAAACAACTAACAAATAACAAATAACAACTAACACTAATGATAACACTAATGATAACTAAAATCAATGCCAGAATTGCGAAAATAAAATGGCGACCGCGCTATATCTTTGACTTACTCCGAGAGCTAGTATCTCGCGAGATGAAGTTACTCTATAAAAGATCGACCCTGGGCATTGCTTGGACGCTAATTAGTCCCCTTTTACAACTAGCAGTTTTTTCCTTTGTTTTTAAATCAGTTATTCCGATTAACGTTGAGAAGTTTACTTCCTTTGCTTTTACTGGCTTGCTAGTGTGGAATTGGTCGCAAAATGCCCTATTTCAAGCAACAGGATTAATTACCAGTAATGCTGCCCTCATCAGACAACCTCGATTTCCCACAACCATTCTGCCAGTTGTTACTGTCACCACTGGTTTAATTCATTTTCTGTTAGCTCTTCCTGTTTTGATAATTTTTCTGTTTATTGATGGAGTGAAACCACAACCTATCATTTTAATGCTACCTTTATTAATAGTTCTTCAGTTTGCAATTACCCTGACTTTTGCTTATCCCCTTGCCGCTCTTAATGTTACTTTTCGAGACACGCAGCATACTTTAGGGGTATTGTTGCAGATGTTTTTTTATATGACCCCGATTTTCTATGATTTCAGTAGCGTGCCCCAAAAATTTCAGGGTTTGTATCAACTTAATCCGATGGTGTCTATTGTTGAAGCTTACCGCGCTGTCATTATTAAAGGAGTGCCACCAAATTGGCAAGCTTTGCTGATAATTACTGTGATTACAGCCGCGTTACTTCCTATTGGGCATCGGATTTTTAAACGGCAAAGCTATCGTTTTGTGGAGGAATTATAATCAATCAAATAAAGAGGGAATAAACAAATGCAAGAAGCAATTATTGTTCAAGGACTTGGTAAGCAATTTTCTCGTTATAGTAATACTAGACCATATACTATTATGGAAGCTGTGCTGTCGGCGGGAAAAGGAATGAAAGCGCAAGAACGTTTCTGGGCTTTGCAAGATATTAGTTTTAGTCTTTACCCTGGAAAAATGTTGGGTATTGTTGGCAGAAATGGGGCGGGAAAATCGACAATGTTGCAGTTGTTGGGTGGGATTACGATTCCCGATCACGGCAAAATTCAGGTGAATGGAAAAATCGGGGGACTATTAGATTTAGGTGCGGGTTTTCATTCAGATTTAACGGGGCGAGAAAATGTTTTTGTTGGGGGTGTGGTGGCGGGTTTAACTAATCGGGAAATTAGACGGCGGTTTGATTCGATCGTTGAATTTGCGGAGTTAAAAAACTTTATTGATAGTCCTCTTCGCACCTATAGCACGGGTATGAAAATGCGGTTAGGTTTTTCGGTGGCGGTGCATACAGATCCCGATGTGCTTTTAGTTGATGAATTTTTAGCGGTTGGTGATTTATCGTTTCAAAATAAGTGTTTAGCAAGGATATCTCAGTTTAAATCTGAAGGTTGCGCGATCGTGCTTATTTCTCATAATGCTCAACAAATTCAAAAATTATGCGATGAAACAATGTGGTTGCGATCGGGAAAAATTGTAGCTTATGGTGAGTCTGAAGTTGTTGTTGGGCAATACTTGGCTGATATGCAGTCAGACGCGAAACAAGACACGCCGATGCGACCTTCTCAGTTTACTACATCGGGGGTTGAACTGCGGGTTAATGAAAATCGTTTTGGTTCTTTAGAGGTAGAAATTACTGATGTGCGACTGCTACCGCAGTCAGAAATTAATTGCGGCGATGGTTTGAGTGTAGAGATTTCTTACCGATCGTCGCCGTCAATTTCTGTGGTAATTTTTGGGATTAATATTACTCGCGAAGATGGTCAAAAATGTTTTGAAACTAATACGAGTCAGAGGGGGCGATCGCTCTTGTTAACTGAGAGTGTGGGAACGATTAAATTGCACATCGATCGATTAGATTTAGGTGAAGGAAAGTATTTTGTCAATGTGGGAGTATATGAAAAAAATTGGGCTTACTCTTACGATTATCATTGGCACGTTTATCCGTTAAATATGCGATCGCCAATACACGATAAAACTCTTCTTTCTCCGCCCTATAGCTGGGATTTTTCTGGGAAAATACAGGTGACAGAAACTGAGAAAATCTCCGCGAAGGTGCTGGAAAAAATAGATAAAGATCGAGATATACCAAACTTTTTGATTATTGGGGCGCAATTTTGCGGTACTTCTCAGTTATTTAATTGTCTAGTAGAACGATTGAAAACTAGCAGAGATGGTACTCAGGAAATTCACTATTTTGATTTGAATTTTAATCAAGGGATTGATTGGTATAAACAGCAATTTATGTGGCTGGAATCTGAGAATCAAAGAGTGATTGGCGAGACAACTCCTTATTATATTTTTCATCCTCTTGTACCTAAGCGCGTCTTCCAGCAGTTTCCTAAAATGAAGATAATTGCAATACTAGGAAATCCAGTACATCGAGCTTGGATGCACTATCAACATGAAGTGAGTTTAGGAATTGAATCGCTGAATTTTGAGCGGGCGATCGCAGCGGAGCCCCAACGCCTTCAAGGAGAAGTTGAGAAAATGATCGCCGATGAGAATTATTATAGTTTTAATCATCAAAACTATGCTTATTTGGGGCGGGGAATCTATGTCGAACAACTAAAAAATTGGCTGGAGTATTTTCCCAAAGAACAGTTGTTAGTATTGAAAAGTGAGGACTTTTATGAGAACACACCTCAAAATTTTGCCCAGGTGTTAGAATTTTTAGAGATTAGTGCCGGTAGGGTAAAAGAGTTTACCAAATACGCGGTTAATAACTATAACGATCTGCCAGAAAAAATGAGAAAAAAGTTGGAGGAATACTTCAAGCCTCATAATCAGCAGTTGTCAAAGTATTTGCATCGAGACTTTAATTGGGATTAATTTAATCACAGGAGATTGAGTATGAAACGGATATTTTTAGTTGGCGCACCTCGCTCTGGGACTACTATTCTGCAAAGTTTATTAGCCGCTCATCCATCAATTATATCTTTTCCAGAGACTAAATTTTTTCAATATTTGTTATCGCCATCTGATAATTCTCTTTCTGTTGCAGACGGATTGAAAAAGTTTTTTGTTGACAAAATCAAGGAACCGAGATTTTTAAGTTGTTTTAATAACCAACAGTCGGAATTAGAAAAGGCTAATGCTTTAATTGCAGTTTTAGATACTTTAGCGATCGAACAGAATAAATCTATCTGGCTAGAAAAAACACCTCAACATATTTACTACATTGATTATTTAGAGAAATTATTGCCAGAAGCTCTTTTTATACACATTTTACGCAATGGTATGGATGTCATAACTTCAATGTATGAAGCTACCAGAAAAAACCCTGGACCTGATGCTTGGAGTGGGGAATGGAGTATAGATTTTTGCATCCAGCGCTGGCAAGAAGCGATATCAATTAGTTATCAATATGCCGATAAAAATAATCATATTTTAGTGAAATACGAACAATTTGTCGAGAATCCCAGGCTTACTTTATTAAATATTTGTCAATTTGCCCAAATTGAATTTGATGATTTAATGCTAAGTAAATATAAAGAAACTGCCAAGGAGTTAAGTTTAGGAGAACCTTGGCATCAAGGGATAGAAAGAAATATAGAAAGTAGTAATTCCCATAAATATTATAGCATTTTTAAAGAAAAAGAAATTCAATATGTGGTCAGTAAAATTAGACCGCTAACTGAGGAGATTGCCCAGAAAAAAACGGTAGAAATAACTGAGGAAATTGTTGATATTTTTGCACCTTTATCAGTCGATCGCCTCATTTGTAATGTTGAAATGGAGGGAGAATATTTAGGAGATGTGGAATTACCCTTTGGCGATGGGGTAGTAACTAGCTCGGTGTTAGCAGATGCGATCGCATCCAAATTTTATTGGTCAATTCTTCACCGTTTTTTTGTGGGAAAAGTTGGGGAACATCCGATAAAAATCATCGATTCATGGCTCAAAAAACAACAATTTAAAAAAGTTTGGCAAGATTTTTTACAGGATATCTGGGGACAACCATACTGGCATATAGAAAACTTTTATACCCCTCAACTTTTTGAATATACAACTACTAAACATCTCGACACTAAATTATTAACAATTGAAGTCAGCGAACCATTGACAAATATAGAAGTTGCGCTGCCAGAAATTGATGTAATGCTAACAGTTGGTGGTGCAGCAATTGGCATCATTACTATCCCCGTTCAGGAAAATTTAATTTCTGCCCAAACTTTGCGGGTACACTTAATTATAGCCAGTGGTTTTGAACTTTGTCGGGTTTGCGTGCGAGAGGTTTTATTAGGTAAACCGTTGAATAACTCGATATCTTTGCGATCGCGTTTAGCAGTGAAGTACAGTAGGGATACGGCAATGCCGTATCCCCACCCATCATCTGTACTGCATTCAAGGGAAAACTGCGATAAAAAGAGTTACTTTGAACGCCGGAAACAACGACAAATTTATAGCGGATTATCTCAATTTCAGGCGATCGAAATAGCTAATAGTAATAGCAGTTTTATTGTCAGAGGTAACGCACAGCTACCAATTTTAAGATATCGCCATATTTCTCCAGAATTAGATGGCGCATCAGTTGGCTATAATATTACTCCCGATAATTTTGAGAAACAGTTGCAATATTTATCCGAAAACAACTTTTATTCTGCGGTATGGGAAGATTGGGAACAGACCAAAAGAACTGCCAATATGTTACCTGGAAAACCTGTATTAATCACTTTTGATGGTGGCTATCTTGACTTTTTTAACTATGCTTGGCCTTTGCTAAAACGTTACAATTTTCAGGCTACAGTATTTTTAGTAGCTGCAAGAATTGGCACTACAAATAGTTGGGAACGCGCTGATATTCCAGAAGTCCCATTATTGGGATGGTCAGAAATTTGTCAACTGAGAGATGAGGGAGTTGAGTTTGGTTCTTTGGGCACAACTTATCAACCTTTGAGCTTATTATCGCCTACAGAAATAGTCCAAGAAGCATTGCGATCGCGATTAATTCTTGAACAGAAATTAGGAATACCAGTAAAAACTTTTGCCTATCCCTACGGAGATTTTGACCCAATTGTACAGCATTTAATAAAAGCCTGCGGTTACACTTATGGTTTATCCTATTTATCAGGGATAAATACTTTAAAAGATAGCTTATTGGCATTGCGACGGATTCACTTAATCAGTTCAAGGTTAACAAATCAGGATTTACAGCGAAAGGTTCGTAGTAAGCGCCAAGAGCGCTAAAGCGCTTACTACAAACATTTAATTTCTATTCCCTTCTTTCCCTAGTCCATAGCTATACAGGAGTTTAATAATGAACGTGATTTTTGCAGTTATGGCAAGTTTCATTCCTACTTCGAGAAAAGCATTTTTATTGCTATCAGTAATTG
Organism: Oscillatoriales cyanobacterium USR001; assembly: GCA_001698425.1. Lineage (GTDB taxonomy): Bacteria > Cyanobacteriota > Cyanobacteriia > Cyanobacteriales > Microcoleaceae > Kamptonema. The sequence goes on along the minus strand of MBRE01000079.1, from coordinate 52,179 downwards.
TTATAATTTTTTATATTTGTTCATTAATTGCAATTTTAAGGCTCAACATCGAGAATATATCAAACAGTAAAAATCATCTATTAGCCGCGATCAAAAAAATTATAAAATATCGCTTGCCAATTAGTTTAGGGCTATTTATTTTAGCCAGCTATTTTATATTTTTTGTCAATTTAGGCGTACCATCTGTCCAGATGTGGGATGAATCACGACGAGCCGTAAATGCCTTAGAAATGTCGATTAATGGCAACTTAATCATCACCTATTTTAACGGAAAGCCCGATCTGTGGGGTACTAAACCACCGCTTTTAATTTGGCTGATAGTCCTTTCTATGAAAATTTTTGGATATAACGAATTTTCACTGCGTTTGCCATCAGCATTATCTGCCATAACCACAGCTATTATCATTTTTATATTTTCTACTAAATACTTGAAGGATCTCAAAATCGGTTTAGTTAGTAGCTTAGTATTAATCACAAGTTCTGGTTTTATTGGTCATCATGCAGGAAGAAGCGGAGATTATGATGCCATTCTTGTGCTTTGGATTACTATTTATTCCCTATCATATTTTATATATTTACACTCAGATGAACCCAAAAAACAAAATTTTTATTGGTCAATAGCAACAGTGGCAATAATTTTAGCCGTTTTCACAAAAGGTATAGCAGGTATTCTCCCATTACCGGGGATTCTTCTATATACTGCCTATCAAAAGAAAATGGGTAAATTGCTATTTTCCTCTCGACTTTATATTTCACTTGTGATTTTTACTGTTTTGGTATTAGGCTACTATTTTCTGAGAGAGTATTATAACCCAGGATATATTAGTGCCGTACTCAATAATGAAGTTGGCGGTAGATATTTGGAGGCAAAAGAAGATAACAATGCTTCATTTTTATTTTATCTCCAAAACCTAATAACAAATAAATTTATACCTTGGATTTATGTGCTTCCTGTTGCTTGGTGGTTTAGTATATTGAGCGCTAAAAAAAATCTGAAAAACCTGGGGATTTTTGGGATTTTCTACTTGACTTGCTATTTACTGATAATTTCTTGGGCAAAAACAAAGCTTCACTGGTATGATAATCCTGCGTATCCTATAGCGGCCTTAGTTATTGGTATAGGAATATCGGAAATTTTCCAGAGAATAAATACTTATTTTTCTATGGGCGGATTGAAGCGTCAGTTAATCTTTGGTTTAACAGTAATATCTATTTTCTTTATTCCTTATTTTAATATGGCATATAACTTAACTTACCGGCCGGATTTACTAAATTTTGATATGAATAATCCTCAAATAATGTATAGAGATTATTTTCAAGAGATTTTCAAGGAGATGCCGGAACTGAAAAAGTTTACAGGAGTAAGCTATAAATATAACGCGCACTTAATTTTTTACTCAAAATTAGCAAATATCACCCAAAATTATGCAATATCATATTTGGTGAATTACGATCAAAAAAATAAGAAGTATCAATTTGTTCCCCAGGAAGTAGTTGTTACTTGTGAGCCGGAAGTTAAACAAGTGTTGACTGAGAGCTACAAAGTAAAATTATTGCACAGTCAGAATTTTTGTTCTACATTTGTTATTGAAGAATGAAAAAATTAAGTGGTAATGGGGCGATCGCTTTTAAATTTTAATTTAAGCTGAGAATATCAGGATCTGAGGCTGACAACTGTGGCGTAATTTTGGGAGTAAATACCCAAAATTAAGCATTTTGGCTTACGTTTAGTTATTGATTCAAGAACCCATTGCCTAAAGGCATGGGAGTATCAAGGACAAGCTCGTGTTTTCTGGATAACGCGATCGCATTGAAATCCTTAAAGAACCGCTATAACAGTTGAAGGTGCAAAATGTGGGCTAAAGTTGTAGTAGGAAAGAGCGGTGGCTTGCAGATGCCAAACGTGGAACTGCATTAATGTGTTTAGGTTAGGGTGCATTGGTTATGTCGAAAGAAGTAGAACAAACTGGGGCTTGGCCACTGGCTCGCTGTGCTGAGTGCTTCTGTACGGTAATCAGCTACTTGTTCCTTTTACTTCAGCTAAGAAGGGACTAAGATTTAGAGACTAGCCCCTTCAAACAGGTTTAGAAAGCAAATTACACTTTGAGCCAAGAGTAATGTTTATTCCCTCTGTTAGTGTGGCCATCAACCGCAATCCTCTCACAGCGACTCCTCAAACGCTTGTGGAAGATGCGATTGTGCAAATGAGCAGTGCCGGCGTTAGCTATGTGCTGATCGTAGAGCAACAGTCTGGTACAGGGATCTCGGCAGAAGAGGGGAAAACCACAGCACCGTTAGGTGGGGGAGAGCAGCAAGATTGTGTGGGTATCCCCGGCAAAATTATCCTGGGTATTCTGACAGAACGAGATATCATACAACTCAACTCGATTGGCGCAAGTTTAAAAGGATTTCCGCTAGAGCAAATTATGGTTAGGTCCGTGATCTCGGCGCGAGAATCCCAAATACCAGATATTTTTACTGTATTTGCTCTGCTTCGCAAACACCAAATTAATCATCTGCCGATTGTTAATGATGCAGAGGAATTGGTGGGGATGATTACTCCTCAAAGCTTTATTCAAAGTGATAAAGCGATCGCCGGAAATATGGAGAGTGTAAGTTCTGGAGCAGTCTCTACTAACTCAAAACTCCCCCATCCTCAATCGCTACCTTTCCTGTTACCAACTAATTTAATTAAACTTAGCCAAATTCCTCAAGTTCACGGCTCCAGAATTATTCATGCGCCGGCAAATTCTGCGGTGCGTCACATCGCCCAATTGATGTTTAAACATAACGCTAGTTATGTTTTGATTACTGAAGGGGGAAACCAAAATTTAGAACCAGAAATTAACGCTTCTGGGAGTGTGGAAAGCCAGAAAAAACAGCATGGTAAATTGGTGGGGGTGGTGAGTTCCCGCGATTTGGTGCAGTTGCAAGCTTTGGGGGTAGATTTGAGTAAAACTAAGGCGAGTGCGATATCTAGCGATGCTCCTCTATCTATTAGAAATCGGGATACTCTGGAATCGGCTTTAGTTTTACTGCAAAAAACTTATGGTCAACAGCCATTAATTATTTTTAGTGATGCGGGGCATCCGACGAGTATTGTTAATCCTAGAACTATTGTTTTGCAGGCTCTGGATTCGCGATCGCTACATTCAAGTTTAGTGGGTTTTCAACGTCATATAGAATTACATAACTCTCAACTTCATAAAGCTGAAGCTGAGATTAATCGTTTAAAGGTCGATCGCGAAAAAATTGAAGAGGCGTTTAAAGATAGTTCGGAACGGGCAAATTTAGCGATCCGTGCTAATAATGATGGAATTTGGGATTGGAATATTCAAACTGGGGAGGTTTTTTATTCCTTACGGTGGAAGGAGATGATTGGATGCGATCGCCATCAAATCTCTAACAAAATTGAAGAATGGTTAAACCGCATTCACCCAGATGATATTAACTTTGTCAGAGCCACCTTAGAAGATCATTTAGGAAAAAAAACATCTCATTTTATTGCAGAATATCGCATCTTTTGCAAAGATGGTAATCCCATTTGGGTACTCGCTCGCGGTCAAGCACTGCGGAATACTGGGGGCGAACCTGTGCGGTTGGTGGGTACTCATACAGATATTACTCAGAGCAAACAACTCGAAGAAAAGCTCAGGGAAAATGAGGCACTATACGCCAAAGTGCTGACAGATTTGAAGGAAACGGCTATTTTCCAGATGGATTTGTCAGGTGTTTGGACATTTCTCAATCCAGCTTGGACTACAATTACAGGTTTTGCAGTTAGTGAATGTTTGGGAACTAAATTTTTACCTTGGATTCATCCCGATCATCAAACGGAAGCTCAAAATTTATTTCAGTCTTTAATTACTGAAGAATCAGAATTTTACCGCCGAGAGTTACGCATTAAGAAGGAAGAAGGAAATCTTGGGCTCGCATCTTCTTCCTTTGGTACTGTAGAAATGTTTGCCCAATTAATGCGGAATTCTCAAGGGGAAATCATTGGAGTTTTTGGGACGATCAGAGATATTTCAAATCAGCTACAAGCTGTAGAAGATTTGCGGGAAAGTGAAGAAGCAATTCGAGCGCTTTATGAGGTGACTTTAGGCACAACTGGTAGTTTTGAGGAGCGAATTTCTCGCCTATTGGCGATGGGTTGCGAGCGGTTTAGGATGGATATTGGACTTTTGGGGCGGGTGGCGGGCGATCGCTATGAGGTAATAGCCGCTTATTTACCAGAAAATTTCCCCTTTGGTTTTGCCAAAGGAGATGGTTTTGCATTAGGAAGAACTTTTGAGCGGGAGGTAGTGCGATCGCACGAACCAATTTCTATTGAATCCGCCGGTCACTCTCAATGGCGACATCACCCCGCTTATACAGTACGCCGTTTAGAAGCTTTTATCGGTGCTAGGGTAATGGTTCAAGGACGAGTTTATGGCACTCTTAGTTTTACTTCTCCAGCCGCTCGATCGCCTTTTAAACCAGTAGAATTAGAAATTCTCAAGTTAATGGCAGTTTATATTGGCACGGAAATTACCCGCGAAGAACGCGAACAAAGTTTACAACGTCAATATCAGCGAGTTTTGTTACTCAAACAAATCACCCAAAAGGTTCGCTCTAAGTTAGATACACTAGAGATTTTTCAGACTACAGCTACTCAAATAGGCAGGATTTTTGGCGTAAATCGTTGCACAATTCATAGTTATATCGTTGAACCTTATCCCCACCTTCCTTGCGTTGCCGAATATTTAGAACCGGGCTATGAATCTACTTTAGATTTAGAACTTTCTGTTACTTATAACCCTTATACAGAAAGGTTACTCGCCGAAGATACCGCTCTCGCTTCCCCAGATGTTTTTGCCGATCCACTATTAGAATCCTTGGCTCCTATGTGCCGTCGCATTGGGTTAAAATCCATGCTATCTGTCCGCACTTCCTATCAGGGTGAACCCAATGGAATTATTACTTTACACCAATGCGATGTCACTCGCCAATGGACAACAGATGAAATTGAACTATTAGAAGATGTCGCCGCTCAAGTGGGAATTACTCTCGCTCAAGCACAACTTTTAGAAACAGAAGTTAAGCGTCAACAACAATTAGCAGAACAAAATGAAGCTTTAGAGCAAGCGCGTCAAGCGGCGGAAGTTGCTAATCGAGCTAAAAGTGAATTTTTAGCGACAATGAGTCACGAAATTCGCACGCCAATGAATGCCGTAATCGGCATGACTGGCTTGCTTTTAGATATGGATTTAACTCCAGAACAACGAGATTTTGTGGAGACGATTCGGACTAGCGGCGATGCTTTGTTGACGATTATTAATGATATTCTTGACTTTTCTAAGATTGAGTCCGGGAAAATGGATTTAGAACAACATCCTTTTGAATTGCGGACTTGTATTGAGGAATCTCTGGATTTATTAGCTCCGAGAGCGTCAGAAAAAGGTTTAGAGTTAGCTTATTTGATTGATTCTTCTGTTCCTTCTAAGGTGTTAGGAGATGTAACTAGATTGCGGCAAATTTTGGTGAATTTGTTGGGTAATGCGGTGAAATTTACTGAATCGGGAGAAATTGTTGTATCTGTTACAGCCCGAAAAGTTGGGGGGGGAAGTAACAGTGGCAAAGAAAGTTATATGTCGCCACTAACTAATTATCAATTGCCTGTTCCTTACGAAATCCAAATTGCAGTTAAGGATACTGGCATTGGGATTCCCCCTGATAGAATGGATCGGTTATTTAAGGCTTTCTCTCAAGTGGATGCTTCAACTACTAGACAGTATGGAGGAACGGGTTTAGGACTGGCGATTAGTCAGCGTTTGAGCGAGATGATGGGCGGTAAAATGTGGGTGGTTAGTAGGGCGGCTCAAGGAAATGGAAATTCTCATTCTCCACCTGTTGGCACTGAGCAAAGTATGGCGGGGAATCCTCCAGAATATTTTGCTATGTCGCCAAATTTGGAGTATGGTTCTACTTTTTATTTTACGATTATTGCCCAAGCTGTTGAAGCTAAATCTGCGGAGGAACCGCCAGAGTTTATGAAGGGTAAACGCTTATTAATTGTTGAAAATCATGCGATTAATCGGCAAGTTTTAACTAAGTTGGCTCACTATTGGGGAATGATCCCGCTGACTGTGAATTCTGGTGTGGAAGCGCTGGAATTGTTACGACAGAATACAGCGATCGATTTAGCAATTTTGGCGATGAATTTGGGAGATATGGATGGGATAGCTCTAGCTCATAAGATTCGTAAGTTTGAGGAAGGGATTAGTTCATATCCTCGCAACTCTGCGGCTGAATCTTCTCCACATTTGCCGATAGTTATGTTTACTTATTTAGGTAAGGCGGAAGTATGGAAAAAGCTGGAAAATGCGGAAATTAATTTTGCTGGGTTTTTGACTAAACCTCTGAAACAATCTCAGTTTTATAATGTATTGACACAAGTTTTTGGGGATGGTGTAGTTAAGGGTAAAAAGGGTGAAGGTTCGGAAGTTAGAACTGTAAATTTAGGGGTGAAGCATTCTAAGAATGGGTCAAAAGCTCATGTTGATTTGAGTTTTTCGGAGACAGTACCGCTGACTAACCATGTGGCAATTTCTCATATTTCTGAAGAGAATGCTAATAATGGTCATCAAATTAGGATTTTGTTGGCGGAGGATAATTTGGTGAATCAAAAAGTGGCGACTCACTTGTTAGAAAGAATTGGATATCGGGCGGATATTGCAGGTAATGGATTGGAGGCTTTGGAGGCTTTGAGACGGAAATCTTATGATGTGGTTTTGATGGACGTACAGATGCCTCAAATGGATGGTTTGGAGGCGGCGCGACGCATTTGTCAGGAATGGCCGACGGGTAGACCTCGAATTATTGCGATGACGGCAAATGCGATGCAAGGCGATCGCGAAAAGTGTCTGGCTGCGGGTATGGATGATTATATTACTAAGCCTGTGCGTCGGGAAGAATTGAAGGAAGCTTTGAGTAAATGTCATCCAATTTTGAGGGAGGTTGCTGATGTTGCGGTAGGGAAACATTCAGAAAATTCTCATCTGGTAAAACCGTCGTCTGTTTTACCTGTAACTGTTAAGAATCCGCCGATTGATTTTCAGATATTGCAAAGTCTCCGCGAACTTGATGATGAGGATGAACCGGACTTTTTGATGGATTTAATTAATATTTATCTGGGAGATGCACCGAGATATTTAGAGAATATTAAGGTGGCGATCGCGAAGGATGATGCTGCTAGTTTGAAGGTGGCATCTCATACGTTGAAGTCAAGTAGTGCTAATTTGGGCGTGTTGCTGTTGTCGGAGTTATGCAAGGAGTTGGAATTTATGGCCCGTGCTGTCTGTGAAGGTGGGAAAGGAAAAAGTTTGGATTTAGGATTAGCTCAAGATTTGTTGTTACAAATTGAGACTGAGTGGCAAAGAGTGCGAGGCGCTCTTGAGCAGGAAGTTTCATCTTTTGCAGTGCAATCGAAATCGCTTAATTGAGGTTTAATTGCCGGAGCGATCGCGAAAATAATTTTATTATCCTATCAACTAAAAATGACTAGAATGAATACTATTAGTAGAAATAATTAGGAAAATACTGTCGATCGCCCCTGTTATCTCCCCTGAAAATTCCTACTCTGCTTCACCAATTAAAGTAAAAGCAGCCCAATCTCTCGGAGTAGGATATTTTGCCATAGTTGCCAGCATTGCTTGTCGTAAAGCTTGAGCTTTATCATTAGTCTGCTGAAGATTTTGATAAAATGAAAGCATCAACTCTGCTGTCGGTTCATCGGGTACTTTCCACAAAGAAACAATCACGCTGGGAGCACCTGCGGCCACAAAAGAGCGAGATAATCCAATTACACCATCACCACTAATTCTACCACGCCCCGTATCGCAAGCACTCAAAACTACAAGTTCTGCTTTTAACTTTAAATTGAGAATTTCTCTAGCAGTAAGAAAACCGTCATCTTTGCGATCGGGAGTAAATGCCAGGGAACTTTGAAAACCCATCAAATTATCTAGCAACCCGTGAGTTGCTAAGTGAATAATCTGGGCATTTCCTATCTGTTGTCTGACTGCATTTTCCGTAGCTTGAGCGCCGATTAAGGGTTGAGCCTTGAGTAAAGAGGCGATAGCTTTTGCTTCTTGTTCTGAACCAGGTAAACTTGACAATTGCACTGGTGCTAAATCCCCTTTTTGCGGCAAGAATGGCATGATGGGATTGCCAACTATCAGAGAATTTTTATTTTGAATTTGTCTATTTTCAGCTGTCGCTAATCTTAGCTTTTGTCGCTGTTTGTGAGTTAAGTCTAGCACTTGAATTGACGGAGCAGTGAGAATAGTATGTTTTTCAATTAAATACTTCCCATTAGAGTCTTGTAAAGCTGCAAATGGCACAAGAAATAAACTTTCTTGGGGAATGAAAGTAACTCGCTGTTTGGGGTCAGTTGGTAACAAGTCAGCTATTGGTTGAATTAGAAATTTATAGAGTTCCTGCAATTTCTCATATTTGCGGCGCGTATTACCAGAACTTTCTTCTGTGGATGATTTTTCTGGTTTGTCTTGAGTGGGAACGCCACGACCGCGAATAAAGATGGAACTGCGAGCATTAAGCACAAATAAACTTAACAGAGAAGTGCTACCTTCTACATCTCTTATCTGTTGCCATAGTGGTTGTAAATTGACTGAGCGAAAGGTGACTGTTCCTGTCGGTTGAATCACCCAAATATATAAGGTAGTTTCATAAGATCGCTTTTTTCCTATTTTCACCCAGGTAGATACATTATCGTTGTAAATCACTGAATACTGGACTAACGTAGAATTTTGCTCTTTAGCAATTTGGCGCATTTGTTCTAATGTTAGTGGCGGTGATGTCTGCTGAGATTTAGGATCGACGCTTAAATTAGTTCTTAATAAATCTACGAAGGCTCTAGCTCGACCAATTTCTGCTACTTCTAAAGCTTCGTTAATGCGGTTAGTTGCTACTAAAATTTGTTGCAATGTCCGGTAAATATCTAAGGTCACTTCGCGGATGTTGAGGTTTAATTCATCGCGAGTCATGGCAAATAAGTTACTATTGGGTAGAATTTGTTCGTCTAATATTTTTTTGGAAAGTCTAATGGCTGTTTTTAAGTTGTTTTCTGCTTCCACTAATTGACCAATTTTAAGTTGTTGTCTTGCCAAATTTGCTAATCCCCAAATTTCACTAATACTTCCATCTGTTTTGGTTTTTTGATTGAAGGCTTGATATAGTGATAAACTTTGCTTTTGCAAGTCAATAGATTTAGTATAGTTTCCCGCCACAGCATAAGCATGACTGAGGTAATCTAGGGCTGTAGCTAAAGAAAATTCGTTGTTAATTTTTTGGGCTAAAGCCACAGCTTGCTCTAAGATAGAAATTAGTTTTTCAGAGTTTCCTAATCTACCATAAAGCAATGCTAATTGCTGCATTGCCAACACTATTTGTGAGGAATCTTGAGATTTTTGTGAGAATTGTATGGCTTCTTCCTGATAGGCGATCGCTTTTGTGGTGTCTCCTAATAATTCATAAGCTGCACTTAAACTAAATAGTGCGTAAGTTTGGAATGAGACGCGGAGGGCGATATTATCTAGTTGTTTGCAAACTACTAAATATTGTTCCAAAATGGCAATTTGTTTCTGAGTTTGTCCCGCTGCACCATAAGCACTGCTTAGTAAACCGAGAATTTGTATTTCCTCCATTGGGTCTTTACTTTCTCGCACCATTAGCAGATACTCTTCATAATAGTTGATAGATTTTTGATAGTTAGGAAGGGATAGATAAGCTAATCCTAAACTTTTTAAGGCGATGCCGATTATTAAGCGATCGCCTCCGCTTCTGGCTTGCTTTAACTGCTCTTCAAAAAAATTAATTCCCTGATAATCACCTAGTTTGCTATAGGTACTACCCATGCCGCTAAAAACTTGAGATATAAGTCCTTTATCGCCGATAGATTTCGCGATCGCCAAAGCGTCCCGAAATAATTGTAATGCTTGTTGGTACTCACCCAAATATTGATAACCCAAGGCCGCACCCACTAAAATTTGAGCCTCATTAGCTCGATTTCCCTGTCTTCGTGCGTCTTCTAAATTGCGAGGATAAGACTCAATAACTTGCTGGTAAGTTCTCCGCAATATGTCTGACTCTTGTGCCTGCACATTCAAGGAAAAGCCGGCAGCCAAAATGCCTAAAAAAATTGATAATAGCTGCTTTGATTTGCTGAGATTTAAAGCCAAAATATTCATAGTTAATTTACCTTTAACTGCTGATAAAATATTAACACAAATCCGAAAAATGTCAATATATCTTATGTTTAAGAAATGACAAATCCACACTTCCAAAATTGACAACCAAAGCCACATTAAGATTTTCCAGGGATTTAACTAGCCATCGCATATCATCTAAAGCTTTACCTTCATAATGATTAAACAAAATAGAAAATCTTTTTTCTAGCTCAGGTTTTACTTTCCGAGAAAGTAGTGCAATTTTCAACAGTAGACTGGTAGCTCTTGCTGGACCGAGATTAGAAACCAAATCATAAAAAATATAGTGGTTAGGATTATCTGGGCTGGCGACTACTAGGAAGTCAAACAAGTAGTGACAAGTCCGAATCAGTAATAAGTTATTCAATTTATCAGAATCGCTTTCAGGAAATGTACTTTTAAGTTGCTTATACAAGCGATCGTTAAATTGCTGCTTCCCATAATTAGGCTTAATAGAAGCTGTTAAATATTCATATAAATTTTCCTTAAAAGCTGCGTAAGATTGAGATTTTCTAGCGTGAACGAGGAAAAACTGAGCCGCTTCTTGGTAAGTGTGACAACCTTCAACTTTACCCGCAAATTCTTTAATTGCAAAATTCAATTCTGCATCGCTTAAAAGAGTAGGATTTAACACTGACTGAATCTGACCTGTTGTATTTTGCGATTGCCTAAATAAATAAGTTAAATATTGGGACAACTCCATTTCAAATTGCCACTGTCTTTGAGATTGAAGATGCCGAATAGTTTGCCGATCTTCGTAAGAGCTATCTTTGCTCAATAGACAATGATTATACAAATATGGATATCTATGAATTAATTCCCCCACTGAGGAATCGATATCTTGTTTATTAGTATTGGGATCGGGATCTACAACTTTTACTAACCGCTCTAGGGCTAAATATTCATCACTTTTTGTGAATAACTTTATCTGTTCTTGCAAACGTTTGATTATATAATATTTAACCCCATTGCGGACTGGATTCTCCCTAAATAAAGCGATTAAATCCGCAATTGCAGCTTTGTGCCGCAAGTTTAATTGCCAGCGGTTAATCAAAATGTGACAGCAGCGGTAAAGGATATATTTAAACTCTAAATCGTCACGTTTTACAGAAATAATGCTGTATAACGCGGCTTCTATTTCCCGATCTGGATAGCCTTTACCTTCGATAAATAGTTTACGAAATCTTTCTATTATCTGTGGCGGAGACTCTGTTTGTACGCAGTAAACTAGGTGATCGTACAACATTTGTTCATCATTATGACCGGTCTGAAAATCACGAGATATGGGAGCAACAAGAGGAATAATTGGTATTTCTTGCCTTGGTAAATCTACTTCTGTCGCCTCTTCAATAACTTCTGGGTGTAAAGTCGGTTCGTAATTTTTCTCTATTTTAATTTCATTATTAACCAATTCACTTGTTGAGTTATTTATTAAGTTCTCATTATTTGGAGATTCTTTATCCTCTGTTTTTTCTAATAAATTTTTGCTGGCAATCAAAAATTTATAGTGTTCGCCGCTGAGTTTTTTATCTGCTGTCCAAAGGAAAGCTTCCTTTAATTCTGGCTCTTTTAATAACTGAGAATTATCCAGACATCCGGTGGCTAACCACCCGGTAATTGCGGCTCGATAGGGCGCTAAATTTTCTAGTTCTTTTTCCACCCATTGAGCATTAAAAACTGACTCATAAATGGGATTGCAAACTTTTAATTTTCCCTCATGTTTAAATACTAATCCTGATAATCGCAGTTCTATTTGTTCGGGAGAATCGTCAGCAATCACCCCTTCTTGTCCGGGCTGTGGTGGTTGCAAAACTTGTTGATATAATGTTAGTAAGCGACAGGGATTATGGCGACTCCGTAAAATGCGATCGCGGATAGTTTTTAAATGCTCTGGTTCGTCCTGAGCTTCCCAATTTTCAATGATATAATTTTTCACTAAATTCTCAATGTATTCCGCCTCAGTACCTTGAGGAATAAAAGATGGAAATGCCAAGACAAATTTACAAACTTTTTGAGTGAGAAATGGTTTACCACCCGTCCAATTTAAAATTTCTTTGAGGACTTTTTGTGGCTGAAAAGCTTTGAGCGCTAATCCTTTCGCTAATCCGAGACTTTCGTGCAGTTGAAAACCCGCTAAATGGATGGCTCGACCAATATTAAAAGGAGTGCTATTTCTGTCTTGAATCAACTCAGAGGGAGTTGCTACTCCTAAGAGAGCAAAAGTCAAGCGATTATATTCTGTTCGATCTGCTCTCTGATTGTAGCAAGCACGAATTAAAGCAAAAAAATCATCTACTTTAAAACTTAAACTTAATATACTGTCGATTTCATCTATAAAAATTACTAGATTTGTAGTAATTTCTCTAAGTAATACTTCGCGAATAAATATATCTAATCTTTTCACGGGAGCTAACATTTCATGGTCGCTCCACCAGCTAACTACATCAAATTTATCTAAGAGATTGAAATTACTGGCTATGGTGTAAATTAAACCTGCATACCACTGTTCCGGTTTAATATCTTGACAGCCAATTGTTGTTAAGTCAATTGAGGCGCAAGTAATCCCAGATTCTTGCAATCTTTTCATGGTTTGTACCCGCAAACTCGACTTGCCCATTTGTCGCGAATTGAGTACATAGCAAAACTGCCCAGTATTTAGTCCTTCGTAGAGTTCATAATCTGCTTGTCGCTGTACATAAGTTGGGGAGTCAATCGGCAAACTTCCACCAACTTGATATTGATAGGTTGAGTTTAGTTCTGCGATCGCCATGCTGAGTATTTAACTTAACCCCACATATTAACTATATATAGCAATACTAAATGAAATCTAAATATTTTGTAGGGGCAATCCCCCTGTGGTTGCCCGTAGAGCGGGGTAGGCACAGGGGCACTACCCCTACATCGCTTACAAATCATTTAGGATTGTTATAGTACAAATACGGGTAGGGACACGGGAACTGTGTCCCTAATCGAATATTTAGTGGAACACTAAATATTCATCATCTAGGAAATCACCTAATTTTTAGGCTATACCTGGAATAACGGGATGGAAGAAAAAGGCAAGACTCAAAACTAGATAAGCAGCTAAAAGCAAAGTACCTTCCAGCCAGTTTGACTCACCATCAGAACTGATAGAATTAGCAATCAAAACTGATACAGCCACCGCCACTAGCTCAAAAGGATTAAAGTTCAAATCCATCGGTTTACCTAAAATAAAACCGGCTAGGACTAAGACAGGAGCTACAAACAAAGCAATTTGTAAACTTGAACCCAATGCCACCGACACCGACAGATCCATTTTATTTTTCATGGCCACTGTCACCGCCGTTGCGTGTTCTGCGGCGTTACCAATAATCGGCACCAGAATTACCCCTGTAAATAGAGAAGTTAATCCCAAAAGAGCGGTAGCTTCTTCCAGAGTATCAACTAATAATTCTGATTCAAAGGCAACTGTCAAGGTACAAACTAATAGTACCCCAATCCACAAAGGTAAATTTACCTTATGATCTTGACTATCTTCTGCCATGTTATTTTCGGCTAATCCTTCGTCCATTTCTGCCACCCCTGCTTCGTAGAGGTAGGAATGGGTTTTCATGGAAAATAACAGAGTAAGCACGTAAACCAAAATTAGTACGATCGCCACAGCGCTAGAGAGTTTCTGCATGGTTAATTCATCAATTCCCGCAGAAGTAACATCCACCGCAGTTGGTACTAAAATGGCAATCACAGCGAGGTTCATCGCCGAGGCGTTCAAGCGAGCAACCACAGGCTGAAATTTTTGCTCCTTGTAGATTAAGCCTCCTAAGAACATAGAAAGACCCATAACTAACAGGAGGTTGCTGATAATAGAACCTGTGATACTGGCTTTGACAACATCGATTAAGCCAGCATTAAGGGCAACAATTCCGATGATCAATTCTGTAGCATTTCCAAAAGTAGCATTCAGTAATCCGCCTAAATTGGGGCCGAGAACTACGGCGATTTCTTCAGTAGCTGTTCCCATCCAAGCGGCTAAGGGAATAATTGCTAAGGCCGATGTGATGAAGACAGTGGAAGATCCCCACCCCAGAAAGTGGGCGGCGATCGAAATCGGAATAAACACTAGCAGTAGTGAAAGTATATTTTTTGTGTTCAGCATTTAGATTTGTGAAGACAATTTAATCAGTGAGAAAGGTAGCAGAAAAAGTAATAGTTGACGGTTAACGGTTAACGGTTAACGGTTAACGGTTAACAGTTAACAATTATTTTAATCAACCCAATGTTGCGATGAACCCAACGCCATCATAACAGTTTTATAATTACACGATCGGGACTGAGGATAGTTACTTTAACGGCTATCATAGGAACACCGATATGAAATACTTGGATCTATTCGCCTCTGGAAATAATGTAAACGTTCAAGTAACAAAATTGAATCGGGATGACAGGATTTGAACCTGCGACCCCCTCGTCCCGAACGAGGTGCGCTACCAAGCTGCGCTACATCCCGAATTGAGCTTCTGCAAAATCATAGCACGGGCGATCGCCACCAAGCAATGCCCAAAAAATTTCCGCCTCACCCAACCACAACCTCAATGCCTCAAGCAAACCATTGTATAATCAAAACTGGTAACATTTCAGCAGCATCGAGGTAGGCGTGACGGTTAAGCCAGAATGGTTACGAGTCAAAGCCCCCCAGTGGGAACGAGTTGGCAACGTTAAAGAAATTCTCCGGGATTTAGCCCTCAACACTGTCTGTGAAGAGGCCTCATGCCCAAACATTGGTGAGTGCTTCAACGCCGGTACTGCTACTTTTTTAATTATGGGTCCTGCCTGCACCCGTGCCTGTCCCTATTGCGATATTGACTTTGAGAAAAAGCCCAAACCCCTTGATGTTACTGAACCAGAAAGATTGGCAGAAGCAGTATTGCGACTCAAACTGAATCATGTTGTAATTACCTCTGTCAACCGAGATGACTTACCTGACGGTGGTGCATCCCAGTTTGAATGCTGCATTCAAACGGTGCGATCGATTAGTCCCCAAACAACTATCGAAGTATTAATTCCTGACTTGTGCGGCAATTGGCAAGCTTTAGACGTGATTCTTGCAGCACAGCCTGATGTTCTCAACCATAATACGGAAACTGTGAAGCGGCTATATCGCCGGGTGCGCCCCCAGGGAGAATATGGACGGACACTGGAATTATTAAGTAGAAGTCGGAAACTTGCGCCTTGGGTTTATACTAAATCGGGAATTATGGTGGGATTGGGGGAAACTGATGCAGAAGTTAGGGAAGTGATGGAGGACTTGCGATCGGTTAATTGCGATATTTTGACTATGGGCCAATATTTACAGCCTACCCAAAAGCACTTAAATGTGGAAAATTTTGTACATCCAGAACAATTTGACGCTTGGCGTAAATTTGGCGAGTCTTTGGGATTTTTGCAAGTTATCGCTTCTCCCCTTACTCGAAGTTCTTATCATGCTGAACAAGTTAAAGCTTTAATGCAGCTTTATCCCCGTCAGAAAAATTAAAAAAGGCTAAAGCTTATGGTAATATTGAACAAGATAATTCTGCATAAATCATATTGGATTCTATAAGTATCTGGACATCTATTAACCTCTAACCCTTAGCCCCTAAGCCGTGCCATCTCAAAAACCTCAAAAGATTGATTTGAATGGTGACTATCCGTGCCCTTGCCGGCGACGGGGTAGTTTAGTGCCGATCGCTCTGACAGAAGCCTTTGGGTGCGATCGCTGTCAGCAACTATTTGTCTTGGACGAAAGTGGATATACGATCGAACAACTCTCGACAAATTATCCTTATAAACAAGCTTGGCGCTGGAGTGGAAATCAGTGGAATCGAGTAAATAAGGGTTTGAAGGCGCAGTATTTACCCCTGACTTTGGTAATGATTTTAGTACCCTTGGTGATTTGGCTACCTTTAGCCCTGCGATCGCCTGGAAGTAATATCATTATCTGGGCTTTAGTAGCAATTTTGTTGGCAATGTTGCCAGCACTTATGGTCTGGCTGGCTTATAGACGTTAAGCTGATGACAAGCGAAGATTCTAACTCAACACAAACATCCATAAATGCGGCTCGCCGCGCCTACGAAGCATCATTAGAATTGGCAGGAGTCAAGGGTAGCGATCGCGCTGCGGTTTTGCAGGCGATGGCGCGGGGAATTAAAAATCGACAAAACGATATTTTAGAAGCCAATACTCTCGATTTAGAAGCTAGTCGAGAAATGGCAATTTCTGAATTAATAGTTGAATGGCTGAAACTTACGCCGGAAAGATTGCAGACAACTGTGCATATTCTCCAGCGATTAGGAGAAATGCCCGATCCGATCGGCAAGGTAATTAGTGCATCTTATCAAGCCAATCAATCTCAAGTTTATTGTCAACAAATTCCTCTGGGGGTGATCGCTGTAATTTATGAGGCTTTCCCAGAGTTTGGCGCGATCGCGGCGGGTTTGTGCATGAAAACTGCTAATAGTTTAATTCTGAAAGGAGGCACGGAGGCCAGTCATTCTAATACAGTGATTGCTGAAACTTTACACTCGGCGATCGATGAGGTAGGTTTACCTTTAGAATGTTTAGAAATATTACCTGCTGATAGCGGCGCTTCAATTCGAGATTTAGTTATCCAAGATCAGTATATTAATTTAGTAATTCCCTACGGTCGTCCTAGTTTAGTGCAGCAAGTAGTAAGGCAGTCTACCGCACCGGCATTGAGGTCGGCAATGGGT
Organism: Oscillatoriales cyanobacterium USR001; assembly: GCA_001698425.1. Taxonomy (GTDB): domain Bacteria; phylum Cyanobacteriota; class Cyanobacteriia; order Cyanobacteriales; family Microcoleaceae; genus Kamptonema. The sequence goes on along the minus strand of MBRE01000079.1, from coordinate 35,179 downwards.
AATTGTTACCTTTATTGGTCGCCAACAGGTAGTTTAGAACTTGCCAGATGGATGATTTTGGATAGTCATCAAAGCGAACCAGATCCAGTTAATGCGATCGAGAAAGTTTTAATCGATCCAAATCAAAAACCATCCTCCTTAGTACGCCTGTGGAACAGTTTAAAAGAGAAAGGTTTTGAAATTAGAGGAGATGCCGATTTAGTGGCGGATTTTCCTGATTTGATTTTAGCAGAAGAGGCAGAATGGCAACAACCTTATTTAGATAATACAGTAGCTTTTAAGGTAGTTGAGAATTTAGAAGCCGCGATCGCCTGGATTAATTTTTACAGTAGCGGTCATGCTGATAGTATCGCCACAGAATCCTATCAGGAAAGTCGAGAATTTGCCTTAGAAGTTAATAGTGCCTCGACTTTTATTAATGCCTCGCCTCGGTTTTTACGGTATCAAAATCGGGGAGATGCAATATTTTTAGGAATGTCTAATCAAAAGGGTTATCGTCGGGGATTAATTGGTTTAGAAACTTTGACAACGCTTAAGCATATTGTTCAAGGAAATGGGAATTTTTAGAGGATACCATACTTACCAATCAACTGGTAAAACTTCTTTTTAAACTTATTCTTATAAACATAAAAAGCTCGTTGTAAATCCTCATACTTCAAAGACATTTCCGCCTCCGAAAAAGTTTTTCCCCAAGCATCCTGCTGACACTTCCGCCGACAAAAAGTCATCGGTTCCGAGTAAACCTTAGAATTAGCAAGAGTAGGTTTCGGTCCGCACCAATGAATCACAGTAGCATCATTATCTTCCACTTGCAGTCCAGACTCCTGAACCGGAAAACGCTTTCTCAAAAAATCCCGATCGAAATCTGGCACTAATAACTGCGAATCTACATTCTGCACCCGTATTCTACCCTCCTGAGCCCCCCGGAAAATCATAAAGTTTAAAAATCCCATTTCTCCATACTTAAATATCCCCGGATATCGAACGATAAAATCCAAAATTTCTATATACTCATCTAAACTAAAAATTCCCCGTTTAGCAAAGAAAGTACCAGTACAGAAATAGCGATCGCGGTAAGCCTCCCACTGAAAACTAGAAAAATGCTTCTCCACTCCTGAAATATCAAAAAAAAACTCCGTAATATCGGCATTCGAGTAATTAGAAGTTGGTTGGTCAATTACTAAATCAAAATCATTAAAATTAGCAAACTTAAGCACATTTCCCCAGACAATTGTATCTGCATCCAACACCATAAAATTTGACCAAGGACTTTCCCAAAAAGCAATCATTTTAGTTTTTCCCCAGCCAAAACTTCTTTGCCTCAGCAATTTATTCGATACAGTATTGTGATTAATCACCAGTACCCCATAAGACTTTTCTAAAGGAGCCACTGAAAACGAGCCATCAATTAACAAACAAATTGGTACATCTCCTAAGAAATACCGGATACTGGCACTACAACCCTTAGCAAAAAGATAATCTTGGTCGCAACAGGCAATAATAATGCCAAAGTCTTCCATAATACCTCACTCTTTTTGACTGTAAGAATTGCAGTCTAACAAATTGCTTCACCGGAATGTCGCAATCTCTAGGTTGAGTTTTCAAGGTTGTCTGCGTCCGGCGAGCTTGGTCGTTAGTGGCGCTACACTTAAAGTATCTAACCTTTAAATAGCAAGGAAAGACATTATATGAAACGACGCAAGTTCTTGAATCGTGCGCTGTCTACTACTGCAATTGTTGGAAGTAGTAGTGTAACTAGCTGTATTACACATACTAGATTGACGGTAGATAGCCAAAGCCTCGGAGTAAAAATTTTACAAGAATGGTTTATGCCTGATGAGGCTGCGTTACATAAGCGTACATGGATGGCGTTCGGTGCGAATGCTAAAATTTGGGGTAAAGACGTGCGACCAAAAGGCAGTTAAATAAAATTTGATGGACATACTTGACATTATGGACGAATACCCCCACCATCAAAAGTATTTCCATAGCAAAAGTCATGCCGTATGTCGCACCAAGGGAAGCAGCTAACCTTTTGGGAGTTAGTACCCGAACCCTCGCCAGATGGTCGGAAGAAGGTAAAATCCTTACTTTCAAAACCGAAGCCGGACAAAGGCGCTACGATATCGCCGCATATCTCAAGCAAAAGTCCACTGCAACTGAACCTACTCGACCTTCTACAATCTTGTACGCCAGAGTCTCAACATCCAGCCAACGAGACGACCTCCGCCGACAAACTGAGGCACTTACTACAAACTACCCAGGTTGCGAAGTTATCACAGAAATTGGGTCGGGACTCAATTTTAGGCGGCGCAAACTTAACTCCATTTTGGAACGAATTATCAGCGGCGATATCCAATTGCTTGTCGTTGCCCACAAAGACCGGCTTGCAAGATTTGGATTCGATCTCATTGAATGGTTGTGCGAAAGATTCAACTGTAAAATCGTGGTTCTCTATCAACAAAAATACAGTCCAGAAACTGAACTCGTACAAGATATGTTGTCAGTCGTCCACTGTTTTTCCTCTCGGCTATACGGACTCCGTAAGTACGAAAAAAAACTCAGGACAGACCCGGAAATACAAAAACAAAAAACGGCACTCACAGAAATTGACAGCGAAACCAACGCCAAATTCTGTGAGGAAAATCCGAGTCTATCCTGACAGTAAATTAAGCCAGATTTGGCGGCATTGGTTGGCGGGTTGTCGTTTTGTTTACAACCGCTGCATTGAAGCATTCAAAAATGGTTTTCAAGGGAGTAGTTACGACCTTGAAGCATTAGTTCTGAATGATTTGCCAGACTGGTTAAAAACTGTACCAAGGCATCCTAAAGCCAACGCAGTCCAAGATGCTTACGATGCTTGGAAACAAGCTTCATCCAATAATGGTGAGGCAAAATTTCGCAGTTGCCGTCAATCTGTATCGACAATTAAATTTAAGAATGGGAACTTCATTAAAGGGACTTGGTTTCCTCAATTAAGTAAAGGATGTAGCTTTGAATCGTCGCAACCACTACCACAATCTTGCAATTATGGCACTCAATTAGTGCGAGATAGAAGACGCTGGTTTGCGATAATTCCTGAATATATCCCCACTGAACCTACCACCAAAAACAAGGCGATTGCCCTCGACCCAGGAGTGCGAACGTTTTTAACGGGTTATGATGGAGAAACGGTTTTAGAAATTGGCAAGGGAGACATTGAGCGAATCGTGAGATTATGCTTTCACCTTGACAAGTTAATTAGCCGTGCTTACCAAAAGCAAGTTAAAACTAAACATCGCCGTTCTTTGCTTCGTGCTGCATCTCGGATTCGGATTAAAATTCGCAATTTAGTAGATGAATTACATCGCCAGGTTGCAAGCTACTTGGTTGGCAATTATAAGGTAGTGTTTATTCCTACTTTTGAAACGTCAGAAATGGTGCTGAAATCAAAAAGACGAATAAATACTAAGTCGGTGCGGTCAATGTTAACTTGGAGCCACTATCGTTTCAAGCAATTGTTAACATCTATGTCTGATAGATATGGTGTAATAATTGTGGAAACAAACGAAGCTTATACCTCCAAAACTTGTGGTAAATGCGGTCATGCTCACACCAAATTAGGTGGAAATAAACTTTTTAAGTGTCCTGAATGCGGCTATGTTGCTGACAGAGATGCTAATGGTGCTTTCAACATTATGTTGAAAGCTTTGGCGGGTACGCCCTTCACTCTTACGGGTGATGCGATCGAGGTATTTTCGGATGTCGGGCTTGTCCAAGATATCTGAGATATATCGCGTAAATGTACCACTGGAGTCTGACCCCAATTCGTTTGATTATGAAGTTACGAGGGAGCATCTCAAGATTCTCAGAGCTACAATTGATGCCAATGGTCGAGAATTGGAAGTAATTACTATTAAGGCTCCACAAAAGATCCGATTTCTTGATAAAACTGAGGATTTTGCGGCAGGGTATATTAACTTCTATGTGGTAAACGGTGCGGTTATTATGCCAGAGTTTGGCGATTCAGATGCAGACGAAAATGCTAGAAAAACTCTGGTCAAGCTTTTTCCAAAACGTGAAGTTATACAACTCAATATTGATACCCTTGCAGCAGGCGGTGGTGGAATTCATTGTGTAACTCAACAGGAACCCCAAGCGATCGCTTAATTCTTTTTGTGTTCAAGAGACTATCAAGTTACAAGGAAGAAGATTAAGGGCTGTAGATGATACTGAAATAGAAGCCAGAGTCTTGAGCATTTTTACCTTTATCTTGGATGCTAATTATGGGAATCCCATAATCTATACGGACATTAACTTTAGGTATCGGTTCCCAAAGTATCCCTAAACCAATAGCACCGATAAATGCACCATCAACTCCAAAAATATTAGTATTGGGATTAGTAATCTTATTAGGATTATTCCCAGAATTCCACACCATACCCATATCAATAAATGGAGCTAATTGTAGGGTAGGATAGTTAGATTCATTTTTTTCTAGGGTAATCCGATCTTCAATTGAAAGTCGAAAACCATTATCGCCCGATCGCACGTTTTGCCGATATCCCCGTAAAGATTGTCCGCCACCCAGGACAAATTGTTGCGATGACAATAAACTATTCGCTGATAGTTGTAAATCTCCCTGTACGATTAGCAAATTATTACTATTCAGCCTTTGTACTCGTTGAACTTGACCTAACCAACTAAAGAACAACCCGTCAGGAGTTGGAGCATTATTGGTAGTAGCATCAAATAGGCCAGTACCAATGCTAAATTGCGATCGCAAAGCCCACGCCCCTTTAGGATCGCGCCGCAGATAATCCTGTCCAATCTTAATTACGCTGGTACTAGACACGCCTTTGTTGCTACCTTCGTCCCCTGGACCAATACCAAAGGGAAAGGGATCGCCAGCCAGAAAAGTTCGACCTTTCTGATAACTAAAACCGATAGATACAGCAAATTCCTCTATGGGCGATCGCAATAATGGTTGGCGATAACTAATTTCATAAAGTTGAGATTTTCCCGAAATATCAAACCGATCGAAAGGTTCTTGTACAATACTATTCTGATTGGGAGCCACCCTGAATTGCAAAGTCCCATTCATCGGATTGATCGGGATGCGGTAACTAAAGTCAAAAACATCTGAATCACCAAGCGCTCGATAATAAGCCCCCGATAATTCATCGCCTCTACCGCTAATATTACGATGGCGAACATTCACGCCTAAACGCTCGGAACCCACGCTAGGAGGTGAGTAATTGTCAATGCTAAAATTAACCTCAAAGGGATCGGCCTCAGTCACACGGACGATTAGGATGCTTTCACCTTCCTTTTCACCGGCACGGAGACTAGCTTCGACATTTTCAAATAGTGGATCGACACGAAGTAATCTTAGTTGATCTTCCAGTTTTGCAGTGCTCAAGGGTTGGCCAGCACCTAAGCGGATGCGACTGCGGACGTAGGATGGATCTAAACGTTTAGTTCCTTCTACCTCAATAGTTGCCAGTCGGCCTTCAATGACTTGAATTTTTACATTTCCCCCGGTGATGGTTTGGGGTGGGAGAATGGCTCTGGAGGTGATGTAACCTCTATCTAAGTAAATTTCTGTGATTTTATCGGCTATTTGGCGCAATTGTTCTAGGGTGACGGTCCCTGCTGTTTCTAGGGGGCGAGTCAAGGCTTCAATTTCTGCGCTAGTTAAGATTGTGCTGCCAATTACTTGAATTTTCTGAATAGGAATCGGTGTATTAGGTAGTTCTGGCCCTGGTATGGTAATTGGCGGGGGTTCTACTGGGGTGGGTGTTTTGGGAGGTTCGGGTACTGGTTGAGGTGCTGGTTGCAGAAAGCGATCGCGATTTGGATCGGGATTAACATCAGTTGGCGGAGGTGAATTTGGTGGTAGTGTTTGGGCCAAAAAATTACATTTTTCTATGCTACAATTTGCGATCGTCTCATTTTCTAAGGTGAGAAAGCGATCGCTTATATTGGTATTTTTCCGTAGACTTTCAACAGACTTACCTAAGTCTGGTATTACCGTATTGAGTATCTTCTGTTTTGTTGATTCTATTTCGCGATCGTCAGCATAGGAACCTATCTCTACTGAGTTCGTAGAGACTGTTAATCCCTGATGAATTTCAGGACTTTGCCCCACAGCTTCTTTAGTTGAGAAACAAACAATCAGGATTGCACTGGGAATTGATACCCCACACCAAAACTTTGCAACAATTCCATTCCAGCGCATAAATATTTGCTCGCTTGTTAATTGGTTGGCTGTTTGAGACTGCCAGTAGATCGAAGTTGTTCGCTGTTATTTATTATTTTTAGATTCACCCAAGGTAGTTGTACTCCCAACCGTTCATCTTTACCACAGGCTGTAATCGGTCAGCAAACCGCTTGTAAAAACCTATTTTGGTTCCTTTATTTGTTAATTTACGGGAAGCACTTGGCTTTGGACTAAGGGTTGTTCGGCTATTTTATCAAGTTCCACCGCACTCAAAACTTCAATCCATTGGGCTGTTAGTGTTGAGTCAGTTGGCTGAGAACGGCGGAGATTAGCAAGGGTAGAGAGGTATTCATACCAAAGGGATTCTTTAGCGTAGATGTTTAGGCGATCGCGTTCAGATTTTACCCCATCTAATTGAGATGTCAATGCTGGTGTCATACTAATGCGGTTAATCCACCCGGAAACCACAATATCCGCCTCGTTGTCATTGGGATTACACTTGATTGTAAAATACCAGTGGTAATTTTTTCCAGCCTCCAAGGAAACTGCATTCTTAGCAGAAAGGTTAACACTTACAATCCCAGGAGCTTTAGTAATCATTCTAAAGTTAGTTTTGTAAATTGTCTTCTCATTTTCATCGAGCAATTCAAACTCAACTGTTTTATCGATCGCCGTTGGTACATAATAAAAAAATGTTGGCTGGGCTAACATTGTCCGTCCCATCGTCGATTTAGGAATCAACGCAGTGGTACTGGTAGGGCATTCTGGGCCGCGAGTACCGCCACCTTCCCGGCGGCCAGGGACTCCCCGATCTGGGGGTTCAAAATTATTCCAAGTGCCCCCTGGCCGCTGGTTATTAGCAGCGCCTTGGTTTTGGGATAGCAGTTCAACAGTTGGCTGACTACCGAGTATTTGTGGGCTAGAGATGCGATCGCCTGATAATGCAAGTACGCTTACAGACAATGGCTGTTTGGCAAAACTGGCAGTTGTAAACATTTCCAAAGACAGAGCTAAGGAAAACAGTGCAATTTGTTTGGGAGCGTTTGTCCAAGCCATGATAAACAACCCTTTAGGGGAAACTAGCGATTTTGTGGGACGATTTCATTCTATCTAATGTTTCACGAATTTAGTAATCTACTGCACTTAATTTAAACCTTTACCCCAGATAAGATTGGTTTTATTGCTAGAAGTGGTTATTTTGATTCACCCTCTCGCCTTTGAATGCTAGTCTAACTTTCAAGCAGGTCGGCAACCAGACTTGTGCCCGCTTGTCCCTATATCTCTTGATTTTCCAACTACCCAAACTCAATGAGCATGAACCTCAATTCACCAGAACTTTCTGAGCAACAGCTTTCCCGATTTCGGACGGTCAGACCGATCGGGGTCTTAGCAATACATGGTATGACATTTTTAGGTGAAACTCTCTTAGCTATTGATAAACCTACTGGACTATTGATTTCGATCGATCCGCAAACTGACAACACAACTGTTTTGAATCCTTGTCAAGTCAGAGAGTTTATCAATGCAACTGGATTAGCTATTTGGGAAGATAGCTTATGGTTTGTGCAAAATGACAGTGTTTATTTCTGTCCGGGGGCAATTCGTAATGGCGTTATTGGTGAGATTAAACCTCAGAATTTTGTTTCTCTTGCTTACCCAGTAAATGGGGTAGCGGTTTGCGATTCTGCGGTTTATGTAAGTTGTCAAAAAACAGGTTGTATTTCAGTTTTTAACCGCCAAAATGGTAAGAATATTACTCGTTTTTATGCGCCAGGAATTGGGATTGAAAATATTACGGTGCGGGGTGAGGAACTTTGGGTTTGCGATGTAACGGAGCAAACGGTTTACTGTTTAGAAAGAGGGACTGGGGAGGTAATTTTTAGCGTACTAACGCCTTTTGAATCCCCTGCGGCTTTAGCTTTTTATCAGGATGTGAAAACGGGAAAAGATGTGCTTTATGTGGCATATTCTGGGGATGAGCTTTATATCAGAGACGATCCAAATTCAGAAGATATTTATCAGTTGACTCGGCGCGATCGCACGTTAATTCATCCGCTATATTTTCATTACAATGAACGCGATCGCTATGCTCTTTCTAATGGTTTTCTGATGGAAATGTCTTATGTGGAGGAAATCGCTCCTCTGGATGAATTACACATAGATAATTTGGAATGGCGAATTGCCATGCCATCAGAAACTCACCGCCAAAAGGTACGACAAATTTCGCCCATTGGCATACCTTTCACTGAGGAAATTCAAAATGGGGAACGAGTGGCGGTGTTTAAGTTTAACTCGCTACGCCCCAATGAACGTCGGATTTTTGGCTGGAAAGCTCTTTTGGAAGTGAGGGCAATTAAGTATCAACTTAGTCCCCGCCATGTGGAAAAATCTCCTTCTTTGTCCTCGGAATTTCAAGCTAAGTATTTGGTAGATGATGATAATTTGGCGATGGATTCCGACATTGTTCGTGCGGCGGCGAAGGAAGCAATTGGCACTGAGACAAATGTACTCCGTAAGTTGCTGAGTATTCGTAATTATGTTTATGATTGCCTTTCTTACAGTATTCGTCCTCACATTGATACGCCTGATGTGGTATTGCGTCGGGGGACTGGTTCTTGTGGGGAATATGTGGGGGTTTTGTTGGCTTTGGCAAGGCTGAATGGGATTGCTTGTCGCACAATTGGTCGCTATAAATGCCCGCCTTTTGCTGATAGAAAGGGTGTGCCTCTGGAACCGGATTTTAATCATGTTTGGTTGGAGTTTTATATTCCGGGTTTTGGTTGGGTTCCTATGGAGTCGAATCCTGATGATATTCAGGAGCGCGGGCCTTATCCTTTAAGATTTTTTATGGGTTTGGCTTGGTATCATGTGGAAATTGGCAAGGGGATTCGGTTTCAAAGTTTGACAAGTAATGGTGTTCCTTTGAATAAGGAGGAGGTTTCGGTGGGAACTCTGGCAATTAATCATGTGAGGTTTACTATTTTGTCAGAGTTGCCGGCTAGTTGAAGGAAGAAGGAAGAAGGAAGAGGGAAGAGGGAAGAGGGAAGAGGGAAGAGGGAAGAGGGAAGAAGGAAGAGGGAGTTATCTGTTAATGATTTAATTGATAGCTCTTAATTCTGCTCGCCTTTTTCTTTTTTCTGGTAACATAATTTGGCAACTTTTCCATCTTAGGAGCAAAGTCCATCTTGAAGCTAAAATGGGAAGTGGAAAATCTAAAATTGGAGGAGTCGTGGAATTTTCGGCTTTTAATTTTCTGGTTTTGGTATCCTTTGGACTGCTGGTAGTTGTTACTGGTGGGGTGCTTTATCTGACTGCGCTTGATTGGCGCGATCGCCGACGAGAACAGGAAGCTAAGCGCAAACGTTAGCTAGTTTTTTAGTTAACTTTTTACTCTCAAAACCTGGTTTTTCTTTCCAACGCTTTTGCTGCATATTAACAAATTATTGTTGAGATCGTGCTAACCCAACGAAACGACTTTTATCGTCGTTTCTTTTTTGGCGAAGGCACGATCGGAAAAACCAGGTTTTTTTGATTTAATTTTGATTTTTTATTCCACTCAACAGACCATCTGTTGAGCTTCAAATTCTAACAACCGGAGTAATTTTTCATCGCCTCTAGCTTTGGCTACTTGCAGGCGACGATCGAGAATATTGCAGAGATTGGCACGGTGGACTTTAGCAATGTCAGGTACTAAAACACAGGGTTTGGCACTGATATGAGCGATCGCGCGGCGGGGTTCTGATGTTTTTTTTGGGAGCGTCACCTCAGCGTTAGGGGTTCCTGTGTTCTTGTACTCCACACCTCGATATTTCAGATCGTAAACCTGCTGAGGGACAGGAATGTGTCTCGGATAGCGATAGTTCCATCCTTGACCCCGATATTTACCGCCAACTTCAGATTCAACCATATCGGCTGCGGGGATGTCGTATTCGTAGTTAGTGCCGCGATAAGTCAGTTTCATATCTTTTGTTCCTTTTAGGGGTAGAGGGGAGTTAGTGAGGTTAGATGCTCTGATTATGAAATTTTTATTTGTTTCTGTATTGTATTTTACTGTTTTGCGAAATAACAGAGTTCTTTGACAAAATTTAACATTTCGACTTAGGAATGAAAATTAAATAATTTGATGATTCGGTTTGTAGTAAGCGCTTTAGCGCTAAAGCGCTTACTACAAACAAGCTAATTCCATAAAACAGCAAAGCCCGCTCTAAGCGGGCTTTGCTAGTTAAAGAAAAGGAACTATGTTTGCTGAGTAATTACTCAATCGTCACTTGATCGGTTTGAACAGCAGTAGCTCCTTCTTGGGCGGAGGCGATCGCCACCAACTTATCTAGGAGTTCCTGACTAGGAACCTTACCCTTGAGAACCACCGTGCCACTCAGTTGAGCCACCCAGATCGTGTCAATATCCGCAACTTCAGCATCATCATCAAAAGCGAGAGCTACCCGCTTCGCCAAACCACTCTCATCAAAATTACCATCGGGACCAACCTTAGCTGGAGAGATAGATTGAGACGCGGCTGCTTGCTGTACCACCTGCGCCATCGGTTCCGCAGGGGGTTCAGGCTTTTCCAGTCCAAATAGTCTTTGAAACCAGCCCATAGTAGTTGCTCTCCTAAAAAATATGCTTGTTTAAAAGATACATCAACCACTCCAGGAAACTACTCAAATCTAACTTTTGCCATTCTCGGACCAAACGCGAGCAGGTAATCCCCAAACATAGATAAAACCTTCAGCCGCGTTATGATCGAATCGAACTGGTCATCCGAATCCGTTTTCGTGTTGTTTCTGCGGTGGTGTGGACTTCTTAGCCCTTGACACTTTCAGAACTTGGCTAAGAAATGTGGTAGATGATTATAAAGTAAGAAAAAGTTGTAAAATTCTAACATTGGAGCAAATTCAAAGTGAAATTAGGACTTATTGGCACTGGCTTAATGGGGCTTTCTATGGTAAAGAGAGCTATCGATGCAGGACTAGATGTTAGCGTATTTAATCGCACCAAGGCCAAATTAGAGCCGTTATCAGAAACGAAAGCTATAATTTGTGACTCTCCTTCAGATGTTTGTAAAAATTCTGATATCATCATCCTCATGCTAACTGATGCTAAGGCGATAAATGAAGTCATCTTAGCAGAAAAAAACACGAATATCTTATTAGGTAAAACCTTTGTTCAGATGGCAACTATCGCACCAGCCGAGAGTAAAGAAATCCAGAGGAAAATTATTAACGCTGGCGGAGATTACTTTGAAGCTCCTGTACTTGGTAGCATTCCCCAAGTACAGTCTGGCACATTAATTGTAATGGTAGGAGCGACCGCAGAACAATTTCAAAAATGGCTTAGTTTACTTCAAATATTTAGCCCCGATCCTATCCTAGTTGGAGAAGTTGGACAAGCCGCCGCCACTAAGTTAGCAATGAATCAGTTAATCGGTAGTCTAACAGCAGCATTTTCTGCCAGTCTTGGGCTAGTAATGAAAAGCGATGTAGATACCGAAATATTTATGAAAATCGTTAGGAATAGTGCTTTATATGCTTCAACTTATGATAAGAAACTTGATAAAATGTTGCAGCGCGATTTTGTCGGGGCTAATTTTTCTACCAAACATCTTTTAAAGGATATGAAATTATTTGAAAAAGAAGCATCGGCTCTAGGGCTAAATATCTCCGGTGTTCAAGGGATTACTAAGATTGTTGAAGATACCTGTAATTCTGGTATGTCAGATGTTGATTACTCCTCATTATTTTCAACAGTTAATCCTGAGTAGTGAAGCGGGATTTTCCTATATTTCTCGCGCTTTAATTGCAAACATAGCTGTTTAAATTTAACCAATTTTACCTGAATACCAGGGAATAAATTCCCTGGTATATTCTTGCTACAATCTAACTTTTTCCCTTCTGGGACCAAACGCGAGTAGGTAATCCCCAAACATAGATAAAACCTTCAGCCGCCTTATGATCGAATTGGTCATCCGATCCGTAAGTAGCTAAGTCAAAACTATAGAGAGAATTTTCAGATTTCCGTCCCACAATTGTCGCATTCCCCTTAAAGAGTTTAACGCGCACTACACCGGTTACTCGTTCTTGAGTCTTCAGAATAAAGGCATCCAAAGCAGCTTTCAGAGGGCTATACCACAGACCGTTATAAATGATTTGGCTGTAAGTTTCTTCAATCCCACGCTTGTAGTGAGTGACATCTGCGGTTAAGGTCAAACTCTCTAAATCTCGATGTGCGTGAATTAAAACTAATAATGCCGGAGTTTCATAAATCTCCCGTGATTTAATTCCAACTAGGCGATTTTCTACCATGTCAATGCGACCGACACCGTGATTGCCAACAATTTGATTTAATTGTTGAATCAAGGTAACTGGCGAGACAAATTCACCGTTAAGAGTAACAGGAATGCCTTTTTCAAATCCGATTTCGATATATTCGGGTTCGTTAGGTGTATCGGCGATCGCCTTCGTCATCAAGTAAATATCTTCCGGCGGTTCTTCCCAAGGATCTTCAAGAATTCCGGCTTCGATCGCCATCCCCAATAAATTACGATCTAAGCTATAAGGCGAAGACTTTTTCACAGGAGAAGGAATTCCATATTTTTCGCCGTAAGCAATAGTTTCCTCACGGCTCATTTTCCATTCCCGCGCCGGTGCTAGAATTTTAATCTGAGGATTAAGTGCGCCGATCGATACATCAAAACGTACCTGATCGTTACCTTTACCAGTACACCCGTGCGCGATCGCATCCGCACCATATTTTTCCGCAGCATCTACCAACAGCTTAGCAATTAGCGGACGGGCCAAAGCTGTAGAAAGAGGATAGCGATTCTCATAAATCGCATTAGCTTGAATGGCCGGAAAAGCACAATCTTTCACAAAATTCTCCGTTGCATCGATGACCAGAGATTCCGATGCACCCGAAGCTAAGGCTTTTTTACGGATAGGTTCTAACTCATCTCCCTGTCCCAAATCCGCCGCTAGAGTGATTACTTCTTCAACACCCCACTCATTTTTGAGGTAGGGAATACAGACGGAGGTATCAACTCCCCCAGAATATGCCAGTACAACTTTGGTAGCACGACCCATTGGTATTTACGTCCTGAAAATAAGAGACTTTTTATTATGTACTGGATTTCAGTCCAATTCACTGTAGCAATTTTGCCATAATTAATGAATCTTACTTGGCGATCGCATTTCCTACCCTAGCCCCCAACCCCCAACACAATTTTGCGTAATTTTTATTTCCCATCCTGGCTCAATTTCCCCTAAAATCAAAAAGGAATCAACCTGCAACAATGGGGCTACCTGTGGCAAAGTCAACTGAACCCAGCAATGCTAAACAACTGCGCCCAGAAACGGCGCATCCACTTTCCCGCACACCTCTGTTTGAGCTATCCTTAGAACTAAAAGGCCGAATGGTTCCCTTTTCTGGTTGGGAAATGGCTGTGCAGTACAGCGGTATTAACAACGAACATCAGGCAGTACGACAATCAGCGGGAATGTTTGATATTTCCCACATGGGGAAATTTGGCCTGAGAGGTAAAAATTTAATTGAAAAACTCCAGACCTTAGTACCTTCCGATCTTAGTCGTTTACAGCCCGGTCAAGCTCAATATACCGTATTGCTCAACCGCAAAGGCTGTATCTTAGATGACATTATTTTCTATTACCAAGACCCCGATCCCACCACCGGCGAACAGCGAGGAGTGATGATCGTTAACGCTGCTACCCGCGCCAGAGATAAAGCTTGGATTGCGGCACATTTAGAATTGAGTGGCGTTGCTTTTATTGACATTTCCAAAGAAAAAGTGTTGATCGCGGTTCAAGGCCCGCAAGCAGAATCACAGCTTCAGCAATTTGTCAAGGAAAATTTAGCCGAAGTTAAATTTTTTGGTCATTTAGAAGCAACGGTACTCGGAGAACCCAGTTTTATTGCCAGAACTGGCTACACTGGGGAGGACGGATTTGAGGTAATGTTAGATGTGGCTGTTGGCATGGAATTGTGGCGAAATCTGCTAAATGCTGGGGTAATTCCTTGTGGTTTAGGTGCTAGAGATACTCTCAGATTAGAGGCAGCAATGTGTCTTTATAGCCAAGATATTGATGATACTACTACACCTTTAGAGGCGGGATTAAATTGGCTGGTGCATTTGGATACTAAGGGCTATTTTATTGGGCGAAAAGCTTTGGAACAGCAAAAGGAGATGGGGGTAGTAAAACGGTTGGTGGGAATAGAAATGGCGGGGCGATATATTGCTCGTCATGGCTATCCGGTTTTGTTTGGTGGTGAGGTGGTGGGAGATGTCACCAGTGGTACTTTGTCACCAACTTTGAATAAGGCGATCGCATTGGCTTATGTGCCTACTTCCTTAGCAGTTATTGGTCAGGAATTGGAGGTGGAAATTCGCGGTAAAAATTATCCGGGTGTGGTGGTGAAAAAACCTTTTTATCGGGCGGTTAAAAAGTAGGATGGGGAACCACTAAGACACGAAGACACGAAGGAAGAGAAGGAAGAGAAGGAAGAGAAAGAAGTTAAGATATACCCATTCCTTCTTCCTTCTTCCTTCTTCCTTCTTCCTTCTTCCTTCTTCCTTCTTCCTTCTTCCTTCTTCCTTCTTCCTTCTTCCTTCTTCCTTCTTCCTTCTTCCTTCTTCCTTCTTCCTTCTTCCTTCGGCTATAACAACTGTAGAAACTTTTTTAATGTTTCAGGCAAAAGTTCTCCTGCCACATCGGTAAAATTATTGTGACCCGCATTCTCTATCCATAAAGAAAGTTTAGGTTCTTTAGCAGTCGCAAAAAGTTTCTCTCCGTGCCAAAATGGAATTATCTCATCAGCATTACCGTGCATTACTAAAATTGGACAATTAACTTGTTTGATTTTATTAAGATTGGCAAACTTATCAAAAGGTACAATGGGTATAATTGTTACAGTGCGAAATGTACTAATAAAGGTACTTTGGAGGATTAACCCAGCAACAGGTTTACGGGATGCTAATTCAACGGATGGGCCGCCACCGACAGAGCGCCCATAAATGATAATTTTCTGGGGTGAAATTCCTAGCTTTTGGGTGAGATAATTGTAAGCAGCTTCTATATCTTTGTAGGTGGCTGACTCAGAAGGTTTACCCTGGCTTGTGCCATAGCCTTGATAATCATAGGCAAATACTGAAAATCCTAAATTCTGAAGCTTTGTTAAGATGGGTCGAATATCTCCCAAATCTTCGGCATTGCCGTGACTATAGAGGATGGTGTAAACTGCTTTGGGGTTGGGTAGATAGATCGCTGAAATTTGCACTTCTGGTGTAGAATTTAGTTTCAGAATCTCTTCAGAGTCTTGATAGCTGGGAGTCTGGGGTTGAAATATTTGCCGGTCTGTTAAGAAAAAGGCGTAAAAACATAGAAACCCATAGATAAAAATGATTGAACGCATCAGTCGTTTCCACGAAAGTTCTCCTATTAAGTATCGCTTAATGGTTTGTTTGTCCATAAAAAAGTAGGTAAAATGCTATTTGACCTAAATTGTGCTACATAATTTTTATATCCTATGGTCAAAAGCGTATGCAAAGAAGCGATCGCACTATTGGCGGTCATTCTAGCAGATTCAGGTAAAGCGCTCTAGTAAGGCAAGCGTAAAATTTTGTTTAAATTGTGAGGAATTATGGAGTTTGACTATCCCAGTGACTTGAAGTACCTAGACAGCCACGAATATGTAAGGTTGGATGGGGAAATTGCTACGATTGGCATTAGTGCCTTTGCGATCGATCAATTGGGTGATATTGTGTTTCTGGAGTTACCAGCAGTTGGTGATGCTTTAGAAAAAGGAGAAAAATTGGGAACTATTGAGTCAGTTAAAGCCGTTGAAGACTTATATTCAGCGGTTACGGGTACGGTGATCGAACGTAATGAGTCTATAGTTGAAGCCCCAGAAGAATTGGCGGAAGATCCCTATGGGGAAGGTTGGCTTTTGAAGGTACGGATTAAAGATGCTAGTGATTTGGATGATGCGATGTCTGCTGAAGATTATCGTCAGCAGGTAGAGGGAGAGTAAATTTATTTTTAAAGGTATGTAGTTGCGCTTTAGCGCTCAAAGGCTATGAAAAAGCGCTGAAGCGCTACTACATACCTAAAATTTAACCCCATTTTGTGACAGTTGCGTAAGTCCTGTACGAGATTAACTAATTTTTATCCTTTTAGTTTTGGAGATTAACCTTGATACCATCTAATACTCAATCTAAGTTAAATCAGTCACAAACCCTTTCCTCTGCGGAGGGTTTTGTTAACCGTCATATTGGCCCTAGTTCGGCGGAAGTTCAACAAATGCTAAATGTGTTGGGTATTGACACTCTTGATAGTTTGATTGACAAAACTATTCCCCAAGCAATTAGAATTCAGGAACCTTTAAATTTACCAGGGGCAATAGATGAATATCGCGCGATCGCAGAACTTAAAGAAATTGCCTCTAAAAATCAAGTATTTCGCTCATTTATTGGCATGGGATATTATGATTGTATCACCCCACCAGTCATTCAACGCAACATCTTAGAAAATCCCGGTTGGTACACTGCTTACACTCCCTATCAAGCGGAAATTGCCCAAGGAAGATTAGAAGCTTTGTTGAATTTCCAAACCATGATTATTGACCTCACAGGATTGGAAATTGCTAATGCTTCTTTACTCGATGAAGGTACAGCCGCCGCCGAAGCCATGACGATGAGTTATGGTTTATCTAAAAATAAAGCTAAAGCCTTTTTTGTCTCTGAAACTTGTCATCCCCAAACTATTGAAGTAGTACAAACTCGCGCTAAACCTTTGGGTTTTGAGATTATTATTGGCAACCATCAAAATTTTGATTTTAATCAAGCAATATTTGGTGCATTGTTACAATATCCCGCTACCGATGGCACAATTTACGACTATCAAAGTTTCATCGAACAAGCCCATAATTGCGGTGCATTAGTTACAGTGGCCGCTGATATTTTGAGTCTTTGCTTACTTAAACCCCCTGGTGAATTTGGCGCGGATATTGCCGTAGGAAGCTCTCAGCGCTTCGGAGTTCCGATGGGCTATGGGGGACCTCATGCGGCTTATTTCGCCACGCGAGAAGAGTTTAAACGACAAGTTCCAGGCAGGATTGTGGGGGTTTCTAAGGATGCTAATGGGAAGCCGGCTTTACGTTTGGCATTGCAAACTCGCGAACAACATATTCGCCGCGATAAAGCGACTAGCAATATCTGTACAGCCCAAGTTTTATTGGCGGTAATGGCTAGTATGTATGCTGTCTATCATGGACCAGATGGATTAAAGAAAATTGCCCAAAAAGTTCATAATTTAACAGTAGTTTTAGCAACTGGATTAAAAGGGCTGGGCTATCAAATTAGTTCTGCACCTTTTTTTGATACTCTGCGAGTTGAGTTGGGTACAAAATCTTTGGCAGAAATTCTCAAAGCTGCGGAGTCACGTCAAATTAATCTACGTATTTTTGATGAAAAGACAGTAGGAATTTCTCTGGATGAAACTACGAATATTGAAGATTTGCAGAATATTTTGATGGTGTTTTCTGGTGAAGATGCTAACTGCAAAAGCTTGATAGAATTAAAGGATGAGGAAATATTTAAGGTGGATGAAGCCTTTGCTAGAACTAGCAGCTATTTAACTCATCCTGTATTCGATCGCTACCACTCAGAAACGGAAGTTTTACGGTATTTATATCGCCTCCAAAGTAAGGATTTATCCCTAACTACTTCGATGATTCCTCTGGGTTCTTGTACGATGAAATTAAATGCGACTTCGGAAATGTTACCAGTAACTTGGCCGGAGTTTGGCAAGCTTCATCCTTTTGCGCCTTTATCTCAAACTCAAGGCTATCAAGTGATGTTCCAACAACTGGAAGCATGGTTAGCGGAAATTACTGGTTTTGCGGGTATTTCCTTACAACCAAATGCCGGTTCTCAAGGTGAATATGCAGGTTTATTGGTGATTCGTGAATATCACGAACATCGCGGCGAAAGTTTCCGCAATGTTTGTTTAATTCCCCAATCTGCACATGGTACAAATCCGGCAAGTGCGGTAATGGCAGGGATGAAAGTTGTGCCTGTTAATTGTGATGAACTAGGCAATATTGATGTTAAAGATTTGGCGGAAAAGGCGGAAAAATACAGCGGTGAATTAGCGGCTTTAATGGTGACATATCCATCAACTCACGGTGTTTTTGAGGAAACAATTAAAGAAATCTGTGAGATTGTTCACGCTAAAGGTGGACAGGTTTATATGGATGGGGCGAATATGAATGCCCAAGTTGGTTTATGTCGGCCGGGAGATTTTGGGGCGGATGTTTGTCACTTGAATTTGCACAAAACTTTCTGTATTCCTCACGGTGGCGGTGGGCCGGGAATGGGACCGATTGGGGTAATGTCACATTTAGTGGAGTTTTTACCTGCCAGTAAAAATATACAATTTGACCCCCCCCAGCCCCCCCTTAGTAAGGGAGGGGAAAATGAAGTTGAAGAGGCAAAATCTGTGGGTTATGTTTCGGCTGCGCCTTGGGGTAGTGCTAGTATTTTGACTATTTCTTGGATGTACATTCGGATGATGGGAGGAGAGGGTTTAACGGAGGCAACTAAGGTAGCAATTCTTAATGCTAATTATATTGCCAAGCGGTTAGAATCTTATTATCCTGTTTTGTATAAAGGCAAGGCAGGTTTAGTTGCCCATGAGTGTATTTTGGACTTACGATCTGTCAAAAAATCCGCTAGTATTGAAGTGGAAGATATTGCTAAACGTTTGATGGATTATGGTTTTCATGCACCTACGGTTTCTTGGCCGGTTGCGGGTACGGTAATGGTGGAGCCTACGGAAAGTGAATCTCAGGAGGAATTAGACCGTTTTTGTGAGGCGATGATGGCGATTCGTAAGGAAATTCAGGCGATCGAACATGGGAAAATGGATGCTAGTAATAATCTGCTAAAAAATGCACCGCATACAGCAGAATCTTTGATGGTATCTGAATGGAATCATCCCTATTCTCGCGAGGAAGCTGCTTATCCCGCACCTTGGACAAGGGAACATAAGTTTTGGCCTGTGGTGGGAAGGATTGATAATGCTTTTGGCGATCGCAATTTTGTCTGTTCTTGTTTGCCAATGGAGGCTTATAGTTAACGATTTTGTAGGTAAGCTGCTATAGTCTATAATTATATGCTAACCGTTTGAATGCAACTGGATACTAAAAATGAAACAAAAGCATCCAAAAATCGCTTTAGTGTTGGTAGGAAATACCGTTCTTTCCACACTTTTACTGTCTGTTAGTGTTGCTTTTGGCGAACCCGCCTCTTTTAAAGTTGCTGACACGACTCCCACGAAAGCGCTTTCTAGTCAGGAAAGGCAAGAAATTGAGCAATTGCGAGAGCAAAAGCGGATTCTGGAACGCATTCAAGCTGAAAATCTCCGCAGTTTTCATCGCACCACAATTCTATTTAATGTGATACTTGGTGCTTTGGCTTTGCTTTTAGCTGCCGCGATCGCCGCTTTATTACTATTACGGCGGGCCGTGATGCGCGAAATTGCCGATTTAGCCAGAAGTCAACTTAATGAGTTAAAAGGTTTAGACAAAAAAATTGCAGAAGCTAATCAAACTGTCCAAAATATTCTCGAACAATCTGAAGATATGGTGGAAGATTTAGAGCGAGAACAATTGAAGTTTCAGGAAGATTTAGAAGTAAAAAAATCGAAGATATTTAATCTGTTTTCTGAATTACAAATAGAGATTAAAGAACAAACCAAAATAGAAATGGAAGTTCTGAAAAAATCTGAGGTTGATTTTGTAGTCTGGGTAGATGAAATTCAGAAAAATCTGCAAAAACAACGGGATTTAATTGTCCAAAATTTAGAAAAAGTAGGTTCAGAGTTTCCCACTCAAGTTTTAGCAATGCAATCGGACTTGCAAGGTCAAAAAACGGCGGCACTCCATAGTATTAAACAGGCGGAATCTGACTTTATCTTTGAGCTTTCGGCAATTCAAGCTGATACTCATAAGCAACATAATTTAATTCTGGAAAGTTTGAAACAAGCTGAGACTAAGTTGGGCGCTAAGTTATCGGATATTCCAGTTAGTGCAGAAAAACAACGGGATTTAATTTTACAAAATTTGGCAGAGAAAGAGTCAGAATTGACACAATATTTATCGGTGCTTAAAGATAATGCTGAACAAAAAGTTAAACTATTCCATTCGGCGGCGCTGAAACATCAAGAACAATTAGGAAGGCAAATTACTGGTCAACTTTCTGACTTGCACGTAGAAATTAAAAAGCAAATGCTTTCAGTGAGTAAGAATTTGGAGAACTTAGAAAGTGAATTTACTGCTTTCGTCTCAGATTCTCAGTCGGGAATTACCAAAAATCAGCAGCAAGCTTTTCAGAATTTTGAGAAGTTACATAGTTCTGTGAAGGCTAAATTTTCTGAATTTATGTCAGAAATTCAAGATGGTAAGAATTTAGCTTTACACAATTTAGAACAGCTAGAAACTGAAATTACTGCGGTACTTGTGGAGCTTGAAACTCAGGTACAATCTCGCAAGGATTTGACGATTCAGAATTTGGAGCAATCTCAAACAGAATTAGTTAATCAATTGACGAAAATTCTGTCAGAAACTCAAACTCAGAAGGCGGAAATTTTACAGAAGATTGCGGATAGTTCGCCCAGAGCGATCGCCGATGCAATTATTCCTGAAGTAACGGCAAAAATTCAAGATTTGAGTACGCAAATTGAACGCCTGCGATCGAATCACCCAGAGTTTTTCTTGACTGGCGAAGATTATATCAATCAGGTAAGTTATCTATTATCTGAAGGACGATATAATGATGTAATTGCTAATTGCGATCGCATCCTAGCAATTAAGCCAGAATTACCTGACGTTTGGTATCAGCGAGGTATAGCTCAATGGGAATTACAACAGTATGAAGAAGCAACGGCGGCCTTTAATAAAGCCTTGGATCTCAACAAAAATGACTCAAATATTTGGTATCATCGAGGTTTAGCATTAAAAGAATTGCGCCGTTATGAAGCAGCAATTAATGATTTTAACAAAGCGGTGGAACTTCAACCCCAAGATAGCAAAGTTTGGTTACATCGAGGAATGACAATGGTGAAACTGAAGCGCCCAGAAGAAGCGATCGTATCTTTTGATAAAGCACTAGAAATTAATCCTAATTATCGCGAAGCTTGGGTGAATCGAGGCGTAGCATTAGGTACGCTACAACGAGAAGAAGACGCTTTTAAATCATTCGATCGAGCCGTTCAATTAGAACCCAATGATGCTGTAGCCTGGTTAAATCGAGGTTTAGCCTTGGGAGTTTTAGAGCGTTATGAAGAGGCGATCGCATCCTTTGAAAAATCCGTAGCCTTGAATTATGATTCTCATAAAGCTTGGAATGCTAAAGGTGAGATTTTGGTTAAATTAGAACGCGATCGCGAAGCCATTGAAAGCTTCGATCGCGCCATTAAAATTAAACCAGAATTTGCCAGCGCTTATTACAACAAAGCAATTTGTTATGCTCTGCAAGAAGAGGTAGACTTAGCAGTAGAAAACCTCGGACACGCGATCGCGCTTAATCCCAAATATCGCACAGAAGCCACAACCGAACCAGATTTTGAACCGATCGCAGAAGATGACAGATTTTGGGACTTAATTGAAAGTTAACCTCAGTCAAATTTCTGATTTATAGTAAAATAAAAGAGTGCGATCGCACTCTTTTTGATTCTTCATCACAGTTACTCATCGCAATTAAATCAATAACCTTCACACCTCAAGTTTGACCATCTCAACAGTTGCTCAATAATGGTTTTGTCGAGTCCCGTTAAATGCCAAATATTTTTTTAATTCTTTACATTTATTAACTACTATTAATAAAACTTTATTGAAAATGCAGGTAAAACCAGTTGACAGGTATTAATCCACAGATGTACAGTCTATTGTGTCCTTAGATAGATTAGCAGTAATCTCAACTCCAAACTACATTGAGTTGTTTATAGACAATCAAAAATCTACAATCTCAAATAGTCCATACTTCA
This sequence comes from Oscillatoriales cyanobacterium USR001, assembly GCA_001698425.1. Lineage (GTDB taxonomy): Bacteria > Cyanobacteriota > Cyanobacteriia > Cyanobacteriales > Microcoleaceae > Kamptonema. Next base: position 12,922 of record MBRE01000079.1, on the reverse strand, counting down.
GTTTCATACTTCAGTTTCCGTCATCATCAATGGAGAGCTAAATCATGTTAGATGCAAAATCCCTTTTTAGCGAAAGCTACTATAAAGCCGCATACCCAGAAGTAGCAAGCGCCATAGCCAGAGGTGCTTTTAGTAGTGGATTCGACCACTTCAACAAATTTGGTAAATTTGAAGGCCGCAACCCCAGCCCTTGGTATAACGATAGTTATTACCTAACACAAAATCCTGGTATCGCCCAGGCTGTGAGGGCAGGTACTATCAGTAGTGGATTCGATCATTTCATCCTCTATGGACAAAAAGAAGGCCGCAATTCCAGCACCATGTTTAAGAGCAGTTATTATTTAAGTAATAACCCAGACGTAACAGCGGCAGTTAATAATTCAAGAGATCCACTAACCGGAAATTCCCTAACAGCAATTGAACACTTTGTAAGGAATGGTTTGGATGAAGGACGAGCTTCTTCCGTAGGTTTTGATGTTAGCGAATACTTAGACAGCAACGGAGATTTAAAAGCACGTAGATTAAGCAATCAAGCAGCCGCCGAACATTTTTCACTCTACGGTGTCGATGAAGGCCGCCGACCTAATCAGGGTTTTGATGTTGCTTTCTACTTAAGAAATAACCCCGATTTAAGAACAGCCAGGTTAACTAATCGGCAAGCATTCGATCACATGGTTAATTTTGGCAAAAAAGAAGAGCGTAGTGGCACTCCAGGCACACCTGGTATTGTGGCTGCTGGACTTTATGGCGGCAATATCCTAATGGGAATAGATTATCTGGATAGTGCCTCGCCAGGAGTTATTGGAGTTTGTAACCCCGGTCAAAGTCTCGCTAATGGTACTAATGAGTGTCCCATCTTTACTCAACCATCTGTTACCGGATCGGCCTCCACATTTTTCCCCAATACTGGAAATCCCCAACAGCCAGATGCGCCTTGGACTGCATCTAAAACCGAACCATCTCTAGTTGTTAATAACAATAGCAATTATGCCCTTACCAGAGTAGTGTATGGCAATGCTTTCCCTACTTCTCAACCTAATTTCAAAATCTCAGACCTCGCTAATAGTTCATCTGATATTTTCGGCAGCATCACATACGATCCTGTCACCAATACAATGACAATTGACAGTGCTGGAAAAACAGGTGTTTTACCGGGGAGATCCTGGAGTCTTAACAGACACTTTACCGTACCTGAAGACTTAGTAGGTCAGGCAATCAAGGAATCTGCTTTACTAACTTTTACCCCCGTAAAATAATCTTGGTAATCTTGGGTAAGTTTATTCGATCGCAGCAATAAAAAAGCTAACTTTCATGGAAAGTTAGCTTTTTATCATCTTTATTAGTAAATCTTGAGTCTATTCTGAGGTAAGCTATGAAAAAGCAAACATTTTTCGTAAGCGCGATCGCAAGTCTAATCACAATCACTGCGTTAATTATTAAACCAGCTTGTCTTGCTGTTAGTTTATGAAAATATTTCTTTGGAATGAAGACAAAAATAATCAGCTTTTAGCAGAAAGAGAAATCTGTTTTGCTGAGGCGATCCAAGCTATCAGTCAGGGAGATTTATTAGATGTAATCCAGCATCACAATCAACAAAAGTATCCTAACCAAAAGATTTTTATCATAAAAATCAAGGAGTATGTCTATCTAGTTCCGTTTGTGGAGAATGATACTGAGATTTTTCTCAAAACCATTATTCCGAGTCGCAAAATGACCAAAAAATATTTAGGAGCATAAAAACATGGATTCTTTAGAACCGGAAGAAAAAAAATTGTTAAATAGTGTAGAAAACCAAGAATGGGAGAGTATTGCTAATCTGACTCAAGCAGTAGATAATTATCGGGAATTTGCCCAAAATCATATTACTAGATTAGCAGAAAGTCCGATTAGTATCACACTCGATCCAGATGTAGCCAAAGTATTTAAGACTTCGGAATTAGTTAATCAGGTTTTGCGTGTAATAATGAAAAAAAACTTATCAGTTTCCCTAGAAGAAACTGAATCGTAAACCATCAGCTTTACTAACCTTTACCCCCGTAAAATAATCTTGGTAATCTTGGGTAAGTTTACTCGATCGCAGCAATAAAAAAGCTAACTTTCCATGAAAGTTAGCTTTTTTATAATCTTTATTAGATTCTAAATCACTATTTAGCTAAAGCTACTATGGAGCTTAAACCAATTAATGCGTAAGTCCTGCAATTGACACTTTTCCTATTCCTCATCAAATACGGGAGGCCAAAGCTCGGAGATCGACAGTTCCCAACCGGGTAACAAATCTGGTAAAGTGAGGATGTCGCCATTGCCAAAACCTTGACTCGAACCATCGGGGCGATAAACTTCCACCCATTCACGATCTGGATCTATCAAAATGCCAATTTCTGCGCCCTGTTGCAGATACATTTGTAACTTGTCCTGAAGTTTGGGAATGCGATCGCTTTGAGACTTAATTTCCACTACAAGATTCGGAACAACTTTGGCAAAATATCGCATACTGCGGGGTAATCGCTGACGGGAAACAAATGCGACATCAGGAGCCGTGAGGTCGGAATTGGGTAAAATAAACCCACCGCTAGAGTCAAATACCATACCAAGTTGGCGCGGATTGATCCAATTGGCAAGCAGACGACCAAATTGAGTACCAATGAAACTCGAAACAATATCTGATGGCCCCATAACAATAATTTCTCCATCATGTAGTTCTATCTGATAGACTTTGCCATTTGCTTCGAGTTGGGATTGGATTTCACAGACATCAGCAATAGTCATGGACATGATAGTATTCCTCATCTCAATACAGCGGGAAGCGCTGTCTCAATTGTATCTCGTATTTAAGACTTCGGAATTAGTTAATCAGGTTTTGCGTGTAATAATGAAAAAAAACTTATCAGTTTCCCTAGAAGAAACTGAATCGTAAACCATCAGCTTTACTAACCTTTACCCCCGTAAAATAATCTTGGTAATCTTGGGTAAGTTTATTCGATCGCATCAATAAAAAAGCTAACTTTCATGGAAAGTTAGCTTTTTTATAATTTATCCCTTACTTAAAACACAGGACGGAATCTCTTGAAACCTAGAATAGTCAGCAAACTAAACAAAGGCTTCATAAAGAAAAACAGAACGAATTGCTGAAACAATCGATCTACAGAATAAGGAGGAAGATTAAAAGCCACCTCCTCGGCTGCCTCAAAATTGACATCATCACCATTCAGGCGATATTGATAAGAAGCAAAAGGTCCAAATAAAACTGCAAACAACAGTTTTGGTCTGCCTAATAGTTTCAACAAACTAGGACGACAACCCACATATCCGGCTAACTCATCGAGATAAGTTTGATAATCAACAGTTGCACCGATGTAGTTGCGTTTCGCATAACCGGCTCTCAACTTAGTTAAGTATTCGGTAGTTACCGCCATACTCTGTTTCATCTCTTCACTAGATGGCAGTTTTACCTCACCAGCAAACACCTTAGCAATCCATCTAGCTTGCATTTCTGCTAAGGGAGGTAAAGCTCCAATATTTGGTCTAGCAAAACCCACAAAAGCCATTGTCGGATCGTCAGGCATAAAAACGTGCTTGTAAAGTTCGCGATAATTATTGATTTCCCGGTTTTCCAGAAAAGGTAGCACGCTCTTATATCCCGTACACATGACTACGGCATCGACTTCCTTGGTTGAGCCATCCTCAAATTCCACTTCTAAACCGCCATTGTAACGGGAAACAGTTGGCATTACCTGGATCTTTTTGTTAGCAACATCCTTCAGAAAATCTGCCGACTTAGTAAATGGTTGAGAGTTATAAATCCCACCGGAATGCCACCAGAAAAGAGGCATCAAAGTCCAATACCTTTCTTCTGCTTCCGCCGCAGATTTAGGGGGTTCCTTACAAAGTTCTGCACAATCTTTGCTTAGTGCAATTCCCGATGCTGGGCCGTGACGTTGTTGTGGTTGGAATAAAGCTCGCCACATTTTCCAATCAAAAAGACTACGGAAATAGTCGATCGCATTTTTAAATCGAATGGGCAACATGGCAAACCAAACAGGCAAACCTAAGAGCGTATAAAACGTTCTAAATGCAGAATATTTACGCAGAGGAAAATATGGGTAGCAACCATTATTAAAGTCATGGAGAAATTCGCGGGGCAACCAAGCTTTTGCCCTTGAGCCATCGAAATCTACTGGTGTAACCGCATCCTCAGATTCCCAGCGAGGCTGAACGATTACACCTCTTCTGAGTGCTAAATAAACTTCACTAGCATAGCTGGTTAGATAGTGAGCAAAATCGGCTCCGCTTTCCCCAATTCCCATTACTACTACTCGTTTCCCTTTCACATCATCACCAGTTTTCATTAAACCGGAGTGGGTGAGTAAACCTGTAAACTTTTCTTGATCGGGAATTTCGGGCATTAAAGGGATATGATGTATTCCTGAACTGACAACTACCGCGTCACTGGTTGTAATATAAGTTTCATTACCATGACGAACAGTTATTTCCCATTCTTTGCCATTTTTCCGAAGATTAATCACCTCGCGATCGTACTTAATTAAAGGTAAAATATTGTATTTTTCTGCATAGTCTTTGAGGTATTGCAGATAAATTGTGTGATGCGGAAAATGCGGGACATCCTTCTTAAAAGGGAAATCCGAGAATTGAAGATAAGTTTTTGAGGAGGTAGCAAATGTGCTACTAGAAACCCCAGTAGAATTTTTGCTAAAATACCAGAGTCCACCTAACCCATCTCTTTTTTCCAGAATTTCAACATCTATGCCCTTTTCTAGTAAATGTTTGGCAGTAGTAAGACCTGCTGAACCTGCTCCAATTACACAAACGCGCATAGAATACTGTTCCTCCAGATTAAGGGTATGCAAGATTGTCTTTTCAAGTTTAAGCATAGATGAGAGTAAAACGCAACGGCAGTCAAGATTTTTTTAGCTTGAGAAACATGAGTTCATAGATTTTGCTTCTCAAAAACTGCTTAAAGAAGTTGCTGATAAACAAACCCATCTAGCCAAAGCTAGATAATTGATGGGTTTGACTGTCGAACTAAAATCTGGGATTGTGGCTCAGAGTGAATGGGTGCGATCGCGGCTACTATACCTCAAACCTGAGAAATTTGTATTCAATTAGGCATAGATTGAAATTCCGGGGGAAATATATCATCAGGGGCCGGATTAAAAATATATTCGTAGTCAAAGCGAAAAGACTCTACATGACGCATAATGGCAAAGCCACAATTATTAACTTTATCTGTCGTAAAAGTTGCCATTACTAACTCAATTAATTTGCGAGCGCTAATTTCTGGGACCTTAATATAATAAGCGCGGCGGGCAAAAAATATTTTTTCATCCTTGGGAACAACTAGGCTATTAAGTCTGTGGGCAGTTTGAATTGGTTTGACATAATTATTAATAAAAATCTCTTGATTTTTTTGTAGCCGCGCTAATCTTTCGTGTTGCAACCAACTCATTTTGAACATGATTTTAATAAATTCAATGCCCAAAATATAATAGAAAACATTATTGCGTTCTTCCGTATTCAAAACTAAATGCAAGGCTGATTCTAAATACATATCTGGCTGTCTTTGAGTATCTTGAGCCGAATGGATATAAAATTGTCGAATATAGTCCCTAATTACAGATTCATTGAGATCGGTTTGAATGTGAAAACCAATCAGATTTTGCTTAACTCTATTGAGAGTATCTACATCTTCCAGCATTTTGGAAACCAAGCCATCTGCTATGTAATCATCTAAAAATTCTGCTTGCATCTGTGGAGAAGATGCACAGAGAATGTAAGAAAGTGACAAAACATAACGCCTCTGGTTCCAAGGTAAGCTTTCCGCCCATTTTTTAACTTCGAGAGGCAGTTTATCTAAAATATTATTTGCCGTGTTTTTGGGTTGAGAAAACTTGGTAGATTTATCTTTCAAGTTAGCCATGATCTGAAAGTGCGATCGGTAATTTTACAGGGTAATAATTTACTATTATTAGTTGAGCACCCTAGCGCGACCCGCTTCTTCTTTCTTCATACCTTTGTCTCTTTTTCCCGAAAAAAATAGTAATTTTCCTCGGATTTTTTATAAAAACTAACCACTTTATGATACTTCTTGGAGGGAGAAGTATAAAGAGAGAAGTATAACTAGATAATATTTTAGCTCTATCTTTTATCTATTAGTTGGGACTATACCCAATTTCAAATACATTTGTAGGGATACTTCCCAGATCATTGGTGTCAACTTAAGGTCAAACGTAGTACCAGTCTGCTGTTTGACAATTATAGTTCGATCCCCCCTAGCCCCCCTTAAGAAGGGGGGGGATAGGAAATTCTTAAAGTCCCCCTTCTTAAGGGAGGAAATTCTTAAAGTCCCCCTTCTTAAGGGGGATTTAGGGGGATCAAAACTAGACCTTAAGCGAGATTTATCAATGGTTTCAGCTTAAGTTGACACCAATGTTCCCAGATGCAACCTAAAATAACCAGTATAACCTCGATCGAAAACAGATTCTAAATGGGTTCTATAAGTGATCTTGTTAAACACTCAAATCAAGGTAACTCGACAGAAGTCGGCTTGGCAATATGCGGCAATCCCCAACCCAATTTTTCCCGCAAAATGTGAAAAAACTCAGGAGATTGTAAACGAATAAAGTTCGCAGTATAACGCGATCGCGCCACCTGCACTCGATCGTCCGGCAAAACATAACACCCCGCATTCCCATCCACCACCATCACCAACCGATTCGGACTAGCAGGATAAATCGTCACCGGTTCCGTATTTGCAAACACCAAAGAACGAGAAGCCAGAGAATGAGGACAAATCGGTAACAACTGCAACACCGGTACCCCAGGCGTAATCACAGGCCCCCCCGCCGACAGCGAGTAAGCCGTTGAACCCGTTGGCGTAGCAATAATTACCCCATCCGCCGCAATATCCACCGGTGCGTGCCTGCCGATCGCCACCTCAAAATGACACATACAAGTCATCGGTTCCCGGTGCAGCACCATCTCATTCAAAGACAACGCCTCCCACAAGCAGATGTCATCCCGCATCAATTGTACGGCCAGCATCGTCCGTTCTTCTATCTCAAACTCTCCCATTATTACCTTTTCTAATGCCTGGGGCAAAAGATTTAGGTAAGTCTCAGTCAGGAAACCCATGTGTCCCGTATTTACACCCAGCAGCGGAATGGCACAGGGAGCAAGTTGGCGAGAGGCAGATAAAACTGTGCCATCTCCCCCTAATACCACTGCGAATTTCATCTCGCTGTCAAAGCCAGACGGAACAAGCTGATCGATCGGAGTATGGCAGATTGGGCGATCGGAACTAGAATATCCTAAAATCCCCCCTGAACCGGAGACGGTACAGACATCCCATCCTAATGCAATCAGCTTGTCTTGTAACTCGGCGGCAACACGACAAGATATGGGTTTAGTGTCGTTGTAAATAATCCCAGCTTTCGGCACTTTAAATTTAAAATGTAAACGGCATCTTTTTAGTCCGTTTCTTAGTTTTCGCCTGCTCGTATTCTAATTCCTTTAGCTTCTTCAAAATTCGACTAAAGTATTCTTGCAGGTAAGATTCCAAGGTGGTAATTTCGGCAGAGTCTAAGCCAAAAATGCTATAGACATCATCCATATTAGCTTTGATTGGTTGGCCTGTTGCCAAAACTTCAGCAAAAGCTAAGCGATCGGCAACGTTCCAACTCCACTGAAACCACGTTGCTACTTTACGGGTAGCCCGTAGTATGCTATTGGGTGTGCGGGTAATTTTAGCTTGTTTTGCTGACAAACGTTCGCACAAACTGATGATTTCGTCAGCTTCCCAAGCGCGGGGCCCAACTATGGGGAAAGCGCGCTTCTCGGTTTCCGGTAGGGAAAGGGCGCGGATGGCAAATTTAGCGATGTCTTGAGTGTCCATGTAGGCGATCGCAGAACTTGTGCCTGGAACCCAAACAGACTGACCATCTAAAATTGGCATGGCATACTGACCGATTAATCCTTGCATAAAACCGCAAGGTTTTAACACTGTGTAATTTAAACCAGATTCTGCTAAAAACAGTTCCGTACACCGTTTAATCTCCAGTAGCGGTACTTGGGGATATTTTTCGGCATCGAGAAAGGAAAAAAAGATAAAACGCTTGATGTCTGCGGCGGCGGCTGCTTGAATCAGCGATACTTTGCCTTCCCAGTCTACTTGTTTGACGCTTAATGAGTCAGTTGCTTTGGCGGTAGCAGCATCAATAATCGCTGTAACGCCTACCAGTGCTGGGGGTAAGCTTTCTGGATCGCACAGGTTTCCTGGTACGAGCTCAGCGCCCCATTCCTTTAAAAAGGCAGCTTTTCTGTAATTTCGGACTAAACATCGTACTTGATACCCTTCGTCTAGGGCGCGACGCGCCACTTGTCTGCCGAGAGTACCTGTGGCTCCTACAATTAATAAAGTCATCAGGAATTTATGAAGAATCTTAAACTTTCTCTCGATATTATCAGATTTTTTCTCATTTTTTAACAAAAGTTAATAAATCAAGAAGGGCTAGGGGTTAGGGGCTAGGGTAAGACAAGAAGGGGTTAGGGGGTGTTTTCAAACCCTGGGAGGGCGAAGCATTCGGGTACAAAATCTCGGTTTATAGCGGTAATTTATCGCCCGAATGCTTCGCCCCTACTTTTGGCGGTTTGATTAGAAAAACTTATTCTTCGCCGCCTTGAAGCTTGAGTAATAGAAAGCCTCCAGCCAAGCCTACGAGAATTAGGGTAAAAGACAAGAATGCGGCATTGAAAATTTCAGGGTTCATGTTTTTATAGCTCCTATGCGATCGCGATCGAGTTAGATCGAGTTTAGATAAAAATAATACACTATCGGTGCTTTTAAACTTTACATAATTTTTCCTAAAATGCAAAACTTATTACTTGTCTCTCAATTTTTTTCATGCTATAACCGTTCCAAGCCTCAAGTTATTAACTTTAATTTAAGCCATGCACCAAATTCCCGGCTATGAGATTGTAGAACAACTATATTCTGGCGATCGCACCGTTGTCTATCGCGTTCTCCCCATCGATAGTCAAACTCCCGTCGTCCTAAAGTTCTTACAAAAAGACTATCCAACATTTAGCGAGTTAGTACAATTTAGGAATCAATATACTCTTGGTAAAAATTTAGATATTCCCGGCATAATTAAAACTTATGAATTAGAATTTGCTCAAAATCGCTACATTTTGAGCATGGAAGATTTCGGAGGAATATCTTTAGCAGAATATCTGACGCAGCAAGGTAAGCGCCTCCCCATAGACCAATTCTTAAATATAGCTTGCCATTTAGCAATCACTTTACAAAGTTTGCATCAGCAACGCATCATTCACAAAGATATCAAACCCGGAAATATTTTAATTAATCCTCATACAAAAGAAATTAAAATCACAGATTTTAGTATCTCTTCCTTACTACCACGAGAAACCCAAGAAATTCAAAATCCCAATGTATTAGAAGGAACTCTAGCCTACATTTCCCCAGAACAAACTGGACGAATGAATCGAGGAATTGACTATCGCACTGATTTCTATTCTCTTGGTGTCACCTTCTATGAATTACTCACGGGACAATTGCCTTTTGTGTCAGAAGATGCGATGGAATTGGTACATTGTCATTTGGCAAAACAGGCAATACCCATACATCAAATTAATCCAGAAATTCCTCCAGTTTTGTCAGAAATTGTCAGCAAATTAATGGCAAAAAATGCCGAAGATCGCTATCAGAGTGGGTTAGGAATAAAGCACGATTTAGAGATTTGTCTGAGTCAATTACAAGAAACAGGTAAAATTGTAGATTTTGAATTAGGACAGCGAGATATTACCGATTCTTTCATCATCCCTGAAAAACTTTATGGTAGAGAAAATGAAGTTGCTAACTTATTAGCAGCTTTTGAGAGAGTGAGTGTTGGTAGCGCAGAAATGATGTTAGTCGCAGGTTTTTCTGGGATTGGAAAAACCGCCGTTGTTAATGAAGTGCATAAACCAATTGTGCGACAACGGGGTTATTTTATCAAAGGCAAATATGACCAATTTCAGCGCAACATTCCCTTTTCAGCATTTGTGCAAGCTTTCCGCGACTTAATGGGGCAATTATTATCAGAATCAGATGAGCAATTGCACAAATGGAAAAATCAAATATTAGCCGCAGTGGGGGATAATGGACAAGTCTTAATTGACGTAATTCCTGAATTAGAAAACATCATTGGCAAACAGCCACCAGCGACCGAATTATCAGGAAGTGCTGCTCAAAATCGGTTTAATTTACTATTTCAAAAGTTTGTCCAAGTCTTCACAAGTATTGAACATCCATTGGTGATGTTTTTAGATGACTTACAATGGTCAGATTCCGCTTCCTTGAACTTGCTGAAATTATTAATGCAAGATACAGGATATCTCTTAATATTAGGAGCTTATCGGGATAATGAAGTTTCTCCAGTCCATCCCTTTATGTTAACAGTAGATGAAATTGTCAAAACTGGGGCGACAGTGAATACAATTACCTTGCCACCCTTAAGCGAACTGAATTTGAATCGGTTAGTAGCAGATACGCTGAATTGCGAACCACATCTTGCCTATGCTTTAACGAAATTAATTGCTCAAAAAACCCAAGGAAATCCTTTCTTTGCCACTCAATTTCTCAAAGCATTACATGATGATAAGTTAATTAGTTTTGATTGGGAAATTCAACATTGGCAGTGCGATATTGCTCAAGTAAAAGCTTTAGCAGTGACTGATGATGTGGTGGAATTTATGGCATTGCAATTACAGAAATTGTCGATAGAAACTCAAAATATTCTCAAATTAGCAGCTTGTATTGGGGCGGAATTTGATTTGAATACTTTGGTAATTGTGAGTGAGAAATCGGCGAAAAAGACCGCGACAGCTTTGTGGAAAGCATTGCAAGAAGGGTTAGTGATTCCTACCACAAAAATCTATAAATTCTTTACTCAATCGGATAGCGATCGAGTTTTCCAAGCTTCAGGTAATCCAACTTATCGGTTTTTACACGATCGCGTTCAACAAGCTGCTTATTCTCTGATTCCCGAAGAGCAAAAACAGGCAATCCATTACCAAATTGGGCAACTGCTTTTACAAAATACATCTATTGAGCAGCAAGACGAGAAGCTTTTTGAGATTGTCAATCATCTCAATGTAGGCATGGATCTCATCCAAACTTCAGCAGAACGGGAAACTTTGGCTGAACTTAATCTTCGGGCTGGGCAGAGAGCTAAGCTTTCTACTGCTTATACCGCAGCCATTACATACCTGACCACTGGACGGGAATTGCTCACAGAGAATCATTGGATAACAAATCATGCTCTCACACTGGAACTTCATTTGGAATTGGCTGAAGTTGCCTATATCAATTCCAACTTCGAGCAGTCTCAAAGCCTCACCAAACTCATTCACCAAAAAGCCCAAACTATCTTAGAACATACTAGAGCATACGAAATTGAGATTCTCTCAAATACCGTTCAACTTCGTATGTTAGCAGCCATTGATCTCGGACTTCATGCTTTGGCAATGCTAGAAGTGCATCTTCTTGAACCCAATGCTAGTCATGGATTTGGGATCGAGATGCCTGATCTGGAAAGCCTGGATGCTAATCAGGAAATGACCGCTCCCGATAAACTTGCTGCTTTGAGAATTTTGGGGGCAATGACTTATCCTATATTCGCAGCTAAACCTGAAATGCTACTGCCACAGACCTTGACTATGATTTCACTGTGCCAAGAGTTTGGGGACACTGCTATTCTTGCCTATGCCTATTCTTTGTATGGAACTATATTAGTGAGCTTGAATGAGCTGGATTCCGGCTATCATGCCAGCCAACTAGCCCTCAAGCTTCTGGAAAAATTCAAGGTTAAGACCTTCAAAGCCAAAATTTTTAATATGGTGTATGCTCATATTAATCACTGGAAAGAGGCTACTAGAAATAGTTTAAAACCACTTCAGGAAGGTTTTGCAGCAGGCATGGAAACAGGCGATATTGAGTTTGCCGGATATTGTGCCAACAACTACTGCGCCTATCTATTTGCAGTTGGTGAAAATTTAGATGCTGTACTGGAACAACAAAATCCCTATATTGAAGCCCTGATCAAACTCAAATTAGAGACTTCAATTAATTTTGCAGGAATTTGGAAACAACTGGGGCTTAATTTTGCAGGAAGAGCAGCAGAAAGATTGCAATTAACTGGAGCACAGTTCGATGAAGTAACATTGTTGCCTGATTTGATTGCTTCCAAAAATACTACAGTTCTATTTGCGCTTTACGCTGCAAAAACGATCCTTTTCTATCAATTTGGTGCTTACCCAGAAGCGATTGAGCAGGCAGAATTATGCTATCAATGGGTTGGTGCGGCTCCTGGTTATTATTTTGTTGCAGTTTTCTACTACTACCATGCCCTTGCACTGTTAGCCTGTGACTATCCCGATATAGGAGCACAACGGACAGCACTAGAACAGGTTGAAAGCCATCAAAATAATCTGAAGTTTTGGGCTAGTCATGTACCGGAAAATTTCTTGCATAAGTTTCATCTAGTAGAAGCAGAACGACAAAGGTTTCTAGATAATAAAGCCGAAGCGATCGATCTGTATGACAAAGCAATTGCCGGAGCCAAAGAAAATGAATTTATCCAAGAAGAAGCCTTAGCCAACGAACTAGCAGCTAAATTTTATCTAACTTGGGGAAAAGAAAAAATCGCCGCCGACTATATGCAAGCAGCCTACTACTGCTACGCCCGATGGGGAGCCAAAGCTAAAGTTATTGACTTAGAAAAATGCTATCCTCAACTACTCTCACCCATCCTACAACAATCTCGCACTACTGACTCCTTGAAGGAAACAATTGCCAGAGGAACACTCACTTCCACCCACACAACCACCAGCATCTCTGAAGCATTAG
>MBRE01000078.1:25928-120335 GCA_001698425.1 Oscillatoriales cyanobacterium USR001 | reverse complement strand
TGCTTTAGCTTACTAGAGAGAACTACAACAAGCCAAAACTAGAACTCTTAAACCTCAAAACGTAGAGGTTAAACATTTATGTCAAAAAAAATTAGACTAATGGCAGATTATGGTTGCGATCCCTTGTAGTGGAATGAACCTGATGAAGTAGGCGATATCGATCCTGCTCAATTTCCTCTACATCCAGAAACAATAAATCGCTTGTATAAATGGGCTCAAGCTTATGATGCTAGATTAAACTGGGACGATCCATATAACTCGCCCGATTTGACTCAAGAAGAATCAGATGCTTTTGAAGCAGAAGGTATCAGTTTGTGGAAGCAATTACGCCAAGAATTATCTCCCCATTATGAAGTGCTTTACTTTAGCGATCGCCTTAGCCAACTCCTTACCCATCCCAGCGAATTAGAGATATTAGTATAAACTAAAAAAGAGCGATCGCCTATCCCAACTTAAGAAAAATTCCGCTAATCTTGATATTAACCCCAAAAATATACTTAATCAATGCTTATGACGATCGGGTTCGTAGTAAGCGCTTTAGCGCTCTTTGCCGGGTTCGTAGTAAGCGCTTTAGCGCTCTTTGCGCTTACTACAAACAAGCGAATTATTTAATTTCTATTCCTAAATCACACTGCAACTGGTTGAGAAGTTTGAGCCGACATAGAATTAGCAACAGGAATATTATAGCGCGTGGCTATTTCAGTAGGCAAATAATCAGTAGATTTTGCATCAGGAACCTTAGCCAAATAGCAATCACGAACTGCTAACATAAAGCCTTTAATTGCCTCTGGGGAAGTCTGAAAATCTGCATTGATGAAAAAATCGTACCACTTATTATCATCATTACCATAAATATCCACTAAATGCAACCCGGCTAAATATTCGGCTATGGGGTCAAGAACAAAGCGAATATTATCTTCACTAGGAGGATTTGTTTTGATGATACGGAGTTTATCTTGCAGATATTTCAGGCGTTCTTTTGCATCCTGTGGATGCAATGCAGACACCGCAGTTAAAGCATCTTTAATCTTGATACTTGTGGGTCGATAAGTGACTTTTAGGCATTCCCAAGCCAGCAACTTAGCAACTTCGTGAACTTCGTTAGTGTTCAATTTATCCTCTGCTACATCCTTATTTATTTCTTTCAGGTACGACAGCATGAACTCTGGTATATTTTCATCTGGCTTGTCTTTAGTTGAATCGGGTCTATTTTGAAGTGAATCATTGCTATTTTCTGCCGTTTTTTTGGCGATTAACATATCGGCGTACAGTTTTGCAAATAAGACAGTTGTGCTTCTTTTTTCATTTTCTATTCCCTCTAAAAGCTTAGCCAAGTCGCCGCAGGCAGAGTGAAACCGCGAACCGGTGCCAAACAAATGTATTTTCCCTAATTTCTCCAAGTATTTCTGCATAAAAACAGATAACTCCGCTCCCTCAAATCGCAGCGGGTGAAGCGTGGTTTTATTGCCTCTTCCCAGACTTGAATCCAGCCGCGAAGTGAAAACTAAAGCATTGACAGGAAAATCAGGAGAGTTAGGGAGAATTGCCTTTTGGGTAGCTTCTGACATTTCCGAAAAATGGTCAACAATTACCAGCAGGCGGCGCTGTTGTAATAATTGTTTTAGCAGTTCTTCATCAGCAGGTTCGGGGAGGTCAGCGATCGATTTTAGTTGACCGTTAATTGCTGTTAAAAAAGAATCTTTGTCCTCGTTTACATTCTTTAGTTCTTCTTCGATTAGTATAGGAATCATCAGATGTTTGCTGAGGCGTTTGTTTTGTTCGGGTTCCATTGCCCAATCTGCAATTTGACAGGCGATGCTAGTTTTGCCGATGCCGCCTTCACCCCAAATCAACAGACGGATGCGGTTTTTGGTGAAAGTTGACTGCAATTCTTGACATCTAATCTCAGTTACTTTTTTGTTGTCTAGTTCAAAGGAAACTGGGATGTAAGTAGCGCGGATTTTGACTGTTTCTTGTGTGGTAAATTGTTCGCGTACTGTTTCGATGTGGGTGGAAATCCAGGCATCTAGGACTCTGGGATGGTAAATAAAAAAACGGATAAAGGTAAGGTCGCGAATCCGTATAGGTGCGCCGCCCCAGGTTTCAGGTAGTTTAAAGTCGTAGGATTTGAGTGCGTCGTTAATTTGCAGTATCCAGAGGGGACGCAGGCGGAGGATTGCAGACCAAAAGGAAGGGAAGAATATCAGGTAAATTATTGCTGCTGCTACCCATTTATTCTGGCGAATTAAGTTGAATAAGTGGGCGCTTCTTTTGGCTTTGAGGGCTTCAATGGACAGGCGAATAGTTGCGATATCTTCTTTTGAGAACTTAGCTTTAGGGTCTTCTAGGATTTTTAAAGCTGGCTCAAAATCTCGGATGACCTGATCCAATTCTGCTGGGGATAGCGTTTTTGCTTGGTCTTGAATGTTAAGAGCAATTTTCTTCAGAGTAGGGGCAGTATTCCAATGCACCTCTGCATCTTTATCTTTAAGCAAGGGAATCAATGCAGGTACAGCGGCTTTGGCTTCTGCACCGATTTTTCCCAAGGCATCAACCGCCTTCCTACGCACATTTGCATCGGAGTCCTTAAGCAAGGGAATCAACCCAGGTACAAGATATTTGGCTTCTGCACCGATTTTTTCCAAGGTATAAACTGCAATACTACGCATCCCTGCATCGGAGTCTTTGAGCAGGGGAATCAACGCAGGTACAGCGGCTTTGGCTTCTGCACCGATTTCTCCCAAGGCATAAACCGCATTCCAACGCACTCCTACATTGGAGTCTTTGAGCAGGGGAATCAACTCAGCTACAGCGGCTTTGGCTTTTGCACCTATTTTTCCCAAGGCATAAACCGCATTCCTACGCACTCCTACATTGGAGTCCTTAAGCAAGGGAATAAACGCAGGTACAGCAGCTTTGGCTTCTGCACCGATTTTTCCCAAGGCATAAACTGCATTTCCACGTACCTTTGCATCGGAGTCCTTAAGCAAGGGAATCAATGCAGGTACAGCAGCTTTGGCTTCTGAACCGATTTCTTCCAAGGCATCAACCGCAATCCAGCGCACCTTTGGATCGGAGTCTTTAAGCAGGGGAATCAACGCAGCTACAGCACCTTTGGCTTTTGGATCGATGATCTCGAAGTCGAAGTCTAAGACTAACTCAGGCACAGCTTTGGTTGCTGATGAGTTTTCCACATAATTTTCCCCATAATCACCATCCCAATTACCCCAATCATTAAAAATACTTCCGTTTTTGGCTAATAATAAATCAGCAGCACGACGGCGGATTTGCACATCTGAGTCTTTCAAGGCTTGAACAAGGGCAGGAATCGCTGGGGGACCAATGTTCCGTAGAACCTCACGAGCACTCCGGCTGACCAGCAAATTCTTATCCCCCAAGGCTTGAATCAGAGCAGGAATAGCTGGCTCACCAATTTGGGCTAACTTCTTAATGGCTGCATCCAGTTCCCTTTCATCGTTGCTCTTTAACTTCGCAATCAGTGGGGCAATCTCTGTAGTCGCGACTTCTGGCTTGCGGTTTTCCAGGGCCAAGGCATTAGCGCTCAAAAGTAACGGCGCACCGCAAGACAAGAGAGTGAAAGTCAGTATAGCAGCGAGTTTTTGTTGGCAATGCTTAGTCATTTAAGTATAAACCGTTCACTTGCTGAACATTCTCAGCGATCTGGATAAAAATATCTACATTTTCATCAAAATAACTTACGCAAAAAAATCAGGTTTCTCTGAAATTGATACCGATATTAGTCCGCGTAGGCGGACTTCGTTTGTGTAGCCGCGAATTCTATTCGCCCAATAGGAGACTCGGCGGTTGAAACCGCGTCTACACAGACAAAACCCGCCTGCGCGGGTTGCACTTATATTGATACAGTGCGTAGGATGGGTTGAGTCCCCAAACCCAACCCACAATTTATAGTTGGATTAATTTTGTTCAGATTCAGCGACAATCGCTTCTACGACCGCCACAGATAAGTCTAAGACTGTAGCAATTTGTTCTGCACTTAATCCCAGACTAACCATTCTGAGAATTGAAACTTTTTCTCGTTGTTTCGCTTCAGCTTGTGCTTCAGTTTTGCCTTCGGCTTGCCCTTCAGCAAAAACATCTTGATAAAATCGGGTTTTCTTTAAATCACTGAGTTCAAACATGGCAGCAATTTCCTCTCTGGATTTTTGCGGTAACTTGTAAACAATGATAGTCTCTAATAAGTCTATCAGATTCTTTCTGACAGCAGCATTGGGGATTTCCCTCTCCGCTTGTCTAGCTAATTCTTTAGCCAAATCAGGGGCAGTATTTTCTGGTTCAACAATCAGCTTCAGTAATTTGATCGACAGCGATGCTGTTTCCGGTGGATTTAGTTCATCAAGGTAAATCCGAGTAATATTCGGGAGTGCCAACATTTCCTGAAAGTGAAGATTACTTTCTCTTTCAGTTTGACGGTTTGGGTAAATTACTACCAATTGCCAAGGATGGCTTGGTTGGTATTGTCTGAGATAGATAAATAATTCGGCAAATAGACGATAGTACAAATTTGGATCTGGTTGAAATTGCACCTCCACAATGTAGAAAGGTAGTTGAGAATCTTCAATGATTGGCAGAAACAAACCATCTAGGCGAAAGGCTAATTGTTTGACCTCTTGGGAGGTAAATTGATATTGGTTTGTCGCTTCAGCCGGTATGCCCAGGAGGGCAAAGAAAATAAAGGGGAATTGTTGGAAGATGTTGTAAAATAGGCTATCAGTTTTCATCTATGAGATATTGAGGCAGAAACCGGGTTTTTGGCCCGTAGAGTGAATAGATTTATAGGATAAGTCTAACAAAGATTTAGCAAAAGAGTCAGTGGGAATTTCTTAGCTTGCCGGCTGTTCAATTCTCAGGATAACTCTGTGTTCTCCGGGGATAATATCTGAAGGAAGTTGTGCTGTCAGTTGACCATCGGCTGTAATTATAGCTTGGGTTTCTACAATTCTCATGGTCACATATTTTTCGCCATCTTTGCTGTTAACTTTGACAACTACTGGCTGTTGGTCGTCACTGAGATTCGGGAGGTAATGTTTACCTCTTACTCCTTTACTAAAATCATATTCCGGTTCCATTTCCCCGTCATCTACTATTTCTGAGTTTGGGTTGGGATTAGATACCTTGCTCATAGCTTCTCCTTTCATGCTTTGTAGGTATTCTAGCACTAATAATCCGAATAGTATCGCCGCGATATGTGTAAGCAACCACTAGCAAGCGTTCTTTGTTTGAATAGCCAATGGTTAAATAGCGATCTTCCTCTAGGGAATGGATCTCATCATAAATTGTAATCAGAAACGGATCGTCAAAAATTGTCGCCGCTTCATCAAAATCAATCCCGTGTTTACTCTGATTGGTTCTGGCTTTGTTATTATCCCAGTCAAAGTTAGTTGTCATTGCAAATTATGAATAAGCCTTTTTTTTATGAGGTTGCATAGAATTCGATCCCCCCAGCCTCCTTAAAAAGGGGGAGCAATAATTCAAATTCCCCCTTTTTAAGGAGGATTTAAGGGGATCGGAATATGTGCAACTTCATATTAAATTGGTATGAGCCAACTCTTCACCCATCAAGCGCGAATTAGAAATATTAGTATAAACTCAAAAAAAGTGCGTAGGCGTAGCCAGCCGCAGGCATCGCCTCTGTAGAGTCAAAGCATTCCATCTTAAAAGCTGTGTTCGGTATTAACTCCATCTCACCAATCCTCGGCGAAAGGGTGCTGAACAATACGATCTCTTAACTAAAGCCAAGGCGTTTTCAGGCATTACTATATAATTAGACATAACTGAAGGTTCCTCACCATAGGTTATGTATGAATTAATAATTCAGACTTTAGCATCTAGCCCAACACAGAGCATAAATAAAATCTCGGTAGAGCAAAATAGCCCAAATTTGACCGATACATATTATTATGACTTCAGCAATTCAGACCAGCGCTCATTCTTCTTGTGTCAGACATATTAAATTTAATGGCCTCAAGGCACAGGAGAAGGGTGCATGAATTCCCAAACTAACCGGAAATTAAAAATATTGATCGTTGATGACGAGCCGGATAACCTCGACTTGCTTTATCGCACGCTCCATCGCGACTACAAAGTGCTCAGGGCAGATTCGGGACCAGAGGCCTTGGAACTTTTAGCCAGAGTCGGAGAAGTAGCTGTCATTATCTCCGATCAGCGAATGCCCCAAATGAGCGGGACAGAATTTTTGAGCATGACTGCTGCTCAATATCCAGATGTGATTCGGATTATATTAACTGGTTATACAGATGTAGAAGACTTAGTAGAAGCAATTAACTCCGGTCAAGTATTTAAGTATGTCACTAAGCCTTGGGATGCCGAAGAACTTAGAGCTCTAGTCAGCCAAGCTGTTGATACTCATAACGTTCTGAAAGCTCGGACAGAAGAATTACGGCGGGCGCTTCAGCAAGAATCTTTGCTATACGCTGTCACTAATACTATTCGCTCTGCCCCTAACTATCGGCAAATGCTTCAAAGAATAGTTGAAACCGTCGGTCAGATGTTTGAAGTGAGTTGCTGTTTGTTGCGTCCCTTCCAAGACGGTCAAATGGCTCAAGAATGGTTTCTGTATGAAAACCCAGAACCAACAAGGATTCAAGAAACTGAGGAGGAGGGAAATAGGAGCGGTGTCCCCGCGCCCGCTGCCCAATATTTGCTTTCCCCGGAAATTTTGCCACTTTTAGTTTGGGAAACTCTTGATGTGGAGGTGATTCAAGATACTGAAACTGATGAAAGGGTGCAAAATCCAGAAAATAGAGAGCGGAAAGAAGCGATCGCGATCGCCAATATTCGCTCTAGCTTAATCGTGCCACTCTTCTACCAAAGAGAATTGATGGCAGTATTGGCACTGCACCAGTTTGCCGAATCCCGCCAATGGCAAGACCATGAAGTACAGTTAGTAATTACGGTTGCCGATCAAGCTGCTTTGGCTTTATCCCAAGCACGAACATTAGAGCAAGTGAGAGCTTTAGCCAAACGGGAAGCCCTGGTAAATACTATTACTACAGCAATTCGCTCCTCCCTTGACCCCCAAAATATTTTTGCCGCGATTACTCAACAGTTGGGACAGGCTTTGCGCGTGGATGGCTGCGCTCTTTCTTTGTGGACAGAAGATGATGAGTACGTCCAATGTGTCGGTCTTTATGATGCGTTGATGGATGCTGTAGCAGTGGGAGAATTTACCTTGTCTCCCCCATCGCCTTCATCTCCGGCTCCCCCCCCAGCCCTTTCATCTTTGCCTCAATCTTTAGTGCCGATTCGGGGGAATCCGGTATTGCAGGAGGTGATGTTGTCGAAACAACCAGTGGCAATTTCCGATCTTTCTCAACACCCAGAATTTAATATTACCGAGTTGCCACTGCGATCGCCGGCACGGGCTTTGCTGGTAGTTCCCTTGCTTTCCGATGGTAAAATCATCGGTAGTATTTCCCTACGGCAAAACAACACCACTCGCTCCTGGCATTCTTCGGAAGTTGAACTGGCGCTGGTTGTGGCTACCCAAGCATCTCTAGCCGTGCAGCAGTCTCGCCTTTACCAAACTACTAGACAGCAAGCGGAAAGGTTACTGGAAGCCGATCGTCTGAAAACTGAATTTTTCCAAAATATCTCTCACGAATTTCGCACGCCGCTCACTTTAACGATCGGTCCTTTGGAATCAGCAGTTAGTCAGAAAAAAGATTTACCTTACGAACAAGCCGCGATCGCACTGCGAAATTCTCGCCGCTTACTCAGATTAGTTAATCAACTACTAGATTTACAACGCTTAGATGCAGGCCGAATGCAGCCAAGTTTTCGCCCCACTGATTTAGTCGGATTTTGTCGCAGTACCGTTGATTCTTTCCGCCCTTATTGTGAAAAGAAAGGCATTAATTTAGTCACTCAATTGGAGGACTGCCCTGCTCTCTATTTAGATATTGAAAGGTTTGATAAGGTACTATACAACCTGTTATCAAATGCGATGAAGTTTACCGCAGCTGGCGGCACTATTACTATTAGTTTGACCAATGTTAGTTCCCATTGTTTACTTCAGGTAAAAGATACGGGTATTGGCATTCGCACCGAACAAATTCCCTACTTATTTGAGCGCTTTCGTCAAGCTGAAGGCTCGGCTTCTCGCTCCTACGAGGGTAGTGGTTTGGGATTGGCTTTAGTAAAAGAATTGGTGGAAATGCACAGCGGCAAAATTTCCGTAGAATCAGTTTACGGGGAAGGCTCTACTTTTACAGTTTGGCTAGTTAAAGGTTCGACACATTTACCCGCCGATCGCCTGCTAGAAATACCTGCGGAGTTTCACTCTGGAAAGGTAGTAGTAGAGTTAGCCGATGTGGAAGCGGAGATGGTTGAGGAGGAGGAAAAACTACCGCTGACTGCCGAAAGCAACTTTATTAAACCCTCAGTCAATGCGGAAAAACTGCCTTCTGTATTGGTAGTTGATGATAACCCAGATTTGCGGACTTATGTGGCAAGAATTCTCCGAGGGGCTGGTTTTGCAGTGGTTCTAGCTCGTAATGGGGCTGAGGGATTGGAAATGGCTAAAAACCACGATCCAGATGTAATTGTGACGGATTTAATGATGCCTGTGGTGTCGGGTTTGGATTTGATTCGGATGATTCGGGAAGATGAGAAATTGAAGGGTACACCTGTGATTTTACTGACGGCAAAGATTGATGAAGATACACGAATTGAAGGTGTAGAAAAAGGTGCTGATGCTTACTTATCGAAGCCTTTTAACGATAGAGAATTGTTAGCTGAAGTCCGCAATTTAGTAGCGTTAAAACAAAATGAACGCCGGGTGCAGCAGTTAAATTCTTATTTAACAGAGTCGGTGTTGGGAAGGTTTTTACCACCGTCAATGGTGAAGAAAGCAGCAGCGGGGGAGTTGTCTTTAGATTTGCGCCCAGAACCGCGTTTAATTACAATTTTATTTAGCGATATTGTGGGTTTTACTTCTTTGGCAAATACCTTGCGATCGCGCCGTGTAGCAGAGTTATTAAATGAGTATTTATCAGCAATGACTAAGGCAGTGTTTAGTAATGGCGGCGTGGTGGATAAGTTTGTTGGGGATGCAGTGATGGCTCTTTATGGTGCGCCGGAGGAATTAACTCCTAACGAGCAGGTGCGGCGTGCGGTGGCTTCGGCTAGGAGTATGCTGATTGCTCTGGATGAGCTTAATGGGCGTTGGCAAGACCAGGGAATTGTAGGGGTGAATGGTGTACCGCCTGTGCGTTTCCGCTGTGGGATTCATCAGGGTACTGCGGTGGTGGGGATGTTTGGCTGTGAGGAGCGATCGGATTATACAGCGATCGGTCCGGCGGTGAATATTGCGGCGCGGTTGCAAGAAGCGGCGGAACCTAATACGATTATTGTTTCAGCGGTAGTGGCGGATTATCTTGATGAGGATCAAGTGGTTAAGTATAAGTCCCTGCAACTAAAAGGGATTGATGAAACTGTGTTGACTTTTGTGGTCAATAGGTAGTTACAGTGGCGCAGATGGTAGGCGATCGCGATCGTGAAAAAAATTTTACAGGTTGCTTGCTATTTCGGAAAATCTATGTTAGGATAACTAAATGTCTGCGGGTGTAGTTTAGTGGTAAAACTTTAGCCTTCCAAGCTAATAATGCGGGTTCGATTCCCGCCACCCGCTTTACTGGCAAGGTTAGTCAGACGGTTATAAGAAATACAAAATTAAATCAATCGATCGATTGCAAAAACTGATTTCAGTCGAAAAATATCTCAGCTATTAATCCTTAATCCACGCGATTTGTAAGCTAATTAGAGATAGAGTTACGCAATAGTAGGGGTTACAAGTTTTGTCATGGGTTCGATTCCAGTAGGGCGCACTTTAAAGGTGACATACGCAAGCTTAACATTATTGTAAGGCTTTGAGATTGCTTCGCTCCGCTTGCCATAATAAAATCAAGTTAGGCTTGCGTAAGTCTTCCCAATTTTACTAACGTGGTGGTAATCCTAGTAAGGAAGAATTGAAAGGATTTAGGGCATCTGGAACCCGAATGATCGGATCGTTAGAGGCTTGTTGTTCCATCATTTCCCGATAGAGGCCATGAAGTTGACTACCATCCCGTTCAAGTTGCTTTTCTGGAAAAGCAACGATACCAGTGGGGGAACCAATGCCTAAAATGTCATTGGTGTATCCTTGAATGCTAACGCTTTGGTAAAAATCGCCAGAAGCTTCAAAGAAACGCCGATTAAATTCATCAGCAACTGGATTATACCCAAAAGGTTCTGCTTGTGCGATTTTTGCAGAACCTAGTATGCTAGAAGCAACAGCGATAATTAAGGCACTACTAAGGATTTTTAATTGTTTGGCCATGATCTTCAGCCTCAAGATTAATTTTGATTCTAATATAGACTGATTATTGCTTATTTGTTTACTTTGTCAATTTTTTGCTGTCACCATTATGGATGAAAGTCTATCTCCGATTGGGTTAGTTGTGTCTTTAGCTAATGCTGATTCAAAAGTTTTGCGCGATCGCTTGTTAGATTTACTCTGCGAGTTGGCCTATCGCGAAGGGGATTTTGTACTTTCCTCTGGGCAGAAAAGTTCCTATTATATCAACTGTAAGCCTGTAACGCTTCACCCTCAAGGTGCTTTGGCTGTGGGACGTTTGCTGTTATCAGTGTTGCCAGCAGATACGGAAGCGGTGGCGGGTTTAACTTTAGGTGCTGACCCCATTGTCACAGCCGTAAGCGTAGTTTCCGCCTATCAAAATCGACCAATTCCGGGGTTAATTGTGCGGAAGGAGACGAAGGGGCACGGGACAATGGCTTATATTGAGGGGCCGATTTTGCGGGAAGGCGCTAAGGTTGTGGTTTTGGAGGATGTGGTGACGACGGGTGGTTCAGCGATGAAGGCAGTGGAACGGTTGCGGGGTGCGGGTTATGAGGTAAATCGGGTGATTTCGCTGATCGATCGACAGCAGGGAGGGGCAGAGTTTTACGCTGCAAATGGGTTGGAGTTTGAGGCTTTGTTTGTGATTTCCGATCTTCAGGAGTGGCGATCGCGCCAAGTTTAGCCTGACTTTTTCCCCAACAAAAAACGCCCTCATTTCTGAGAGCGTTCGCGCCTTAGTAGAGGTGAAGAGAATCTTTAGGAGTGTTAAGACTATAGATGGTTTTGATGAGGAACGGTATGCAAGTAATAGGAAATTCTTTATAATTGGAGAGACACATAGCGCAAATACGCCAATACTAAGAAGGAGAAAATTATTTTTCATTTAATTAGTATCCTCAAAGTTACAGTCTATCTGCTTAGCCATGAAGATTATACCACTGTAAAAGGAATACTACAAATGGTTTGAGAGAATTTTTTTGTCAGATAGTCTAATTTAGCAGACTGCGCGATCGCGCTGACTCTTCCCCTCTATTTTGATAAATTTAGAAAAGCGCGATCGCACTTAATGTTTCTTACTCAACTTACTTGTTTTTGTGCTACAGTTTGTTGCCTTGCCTCTAGCCGCCGTTCCCACTTTTGAGCAAATGCCTCTCCCAGCTCATAGAGTTTTCGAGCCTTCAGTTCAGCATCTTTAGCAAGTTCAAGTAATTCTAGCAGAGTCTTTTCATCTGGTAATTCTTTCATGGCAAGTTTCTCAAGCGAGTGATAATTTGTTCCACCCTTATTTTAGCCTCTAATAGCACACCCAACATAGTAGCCAACTCTTCTCCTGTTTCTTGAATTTCCGCAGCGTTCACATCACTTACCGATAGTCGCTCGATCGCACCTTGAATTTGTCTTCTGTAATTTCCCACAAAAAATATGACATTATTCAGATAAGCAAAGAACTGAACTAATATCAGATTGTCAGGAAACAAGGATAATGGCAATCTTACTAAATTCAGTCCTTCTGTTGCATTTTCTTCTGTTCGATCTAGTTCTTGATTCAATCGGTTAATAATAGATTGAATTTCTGATGGAATAGGCATTGCTCAGTATTTTAATTTCTCAATAAGTATACCATCTCAAGCGAGCAATATTCCTCATTTACTCAGATTCGATGAAATGCGATCGCGCTGACTCTTCCCCTCTATTTTGAGAAATTTAGAACAGCGCGATCGCGCTTTCAAACAAACAAATTTCCCCAACAAAAAACGCCCTCATTTCTGAGAGCGTCTTTTGTTATCTCAAGCTAAAACTTAGCCATTGATCGCAGGAGCAACCAAAGCAACCGGAGTAGACTCACCAGCAGCCAAATCCAGAGGGAAGTTGTGAGCATTACGCTCGTGCATTACTTCCATACCCAAATTAGCGCGGTTGATGACATCAGCCCAAGTATTCACGACACGACCTTGGGAGTCGATAATCGATTGGTTAAAGTTAAAACCATTCAAGTTGAAAGCCATTGTGGAAATACCCAAAGCGGTAAACCAGATACCCACAACTGGCCATGCACCCAAGAAGAAGTGCAAAGAACGGCTATTGTTAAATGAAGCGTATTGGAAAATCAAACGACCGAAGTAACCGTGTGCTGCCACGATATTGTAAGTTTCTTCCTCTTGACCGAACTTGTAACCGTAGTTTTGAGATTCAGTTTCAGTGGTTTCACGCACCAAAGAAGAAGTCACCAACGAACCGTGCATTGCAGAGAACAAGGAACCACCGAATACACCAGCCACACCTAACATATGGAAGGGGTGCATCAAGATATTGTGTTCAGCTTGGAACACGATCATGAAGTTGAATGTACCAGAGATACCCAAAGGCATACCATCGGAGAAAGAACCTTGACCAATTGGGTAGATCAAGAATACTGCGGTAGCTGCTGCTACAGGAGCAGAGTAAGCCACGCAGATCCAAGGACGCATACCTAAACGGTAAGATAATTCCCATTCGCGACCCATGTAGCAAAACACACCGATCAGGAAGTGGAAAATCACTAACTGGTAGGGGCCGCCATTGTAGAGCCACTCATCGAGTGAAGCTGCTTCCCAAATTGGGTAGAAGTGCAGACCAATCGCATTAGAAGAAGGAACTACTGCACCAGTGATGATGTTGTTACCGTACATCAAAGAACCAGCAACGGGCTCGCGAATACCGTCGATGTCAACGGGAGGAGCGGCGATGAAGGCGATGACGTAGCAGATAGTAGCGGTTAAGAGGGTGGGGATCATTAGAACGCCAAACCAACCGATGTAGATACGGTTGTCGGTGGATGTCACCCACTCGCAGAAGCGCTCCCAGACGTTGGCGCTTTCGCGCTGTTGTAAGGTAGTTGTCATGTGCTTATGATTGCTGTATGAATTTTTCAAGGTTCAGGGCGGCTTTGTGTTCCGCCATGTAATAAACTTAACGCTTTTGTTTCGGTTTGTAAAGGCCTTTTAAGCACAATTTTTCTGATGACAGTCATTAGTTTAACTTATCAATCATCAGCCCGGAGGCCATGCCATCTGACGACCACCCAGAATATGAAGATGTAAGTGATCCACAGTCTGGCCGCCGTCAGCACCAGTATTGATGACAACCCGGTAGCCGTTGCTTAGTCCCGCAGTTTCAGCCACCCGCTTGACAGTCAGCAATAAATGACCCATCAGCGCATGATCTTGGGACTCAGCATCAGCTAGTTTAGGAATAGGCTTTTTGGGAATGACAAGGATATGGACAGGAGCTTGCGGGTTAATATCTTTGAACGCAAGGGTCAAATCATCCTCATAAACGATATCTGCGGGAATTTCCTTGCGAATAATCTTGCTGAAAATAGTATCTTGAGTTGTCATAGTTTTGAAGGAAGAAGGAAGAAGGAAGAAGGAAGAAGGAAGAAGGAAGAGGGAAGAAGGAAGAAGGAAGAAGGAAGAAGGAAGAAGGAAGAAGGAAGAGGGAAGAGGGAAGAGGGCAAAATGCGACATAATATTAAGATAACAAAAGACGGGCGCATAAGGATTAAAAATAATGTTAGCTAGGGTTTGGAGTGCATCTATTGTTGGTATCGATGCTGTAAAGGTGGGTGTGGAGGTTGATGTATCGGGAGGATTGCCAAAAATTGTAGTTGTCGGATTACCTGATACTGCTGTCCAAGAAGCTAAAGAAAGGGTAAAAGCAACTTTAAAAAATTCTGGTTATGCTTTTCCGATGCGGAGTATTGTAGTTAATTTAACTCCGGCTGATTTGCGAAAGGAGGGGCCAAGTTTTGACTTGTCAATTGCTATCGGAATTTTAGCAGCTTCGGAACAAGTTAGTGCAGATTTATTGGGGGATTATTTATTTTTAGGTGAACTTTCCTTGGATGGAACTTTGCGGCCGGTGGCTGGAGTTTTGCCGATCGCGGCGGCGGCGCATAAAATGGGAATTTTGGGGCTAATTTTGCCTGCGGGAAATGCACGGGAAGCGGCTTTAATCAACGGTTTATCTGTTTATGGTTTTGAGAATATTTTTGCAGTTACAGATTTTTTGAATAACCCACAATGCTACTCGCCTGTTGAAGTAGATGCCCAAAAAGAATTAGCTAGTAAACAATTTAATATTTTAGATTTAAAAGATGTTAAAGGACAAGCTCATGCCCGTAGAGCCTTAGAAATTGCGGCGGCTGGTGGGCATAATTTAATTTTTGTTGGACCGCCCGGTAGTGGGAAAACCATGTTAGCCAGACGTTTACCGGGAATTTTACCGCCGCTGACTTTTGATGAGGCTTTAGAAGTAACTCAAATTCATTCTGTGGCGGGGTTATTAAAGGATAAGGGGATGTTAATTAGCGATCGCCCTTTTCGCAGTCCTCATCATTCGGCTTCGGGACCTTCTTTAGTTGGTGGTGGGAGTTTTCCCCGTCCAGGGGAAATATCTTTGGCCCATAGAGGTGTGCTTTTTCTTGATGAGTTGACGGAATTTAAACGAGATGTTTTAGAGTTTTTGCGACAACCGTTAGAAGATGGTTATGTGACGATTTCACGGACTCGACAATCGGTGAGGTTTCCAGCACAATTTACTTTAGTTTCTAGTACAAATCCCTGTGCTTGTGGCTATTATGGTGATAGTATTCAACAGTGTACTTGTTCGCCGCAAAAAAGGGAACAATATTGGGCAAAACTTTCTGGTCCGTTGATGGATAGAATTGATTTACAAGTAGCTGTTAATCGGTTGAAGCCAGAGGAAATTACGCGACAACCGACGGGGGAGGAGTCGGAGCCGGTGCGGGTGAGGGTTCAGGAGGCAAGAGCAAGAGCTTGGGAAAGATTTAAGTTAGAATCTAATTTGCGTTGTAATGCGGAAATGCAAAGTCGTCATATTAGTAAATGGTGTCAGTTAGATGATGCTTCTCGGAATTTATTAGAAGGGGCAATTAGGAAGTTGGGATTATCTGCAAGAGCCAGCGATCGCATTTTGAAAGTAGCTAGAACTATTGCTGATTTAGCGGGGGATGAAAGTTTGAAAAGCAATCATGTTGCCGAGGCGATTCAGTATCGGACAATAGATAGAATGCAGTAATCAAGCGCGGTAAAAATTGTTTTTGGTTTGTAGTAAGCGCAAAGAGCGCGCTAAAGCGCTTACTACAAACTAATTTCTATTCCTAAGTTGACATTAACCGTTAAGCTTCTGATTTAGCAATTGATTAGTCAATTTCGGATCGGCACATCCCTCAGTTTTCTTCATCACTTGACCCACAAAAAAGCCTAAGAGTTTAGTTTTGCCGCTGCGATATTGTGCGAGTTCTTTGGGATTAGCAGCGATTATTTCATCAATAACGGCTTCGAGGGTAGCAGAGTCAGAGATTTGAGTTAGGCCTGCGGATTCGATCGCATCTTTAGGAGAACCGCCTTCAGATAATAACTTGGGCAATAAATCCTTCGCAATTTTGCCACTAATCGTGCCGGCCTCAATCAAAGCAATTAATTCTGCTAAAGCGTGAGGTTGAAAAGGTAACTGATTGATGTTGAGTTTTTCATTTTTCAGGTAGGCGGTGATGTCTCCCATCACCCAGTTAGCGGCCTGTTTGGGATTGGCACCGGTGGCGATCGCGGCCTCAAAATACTCAGCCACCGAGCGATCGTCCGTTAACACCCGCGCATCGTAGGGAGAAAGGCCGATTTCAATTTCGTAGCGATGACGTTTTTGGGCTGGTAATTCGGGAATTTCCGATTCCCAGATATCCAATTGGTGAGACGAAACCTCAATGGGTGGGATATCAGGTTCGGGAAAATAGCGGTAATCGCTGGCTCCTTCCTTAAGGCGCATACTGACAGTACATTGCTTACCTTCTTCCCAAAGTCGAGTTTCTTGGTAGATGCGATCGCCATTTTCCAAAGCTTGAATTTGCCGTTCAATTTCAAAATCGATCGCCCGGTGGATGGCATTAAAAGAGTTCATATTTTTAATCTCCACCTTAGTCCCAAACTCCTTTCTACCAAGGGGACGCACGGAAATATTCACATCGCAGCGTAGCGATCCCTCCTGCATATTGCCATCGCTAACGCCCAGATAGCGGACAATCCGGCGCAATTCTTGGGCATATTCAGCCGCCTCCGCCCCCGATCGCAAATCCGGTTCCGAGACAATTTCAATTAAAGGGACACCAGCACGGTTATAGTCAACCATCGAATAGGTAGAACCAGAAAGGCGATCGCTACCACCGTGAACCAACTTACCAGCATCCTCCTCCATGTGTAGGCGCGTGATCCCAATTTTTTTGCGGATGGGATTGCCCGCTTCATCAATCAATTCAATTTCCAGCCAACCATGAATCGCGATCGGCAAATCAAACTGAGAAATTTGGAAATTTTTAGGCAAATCTGGATAAAAATATTGCTTACGGTCAAATTTGCTGTAAGGTGCAATTTGACAGTTAAGCGCCAAACCAGCTTTGACCGCATACTCCAGCGCCTTCTGATTCAGTACCGGCAACACCCCCGGCATTCCCATACAAATCGGGTCAATGTTAGAATTTGGGACTCCCCCAAATTCTGTAGACGAACTAGAGAAAATCTTAGTTTTTGTGTTCAACTGACAATGGGTTTCCAAACCGATAATGGCTTCGTATTGAGTTTTAACAGGTGTAGCAGTAGTCATAGGCATAAAACTTACGGAGCAACTATTTGTTATATTTTAGCTGTTCTTGACTGGCGATAAGTAAACAGGTGCAAAAAATATCGATCGATACTTGTCGATACTTGGGGCAGGTTGAAGTCCTAATGCGTGTTTTCAAAGTCGGACATCCCCCAACTGCGTTAATTGATACCGATTACTGATAGTATCTATCGGTAGTATCATTTTTTGATGAGTCATCACCAAGAGCCTACAGATCGAAAATTCATCTCGTTAAACAGGTTATCCTAGTCTATTCGTGGGGGTTTCACCCTCAAGGTGAAATTTTCCCCAAAAATATGACACAATAAAACCGTGTCGTATTTTTAAAGACGCAATACCCCAAACTTGACTGGGAAACTTAGGGTAGACTTGGGAAAAGTCTGTGGTTCAAGGTCGAAAAGTGGTTTAAATTAAAGGTGTACTACTATCAAATTTCTAATAACCGGAGACTAGAGGTGCAAACATGGCGGAAATAACCAAAGAAGAAATGCGCGAAAGGCTTGGGAATATTGACCAAATTCGTGACATCATATTCGGGGCGCAGTTGAGAGAATACGATAATCGATTCGATAAGATAGAGTCCGATCTGACAATATTGCAGCAAGATATCCAAACTCGTCTCGAACAGGTAAAATCAGTTTTAACTACGGAACTGAGAACTGCCTTTGATTCCATTGAGAAAAAGTTTAAGTCTTTAAATTCAACAACTCAAGAGGATACGGCTGATCTCCGGCAGCAAATCGATCGCCTGAATCGCAAATTTTCTACCAGTATTGAATCTTTAGATGAGGCTGTAGATAGTCAGACAAGTTCAATTCGTGAGGATTTTTCCAAGAGTCGGGATCAACTTCAAGAAGATATTCGTGGGCTGAAAACTCAAGTGTTTGAAGAACTAGATAGACGTTTCTCTGTACTCCGAGAAGTCAAGGTTTCTAGGGATGATATGGCAGAAATATTGTTTGAACTCGGTATGAGATTAAAAGGGAGTGAATTTGTCCCTGAACTCAAAGAGGTTGCTGATAGTAATTTAGATTCAGGACGACTGTTACCGGACCGCCACCATCACTAATACTAAATAAATAGGTAAAAGCAGATGGCTTTATCAGAAGAAAATCTAGCTGAATTAAAGCAGCGTCAAGATTTTGTTTCTGAAGGAAAAGAGAATCGCGATCGATCGGCAACTAATCTCGATCCCTTGGTGCATCTACTAAGCGAACTTATGCTTTTAGAACGGGCTGAAAAATCTAATTTTCAGCCCAAGGAAACCGCCAAGGATTCATCCGAAATTGTCTCTGATAGTATTGCTAAATCGGAAGCTAGTCGAGAAGAGACTGTAGTTCCTGGTAATACTAATTTAGATAGTTCCCGATCGGAGGTTGCCTCAGAATCCGAGTCTAATCCTTTAGAAAACTTGTTTTTACAGCTTGACAAGCTGACAGAACCGTTCATCCTAAATTCTGATATTTATCGACCCAAAAGTGCTGAGTCTAACGTGGTTGAGACTCAGGAAGTTGTGCCGAATTTTTCCTCGATCGCAGACAATAATTCTGTAAGTTTATCACCTGAATCCGATGGGGATTTAGAGGGGGATGTAAAGAGAGAAAAGTTATCTCTGGAAGAGCGATCGAATAACTATCAGGAAGATGGGGAGAGGATTTATTCAACAACTGTAATTTCGCGGGATGATTTGGTTCCTAAAGAGCCAAGTAAAAAGCCAAATACAAAGCCAAATACAAAGCCAAATACAAATGATTTAATCGATCCTGCTGAAGAGGTTAAGGCTTGGCAAAAAGATGATTTTGTGCGACCAATTCCGATTGCTGAATCAATTTCAACTGAGGCGAAATATTTAGATGTTTTGGCTACTGCGTTGATTGGGGAAGAAAACTCGGTAGCAGATCGAACCTCAATCGCGGAAGAATTAATCACAGCAAAATTACCACAGGATGAGGTTTTAATTTCTGCGGCTGAAGAATTGCCAAATCAGTTAGAGAAGGAATGGGAATCGCAACTAACAATAGAAAAATCTGCCAATTTAACGCAGGATTCAGAGGAGTCATTTGAGGCGATCGAACAGCTGCAAAACTTAATTTTCGGCTCAAAAATCTCCGAATTAGACGAGTTGAAAAATATGTTGGCCGAAACAGATTTACCTGGCGTGTGCGATTTGATGGCAAAAATCGATCGCCAACTGGGAAAGTTGGAACAGCAAATTTACGATCCCCAAGAGTTAATTGCTTTGCTATTGCCTTGGATTGGTGATATTCTGAATCTTAAAATAGTTGAATCAAGGGAAGAGATTGTTAAGGTATTAGTGCCGATCATTGATGAAGTGATTAAGACAAAAAGTACCCAGGATAAACAGGCGATGAGTGCCGCGATCGCCAACTTACTTCCAGACGCGATTTCGCAACAGATTCAAAATTCCCCGCAGGAAATGGCGAATGCGATCGCGCCAGAAATAGCCATAGCAATTAGAGAACAAATTAGGCTCGATCAAACATCAATAGCTGAAGCTCTTGCGCCCGAAATGGGTAACGCAATTAAAGCCCAAATTGAGTTAGAGCGAGACGCAATGGTAGATGCTCTCTATCCTGTAATTGGCAATACTATTGCTAAATACATGGCAGAAGCGATTCGTGCGATCAATGAAAAAGTAGCAAATGC
This sequence comes from Oscillatoriales cyanobacterium USR001, assembly GCA_001698425.1. Lineage (GTDB taxonomy): Bacteria > Cyanobacteriota > Cyanobacteriia > Cyanobacteriales > Microcoleaceae > Kamptonema. The sequence continues at coordinate 100,594 of MBRE01000078.1, read as the reverse complement.
TTTTAGTGTAGAGGGCGTAAAACGAAAATTTCGCGCTCAAATGCAGGGAGTATCCGAAGCAGAATTAATTCTAAAAGAATCAGTTCCCTTTGCCGTGCAAGCTGTATTTTTGATTCACAAAGCCTCTGGGTTAGTGATAGCTGACTTACAGCCCGATGGCAGACAAAAACTAGAATCTGACATGATTGGAGGAATGCTCACAGCTATTCGCAGCTTTGTCAATGATTGTATTGCCCAAACCGGAGAAATCGCTGAACTAAATGAGATTGAGTACGGCGATTGCAAGATAATTCTCGAAGTAGCTGGATATTGTTATTTGTCAGTGGTGATTAAAGGAGAACCACCTAAACAATTTCTCACAATTATGCGGGAAACTCTCAGCACCATCATCATGAAACACAGCAAAGTGATTGAATTTTATGATGGCGATCCTGATACAATACCAGCACAGTTGCACACGCAGCTACAAAGGATTTTTAAAATTATAGAAAAGGAGAAAGAGAAAAAAACGCCGATCGCTCTTTTAGGTGTTAGCTTAGTAGTTTCTGCCTTATTTTTAATCCCTTGGGGAATGTATGAATATCGTCAGAGGGTTGAGCGGGAAATCGAAGAAAATACGGTCATTGCATTAGGATCTGCTCCTGATTTAGCCGTATATCGCTTGCGCGTAGACGTAGAAAAAGATACCTTAAAACTCACGGGAAATTTGCCGAATAAAGGATTGCGTGCCAAAGCTGAAAAAATTGCCAAAGCTACTGCACCGATGCTAAAATTAGATAATCAAATTATCGCCGTTGATGTGCCACCCGATCCATCCTTAATAGCAGCGGAAGTCAAGCGAGTAACTGCGGTGTTAAATCAGATGGAAGGTGTAGCCATCTCTAGTCGCTATGGAGAGCGCAAAGTGACAATTGAAGGGACTGTCATGGTGATGGCAGATGCTCAAAAAATCACTCAGTCGATGAAACAAATTCCTGGGGTGCAGTCAGTAATTAGTACGATCAAATTAAATCCGCTGAAAATTACTACACGGATTTATTTTGATGCAGGTTCAACAAAATTAAACTCAGAATATGGAGAGGTAATTGGGAATATTAAAGAGTTTCTGAAGCAATATCCTCAGAAACAGCTTAAAATAATTGGTCATAGCGATCGCCAAGGCAATCCGATCGTTAATCAAAAAATAGCTAAAGAGCGAGCTAAAACAGTACAAATTGCCCTCATACAAAAAGGTGTCGATCCCCGACGATTACAAATTGTTGGGATTTCCAATCCTCCCGCTGATGTAGAATCAAGTCAACCTCTACTTTTAAGTAGATGTGTAGTGTTTGAACCAATCAACAAGCCTGTAAAAAGCAAGTAGTTATGTCAATAATCTCTAAAAAAATGTGCATGGTGGGTGATTTTGGGGTTGGGAAAACCAGCCTAATTCGCCGTTTTGTCGATCGTCAATTTAGCGACCAATATCTTTCTACTGTGGGGGTAAAAATATCTCGCAAAAGCGTTGAATTGTTGGGGATAAGACAGCAAGAAAAACAGGACGTACAGCTTTTAATTTGGGATTTAGAAGGTCAGACTAAATTTAAGTCAATTGCCCCTTCTTATCTCAAAGGTTCCGGCGGTGCTTTAGTTGTTGCTGATGTCAGTCGCCCCGAAACTATTGAAAATATCGCCGATCATATCGCTCTTTTTTCTAGTATTAATCCCAAAGGAACGATCATTATTGCTTTGAATAAAATAGACTTAGTTGATGAAGAAACCTTAGCTAAAATGATTGAAATTTCCCAAGCGATCGCGCCAGATAAAGTATTAGGAACTTATGCAACTTCTGCTAAAATTGGTAAAGATGTTGATGATATTTTTTATAAACTAGCTTACCAAATGGTAGAACCAGGATAAATTTTATTTAGCACAAATTCCTTAACGCCGCCAAACTGCATGAAAAGTTTTTTCCGAAAACTATTAGCTCCTCACCACTTAGAATATTTAGCAGTAGATGGGGAATTCAAAATCCTAGACACATCCTCTGATGTGCAACGATTTGTTGAGACAGGCAGCAGCAGTACATCAGGTAATGATGTCCGCAATTGTTTTCCTGAACTATTTGGCACCGAAGAGATATTAACTGATATTTTGTCAGGCGTTTTGCCAAATTTTGAATTTAAAGCAATTACGCGAGTCTTAGAAAATAATTCTCTCCTGTATTTCGATCTCTACATCGTCCAATACGAGGAAGAAGATATTAATATCCTCATTATTTTTCTCGAAGATGTCACAGATAGAATGGCTTTGGAACAAACATTAGTTCAAGCAACTAATGAAATGAATATTTTAATCAGTGCCTTAGCTGGGGCAAAAAGCTATATTGATAAAATTATTACTTCAATGGCCGAGGCACTTTTAGTCACAACGCCATCAGGAAAGATCAAAAAAATCAACCCTTCTACCCAAGATTTATTTGGATATAGCGAATCAGAACTATTAGGTAATTCTATTGAAATGATCGTTAGTGACAGCAGATTTTTGCAACAAGTCCGCTATTCTTTGGCTTTATCTCAAGCTAATTTGTCTTCATCTCAAGCTAATATCGAAGTAGTTTGCAAAACAAAAAGCGGAACGAAGATCACAGTCGCTTTTTCCTGTTCAGCTATTCAAGCTGACATTGATAGTCTTTCTCAAACCAGCATATTGACACCAGATTTAGTTTATATCGGTCGAGATGTCACCGAAAGATATCGCAGTCAACAGCGCCAGTTGGCTCAATATGTCACCAGTTTAGCGCTGTCAGAATCCCCCACTCTTCAACAGGCAATAGAAGAAATTTTAGCTGTAATTTGTGATACATTAGAATGGGATGTGGGAGAACTTTGGATGTCTGAAGAAGGAGAAAAATTAATCTCAAAAGGTAGTAAAAAATCTTCAAATTATGGATCTAATTTACTCAGATGCGTGCAAACTTTTGTACGACCAGAAATAGAAATTCCAGAATTTATAGCGATGAGCGAACAGATTACATTCGCACCTGGGGTTAGCTTAACTGGTCGAGTTTGGGCTAGTGGTTCCTGTCATTGGATTTCTGATATTGTGGAAGACGACGACTTTATGCGAAAAGAAGTTGCGGCGAAGGAAGGACTGCACGGAGCCTTTGGTTTCCCAATTTTGGGTGACTATGAAGAGAAGACAGCAGGCAAAGCTGTGCTGGGAGTGATGACTTTTTTTAGCTGTTTTCCGCAGGAATTAGATGAAAATTTACTACAAACTATGGCGGCAATTGGTAGTCAAATTGGTCAGTTTATTAAGCGGAAAGAAGCAGAAGAAGCACTGCGAGAAAGCGAAGAAAAGATGCGAGATTTGTTTGAAAATGCTACAGATTTAATTGACAGTGTGGGGGCGGATGGTCATTTTTTATATGTTAATAAAGCATGGATAGATACTCTGGGTTATAGTGAAGTAGAACTTGCGGAAATGAAAATAGATCAGATTCTCGATCCTGAATGTAAAGATTTTTGTCTGGAAGTTTTTGCGCGAGTCATGTTAGGAGAACAAGTCGATCAACTGCAAGCCAAATTTATCACAAAGGATGGTCAAAAAATTTCTGTAGAAGGAAGCGTTAATTGTAAATTTGATGATGGTAAACCCGTTGCTACTCGTGCGTTTTTTCGAGATATTACTGAACGTTTGAAAGCAGAAGAAGCGCTGCATCACCAACAGGAACAAACTGAACGTTTGTTGCTCAATATTTTACCCGGACCAATTGCCAATCGCCTGAAACAAAACCAAGAAATTATCGCTGATGATTTTGCCGAAGTTACGGTTTTATTTGCCGATATTGTAGGCTTTACACAGTTGTCTGCTTCCATGAGTCCGATCGCATTAGTAGACTTGCTAAATCAAATTTTCTCAGCTTTTGACTTACTCTGCGAACAACATGGTTTAGAGAAAATTAAGACGATTGGGGATGCTTATATGGTAGTAGGAGGTTTACCTACGCCCAGGGTCGATCATGCAGAGGCGATCGCACTTATGGCCATTGATATGCAGAGAGAAATTGCCAAATTTAATACTAAAAATAACAAATCTTTCAGTATCCGCATCGGTATTCACAGCGGCCCAGTAGTAGCGGGCGTGATCGGGATTAAAAAGTTTATTTACGATTTGTGGGGTGATACAGTGAATTTGGCATCCCGGATGGAATCTCACGGTTTGGCGGGGCAAATTCAAGTCAGTGATGTAACTGGCGAGTTATTAAAAGATAAATTTATGTTGCTAAAGCGCGAGAAGATTCAAGTTAAAGGTAAAGGGGAAATGACTACTTATTTTTTAGTTGGTAAAAAAGAACCAGCAAGTTTAAATTAGGAGGTAACTCAATATGACTCAAGAAATGCGCCAAGAAATCTTTAACATAGCCAGAGAATTACCTGATGAACTGTTAACAGAAGCTCTGGTATTTTTACATTCTCTTGCAGAAAAATCACCAAAGACTCACCCAGATAATTCTTCACCCATTGAACCGTCTGAATTTGACAAAGCAATGGCAGCTTATCAAGTGATTAGCGAAAAGTATAAAAATGCGTTAAAGGAATTAGCCCAGTGAATCAACCGTTATGGATTTCTGAAGAAATTGTCCGCGTCATCCATCAGGATCAAATTCAGCAGCATGGTGGTAGTTTAGGTATTAGGGATGAAAATCTCCTGGCGGCGAGTTTAGCTAGACCAAGGCATTTATTGGTTGACGGTCAACCTAATATATTTGACCTGGCTGCGGCTTATGGTTATGGTTTAGCGAAAAACCATCCATTTATTGATGGTAATAAACGCACAGCTTTTGCAGTAATGGCAACTTTTTTATTGGTGAATGGCTATTTACTAGAAGTTCCTGAAATGGAGGTCGTACAAATGATGGAACGGTTGGCAACTGACCAAGAAACTCAAGAATCTTTAGCCCAATGGTTAAGACAAAATTCTGTATTAGAAGGATGATGTAAATGCAAATTAGTTATTTTCAGAGTTTTCCAGGTGTACAGGATTAATTTTAATATCCTTATGTTTTCTGAGCAGGCTTTACTGGAATTTCAATCCAAAATTCCGTCCCCTCTCCTGGTTCCGATTCACAACGGATCGATCCTTGATGATTATCTACTAAAATTTGATGGCTAATAGAGAGTCCTAACCCCGTTCCTTTTCCTACTTGTTTTGTGGTAAAAAACTGTTCAAATACCCGCGATTTCACTTCTGGAGGTATCCCCGGTCCATTATCAGCAATCCTTACTGTTACATAATCTGGATCGGTAATTTCTGTACGAATCCGAATTTCTGGGGCAGCTTTTATTACTGCTTTTTCTTGATTGCCAATTGCATCTTCTAAGGCATCAATAGCATTGCTTAGAATATTCATAAATACTTGATTTAATTGTCCTGCATAGCACATAACTAATGGCAAATCGCTATAATCTTTTATAACTTCAATCTGCGGACGCTTTGGTTGAGCTTTTAACCGATTTTGCAAAATTAATAGGGTAGTATCAATTCCTTCGTGCAAATCCATCTGCATCATTTCAGTATCATCAGTACGAGAAAAATTCCGTAGAGACATGACAATTTGCCGAATTCTATCTGCTCCTATTTGCATTGAACAGAGAACTTTTGGTAGGTCTTCAATTAAAAAATCTAGGTCAATATCTTCAATTTTTTCTTGAATTTCAGGAGTAGGATCGGGATAGTTTTCACGATAAATTTCTAGTAAGTTTAGTAAATCTTGTGTATAAACTTCAGCATGACTAAGGTTGCCATAAATAAAGCTAACGGGGTTATTAATTTCGTGGGCGACGTTGGCAACTAATTGACCTAAAGAAGACATTTTTTCGATATGCAATAGTTTAGTTTGAGCTTGTTTTAGTTCGGCAAATACTTTCTGAAGTTCAGCAGCTTGTTCTTCGGCTTGCGCTGCCACTGTAAAAGATTTTGAATAAAGTTCAACGTACTTGACATCAAGTTCTAATTGTTCGGTTTCGCTTTCCTCTTGATATTGACTGACAACTGTATCAAATGCTTGTAATAATTCGCCGTAAGCTTGCTGAGAAATATATGTGAGGTGAGGATTATTGGGGGTTAATTCTGTATCTGGTGATTCTACTAAAGCTTTGACTGCGACAAGATAATCGTGGAGTTGTCGATCGAGATTTAGCGGTGGATAAAAATACATTGCTTTGATTGTATCGGAAGTTTTACCAGGTAAATTCATGCTGCGATCGCCATGAATTAAAGCGTTGTGCGACTTTTCCATAAGATTAACCATCTCTACCAACTCTTGACGCAAAATATTCTGCTCGTTTTCTTGAGAGTTAATTAATTTTAAGGATAAGAATGCTATTCGCTGGGAGAGCATTCGCTGTCGCCCGCTGATATTCACGACGGCGGCATTTATTTTACGGGCCGTATAAATGTCTTCTAAATCAGAGTATTTGCTTAATTCTAGCACTGGTAATAGTTCCCAATGAAATAAATGTTTATAGTTCATAAATTATACAATATTTTACTATATTGTTAAGGTGGTTGTAAAATTGGCTAGAAATATGCGATCTGGGGCTTGAGTTAAGAAGTTTAATCGTGATATAATTATGAGTTATCTCCTATATAGTCTGGCTGAGTTGATATTTTTGTAAATTATTGTAACTAAATTTATGCGAAATGATTACACTTTGTTGCAAACTAGAAAGATCCGAAGCATCCTGTGATACCTTCTATGGTGGTCTAAAAACCATGCAGCATAAGGGAAGGAGAACACTTTGAACTCGCAGTTGACACGATATCCGGCTTGCTCATTACGTGAAGATGTCAGTGAGTACGTAGCTCACCTACAACTTCACATGACTTTACAGGCTCGTAATTTAGTCCCTACTATTACTCAGGCGAAGGATAGCCGCGAGCACCTGTTGCAACAGACTCAAGCTTATTTTGAGAAGCGGGTGTCTCGACAAGTTATTTAGATGATGATTTTTTTGGGCGATCGCTATAGCTAGAGACTAGGATTAGGGTGTATTTTCTTGTCTCGCTTGAGGGCGAAGCATTCGGACACAAAACCTTAGTTTATAGCGATAATCGATCGCCCGATATATGGTGGGCGAATGGCATTCGCCCCTACTAATTTACAATTAAATAATACTTAATTTTCAATCCCCGGAGATCGATCGCCTTGTTAACCCAACTACCTCAAAACCACATCATAAAATCGATCGGTCTATCTTTTAAACTGATTGCAGTCTTTTGCCTGCTAGGAATTACTGCCAAATCTACCATCGCCCAAACACCTCAACCTCCTGTTAAAGAACCTCCTAAAGATCGCAATATTAAAATCGGCGTAGTCCAAAGATTTGGCACAAAACCCACCGACAAATTAACACTCAAAGCAACCGATGGTTCAAGTTTAACTTTAAGCTTCCTAACTCCCAAAGGTATAGAAACTGCTAACACTTCTAGCGTTAAACTAGAAGTAGCCATGAAACCTTTACCGGAGCCTCTACTAGATGAGAGAGTTATCCTCAGTAACCACCGCAGTTTTGAGAGTGCAGAAGATAGCGCTAATCAGTGGCGGGCTAAGGGAATTGAAGTAGAAATTGCTCAACCAGAGCGTTGGCAAGTTTGGGCAAAACGAGATGTTTATAAAACTCCATTATTACGGCGATTGCTATTAGAAAGTTTACAAGCTCAAGGCAATAAAACAGCTTTCATTGACACCAAAGTTCTCAAAGAAATACCTCAAGCTTTTTGGGTATTAAATGGCTTTCGGTACAATCGCAATGAGTTGAAAATTACGGCAAGTAATGGTGTAATTGAAGTTACCGAAGGGGCAAATCCTACCGCTCAAATTACTCGCCGTTATGGTGGAAATCTCCAACTACAAACTAATGCCTATGGAAATTATACCTTAGTTAATGATGTTTCCATAGAAACTTATTTACGGGGAGTTGTCCCTCACGAAATCGGAGCTTTTTCGCCCTACGCTTCGATCGAAGCTCAGGCAATTTTAGCCCGGACTTATGCCCTCAGAAATGTGCGTCGTTTTGCGATTGATAATTATGAGTTGTGCGCTGATACTAATTGCCAAGTTTATGAAGGTTTGACACAGGTTTATCCTGAAACCGATCGGGCAATTGCAGCTACTCGCGGGTTAGTAATTACCTATCAAAATGAATTGGTTGATGCTCTTTATTCTGCGGCTAGTGGGGGAATTACGGCATCTTTTGGGGATGTTTGGCAAGGACCGGAAAGACCTTATTTAAAATCGGTGATTGATGCTCCGGGAAATGTTTGGAATTTATCTCAACAAAGTTTAGCTGACGAGCAAAATTTACGTCGCTTTTTAAGTTTAAAGAAGGGATTTAATGAGGAAGGTTCCGATGCTTTTCGCTGGCGGGAGGAAACGAGTTTGCCGGAGATGACGGCGTTTATGAAGCGATATTTTCAGAAGAAACAGAGCCCTCTAGGGAATTTTAAAATGATTCGGCAGGTACAGATTGTGGAGCGATCGCCTGCGGGTAGAGTTTTGAAAATGACCGTGCAAACTGATGTAAGTAAAATTGACATTGATAAAGACGAAATTCGCAACGCTTTTGAACCGCCAATTAGTACGTTATTCTATATAGATCCGGTATTAAACCCAGATAAAACGATTAAAGGATATGTGTTTGTGGGTGGTGGTTTTGGTCACGGCGTAGGCATGAGTCAAACTGGATCTTATAATTTAGCGAAGTTGGGTTGGAGTAGCGATCGCATTATTAGTTTTTACTTTCCCGGTACTCAACTTGTACCTCTCGATGAATCGATCGTTTTTTGGCGACAACCCAAATAACTAAACAAAAAAACGCCCTACTTTTTGGCAAAAACCGCAGTAGGGCGTACATCTCGCTCATCGCGCGATCGCCATCTGTAAGAGCAAAACATTCCAACAATAAATCTCGTGCAATCTTTCCAATAACTTATCTACTGGAATACTTTGCTCTTACCAAATTAAGACACTCCCGTATTTAACGGATAGCACTCTTAGTACAGAGATTCTTCTTGATGAGTGGTGATAGTGCAATCAGAAGTAGGATAAGCAACACAGGTAAGAACAAATCCAGCCTGCATTTGATCGTCATCCAAGAAAGATTGATCCGATTGATCTACAGTACCAGAAGTAATCTTACCAGCACAGGTAGAACAAGCACCTGCACGGCAGGAGTAGGGCAGATCGAGTCCTGCTTCTTCCGCAGCATCGAGAATATATGTATCGTCATCAACCTCAATCGTGGTGTTAAGATTTTCGGTTTCATTAATGAGTGTGACTTTATAAGTAGCCATTTACTATTCCTCTCAAAGTTTCAACAAAATTTATAAGCTAACCTTATGTAAACCTGAATATTATATTAATCCTTCAGGTTTGCACTTTGGCTCGTTCACTCTCTGATAGTAGGGGAAAGTAGGGATATTGCAACACAAATTTACCAAATATTTTGAATGGGATTAGTTATAACTTTTTCTAATTTCATCCTAATTACTTATACCTATAGCTGTTATCCCTTGGGTAGTGCTGCTTTCAGTTGGGCAGACTCAAGCTGGCAACTGAGTTCAGCCCTGTTAATTTTGGTATTGGTCAGAAGGGATTGACAAAAATGGTAAAGTCTGATATAGCATTTCCCAGGTAGATGAGGTTGTACCTGGTAATGGGTAATTGGTAATGGGTAATTGCGTACCTAACTTGCTTGACTTTCCCCAATCCTGTTGATTGACAAAATTATCCTAATTGGCTATCTTAAAGTTAGTGAACCAGTATGATTTTGCAAAAAAAATCCCCAAAATGCAATGTTGATAGAATTTAGCGTCGCCAACTACAGGTCAATCGGTGACAAACAAGTGTTAAGCTTGGTTCCAGCCTCAAAGCAAAAAGAGCATTCTGAAAATATCCTTCAAAAGGGAAAGCATCAGGCTTTAAATGCTGTGGCGATATATGGTGCTAACGCTAGTGGAAAGTCTAACCTGTTGAAAGCAATGAGTATGCTAGAAAAATTAATTAATTTTTCTGCACGTTCTTCTTCTACAACAAAGTTACCATACGACCCTTTTTTACTAAGAGAAGATTGGATTAATAAACCTACTTTTTTTGAACTTGTTTTCTTAATTGCCGAAGATAGATACAGATATGGGGTAGAGTTTAACCAAAATGAAATCGTTTCAGAATGGTTATTTAGAAAATCTGTAGGCAGGGAAGTTAACTTATTTCAAAGAAGCCAAGATACTATTGATGTTTCTTCTGGTTTCAAAGGTTCTTCAAAAACTATTGATGCTGCAATAGAAGCCACAAGAGACAACGCATTATTTTTATCGACCTGTGATATGTTAAATATTGAAGAAGCAAAAAAAATTCTTCATTGGTTCCAGAAATATATAATTATTGACGGATTAAATACAGAGAATGAGGCAATCAAAACCATTAGTCTTTGGGATGATGAAGAATATCGTCAAAAAATTAAGGAATATTTTACTAGCCTAAATTTTGGAATTATTGATTTAGATATTACAACCCAAGATTTGGATCTGTCAGGATTGCCAGAACAAATACCAAATGAATTTAAGAATTTTTTGATTAACAAACTTACAGGAGCGAAAAAATATACTGTCTATTCAACACACCGTATTTATGATAGTCAATGCCAAGAAACTAAAAACGTACAAACTTGGGAGTTGGGTAGAAATGAATCACCAGGAACTCAAAAAGCCTTTGAATTAAGCGGGCCTATACTATGGGCTTTGATGAATGGAGGTATATTAATAATTGACGAAATCGAAGGAAAATTGCATCCGATAATGACGATTCATACGATCAATATGTTTTTGAATAATCAGACTAACCCTAATCATGCCCAATTAATTTTTGCTACCCATGATACTAATTTATTGTCTTATGCAAAACTTAGAAGAGATCAGATATATTTCACTGAGAAAAATAATTGGGAGGCAACAGAATTTTATTCTTTATCGGACTTTATCTATATGGGAAAAAATAACGCAATATCTGAGAAAGAAAGACCTGATACAGATAAAGAAAAAAGGTATTTTGAAGGTAGATATGGCGCAATTCCAGTTTTAGGTAATTTTAATCCAGTTCAATTAAAAAGCAATGGCAAAGAAAGGTAAGTTACCACGAAAGGCAACTCAAGAAAAAATTGAACGTCCAAGAAGACCGAGGCGCTACAAATATTTTTTTTTAATTGTTTGTGAAGATGAAAAAACTGAGCCAGAATATTTTCAACAATTTGTCGCTCTGTTTCCTGATGACACATTGTATCTAAAACCAGTAGGCACAGGTTCATTCCCGTTAGGTGTTGTCAATCAAGCAATTATTGAAAAATCTAAATTAGAAGCAGAATCTCAAAAAGAGTTTGGTAAAGATGATGCTATTTGGGTTGTTTTTGATAAAGATGATGCTGATCAAAATGATACTACCATACAGAATTTTGATGAAGCATTTAAAATAGCAAAAAAAAATCAATTTCAAATCGCATATAGCAATGAAGCTTTTGAGCTTTGGTTTTTACTACACCTAGAAGAAGTGCCTTCACATCCTCCCATACCTAGATCGGATATTTATATTCGTCTGGAAAAACTGATCAGGCAAAATCCCAGTGAGTCTAATTTCATATATGAGCATGGAAAAAGAGAGATTATCGCCAAAATCAACCAATTTGGTAATGAATCAAAGGCAATTGAACGGGCTGAAATTCTTTTACAGGCACAAAACGGAGTTCCACCAATACAAGCTAATCCCAGTACAAAAGTCCATTTACTTGTAAAAGAGCTAAGAAAGTGGATTCAGTTTTGCTCAGGTTGATGAGTATTTAATGCTTTTAAACACTTACTCACCGTACCTAAAACTAGCACCACAGATCAAGGAGGTTTATTTGCAGGATTGAGTAATAAAATAGAGTGTGATTTTGGTGGCACTCTTGAGCTTTCATATCTCTCTGCTTTTCATGTTGCTCAAAAATTCCAGGTAGTAGTCTAGGTTTAAATAATGTCAAAGAGATGCTATTCTGATCGAGATCAAACTAAAAATCGGTTAATTTTTTCGAGAAATTTATGAATACTTTAGCTCATTTTTCTGTTCGTCCCCCTGTTAAAGTTGGTATTATTGGCACTGGTTTTACCGCCAAATTACGGGCCGAAATGTTGCAAATTGATCCGCGATCGCGCCTGGTAACTGTTGCGGGCCATACACCGGAAAATACCGCAGCTTTTAGTGAAAAATTCCAGATCGAACAGTCAGTTTCTTGGCGTAAATTGGTAGAGCGAGAAGACTTAGATTTAGTAATAGTTTGTACGATCAATCGCGATCATGGCGCGATCGCCCGTGCAGCCTTAGAAAATAATAAGCACGTCGTTGTTGAATATCCTCTATCTTTAGACATATCTGAAGGTAAGGAAATAGTTGCTTTAGCACAACAAAATCAAAAATTACTTCACGTCGAACATATTGAATTATTAGGTGGTTTACATCAAGCAATTAAAGAATATTTGCCCGCCGTTGGTAAAGTTTTTTATGTTCGCTATGTCACCCTCATTTCCCAGCATCCTGTACCTCGGAAATGGACTTATCAACATTCTCTGTTTGGGTTTCCTTTTATCGGCGCTCTGTCTCGACTACATAGATTTACTGATTTGTTTGGAGAAGTCAAAAATGTTAGCTGTCAAAGCAAATTTTGGGATACGGAACCAGATTTTTATCAAGCTTGTTTGTGCAATGCCCAGTTACGTTTTGCCAATGGAGTTTTAGCCGAAGCTGTGTATGGAAAAGGAGAATTTTTTTGGCAGTCAGAAAATACTTTTACTATTTACGGTGAGGAGGGTACGCTAATTTTTACTCCCGAATCTGGTCAATTAATCCAAGGAGAAAATAAACAAATTATTGAAGTTGGTACTCGTCGGGGATTGTTTGCTAAAGATATGGGCATGGTGTTAGATTGTTTAATAGATGGAATACCTTTGTATGTAGATTTAGCAGCTAGTTTATATACGTTAAAGGTTACTAATGCCTTAAAAAAAGCGGCAGAAACGGGAAAAACTATAGGGATTAGTGATGATTAATAACTAATGATTTAAACTCGTTAATGCTAACAATCCAGCACCATAAGCGGGTTCATGGCGCGGCCAAATTACTTGAGCTAAAGGATAAATTTTACTAATAGAAGCTTGAAAGCGATCGCGCAAATTTGCCGCCCCCTGCCAAACACCACCTATGGTAACAATTTCAAAGGTTTCTAAAGGATCGAATAATTCTGAAATTGCCACTTTTGTTGCTAAAACTAATTCTGCTGCTGCATCTTCAATAATATTTAATGCCACGCGATCGCCTGCGGTTGCTGCTCGATCTACAATGGGTGCTAAGGCCGCAATCTCTTTCACTCCCCACCCACGCCGATAAACAACTTCTATCAAATCTTGAATATTTTTCAGCTTTAGATAGCTTTGAAATTCTGCTATAAGAGTTGTAAATTCTAAACGACCATCAAAAGATTTTAAAGCAGCTTGCATTCCTCTAACTGCGATATCATAACCGCTACCTTCATCGCCTAAAATATATCCCCAACCACCAACTCGTTTAGTTTTTCCCTGGCGATTTTGCCCAAAAATATGAGATCCAGTACCCGCGATCGCCGCGATACCAACGCCATTACCAATACCGCCAACTAAGGCAATATGGCTATCATTATAAATTAATGTAGTTTCCGGTTGTAATAACCATTCGATCGGCAAAGTTTCGCACAATTTTAACTGTTTTACTAAATCTTCTATAACTTTTATATCTTCTGGGCGACCTACACCTGCCAATCCCAAACAAATCCCTTTTATGGGAATTTTAGCTTCGATTTTGGCACTTAAAATTGCTTGTTCAATAGCTAATTGAATTGATTGTTTTGCCGACTCAAAGCCTACACTTTGATAATTCGATGGCCCCGCCTCACCTCGTCCAATAATTGCACCAGTTTCATCCATTAAAACGCAGGTAGTCTTAGTACCACCGCCATCAATACCGAATATATTGGTCATAATTCCTCGATCGTTTAACAGAATTTGACCGCGCCGCAAGCCCACCCCTTCAGGGGTCGGGATAGGCGCTGCGGATGCGGCCGCATTCAAGCATTCTGATTTTCGATAGAATCCCATCCCCTTCAGGGGTGGGAGTGTCAAAAATTAAGTAGGTAGACTCCTAAAGAAAATATATAATATCTATATGCTGAGTCTTTAAACCCTAAACTACCATGCCAGCCTCTTTATCCCAAGCCGTCTTATTCATAGACGGCTACAACATGATTGGAATTTGGCCGCGCCTCCGTGACAAACGCGATCGCGATGGTTTGGAGATGGCTAGACGGCATTTAATTGAGGATTTAGTTAACTACAGCGCTTTTCTCGGTTTGGACGCAAGACTGGTTTTTGACGCTTACTATCAAGACACTCCCTGCGTTAAAGAAATTATTACTAAAAATTTATCCGTCTATTACACTGAATTTGGCCAAACAGCAGACACTTATATAGAAATATCTTGCGCTGTCCTTCGCTACGAATTGCGATCGCTCAAACGACGGCTCATCGTTGCTACCTCAGATAGAGCTCAACAATTAACCGTTCTTGGCTATGGTGCTGAATGGATGTCCGCCTTACAACTCTCCAGCGATATAGAATCTACCTTTCGCCAGTGCGAACGTCAACACAAAACCGGGAAAAAAACCTCCAGCCGTTTTCTCGCTAATTCCCTCGCTCCTGAAGCCCAAAAGCGCCTTGCCCAAATGAGAATGGGGCATTAAAAAATTAAAAATCAAAAATTAAAAAAAATATACAACCAATGAAAAAACTAGGTTTCAGCCACCAGAAAAAAAATTTTGTCAAAGGCCTTGCCAAATTCAATTTTTATCGTTACTATTATTAAATGTGGCTAGTAAAAAAGCTGCGATCCTCGGTAGCTCAGTGGCAGAGCGGTCGGCTGTATTGAACAACAGCAAAAGGAGCAATCCAAAAGCTGAAATAACATAGCAGCTTTATCCGGTAACGGGTAATGAAAAATCGGGTGAATTCAAGGAAGCCGCAGCACTTAATGGTGGCGGTAATCTTGAGCCAAGTCTGGCGAAAGGCAGTGGTTTTCACAGGTAGCCAGAAAGGTGCAGAGACTAGAGATGAGGAGCCTATCCAATAAATCTCATAGCGCCCGACATCCCAAAATAGGGATGATGAAATAGTCCACCCCTTACGGAAACGTTCGGATAAGTGTAACCGATTGGTCGTAGGTTCAAATCCTACCCGGGGAGTTAAAAAATTTAAGTAGAAAGTACAGATTTGAACCTACAAATAGGTTCAGATTTGTGTTTTTTTGTGTTTTTCTCAAATCTCTCTCACAGGACTTATAGCATAGTAGGGTGCGTCAGAAGCTAAAACCCTCGATATTCGTTGTCAAACATTGTCTGACGCACCCTACATGAACTCTACATGAACTCGCGGGGATCGGTGACATATCCCGTTAAAGCAGAAGCCGCCGCCGTATAAGGCGAAGCTAAATAAACTTGCGCTTCTTTATTTCCCATCCGGCCAGGGAAATTCCGATTAGTAGTAGAAACACAAATTTCCGGTTCATTCAATCGCCCAAAAGTATCTTTTGGTCCCCCCAAACACGCTGCACAAGAAGGTGCAGCGGGTTCAATACAACCAGCTGCTAAGAAGATTTCCGATAAAGTTCGATCTTCATGTTTAATAGTAAACAAATCTTCGTAAACCTTCTGAGTTGCTGGCACTAAATAAGTAGGAACCTTGACTTGATTTCCTTTAATCAGTTTAGCCGCATGGAGAAAATCAGAAGTTTTACCACCGGTGCAAGAGCCGATATAAACTCGGTCAATTTTTACATCGCGGCAATTTTTGGCTAAGTCGCGATTATCGGGAGAATGGGGTTTAGCAACTACAGGTTCTAATTGGCTGACATTGTAGGTGCGATCGCTATAAAATTTAGCATCGCTATCAGTATAAACTGCCTCAAAAGGTTTCGATGTTCGATCGCGAACGTACTTAAAAGTTGTCTCATCTGGGGCAACAGTACCATTTTTTCCACCAGCTTCGATCGCCATATTACACAGCGTCATCCGTTCTTCCATTGTCAAACGTTCCACTGCTTCCCCGGCAAATTCCATCGTCCGATAATTCGCACCAGCAACGCCAATATCACCAATTATTTGCAAAATCAAATCTTTTGCTAATAAATAATCAGGCATTTCACCGTTCAGGATAAAACGCATAGTTGCCGGCACTTTAATTAATAGTTTGCCAGTTCCCAAAATAAAAGCCGCGTCCGTGTTACCAATACCGGTGGCAAATTGCCCGAAAGCACCCGCATTGCAGGTATGAGAGTCCGTACCGAAGAGGACTTCACCAGGGCGAGTGTGGCCTTCTTGGGCGAGGGCGACGTGGCAAACACCCTTGTAGTCAGGATTTGCCTTAAAATTAGAGCGATCGGTTATATCGTAGAAATATTTAATGCCTTGCTCTTGGGCAAATTCCCGCAGGATATCCACATTACGGTTAGCGCGTTCGTCATTAGTGAAAATATAGTGGTCGGGGATCAAAACGATTTTTTCGGTATCCCAGACTTTAGCATTTGCGCCAAATTCCCGTTTGAATACCCCAATAGTGCCGGGGCCGCAGACATCGTGAGTCATTAGCAAATCCACGTTAACCCAGATATTTTCGCCCGGTTCGACGGTTGGCCGCCCAGATGCTTTGGCTAAGATTTTTTCAGTGAGAGTCATTCCCATATCGCGATCGCTCTTTTTTGATACTGGTTATCTATATTGTACAAAAGATATTATAAGTTATAACTGTATTCAAGCTCAAACCCACAAAAACCAAAACAGAAAACATGAAATACTTTTCAATTGTAATGGATTTACTGCGAGAACGCCAGCAATTTCTCGAAGAACTCCGCCAAGGCATCAGACTACCATCAAAAATCTTAGGCCTTTTAATTTCCAGTTGCGTATTCTTCGCCATCTACGGAGCCATCATCGGAGCATCGAATACCTGGCAACAATCAATCATGTCAGCCGTAAAATTGCCAGCACTTTACATAGTTACAGTCATCATTTGTTTTCCCACATTATACTTCTTTAATGTCATGTTTGGCTCGAAACGCTCCTTTGAGCAGTATTTAGCCTTACTAATGACAGCAGTAGCTTTAATTGGAGTTTTACTCTTAGGCTTTGCCCCAATCTCGTTATTTTTTCTAATTAGCACCTACGATTACCAATTTTTTAAACTGTTAAATGTCGCCATCTTCTCCCTCACAGGTTTTCTCGGCATTAACTTCTTATATCAAGGTATGCAATTGCTGGGCAAGGAAGACCCAGAAGGCCTAGAAATTCGCTCCAAAATTTTGCAATTTTGGCTCATACTTTACGCCTTTGTTGGTTGTCAATTAGCCTGGACGCTAAGACCTTTTTTCGGAGCACCAGGTTCGCCTTTTGAGTTATTTCGCGGACGAGATAGCAACTTTTATCTAAATATCGTGCAGGCAATCTCTGAAATTTTCGGTTTTCGCTAAACTTTCAGCAGGAAATATGAAACTATTATGCAGCAAGATTTGGAGGAATTAACAATTACTGAACCAGAAATAGAAGAGTTAAGCGGTGTAACTCTTAGTGATATATTAATGGGGAATTTATACCGAATTTCTGTACTTCGTGAGAGTTTGATAGGCAAGAAAAGGCGTAAACGCGAAAAACTTGCCTCTTTTATCTTCAACGAAGCTTTGATATTTGGTTTAGCACTAATTATTTCACTTCCCATTACTTTGCTAATTACTAAAAATACAGCTTCTGCACCGGATAATCAAGCATTTTTTCAGTTTCTACAATTAACTTTAGTCATGTCTATTGCTTTGACTTTAGGCTGGAATATTTATATGTGTTTGAAAGCAAAACCTTTAGCAGCTTTGGCAAATTTAGTCGATGAAGTGGAGAAATATAATGAGGTAATTAAGGCTGTAGATATTATTGACCAGTTAACTGCTGTGGGAAATTTACCTCTAAATTTGATTAACAGAGAGGATGCAATTAAGGCATTGAATGTCACCAGAGATAGTTTAATTTGTGCTTTGAGGACAGAAAAAATTCTCAGAGAGAATCAAGAGTTTATTGGTCGCCGCTATGAGTTATTTGTTAATATTGAAAATAATCTGGCGGCTTTAATGGCTTTCGATGTGAATAACCAAGCAAGTGAATATGGAAGATTGCTAAATGAGGCACTAGAAATTGGGATAAGCGTGCATAAAGAGGTAAGAAAATTACAGAATAAGTAGGGGCGAATGGCATTCGCCCAAAATCATTGGTGTCAACTTAGGCTGAAATCCCGCCAGGGACTAAAGTCCCTGTCTAATAGCTAAAGTCCTCTGAAGAGGACTGAAGAAAATTGTTAAATTCATTAGTCCTCTTAAGAGGACTTTGGCTTTGAGACAGGGACTTTAGTCCCTGTCGGACTAAGGGTTTGAGCCTAAGTTGACACCAATGGATAAGTGGGTGTACCTCATAACAGCGGGAACCGCTGTATCTGTTACGCAGCAATTTTTTCTCGAACTTGGCTAACAAAATTTGAGAGAATTTGTAGGCCAGTTGTAGAAGATTTTTCTGGGTGAAATTGTGTAGCCATTAAGTTGTCTTGGGCAATCGCCACTGTCACAGTTTGACTACCATGAGTTGTAGTAGCAGCACAAACTTTTGGATCGATCGGATCGACATAATAAGAATGGACAAAATAAACCCAAGGATTAGCCGATAAACCTTGCCAGAGGGGAATATTTGGCTGTTGAAATTCTAACTGATTCCAGCCCATTTGGGGAATAGTTAATCCTGGTTCTGAATGAAATCTGCGGACAATACCAGGGATAATTCCTAAACCTGGTTCAATACCTTCTTCTGAACTTTCAAACAGTATTTGTAAACCCAAGCAAATGCCTAAAAATGGTTTGCCAGATGCGATCGCGGTTTTAATTGGTTCGACTAAATTACGCGATCGCAAATGTTGCACCGCTGGATCGAAGGAGCCCACACCTGGTAAAATCACCGCATCTGCGCGATCGATTTCCTGCGCCGAATCAGTGACATGAGGCCTTGCGCCCACCTTCTCCAAACCTTTGCACACTGAGTGCAAATTGCCCATGTCGTAGTCTACTATTGCAATTACAGACATTGACTTACTTGCCTTATTTATAATGAAGCTATAACCATTATTGCATAAAACAGTCGGGAGTATCCCAATTATGACTACCAAAATTCTACTCACTTCCTTTAATACTTGGATGCCGCATCACAAATCTAACTCTTCCGATGATTTACTCGCCCAAATTGCCAAAATCAAATCTTTACCTGACTCTCTAACACCTTACTCTCTAATTTTTTTAAGGAAATTACCTGTTGATTTTCAGTTAGCACCGTTACAAGTTATTGCCAAAATCATTGAACTACAACCCGATATTATTATCTGTTGTGGCATGGCAGAATCCCGGTCAAAGTTAAGCTTAGAATCTTGTGCTATGTTTGAGGAAGAAATCCTCAGAACAAATGTTAAAATAGAAGAGTTATTAACAAATTTAACCATTACTGAAATTAGCCACGATGCCGGAAAATTCGTTTGTGAATCTTTATACTATTCAGTATTAAATTATATTTATAGTAAGCGGTTAAATAGTAAATGTATCTTTGTTCATGTGCCAATTTTAACAACAGAGAACTTTCAACCAATCATCACAGATTTTTTATCAATTCTTAGCTCAATCTTAATAGCTAGAGACTAGGGAGTAGAAGGTAGGGGAAAAAGGGAAGAGAATTTGTATAGGCAGAATTTCCCTTTAGTTGCCCCTAAAAATTAAAAATTAATAGTAGATTTCCCCTCAAAATTATGCAGTCGCCTTGAATTCTTTATCCTCTAGCATTTTGCATCAGCCAATTAAATTTAGCTTGAGCTAATGCTAAATTTTGTAGGAGATTGGGATTTACATCTTCCTCTTCTATATCAGTATCGTCTATATTTCGGCCGTATTCTAAGCGTCTAACAGTCCCGCGCATTCTGTCTGAAAGACAGAGGGAAATTCCATAATAAAATCGGGAGGCAAAACCTGTATCTTGCTGGAGTTTCGTAATTAGCTGTCGCCGAGGAATCGCTAAAACATGAGTTTCTACGATCGCTTTAACTGTTGCTAAAGGGGGGCGGGCATCAATAAAAGAAATTTCTCCAACAAGTTCCCCGCCAGATATCTGTGCGAGTTCTTTGTTCCCTTCAGGATCGATTAATACACTTAAGTTGCCCTTCAAGACGATATAAAGCGCATCAATTTGTCGGCCTTCATAAATCAAAGTTACTCCTGGCTGGAGAACTTCTTTTTTAGCTTTTTGGATGATCCAATCTAGGTCGTCATTGTTTAATTCACCCAAAATGAAAAGTGCTTTTTTTCTGCGTTCGGTCATAGTCTAGCTCCAGATCTCTGCTCCTCTATTGGTAAACTCTGCACATGATTTTTGATCAACTAGAGGGCGTGCGATCGCAACTTTTCTCTGTGAACCGATTTGCTATACACCTTATTCCTCCATAAGTTTTATGCAAAACGTCCTTAGACCTCTGAACTAAATAGTTGTTGAATCTCAATTGGCAGAACCAATTAATATTATCACTTATTTTAACAATGTTTGGAGAAACGACGCAAAACTATTTAGGAATTTTGACTTCTCCCTCAACCGCTCCAAGCCTATGGCTATCATTAGTCACCATCTTTCTTAACAACCCTGAAACTATTGTATCACAATAGTTTCAGGATTAATAGCCCCTAAGTCACGCTGACAAAATTACACAGAATATAAACAGGAGCGGGATTAGCTGCTTCTACTCGCCTTTCCCATTCCTCCCATCTGATAAGCTGGTAACATATCGGGATACGTCTCAGCAATGTGCTGATCTCGCTCTTCTGTAAGTTCAAAGTTATCAATTATCGATTACTAATTACTAAAAAATGAAAATATTTCACTCTATTCGGACTAGAATTATGACAGCAACCACACTGTTAATTGTTTCAATTGTCGGTGCAGTTGTGTGGTTTTCTGCTGTTAGTGAAGGCGAACGCTATCGGGAACAAAAGTTAGCTTCTGCCAATTTTCTAGCTGTAGCCTTGGCTAATTTATCTACCAAAGAACTGGTAGTTCAAAACTGGAGTACCATCCGTCTTAACCTCGATTTATTGCTCAAGGGAAACAGCGATTTTGTCTACATTTTAGTCTCAGACGATCGCCTAGCAAATCAAATTGTCGCATCCTCCCCTATGGAATTTCAGGAACAATATGTTCCCGACGTAGTACCAGCCGCTGTTACACAAGTAGCTTTGCAGCAATTTAGCAAGCGATCGCCCCGATTAGCAGGAGCGAGATCGATGAGAGATGCAGGCATTTTCTCCGATGCCGGCAGCCTTGGTGTAGAGACATTTATACTGCGAGATATTGAATTTCCCAAGGGCACAATTAGAGCTCGCCGAGGCGATCGCATCCTCGAAATTGCGGCTAATATCAAAAATAATTCCGGGGAGAAAATCGGCAATTTTCGCATTGGTATTTCTCTCAAACCAATTGAACGTGCAGTAATTGTAGGCGTAAAAAGAGCGTTGGCGATCGGTGCATTTGCCTTAAGTTTTGGCCTAGCGGGGGCTTTTTTACTAGCACGACAATTAAGCCAACCCGTACAACGTTTACAAACCAGCGCCGCCAAAATTGCCGCAGGGGATTGGTGCCATCGAGCCGAGATCAATCTTAGCGATGAAATTGGTGCCTTAGCAGCATCTTTTAATGAAATGTCAGGAGCATTACAGAAATCCTTTAACAGATTAGAGAAAACAGTAGCATCTTTTGAGCGATTTGTACCCAGTAAATTTTTAAGCGCGATCGCCTCCGATGGCATTGAAAATATCCAAGTTGGTGTAGCTTCCCAACGCAAAATTACCATCTTATTTGCCGATATCAAAGGTTATACTTCTATGTCAGAACAATTAACCCCAATGGAAACCTTTATATTTTTAAATGATTATCTTGCCTGTATGGGATTAGCGATCGAAGAAGCTGGCGGTTTTATTGACAAATATATCGGCGATGCAATTATGGCATTATTTGACGATGAAGCCACCGATGGAGCAGTAGGAGCCGCCGCCGCTATGCGAAAAAGTCTGGCCGAATTTAATCAAGGGCGATCGCGCAACAACTTACCCACAATCGATATTGGCATCGGCATCCATCGCGGAGAAGTGGTCATGGGAACCGTAGGATTTACCTCCAGAATGGAATCCACAGTTATCGGAGATGCCGTCAATTTAGCCTCACGAGTTGAAGGTTTAACCAGACATTATAATTGCGCCGTATTAGTCACAGAATCCGTAGTTAAATCCCTGCGGAAACCCGATATTTTTCAATTACAATTAGTAGATAAATCGGTAAAAGTCAAAGGAAAAGACGAAGCGATCGCCATCTATCAACTCCTAGTTTCTTAGACAGGATTTACGCACTGCTTCTATATTTAGTAGGGGCGAATGCCATTCGCCCCTACTAAATATAGCGCTTTTAGATAATTGCGATAGATTTAGTTAAGCCATATACTTATCCAGATACGTTAAGAATTGAGAAAAAACTTTATGGATCTAATAGCACTCCAGAACTCGCTGGATAATATCTCATTTGCTGTTCTCTTCGCCACAATGTTGATTTACTGGGGTGGTGCAGCATTTCCTGGCATTCCCTATCTCTCAGCATTAGGTACTGCTGGGATGGCGATCGCGAACCTCTGCATCGCCGCCTTACTAGGAGCTCGCTGGCTAGAAGCCGGTTACTTTCCCCTCAGCAACCTTTATGAATCCCTATTTTTCCTGGCTTGGGGTATCACAGTCATCCATCTACTAGCCGAAAATATGAGTCGATCGCGCCTAGTGGGAGTCGCCACATCACCCGTCGCAATGAGCATTACAGCCTTTGCAGCCCTAACTTTACCCGAAACCATGCAATCAGCCGAACCCCTGGTTCCCGCCCTCAAATCTAATTGGTTGATGATGCACGTCAGCGTAATGATGCTCAGTTATGCAGCACTCATGGTAGGTTCGCTCCTCGCGATCGCCTTCCTCATCGTCACTCGCGGTCAAAACATCATCCTTACAGGTAGCTCCTTCGGCACAGACAGCACCCGTAACGGCAACTACCGCCTCCAACGCCCCAAAAACAGCACAATTCAAACCCCAGAAATAGCCTTTAATTCCCCCGCAACTGCTACCATCTCCAGCAACAATGGCAACAGCAACACTGCCGTACTAGAATTACCCAACACCCAAACAGCAATTTCTCAAACCGAATTACTTTCCCCCCAACGCTTGAACATCGCCCAAACCCTTGATAACATCAGCTATCGGATCATTGGTTTAGGATTTCCCCTCCTCACCATTGGCATCATCGCCGGCGCAGTCTGGGCAAACGAAGCTTGGGGCTCCTACTGGAGTTGGGACCCAAAAGAAACCTGGGCTTTAATTACATGGCTAGTATTTGCAGCTTATCTCCACGCCCGCATCACTCGCGGATGGCAAGGAAGAAAACCCGCAATTTTAGCTACGACTGGGTTTTTAGTAGTTTGGATCTGCTATTTAGGAGTTAATCTATTAGGAAAAGGGCTACATTCCTACGGCTGGTTTTTCTAATAAGATTTACACCCGCATCTTTCAAACCCGCTAGAACGTTTTTTCAATTCTCCAAGTCAATACTTGAAACATTACCAAGGACAATGAAAATGAACAATACAGCTAATTTGCTCAATAACGATGATGTTCTATCTGCCAACGCTACATCTTTGATGTTTCAATCCACCTTCAAAGTTAGTGAATTTATGACTATAGTGCAATCAAAAATATCCGATCGGGAATTGTTAATTGCCGGAATAGATTGCGAACTTTTAAGCCCTGGGAAACAATGGAGAAAAGGCAAAGTTAAGCTGCGTTTGGAGTTTATCCCAGAAGCATCAGAAATAGAAGAGCAATCTGACAATTTAGAGGATAGCGAAGAAACTGTTCCAGGAGCAGAAAATAATGGTTCTTTAGATACCGGTAACGGTCAGGGATATGAGGTTCCACCTGTTGATGTTTCTGTCCCAGTTTACAATAATTTACCTCCATCTATGTATCCAGATGGCAACCCTAATAGTGTGGGAATGTGGAGCTAAATTATTGATATTGGTAATTGCGATCTCACGATCGAGTGGCGGTTTAATGTCAATTCCGGCTGCATTATAATTATATGACTGGGCGGGTTCATATAATTTGTGATTATCAAAATATTTGGGCGAACCCGCCCCTTGTCTATTTAAAGAGACAGGCGATCGCATTTAATGACATAATAGAAAAACAGAGTAGAAAAAATCAAAAATCTTATGGCAACAGAACGTTGGGATGATGATAAATTAGATAAACTTGCCGAGGGACTAAAAGAAACTAGCGAGGGATTAAAAGAAACTGGCGAGCAACTAAAACAAACTGGCGAGCGGATTAAAGAGATAGCTGCGATCGCAGAAAATAATTCTCAGCGGATTAAAGAGATAGCTGCGATCGCAGAAAATAATTCTCAGCGGATTAAAGAGATAGCTGCGCTTACCGAGAGCAATGCTCGTGTTATTCAAGCCTTAGCAAATACAGCCGCAGAAGCCAGAGAAGAAAGAGAACAAACCTTCAGAACAATTGCTCAACAACAAACTAATATTGACGGTTTGAGAAGGGAAACAATACGGATGCTCGATCTTCTATTAAATCAGCAAAATCAGCAAAATAATTCTGAGGAATAAAATTTGTGCGATCATTTTTTTTCTATATGGACTAATCTCCACGCTCAACTACACAAATTACTATTACATCGCCAATTGTTACCAAAAAATCAACGGATATTAGTGGCGGTGTCTGGTGGTCAAGACTCTCTATGTTTAATTAAGTTACTGTTAGATTTACAACCTAAATGGGGTTGGGATTTGGCAATTGTACATTGCGATCATCGCTGGCGTAATGACTCGAAAGAGAATGCCGATCGCGTGGCAGAATTAGCTACAAACTGGCAAGTTCCATTCTATCGTCAAATCGCCCAAGAAATACCCAAAACTGAGGCGATCGCGCGACAATGGCGCTATGAATCTATTGCGGAAGTAGCGATCGCCCACCATTATCCTTATATTGTTACAGGTCATACTAAAAGCGATCGCGCAGAAACTCTCCTCTACAATCTCATTCGCGGTAGCGGCGCTGAAGGCCTTTCTGCCCTCACTTGGCAACGCCCATTAATCGAAAATCGGGAGACAACCCCTCATCTTTTATTGGTGCGCCCCATGTTAGAAATTACCAGAACACAAACAGGTACATTTTGTCAAGAGCAAAACCTCCCAATTTGGGAAGATTCGACTAATCAAGACTTACACTACGCCCGCAACCGCATCCGTAATGAATTATTACCATACTTGCAAACTCACTTCAACCCCCAAGCAGAGCAAGCTCTAGCACAAACCGCAGAACTCCTCCGCGCCGATGCAGACTACCTAGAAATTGCCGCTACCCAATTGCGATTGCAAGCATCTTTTAGCCATGTTTCAAAGGAAAAATATCGCATTAACCGCCGTGTTTTACAGGGAACTCATGCAGCATTACAAAGAAGAGCGATCAGGCAATTATTACAGGAAATCTTGCCTGTTGCTCCCAATTTTACCCACATTGAAAAAATCCGAGAATTAATTACTGCCCCGAATAAATCGCAAACCGATCCCTTTCCCGGAGGTGCGATCGCGATCGTTGAAGATCCTTGGATTAATATTACCACTTGACAAACATACTACAATCATGTAGTATAGACAAAACAACCTACTTAGGAATGAAAATTAAATAACTTGATGATTTAGTTCGTAGTAAGCGCTTTAGCGCTCTTTGCGCTAAAGCGCTTACTACAAACAAGCTAATTATTTAATTTCTATTCCTTAACCATAATAAAAACACTCAAAAAATGCCATACCAAGAATTAGAGCTCTCAACCACAACTCCAGTCTTATCTTGGGCAAATCATAGCCTAAGTAACGACGAATCCAGAATGGCAAAAAATGTAGCATCTTTGCCATTTGTATTTAAGCACGTCGCACTAATGCCTGATGTCCACTTAGGTAAAGGCGCTTTAGTTGGCTCAGTTATAGCTACAAAAGAAGCCATAATTCCCGCTGCTGTGGGAGTTGATATTGGTTGTGGCATGGCTGCAATCAAAATGCCATTCAACAGTGAAAAACTAGAAGGAAAACTCAAACAAATTCGCCTAGAAATAGAAGCAGCAATTCCCGTAGGATTTGGCGAAAACAAAGAAATAGAAAAAAACGTCACCAACTGGCAAGGATGGCGCGATTTTAAAGAACTACATAAAAACGTACAACGCTCCGAAAGTAAAGCCATTAAACAATTAGGCTCCCTCGGCGGCGGTAATCACTTTATCGAGCTTTGTCTGGATACAGAAAACTTTGTTTGGCTAATGCTCCATTCCGGCTCGCGGGGAATTGGAAATTTATTAGCTCAACACCATATTGATACAGCCAAAGAGTTAGCTAAACTTGCAGATATCTCTCTCCCAGATCGAGATTTAGCTTACTTTGTTACAGGTACGCCAGAATTTGCCGCCTATTGGCATGATTTACAATGGGCTCAAAATTATGCCCGTTTTAACCGCGATGTAATGATGGCTCGTTTCAAGCACATTATTGAAAAACACCTCGCAGGCGGGAAACCTACTAAGCCAATTTTGCAAGTAAATTGCCATCACAATTATGCTGAAAAAGAGCTACATTTTGGAGAAAATGTGTATGTAACTCGTAAAGGCGCTGTGCGCTCTCGCGTTGAAGACTACGGAATTATCCCTGGTTCAATGGGGGCAAAATCTTTTATTGTTAAAGGCAAAGGTAATGCTGAAAGCTACTGTAGTTGCTCTCATGGTGCGGGTAGATTAATGTCTCGCCATCAAGCCAAAAATGTCTTTACCTTGGATGATTTAGTAGAGCAAACTAAGGGGGTTGAGTGCCGGAAAGATGAGTCAATTTTGGATGAAATTCCCGGTGCTTATAAGCCTATTGATGAAGTGATGAATCAGCAATCTGATTTGGTAGAAATTGTGGCAACTCTTAAGCAGGTAATTTGTATTAAGGGTTAGTTAGGATAAAAATGGCAAATCCACAACTTCCCCCTCAACTTCTCCTACCTGCACTTTTAATCCTTTACCACCAGCCTTAGTCCGAATATAAGCTAAGGCAAATGGCCCATCATCAGTGACAGTAAAACTGGTTACTTTACCCACTTTCTCCTCTCCCATTGTCACGGTTGCCCCAACTTCAGCATCGCCACTTAAACGCACTCCCCAAAGTTCCTGTTTAACACCTTTATAAGTATTCAAACGAGCAATAGTTTCTTGACCAATGTAGCACCCTTTTTGATAAGAAATAGTGTGCAACAAACGAGCTTCCAGAGGATTATATTCATCAGTAAGTTCAGCATCAGTTGCCGGTCTTCCTTGTTTGATGCGTAGCTGTTCCCAGACTCGCTCTCCTGCTGGAATAGCTCCATTTTTGACTAATTCGCCCCAAATATTTGCCGCTAGGTTAGCATCACAAATTAAAGTATATCCTATAGTTCCTAATCCACTCCCCACCACAATTCTAACTGGCTCTTTCTCAGTCTGAATTTCTACTAACTTGTGACTGGCATAAGGTTGATTTTCTAAATCAGGAACTCCCATTTTTTCTAAAAGTTTACCGCTATCTAGTCCAATTAAGCTAAAAGTAGCAGTGCTATTAGTTAAATCTTTGAGTTCGATTTTATCCATTGGAAAAATATACCGATCGAGTAATTCTAAGAGCTTTTGACGACGGTTTGGAGAAACTATTAATAAGATTGAATCTTCTGTAATTATTGCGGTTGCCAGATCGATTGTACGGGCTGTGGATGTGACAAAAACGGTGTCGCAGCCTTCTCCTGGTTGTAAAATATTAAAATTGTTGGTAGTTTGGTTATGTAAAAATCGCAGTCGATCTTGACCAGAAATTTGTAATCGTCCCCAATGAGTGCGATCGCATACAACCACACCTTGTTTTGATGCTAAAATAGCCTCAGCATCATTACCAAAACTAACTGGCACTCCCTCACTAATTGCGGAAGTAAAGATAGCACCTGCGGATATTTGAAGCTCCGATAATTCCTGTATCATAAAATTCAATTAACTATTAACTATTGACGGTAATTGAGCAAATAAATCATCTACTAGCTGACTGGCTTTAGCATCGAGACGGTTCCAATCAATATCGCCTGTCTCATCAATCAGACTGGTATCTATTTCTACTTCCACAGTTTCGCTTTCTACATGAGTAGGAATATAATTATTAAAGCAGATTTGATAACAAAGTTCCCACAAATCCACACACCTTTCCTCACCTTGGTTTTTTAAGCATAGTTGATAACCCGGTAACGGACTCTGTACCTCTTGATAAGTACCTTGCCAAGCAGATTCATCTAGCTGTTTACGGATGTTATCAATTAGTCGGATCAATGCCGGCTGCATTAGCAGTTCAGCTTGCTCCCACGCGATCGCATTAGTAATTTTTGGTTTCATATCTGAAGGAAGAAGGAAGAAGGAAGAAGGAAGAAGGAAATGTAATTGCAGTAATGGTTTTATACCATTTCTAAAAAAGTTTTCAACAGTTTGGGTAGGGGCGGGTTCGCCAACAATCACCGCAATTCCCCAAAATCTTCAAAAACCCGCCCCGAAGACTGTAGCATTAATTTAGAGAAATGGTATTAGACATCTATAATGAAAAAAAAAATAAAATTGCCCACACAAGCAGCAATTTTATTCTTTTTCGTTACAATATTCTCGAATCGATCGCAATATCTTCAATGCCGAAAACAGCTAAAATCAGTTAAGTTAATAAGCCAAAGTTTCTAAAGTTTCCCGTAGATAACTGGTAACTTGTTTGTCAAGAGCCGCATCTTCTGGAGTGCAGGGGGTGCAATCTTGTTCTAGCTGCCACCGCTGAAACCCAGAACTCGCTGCGCTTGCTTGCTTCAAACTTTCCCACATTTCCGAGTCTTCGGGTACTAGCTCTAAGGATGGAGTTTGATATTCTTGAGGTATAGATGCAGAATTAATCATAGCTTTAATCTCAATCACTTGTCTGGATTTCAACGATAGCCTTTATTCAGCCTACCTGAGCAAATTATACAGGGTTTTCAGAGTATTTTTTATAAAAACCGCCATAGACATAAATTATTCGGAAAGAGGTACAACCTCTGCTTTCCCAGGAAATTTTGCTGCTATTCAATCTTCTAACATTACTGATGGAATTAATGCTGTATCAGAGACTACAAGGAGCAAAAAAGGAAGGAAGAAGGGGCTAGAGGCTAGGGCTTGTTCGATCAAATACCCCTTCTTAACCCTTCTTTTAACTTGAAAGAGTCCGCCGCTTTGTTACCATCCGATAGGATTCAATCATGTCGCCTTCAGCCCAGCCAGTAAAAGCATTCAGAGAAATGCCGCACTCGTAACCAGCATTAACTTCCTTGACATCATCCTTCATCCGTTTCAGGGAATCGAGAATACCCTCATAGAGAACATTTGCGCCTCGGCGTACCCGCACCTTGCAGTTGCGGATAATTTTGCCAGAAAGCACGTAACAACCAGCGACAGCCCCGCGACTGATTGGGAAAACAGCGCGAACTTCCACGTTTCCTAGAGGTTCTTCTACTAATTCTGGTTCTAACAAGCCTTCCATCGCTCCTTGTACATCGTCCAAGAGGTTGTAAATGATGTTGTACTCCCGGACATCTACACCTTCGCGATCGGCAGCTTGGCGAGCCCCAGAAGCCAAGGTAGTATTAAAGCCAATAATTACAGCAGAACTAGCAGCCGCCAGATCGATATCCGTTTCGGTAATTTCTCCAGGCGCAGCTAATAACAATCTGAGTTGGACTTCTTTTTGTGGTAGTTGGCGCAGAGCTCCGACGATCGCTTCGACAGATCCCTGAACATCTCCCTTGAGAATTAAATTGAGTTCCTTGAGTTCGCCTTCTTTGGCTTGTTGAGAGAAACCGCTGAGACTAATTCTGCCTTGTAGCAGACGAGATTCTCTGGCGCGATTGACTCTTACGCCTGCGATCGCGGCTGCTTCCCTCTCACTAGGGAACACATCAAACTCATCTCCAGCACGAGGTACATCCCGTAGCCCCAAGATTTCCACCGCAAAGGATGGACCAGCGACATCTACCCGCTTACCTCGGTCATCAATCATCGCCCGGACTTTACCCAAAGCGGAACCAGCAACTACCACATCTCCCACCCGTAAAGTACCATTCTGGATCAGCAGCGTCGCCACTGGTCCTCTAGCCTTATCGAGATTAGCTTCAATTACCGTTCCCTTAGCCGCCCGGTTGGGATTCGCTTGGAGGTCAGCCACTTCTGATACCAACAAGATCATCTCTAACAGAGTATCCAGGTTTTCCCCCTTGATAGCACTGACGGGAACCATAATCGTGTCACCGCCCCAGTCTTCAGCGACTAAGCCATACTGCGTGAGTTCCTGTTTCACCCGTTCCGGTTGAGCCCCTTCTTTATCTATTTTGTTAATTGCCACAACCATCGGCACTTGGGCGGCCTTAGCATGGCTAATAGCTTCAATAGTCTGAGGTCTTACCCCATCATCCGCCGCTACAACTAATACTGCTACGTCTGTCACCCGCGCGCCCCGTGCCCGCATGGCCGTGAAAGCTTCGTGACCAGGAGTATCCAGAAACACCACCTGCTGCATTTTGCCTTCGTGGGCGACATCTACGTGGTAAGCGCCGATGTGCTGAGTAATCCCTCCGGCTTCACCTTGAGCCACCTTAGTTTTACGGATCGAGTCGAGGAGGGTAGTTTTACCGTGATCGACGTGACCCATGATTGTCACTACTGGGGGACGACGTTGGAGGTTGTCTAAGTCTTCCTCCGACAGCATTTCGATCACTTTCTTGGCTTCGGCTTCTTTCTCCGCAGTTTCGACTGGGATGCCTAATTCTTCGGCAATGAGGTGAATTGCTGATATGTCAAGGGTTTCAGTGATACTGACTGCCATTCCTTTAGAGAATAACCGTCGAATAATGTCTGTTTCTACAACGCCGAGGGCGATCGCTAGTTCCTGAACAGTCATCGAGCCGCTGAGGACGAGTTTTTCTGGGCGTTCTGCCTTAACTTCCGTTGTTTGGCGACGATTATTACCTCTTTGGTTGCGATCGCCATTGCTAGAATCCTTTGCTGCTCCTGGTTTCTTATTTTTTCCACCACTAGGTCCAGGGGTAGAGATGGGCGGAGCCGCCTTCGGTGCTGAAAACCCTTTCGGCTTCGATGGTCGAGCCAAGGATAGACTAACCACAATCGGCTCTGGCATTTCCAGATTATCCAAGTCATCATCATCGTCGTCGATCAGAGGTTTAACCCGACTGCGTTTAGCTTTCGCTGCCGCTTTTGCCGACTTATTGGGAAAATCGGGATTTTCTTCGTCATCTTCTTCCCAAACCGGGGCTTTTTTCGCCGGACGAGGTAGTGTTGGCCGATCGAGTAGAGATATTTCTGCTAATGGCGAATCTTCATCCGGTTCATCATTTTCATCAACTATCGTACTGGGATCGATGCCGCGTCGATTGGGTGCGATCGCACTGGCTACCGCTGGGGCATTTCTGCCGGTACTTGGTCGTCTTAATTCAGTCGCCTGTTGGGGTCTGCCCGGTCGTTCACCATCTCGGCGAGGTCTTGAGCCTTCTTTCTCCTCTGAACCTCCTGGTTTTGCCCCTCCTCGACTGGGGCGGGCTGGTCTAGCGGGCTGAGTTGTTGTTTGCACCGATTCAGCACTTTCTGTCTCGGTTTTTGCTCCTTTCAGTACCGGTCGATTGCCCTGATTCCCTGGCACGCGATTGGGGTTCCCGTCTGGTCTGACGGGTGGTGAGGTGAGTTTTGGCTGTGGTGGTGGTGGCGAATTTATGGGTCGCCCCTGATTGGGACTTGGGTTATTTTGAGGAACTATAGATGATTCAGCGCCAGCATTGTCTGTTTCCCTTCGATCGCCAAGATGTTCCGGCGCAGCCACAGGAGAATTTACATTCGGTCTTGAGGGTTCACGTCGATTGATATTCGGCTTGGCTGGAGCCGGGAGTTGTTGACTGGTTGGCAGTTTTGGAGGAGTTGCCGTTGTCGGTTGAGGGTTTGAGTTTTCCTCGTTGACGTTGGGCGATCGCTCGTTTGAGCCACCGGAATGCCTAGAATTTGCACCTGGGCGCACTTTAGGTCTGCGTATTTCTAAAATTTGTTGTTTTTTGGGGTCATTAGAACGATTGCCAGAGTCTCTATGCGGCCCATTAGCCCGATCGGGGGGGGCTGGTTTGCTGGGAGCAGAGTGGCTGGCGACGTATTTTTCGGCTGTTTTGCGAATACGCTCAGCATCGGATTCTGAAATTGTGCTGCTATGGCTCTTCACTGAAATATTGAGCCCCTCACAAACCGCCAAGATGTCTTTATTATCCAAATTTAGTTCCCGTGATAACTCGTAAATTCTTACTTTGCCGTTGTTCATCCACTCTAGCCCTCTTAGTGCCAACCAGTTTTTACATTGCAATCTACCGTTTTAATGACAACATCGTTTAATTGAGATTAATGTCAAGAATCGGGGCGCGGGGGCTTTGCCAGTGGTAGCGTCTTGGGGACGCTACTTTGCTGAATGTCTCCCGCGAGAGCGATCTCAAGTTTTTTATAGGAAGGTGTGAATTTTGAAATTTATAGTCCCGATTTTAGCCGGAATTTGCTTTCGCTATTCTTTATATTCCTATTTGAGCATCTCTCTGTTGGTGCTTGCCCTTATCTAATCTGACACAAATCTTTCCAGACCGGTGAGGGGATTAGATTGGGGGTTGGCTGTTGACACGGTTAGGATTTGGGATTTCCTGCCCGTTGGGTTGGTACTGGGAGGCTGGGGAAGAGGTGGCTAAACGTTGCCAAAGTGTTTGGTAGATTTCGTTAGACACAGATGCTTTGAGCGATCGCCCAAGTCGATTTTTTTTTTGAGCTACTTTAAGGCACTCTGCTTCTGGACACAGGTACACAGATCGACCCATGCCTCGATCTAATTGTACCTGATGAGAGGGATAGAGTCTCACAAGTCGCCAAAAAGCTTCTTTGGGTCCAACTTTTCGACAACTGACGCAGCGGCGGTGGTTAGGTTTCATTGCGAAGGAAGAAGGAAGAAGGAAGAAGGAAGAAGGAAGAAGGAAGAAGGAAGAAGGAAGAAGGAAGAGGGAAGAAGGAAGAAGGAAGAGGGAAGAAGGAAGAAGGAAGAAGGAAGAGGGAAGAGGGAAGAGGGAAGAGGGAAGAGGGAAGAGGGGGGAGAATTAAAATTCGTTATTTCTCCCTCGCCGCTAGTTAATTGGGGGTTTTGTCGGGTTCGCGATCGCTTTCCTCAAAATCATCTTCTTCGTCTTCGTAGTCTTCTTCCTCAAGTTCTGATTGGTATTTTTCGGCTTCTTCTGCGAGTTTGGCGGCTTCGGCTTCTAATTTGCTGTCTTCGGCGGCGCGATCGTATTTGGCAATATCTTTAATGTCTATTTTCCAACCTGTGAGACGGGCTGCTAATCGGACATTTTGCCCTTCTTTGCCGATCGCTAAACTTAATTGGTCTTCTGCTACTAGAATATGCGCCCGCCGTCCTTCGGCGGCGACTAGACGCACTTCGTCTACTCGCGCTGGACTTAAGGCGTTGGCGATGTAGGTGGAGGGATCTGGGGACCACCGGATGACATCGATCTTTTCGCCTCTGAGTTCGTTAACTACTACTTGAATCCGGGAACCTCTTGCGCCAATGCAAGCGCCTACTGGGTCTACGTCGCGATCGAGGGTATCAACAGCAATTTTAGTGCGGGGTCCGACGTGGCGGGAAGGCGGATTGGCTTCTCTGGCTACCGCAACTATTCTCACTACTCCGTCTTCGATTTCGGGGACTTCGTTGGCAAATAAGTAAACAACTAACCCTGCGTCCGCTCTGGATACCATGAGTTGTGGCCCTCTGGTGGTTCCTTCGCCAACTTTTTTGAGGTAAACCTTAAAAGTCGCATTAGCCCGGTAGTTATCGTTAGGAAGTTGTTCTCTTTTAGGAAGTTCGGCTTCTACTTCTGGCTGACCAAAACCGCTAGTAACTGCTAGAATTGCTGATTGTCTTTCAAATCGTAAAACTTTGGCTTGCAGCACTGTTTCTTCTAAGTCTTTAAATTCTTCTTGAACCATTTTGCGCTGTTGATCGCGCAATTTTTGGGCGAGAACTTGTTTGGTTTGAATGGCCGCCATTCGCCCAAAAT
The DNA here is from genome assembly GCA_001698425.1 of Oscillatoriales cyanobacterium USR001. Lineage (GTDB taxonomy): Bacteria > Cyanobacteriota > Cyanobacteriia > Cyanobacteriales > Microcoleaceae > Kamptonema. Next base: position 66,093 of record MBRE01000078.1, on the reverse strand, counting down.
CATTTTGATCTGGGGTTACGTCGAGGATAACTGTGTCTCCAAGTTGGGCTTCTGTCGCTACTTCTTGAACTTCAGAAAGTGCTATTTGATGATCTGGATTGCTAACTTCTTCGACTATATTTTTGGTGGCTAAAACACGAAATCCTTCTGATTCAACGTCTAGTTCTACTTCAAAGTTATCGAAGTATTCTTCGCTAAAGTGATCGAGATTTTGGCTGCGGCGGTAGCGTTCGTATCCTTTGAGGAGGGCTTCTCTTAAGGCTGTTTGGACTGCGTGTTTGGGTAAGTTGCGATCTTTGCTAATACCTTCAACCATATCTTTGAGTCCGGGCAAAGTAACCATTGACATATAAAAATCTCCTTTTTTCTTTGGTAATTTGTTAACTGTTAACTGTTAAGTGTTAACTGTTATTTGTTAACTATCTAGGTTCGTCTAATTGGACTTGGGTAATTAGGGCGCGGGGAATGGTAATTGTTCGCCCTTTTTGGTTGAGATAAACTGCTGTTTCGTCCCGACGAATTAGTTGTCCTGTCCATTCTTTGTTTCCGTTTTCAGGTGCGGATGTTTTGACGATGACGGGGAATCCTTTAAAGGAAATAAATTCGCGATCGCTTGTTAACATTCGGGAAAGACCAGGACTAGAAATCTCTAGTACATAAGCATCGGGAAGAATATCGGCGATATCTAACCTTTCTTCGAGGGCTTTACTCATCCTTTCGCAGTCATCTAAACCTGTGTCTTGCTGCGGGTTGCGGATGTCCACTCGCAGGACGGGAGGATTCTGGTTAGTGTGAAATACTGCGCCCACTATTTCCAATCCCAATGTTTCCGCAACGGGAGTGGCCAGGTCGATGATTTGTGGGATCAGGGGATGAGTCATATCGGTTTAGGGAAGATGAAGGAAGAGGGAAAAGGGAAGAGGGAAGAAGGAAGAAGGAAGAGGATATTTCCCTCTTCCCTCTCTTCCTTGTCCGCTTTATCTCCTTGTCTCTCGCTAGATTTAATGATTGTTTGTTTCGAGACATAGGCTGAAATCCTTATATAATAAGGGTTTCATTTTTTTTTGCGCTCTAATTCCAACAAAAAAAGTGGGCTAGACCCACTTCTAGGTGAAACGATGTTTTCCAAGAAGTTTGAGGGCGAACTTAGTAAGGTTCGCCTCATATCTATATTGTAATGGGAGCGTTGCTCTCTCTGCCACTTTCTCGCTTCTGGGGATCTTTGGAGGTATTTGTTAGCTAGGGACTAGGGGAAGAAGGGAATAAAATTAAGCGAGTTGCAGCAAATTCTCCAAGAAGTTTACCGCGTGCTTAAGCCGGAGGGGATCTTCACTTTGGTAGATTTTCACCGCCCTACAAATCCAGTATTTTGGCCAGGGATAGCAGTTTTTTTCTGGTTATTTGAAACGGAAACTGCTTGGCAGTTAATCGAAACTGATCTCACTAATCTGTTATCGGAGGTAGGGTTTGATGTGGGTCTGAGTGAGCAAAATTCTGGTGGTATAAGTGGAGCGCAGCAGCCTGCACTTTATGCAGGTGGTAGCCTTCAGGTGATTCAAGCTAAAAAATTAGGCAATGGATTAGAAGTTTTCAATATTCTACATTAATAATTATTATTGAAAAAACACCTTCAATCTGATAAACTGAACGCAGGAGATTTATTTGAAACCAATAATGAATTATAAGATAAATGTTGATTGGGAAAAACTAGCAGTTGTCGATTGGGATTTTTTTAAAGCCAAAACTAATTTTCTTACCCACGGACTCCATCCCTATCCTGCTAAATTCATTCCCCAGATACCAAATGCTCTAATTAAAGAGTTTTCCAATCCTGGTGAGACTGTGGCAGATATATTCTGTGGCAGTGGAACAACGCTGGTGGAGGCTCTAACACTTAACCGCAATACTATAGGAATTGATGCTAATCCAATTGCTTGTCTAATTAGCGAAGCTAAAACAACTCGCTTTAATGAACAAGATGAGGGATTGCTTAATTTTATTGTCAAACGCGCAGAAAATCTAGCCAACGCAATTTCTATCCAAAATAATTCCTCTCTATTCCATTCAGAATCATTTATTTCTAATGCCTATCGTCCACAGGACGAAGCTATTTGCTTTTGGTTTGAATCATTTGTCGTTGAAGAATTGGCAGAAGCTCTTTCTTGGTGTCAGGAACTTCCAACAGAAACTAGCCGTAAAGTTGCCTTAGCTGCATTTTCTTCGATAGTTGTTGCTGTTTCCAAACAAGATTCTGATACTCGCTATGTTCGTCGAAAAAAGAAACTGGTGCCCGGAGAAACTTTAAAACGATTCTCTCGTGCATTAACAGATTCAATTCACGCAGTTTCAGAATTGACTAGGCTAGTTCATCCCCAATTAAAGTGTGAAGTTCATAATATAGATCTGCTAACAAAACCAGATATTGGTAATATAGATTTACTTGTTTGTTCTCCACCATACCCAAATGCTTATAGCTATCATCTTTACCACAGGACTCGAATGTTATGGTTACAAATGGATCAGGCTAAATTTAAGGGTCAAGAAATTGGGAGCCATCGCAAATATAGCAGTAAAAGTTCTAAGGCCGCAACAGTAGATACATTTCGGCGAGAACTGTCAAGTATATTTGAGTGGTTGCGAGAACATTTGCGTAATGATAGATATGCCTGTTTTGTCGTTGGAGATTCTATAATTAAGGGGGAAAAAGTTAGTAATGATGATTTAATTGCTGATATAGCTAATCAACATAATTTTCAAGAAATTAAGCGTTTTGAGAGGCGTATGCAGGATACGAAAAAAGCGTTTAACCCAGCTATAGGAAAAATCAAAGATGAACAAATTGTCATCTTACAAAAAAAAAGTAATAAAGGAAATGCCTACATAAGCATAGAGCAAAGTTTTCCTAGTATTAATTATCCAATGAACCCTAAACCAAAAGAATATGTATTAAAGTGTCATATCAAACCTTATATTCAACCATTTGAGCGGCAACTAGCACTAGCAGAACTCAAGGCGCTCACTGATAATCAACCCTATTCATTACCAACTTTACATATAGAGCCTCTTGATTTTGAGGTTATTTCTTATCTGCCTGCTGAGATAATTGCTCAAAAATTGTCTTACTGGGAAAATGTAATTTGCGAAGATAAAAGTTATATTTGTACTCAAGTGATTAGGGAGGCTACAGTTAATATTGCCAGAAAAAATGACCCACTAGAAAAAATTGTAAATACTATTTCTACAAGTCAGGAAATATCTATACCTAATCGGCGCTGTCTTCGCTATGGTACACATGGGATTCACGAATATCGCGGTAAATTTTTCCCCCAACTGGTACGCGCTTTAATCAATATTGCCAAAGTTCCAGAGCAAGGAATTGTAGCCGATCCGATGAGTGGTAGTGGTACTACAGTAGCAGAAGCTATTTTAGCAGGATGTCACGCGATCGCACTTGATCTTAATCCTCTATCAGTTTTAATTGGTAAAACTAAGTGTGGTTTATTGTCACTAGAACCTCAACTCATTATTGACAACTATTACAATATTGAAAGAAAGTTACTAGACCTAGATTTAGGGAGTATATCAAGCAAATTGTCTTATTTTGATCAGTTATTACTAGCCGATCAAAAATATCTTCATAACTGGTTTTCTCCTAATATCTTATTTGAACTTGATCGAATTGCCAGTTTGATTAACTCTGTTGACTGTCAATCATTCCAAGATTTGATGCGCCTTTCCCTAAGTAATATTATTAGACAAGTTTCCTGGCAAAAAAAAGATGATTTGCGCGTTCACAAAGAAATAACTGATACAACCCATATTCACCCTATTGAAAACTTTTTAACCGAGTTAGAGCGTTCCGTTAAGAATATAGTATCTTTCCTTTCCTTAAATCAAAACTTTAGTTTGGGAACTTTTAATATTCAAACTGGTGATGCTCGTGAGATGAATACAGCTTGGCACAATTGGTGCGGTTTAGTAGATGTTGTGATTACATCCCCACCATACGCTACAGCACTTCCTTACTTAGATACAGACCGTTTGAGTTTATACTATTTAGGATTAATGTCTAGGTCTGAACACCGAAAACGGGATGAAAAAATGATTGGCAATCGTGAAGTAAGCAAAAGTAAACGTCAATCTTATTGGCAGTATTTTCAGGACAATAAAATAATTCTTCCTCAACCTGTCATCGAGTTAATTGAGAAAATCGAAAATTTAAACTCAAACGCAGAAGTCGGTTTCCGCCGTCGAAATCTAGCGGCTTTACTGGCAAAATACTTTTTTGATATGCGAGAGGTAATGAATGGTATTTTGCAAATACTCAAACCAGGAGGATTTGCCTATATAGTAGTTGGCAATAATCATACTATTGCCGGAGGTGAACGAGTAGAAATTGAAACAGCAAATTTGTTAGTAGATATCGCTGTTTCAGTTGGTTTAATACCAGGAGAACACCTGTCAATGGAGATGTTAATTTCTCGTGATATTTCAAGAAAAAATGCAGTTGCTTCTGAGATGATTTTATCATTTCGTTCTCCATTTTAGTAATATCCCCATCTTTTTATTGAGTTACGAACCGGATTAACACACACTCCTAGAAATTGACCATACTGTGAAGTACCTTGAGGAATAATTTCGACATAATATGCAAAGCCACCTTGTCCATCAGTGCGTTCAATTTTCAAAATATCGCCAATATTTCCGGCACTACGGAGTACTTCACTCCGAAGTCTAAAATCAGATTTATCTGGCCAAGTCATCATATTTACATCTACAGTGCTTATTCCAACTCGCATTCTTACGCCTTGTCTATCCCATTTTCCGGGCTTGTTTGGATCTTCGATAAAATCATTAGTCCAACCCCAGAATTCAGGATCGTAATCTCGCGCTGAAAGAGGAATAAAAATTTCAGGCGATCTCGCGGCTTTTCCTGGGGTTGTTTGTCCGCGACCCACATCAGTTTTTTGTAGGGTCATAACAAAGCCTCTATAATTACCGACTTGTGGGGGTACTGGTTCAGGAATTTCAATTTCAATCTCTTCAGGACTAAAATCCTCAGATTCATCAAAAATTTCTGTTGAAACTACAGGTGCTCTTGGAACTTGAACACGAGGAAATAGAGGCGGCATTGCGATCAAATTAGAACCTTGTTGGGAACTTCTACGCCTTTCTTGAGTTTCTTGATTTGTTCTTGCTTGCGCCTCAGTTGGTACATAGCCACTAATAACTAACTGATTAAGCAAATCTGATGTCAACAGTCGAGCCGTCCCTTGAATATTATTTGACCATAGATCGAGAGTATGCTCAATTTGCAGTAAAAGATTTCGATCGACTTTAACATTTAGGTCAAGTGACACTGAGAAAGATGCCTCATAATTTGTAAATAGTCCTCCCTCAGTGAGATTACTTGAACCAATTAAAACATCTGCTTGATTATCATTTTTAAATAGATAAATTTTAGGATGAAATGTGGAAAAATTTTCATTGTGATAAATCCAAATTTCACCTCTATTCTCAATGCTCTCAAATAATGTACGCAGACCCTCCATTGATGTGCCACCATGATCTATACCAACAGAAATTTTAACAGAGCCATTGTATGAAAACTCTGTTAAGGGTTGACAAATATGCTTAACACCTGATTGTTTCACAAAAGCAATTGCCGATCTAAAATTAGTCCATTTACTCTCCTGAAGGTGAGTTCTTAAGTAATCACCAAGACGTACTGTACTTTCTGGTTGATGAACAAAATTAAGCATGAATAGTCACTCCTTTCATTAGGTGTAGCAGATAAGTTTGGTGGCTCGTTAGATTATAAAAACTTTTTCACCTCGGCCAAAGCCTGCTCAAACTTCACCACCACATCTTTTTCCCTGTGAATTATTTTCTCCTGTTCTAACATCGGTCGGCCAAACCGAAAAATACCATCTTGCTCCACATGATCTACATGAGGTAATGTTTCTGGATGAGGTAAAAACTTTTTACCGATCGGATACGGGGTATGGTAAGAAAATGTAAAATCTGGAAATAGTTCGGTTTTAATTTCCAGATAATAAAGAGAATAATAATCTCTGGTTTCCGTATAAACACATTCCCGACATTTATTAATTAATTTGCGATTTTGATGATAAAATTCCCATTTGTCCCAATAATATCCCTCCTTCATCATTTCGTAGTGACGATCGCAAAGTTTCAGATACAACTTATCGGCATCAACAGGGCGATAAAATGATAGCATTCCATAGGAAACCTGAGCTAATAATTCAATTGCTTGATTTTTCCGCTCATACCATTGCTCTCGCCGCCGATCGTATTCTTCATTATATTTAATCGCTCTCAAACTTTTAATCTGATTTTCCTTTGCCCAACGAGAAGCCCAAACTGTCCAATAGGCTAATTGTAGAACCGCAGCAATTTCCGCAGAGCCTTTTTCTTGCCATTCGGTAATAATTTTTTCCCAAGCTGAACCAAATGCTTCCCTGGATTGCTGATGTTCTTTGCGACTTTCGGAGGCTGTTTGGGCTCCTGTTTGTCGATTAGTTTTGGTGCGAGATGTGTGTTCTTCGCGCCATTGTTGAATCTCCGCTTGAGTAATTCCCAGGATAAATCTTCGATCGTGAACGGGATATTCTAAATCCATGCCGGATTTCCGAAAAATGCGATATTCTAAAATCGGCAATTTTCCTTCTTTAATCCAGCGTTTGCGTTCAGTTTTAGAACATCGCAGTATTTCTTCTAATTCGATCGGTTCAACGGCTAGTTCCCGTTTGAATGTTTCCCAAAATCTTACTTGTTCGGCGGTATCTACTTCTAAAATAGATAAAATCGCGCTGACTAGGTTCTCTTTTTTGTCCTTGGAATTGTCAGGGAGTCCTAAAAATTCAATCAGTTGGGCTTTGAGAATGCGTCTGGAAGAGATTAGCTCGGCTAACATGGTAGCTCCAGTAGGGGCGGGACTTACTCGAAAACTCACAAAAGTTGTGTAAGTCCTAATATCTTAATAATAGATTGTTCTTCTAAATGCAATCTACTAAATCTGATTTTAAGTAGTTTCTGATTTGACACGGCGAATGGGTAAATTAGCGATTAGGGCTGTTGCCCGTCGATCGCTTTCTAAGGAAAATTCTGTACCATCGGTTTCGAGTTCCACGTAACGAGATACAACTTCCAGAATTTCTTTACGCATTGACTCAACCATTTCTGGACTCAGATCGGAGCGATCGTGGGCTAAAACGAGTTTGAGGCGGCGTTTTACCTCGTCGCGGCTGTTTTCGGTTGGGCGGGGAAAAAGTCGATCGAGAAGTGAGTGGATCATAGGACTTACGGGGGTAGCTGCTGAATCAAAAAAATTGGACAAATCGTTTAACTGGCAGTCTGCCGACATCAGCGTGGATTGCCAACTTTTACCGCCTACTTACATAATTTTAGAGGTTAATAGCCTGCGAATGCGAGTAAAAAAGTTTTCCTGTGGGGGATTAAGATCCAGAAATTCTACTTTTTCGCCTTCCAAACGACGGGCAATATTTTCGTAGGCGGTTCCAGCTAGAGATGGAGTTTCTGACAGAACTAAAGGTTCGCCTCGGTTTGTTGAAACTATTACTCGTTCGTCATCTGGGACAACGCCCAATAGAGGAATTGCTAAAATTTCTCGCACGTCCTGTACTGACATCATATCATTAGCTTGCACCATTGCTGGTCTAATGCGGTTAACTATTAGGTTAATGCGTTTGACGTTATGAGCTTCTAGTAAGCCGATTACTCGATCGGCATCGCGGACGGCGGCGATTTCGGGGGTGGTGACGATTATGCCTTCTTTGGCGGCGGCGATCGCATTTTGAAATCCCTGTTCAATTCCCGCTGGTGAATCTATGATAATATAGTCATATTTTTCTGCCAACATTCCAACTACCTGTTTCATTTGTTCGGCATTCACAGCATCTTTCATCCGATTTTGAGCGGCCGGCAGTAATACTAAACGGGGTTGTCGTTTATCTTTAACTAATGCTTGTTCTAATCTACACTCCCCAGAAATTACTTCTACTGCTGTATAAACTATGCGATTTTCTAAACCTAGAAGTAAGTCTAAATTTCTCAAGCCAAAATCAGCGTCAATTACGGCAACGGAGCGACCAAGTTTCGCCAAGGACATACCGAGATTTGCTGTGGAGGTAGTTTTTCCAACTCCGCCTTTCCCTGATGTAACAACAATAATACGGGTCATAATTAATTGGTGATTGGTTATTGGTTAACTGTTAACTGTTAACTGTTAACTGTTAACTGTTAATTGTTAACTGTCAACTGTCAACTGTCAACTGCGAATTCCTTCTTCCTTCCTTCTTCCTTCCCTCTTCCTTCTTCCTTCTTCCCTCTTCCCTCTTCCTTCTTCCTTCTTCCTTCTTCCTTCTTCCTTCTTCCTTCTTCCTTCTTCCTTCATTAAATTAATTGAGATTTATCAAAATCAATTGTTCTGCTAATCCGAATGCCTTGGGGAGTCACATAGGCGACTTCTGGGTAAAATTGAGTTGGTTGATTCTCAGGTCCTCTGGCAACGTATTCAGCAATCCGAATTAACATGGGTTCCATTTGTAAAGTCATAATCACACTTTTAGTATTGCCGCTGGCTCCAGCATGAACGACTCCGCGCAAACGGCCCCAAACTAGGATATCGCCTTGAGCGACTACTGAACCACCGGGATTGATATCTCCTAAAATTATCACAGTACCGGGATGCCGAATTTCTACGCCGGAACGAATTGTCATTTGCAAATATAGGGGCTCGGCGCTGGAGGAAGCTTTTTCTGGGGTGGTTTTATGAAGGGAGGTAACGGAGGATTGCTGTTCGACGGAGTAACCAACTGTGGCGGCGGCGAGGGCGGTTTGGCGGCGGTTGGTGTAAACTCGTTTAAGTTGGAGATCGACTTCGCTCAAGGCATCTGCGATCGCTTGCAGTTGACGAACATCCAATAACCTATCCTTAGCTATCAGATCGACTTCTGCATTAGATTGCCAAAAGCGTTCTCCTGCATTTAGTCTCACTTTTAACTCTTGCCACATTTCAGTCCAAGTTGTTGCCGTTACAGTTGCCAACTCGCTGGAAGTTTCTGGGGGTAGCAACAGCAACAAGCGCCCATTTTCATTTTTCAGGTGGACTTGCAGGTTAAAATTAACTTCGGGCGAGGGAACATCGGGGGTAAAAGAGATAGAAGGGGATGTTTCAGTCGTCATGGGACTGGTCTGATTGCAGTTAAGGTTAACTATGAATCTTACCTGATTAATGGCACTGTTTCCATACTAGGAGAAAAAAATGATAGTTGCAACTGCTAAAAAAATGACTTTTGAGGAATTTCTTCACTTTAACGATGGGACGGATAATTTATATGAATTAGAGAATGGAGAATTAATTCCTATGCCTTCTGAAAGCGAGCTAAATTGTCGGATAGCGATGTTTTTAGTTGCCTATTTTCTGAAATTAGGTATTCCATATTATCGGTTAAGAATGAAAACAGAAATTGCTGTCCATAGCCGTATGGTGGGGGTGCGTGTTCCTGATTTGGTGGTGTTTTCTGAGGAGTTAGCAACGGTAATGCAAGGGGCTACACGATCGCTGATTTTGATGGATATGCCGCCGCCTTTGTTAGCGATCGAAGTGGTTAGTCCAAATCAGGAAAATCGGGATTATCGTTATAAGCGATCGGAGTATGCAGCGCGGGGAATTGCGGAGTATTGGATTGTCGATCCGATCGCCCAAAAAGTGACAATTTTGGCATGGGTGGAGGGATTTTATGATGAGCGAATTTATGAAGAAGAAAGTACGATTGTCTCTTCAATTTTTGCGAATCTTCAGTTAACTGCTGCTCAAGTTTTACAAGGATAAAATATTATGAAAACCTTGACCATTAATCATCGCGAAGTTAAAGTTAAATAAAATATCCCTCCGATAAAACAGCAGCATGATGGCGAATATGATCTTCCACAAAAGTTGCCAGAAAATAATAGCTATGATCGTAACCTTCCTGCATCCGTAAAGTTAGCGGTTGACCTACTTTTGCACAAGCATCCCTAAAGACATCGGGCAACAATTGCCCATCAGCAATAAACTGATCTTCTGTACCACAGTCAATCAAAATAGGGCGGTTATATTTTGCCTCTAGCACCAATTCACTAGCATCATAAGCCCGCCAATCTTCAGGATTATCGCCTAAATAACTACTCAAAACTTTTTGACCCCAAGGAGTACGCATCGGTGCGCCAATTGGCGCAAAAGCTGAAACAGAAAGGAAAATATGGGGATTTCTCAAAGCACAAATTAACGCCCCATGTCCCCCCATTGAATGCCCAAAAATCCCCTGTTTTTCAGGTATTACGGGAAAATTTTCGGCAATTAATTTAGGCAACTCATCAACCACATAACTATACATTTGATAGTGAGCTTTCCAAGGTTCAACAGTTGCATTAAGATAGAAACCTGCGCCGCTACCTAAATCCCAAGCTTCATCCTCCCCAGGAATACCAGTATTACGAGGGCTAGTATCAGGTGCAACCAGCATTAATCCATATTTAGCCGCAAATTGTTGCGCCCCTGCTTTGATCATAAAATTCTCTTCAGTACAGGTTAAACCAGATAGAAAATATAAGATTGGTACGGGCTGAGATTTAGCCTGGGGTGGCTGATATACAGCAAATTTCATCTCGGTGTTACAAGCAGAAGAATGATGACTATAAAAGCCAACTTTCCCATCAAAACTTGCATATTCTTTGTGCAATTTAGGAGATTCAGACATAACCTTCACCATTAACGTAATTAGGTAAACAAAAAGTAGGGCGAAGCATTTCGGTAATAAATCTCTGTTTCTCACCAATAACTTATTTGCCGGAATGTTCCGCCCTTTCCAGATCCTAGCATTAAAAAGTAATAACGGTGCGAATTGACTTACCTTGGTGCATCAAATCAAAAGCCTCATTAATCCGTTCAACTGGCATTACTTGAGTGACTAAATCATCAATATTAATTTTACCATCCATGTACCAATCAACAATTTTAGGGACATCAGTACGGCCTCTCGCACCACCAAAAGCCGTCCCTTTCCAAACCCTTCCAGTTACTAGCTGAAATGGACGGGTACTAATTTCTTGACCGGCTCCCGCAACCCCAATAATTACACTCACGCCCCAACCTTTATGACAACATTCTAAGGCTTGACGCATGACATTAACATTGCCAATACATTCAAAGGTGTAATCAGCACCGCCTTTAGTTAAATCTACTAGATAAGGGACTAAATCACCGGCAATTTCTTGGGGGTTAACATAGTGAGTCATCCCGAATTTTTCAGCTAATTCTCGTTTAGCGGGATTGAGATCGACACCGACAATCATATTAGCTCCCACCATGCGAGCGCCTTGAATTACATTTAATCCTATACCACCTAAACCGAAAACTATAACATTCGCTCCGGCTTCTACTTTGGCGGTATTAATAACAGCACCAATACCGGTTGTTACGCCGCAACCAATCAAACAAACTTTATCAAAAGGTGCATCTTCCCTGATTTTGGCTACGGCAATTTCTGGCAATACTGTATAATTAGCAAAGGTAGATGTTCCCATGTAGTGATGAATTTTTTCCCCATTAATGGAAAATCTACTGCTACCATCGGGCATTACGCCACGCCCTTGAGTAGAGCGAATTGCTTGACAAAGATTGGTTTTTCTACTAAGACAATATTCGCATTGACGACATTCTGGAGTATAGAGAGGAATGACGCGATCGCCTGCTTTTACACTCGTCACTCCCGCCCCAATTTCTACTACAATACCCGCTCCCTCATGGCCTAAAATAGCCGGGAATAAGCCTTCAGGATCGGCTCCAGAAAGAGTGTAAGCGTCAGTGTGGCAAACTCCCGTAGCTTTGACTTCTACTAATACTTCGCCCGCTTTTGGCCCTTCCAGTTGTACGGTTTCAATGCTTAGGGGTTTGCCGGCATTGAAAGCGACTGCTGCTTTAACATCCATGCTTTGCACCTTTAGTATATTTGTCAGTAAAATTATGTCATACTTTGTATTAAATCCCTCGTTATGAAACTATGATGTAATATTAATTGTCCCATCAGGCATAGTTGCTTCGGCTAAATTAACATTAGTAAAATTAGCTCCTGCGAGATTTGCTCCTCTGAGATTTGCCCCCATTAAATTAGCACCGGTTAAATTAACTTTACTAAGATTTGACCATCTTAAATCGGCTCCACTTAAGTCAGCAAAACTCAAGTTAGCTCTGAAAAGATAAGCTCCATTTAAGTGAGCATTGCTTAAATTTGCTTTCTGTAAATCTGCTCGATAAAGGCATACTTCCACTAATTCCGCTGCGTGGAGATTAGCTTGAGTAAAATTACCATTATTAAGGTGAGAACCTGTTAAATCAACCTGCATCATTACTGTTCCAATTAAGTTAGCATTCTCTAAATCTGCCCCTCTCAAATTAGCCCCACTCATGTCAGCACCGATTAAATTAGCAAGACTTAAATCTGCACCGCTTAAATCTGATTTTTGCAGATTAGCACCTGTTAAATTAGTAGCAATTAAACTAGCATTATTAAGTTCTGCGAGGGAAAGATTAGCTAAACTGAGGTTTGCTTCTTTAAGGTCAGCATCAATTAATTTAGCTTGGGATAAATCTGCTCTAAAAAGGTTTACTCCAACAAAATTAATGCCTTTAAGATTAAATTCTCTAAGATTAGCTTCGCTCAAATCTGGGGCGATTTCGCTGTTACGATTTCGCCAATCCATCCATTTATGATTACCCCAAGTCAATAATGCTAAATGATCTATGTTTGCCATAATTAAAAGCTCCTATTAAAATCTCCTAACTTACTTATTCATTTCTACCCGCGATCGTATTTGTTCGACCAGCAACGTTTTCAATAGCAGCTTTAGCTGCACTGGAACCAGCTAAAATATCCCGCTCTTCGCCGCCTAAATAAAGCCGTCCAAAACTCCCAACTGCCTGCACTTCTAATATATTAATTGAAGCTGCTTTTTCGGCTTCATTTGCTGCTAATGCTGCATAGGCCGCTGGCTCTACTTCCAACACATAAAGAGTTTGTCCAGCTAATAGTAATTGCCCGCGTCTGGTCCGGTTAATTAATTGTGTTTGGTGAGCATCAATATTGCGGATAATTTGGCTAGAAATTACTCGCGGCTTAATACATTCTTCTTGCTTAACTCCTAATGATTCTAAGATGGCTTTACCAGCAGCCCGTGTTTCTCCTTGACGACTAGAATGAACTTCTAAAAGACCATAAAGTCTCTCAACTACTTGTACTCCAGGCCGTACAGAAGCTGATTTTAGGGCAATGTCGGTAATTTTATTAATTTCGATTCCTGGCGATATTTCTATCCACAGCGACGCATCTCCTGGCAATGGTAAAAAACCGGCGGAGACAGTGCCGATATAAGCGGCGTGTTGTGGTTGCAAGCTATCTAAAAATACGTAGCTGCGTAACTCTATTCCCAAAATTTTGCTCTCCGTATTATAAGGCTTTGGGGGTTGATGAATCTAGGACTTATCTGGGGCTTAGGCAGAAACTAGGTTTTTGAAGCCGTATTTTAGCTTCATTGCTTAGTCCGCCATTGCTTAGTATACAGGTAGAAAGGTATTTTCCCAAAATTCCTTTCATTCCTAAAAAGTCTGTTTGATAGAGATTTGATTTAGGCATAGCTATCGTTGGCTTAATTAAACTCTGTAAGAAAGTCAGGATTTAGCGCTTCTTCTATGGTATAAGGGCAGACTTCAGGAAAAATTTGTTCGCCTAATTGAGTTTCTTTAATTGCTAAGGCTAAACCAAGTTCATAAGCAGTTGAAAATACTTCAACTAGAGAAGATTTTAAGCTAGGACTATCTTGTAAAAGTAGTTTAATTTGAATCCGTTGCTCTCGAATTGTACCTAACCAGCTATTGCTACGTTGCTCTATTTGAAATTGCCATTTTAGTAAATTTCCAAGTAAGATTCCCAGACGGTTTCTCAATTCTTGTCGCTCTTTTCGTCCCAAAGATTCGATCTCCTCAATTAAATTTAATAAATCAATTTGATGCCATTGTTGGTTACGAAGTAGGGAGACTTGTTGTTGCGTCCAAGCATAGAAATCAATTTCATATAAATTAGGCACGGGGCACTACTTGATGATTTGGTTTGTAGTAAGCGCTTTAGCGCTAGTTGGTTTGTAGTAAGCGCTTTAGCGCTAATTGGTTTGTATTGTAGTAAGCGGAAAGCGCGCTAAAGCGCTTACTACGAACGAGTTAATTTCTATTCTTTATTTACGATTCTTAATGATGTCCTCCAATTTTTGACCTTCAGGAAGTTCGAGAAAAACGCGATCGCCGGCTTTTAAACCTTCCAGAATTTGAATTTTATTGCCAATTGTCGAACCGATGGTTACGGGTTGAAATTTTGGTTGGTTTTTCTCATTAGGAATTAATACGCCTGTTTTCCCTTTGCTAGTGACGATCGCTACCGTAGGTAAAACTAAAGCATTATTTAATTTTTCACCCAAAAATTTCAGATCGACATTCATTCCTGACTGCAATAAATCTTTGCCTTTGTCAATGGCTACTCTCACCTGAAATAAAGTAACATCGCGATCTTTTACGGCTTCTGGAGCAATTAATTTAACTCGTCCAGAAAACACTTTATCGGGATAAGCATCGGCGATAATTTCTACTGTTTGACCGGGTTTAATTTGACCGATATCTGATTCTGTTACTTTGGCTAAAACTTCCAAGTCTTGGGCTAAGGCGACAATAGATGTAGAACTTCCAGTATCAGTTGTAGATGCGGAAGTTGTTGGTGTGACAAAGGCTCCTTGTAGGGCGTATCTTTGAGTAATAATCCCGGCGAATGGAGCTCGAATTTTTGTGTCTTCTATTTGCACTTCGTAGTAGCGCACTTGTGCTTTTACTTCGGCGACATCTGCTTTAGCTGAGGCAATTTCTTCGGGGCGCGTACCGTTGACGAGTTGGGCTAATTTGCTTTTAGCTTCGGCGACTTCGGCTTCGGCTTTGGTGATTTCTTCGGGGCGGGTGCCGTTTTCTTTTTCCTTTAATAATTGTTGTTGTTGTTCGACGGCGGCTTGCAATTGCTGGATTTGCGATCGCCGATTTTCTTGTAGTTGTTTCAAGCGTTTTTCGGCTTCTTGTACGTTTGCTTTGGCGATGCGATCTTCTTTTTGATAGACTTCAAATTGATCTTGAGAAATTGCGCCCTCTTCTAATAAGTTGCGATTGCGCTGTAACCGCTGCATTGTTAATTCGGCGGTGGCTTTATTGGCTTCAATTTGAGATTTTGCTTGGGCGATTTCTTGTAATAAACTCCCTGATTGAGCGTTGGCTAAACGGGCTTTGGCTTCGTTTAAACTAGCTTCAGATTGAGCAATTTCTTCAGAGCGAGTACCTGCTTGCAATCTCGCTAGATTGGCTTGAATTTGATCTAGGCGAGCTTGGGCTTGGGTGATTTCTTCTGGGCGGTTTCCGGCTTGCAGTTTTTCGAGTCGGGCGATCGCGCTGGCGAGACGGGCTTGAGATTGCATCAGTTGGGCTTCTATATCCCTACTTTCCATGCGGGCAATTAGCTGTCCTTTCTCGACTCGATCGCCTTGTTCGACGTATAATTCAGCTATACGTCCAGAACTTTTGGGACTCATGTTGACTCTTTGTACTGGCTGTACTGTACCACTAGCGGTAATTCGCACGGTGAGATTTTTCGCTTCTACTGGTACTGTCAGGGAATTGCTCGGATTTTCCTTTGGCTTGCTGTGCTGATTTACTATGTACATGGTAATTGGTACAGCTAATAACCCAGCGGCTAGTAACGCGATCGCCCATCGGTTAAACTGGCGAAGTGGTTTTTTCGGAGGCTTGGGCTTAAAGGTTTTAGAATCTGCTACCTTTACCTGAGCAGTTTGCTTTTCATGGCTAATTATCATGTGACTTACCAATTAAACTCAGGGTTAGTTTTGAGGATCGATTGGCTGTGGCGATCGCGTTATTATCACACTCACCCAATTGGGCGATTTTAGACCATAGCCTCAGTCATCCTCAATATTAATAAAATTATACTCTTTATTTCAAAACATTACAACCTGTTAAGAAATATTATTGAAAAATTCTCACTATGGGCTGAGTAAAGTTTCGATAAAATCTTGGATGCGATCGAGGTGATGTTTTAACTGAACTAAAAGTCGATCTACTCCTGCTAGAGATTGAGATCGCCCCAAATTTTCCAGTTTTTCGGCGACATATAAGAGGTTTTGCGCTCCGAGATTGGCACAAGCGCCTTTAAGTCGGTGGGCGCGCTGCTCAACAATAAGATAATCATTAACCGCGATCGCCCTCTCTAAATCTGCCACATCTGCCAGTGAAGTCTTGATAAAAGCCTCTAAAAGACGCTTTTTCAAAGCTACCTTCCCCAAAGAAAATTTTTGTAACCGATCTAAATCGATCGGAGAAGAAGGAGTTAGGGAAAAATTTTCGGCTTTTTCCCTATTCCCTAGCTCCTCTTCCCTAGCCCCTTCTTTCCCTCCTCCCCAACGCTTTAAGAGAGTTTCCAACTCTTTAAGATCGACAGGTTTGCTGAGATAGTCATCCATACCAGCAACGAGACATTTCTCTCGATCTTCTGGTAATGCGTGAGCCGTTAATGCGATTACTATAGTGCGGCGATCTTTTTCCCGCCGCCGTAACTCCTGGGTAGCTTGATAGCCATCTAATACTGGCATTTGACCATCCATTAATACAATGTCATAATCTTGTTTTGCCAACAATTTTAAGGCTTCTTGACCATTATCAGCACAAGCCGTCGCCTCATAACCCAAAACTTTCAACTGAGCGAGAATTACTTGTTGATTAACTGGGTGATCTTCTACCACTAATATTTTTAGTTGGCTATTTTCTATGGGTGGTTTAGCTTCTATAACTGGTGGTTTGAAGGCGATTCCTAAGAGGCGATCAAATAACTGTGATGGTTTGATCGGTTTGAGGAGATAATCGCAACAGCCTTTACCTAAAGTTTGTTCGAGACGGAAGTAAAATCTCTCCGCTATTGTCGAATCTCGCTGTTGCAAAGAAGTCATTAACAAAAACTTAGTTTGAGCAAATTCAGGGTGAGAACTAATAACTTCAACTAATAAATTTTCTCCCTGTTCTACTAACTCTAAATCTAACAAAACTGCATCATAAAATTTTCTGTGTTGACCAGCTTTTCGCAAAGCAGCTAAAAGCCTCATACAATCTGCTGCTGCATCCGATCGCATTCCCCAAGTATGAGCCATATATTGCAAAACTTGGCGCGTCTTTGGTGGAGCCGCCCCAACTAACAATTTACGACTGCTTAAACTCAAAGGTACGGCGGGACAAATTAAATTGCTCTGTTTGCCAAATTCTAACATAAACCAAAAAGTCGAGCCTTTTCCCATCTCGCTTTCTACGCCTATTTCGCCACCCATTCGTTCCACCAATTGCTTACAAATAGCTAATCCTAAACCCGTTCCCCCGTACTCGCGAGTTGTAGAAGCATCGATTTGAGAAAAAGATTGAAACAGTTTTTCTTGAGCTTCTTTAGGAATGCCAATGCCGGTATCGGTGACGGCGAAACGGAGGGAAATTGAGGTGAGAGTTTGATCGCGAAGGGAAACTTGTACCATCACTTCGCCTTGTTCGGTAAATTTAATGGCATTACCCACTAAATTTAAGAGGATTTGGCGCAAACGACTGGGATCTCCTTTCAGCGATCGCGGTACGGTGCTATAAATTAAAATTGCTAATTCTAGCTTTTTAATTTCAGCTTGAGCCGCTAATAATTCGACAACTTCTTCAATGCAGGAGTTTAAGTCAAAGTCAATTTCTTCTAACTGCATTTTCCCGGCTTCTAACTTGGAGAAGTCAAGAATATGGTTGATGACACTCAATAAGTGGTGAGCGCTGCTACGGATGATTTCCGCGCAGTCTCGTTGTTTAGGTGCGAGGTCAGTTTGTAATAATAATTGAGCCATGCCTAATACACCATTCATTGGTGTCCGAATTTCGTGGCTCATGTTAGCTAAGAATTGAGATTTAAGTCGGGCGGCGGCGATCGCGGCTTCTCTTGCTTTTACCAATTCATCTATTTGATGCGTCACCATCACTGCGCCGCCAATTTCACCGTTAGCTGCATACCAAGGATGGATCGCCCAACGCAAGTAAATCTTACTGCCATCTTCCAGTTCCCAAACATCCTCACTAGCAGAAGCTATTTCACCTTTGAAGGCGCGATCGAACTTATTACGCCAAATTTGAGGTGTATTAGGTAATAAGTCGTAATGGCACATACCAATGGCAGATTCTACTGGTAGGCGGCTGTCTTTTACCCATTTTTGGCTGTGGGCAAGATAGCACATTTTTGTATCGAACATAGCCATTGCTACGGGGGCACAAGTGATAATTTGGCGGAGTTGTTGACGTTCTTTTTCTACTTCGACTTCCCGTTGTTTGCGATCGCTAATATCCATCACCAAGCCATCCCAAAGAATATCCCCATTTTCTTGTTTTTCCGGTCGAGATGAACCCCACAGCCATTTTAATTTGCCGCTTGGTGTAATAATTCGCCATTCCATTTTCCAAGGTGTTAAATTTTTAGCGGAGAAATCTATGGACTCAAATAAATTTTGGTTGTCATCTGGATATACGACATTAAAAATCAGTGCTGGATCTGCCATCATCGCCTCTGGATCGAGTTCGTAGATTTCTCTACCACCGGAACTAATGAAGGGGAAGGAAATTTTACCATCAGGCGATCGCCGAAACTGATAAATCATTCCCGGTACATTGGCGGCGAGTTTTTGGAAGCGTTCTTCGCTCCGTCGCAGAGCGAACTCAGCTTGCCCGCGTTCGACTATTTCCTGCTGCATAAGTTCGTTGAGTTTTGTGAGTTGTGCTGTGCGCTCTTCCACCATCATTTCTAAATGTTTTTTATATTGTCGCAATTCTGCTTCTGTCCGGCGGTGGGCAGTAATATCGCGCCCTTCGATAATGATCGGGTTAACTTCTCCTGCTGCATTAAATGTGGGTTTGAAGGAAGCATCTAGGGTAATTATTTTCCCATCTATACAAGGTAGATCAAATTCAGTGCGAATTAGTTGACCTTTGGCGGCGGCGGCGATCGCTTTTTGTAATTGCTGGCAAAGAGGATTCGCGAATTGGGAATTTTGCGCTTGAATCTCTGTCCCTGGCGCTGTATCTCCTGCTGACCAAGGTGTTTCCCAAAATAGTTTACCGATCGCGCGATCGCGAGAACTACCTTTGAAGTCAAGGGCTGTTTGATTAACTTCCAATAACGTCCCATCTGGAGCAACCAGGGCGATCAATTGAAAGGAAGAATGAAAAATAGCTCGAAATCTTTCTTCGCTGGCTGCGAGGGCCGCTTCTGTGGCTTGGCGATCGCGAATTTCGGCTGCCAGTTGTGCCGCACTAGGCATGGCTAAAGCTTTGGGGAGAGCTAATGCTGTTAACACTGCTGTTAAAATAGAAACAATCGCCGCGATCGCTTTCACCAATCCAGACAGCCAATAGCTGGGATACCATAATGTCCAGACATTCGCAATACTCGTCATACCACAACAAGCAATCAAAGCCGCAAATAATAAAAAAATCCCTGGAAATTCTACGTCACGCCGCTTTTGGACAAAATAAACCAGCATTACTGGTATTGAATAGCAAGCCACAGCTAAGGCTGAGTCCGAGGTAGCGTGCAGCCACAATAACTCTGTTTTCCACAGGTAGCAGTGCCCCTGGGGAATAAATGAGCTAAAAGCAATTAATTCACTTTCTATAAAAAATTTTGTCCAGATTTCCAACATCCCAACCACCCTCCAAACGATAACTATTCCGCATTACTTTTGATTAAACTTAACCCCGTATTTTGATGCCCAACAAAATAAATTTTGTGGTAATCATCAATCCTGCTAGATTTTGGTAAGCTCAATAGCTAAATATAATTGTATCAATTAGCACTAAAAATTCAAGACTCATAGTTTAAATTTTGTGTCATCATTTCCTTATGTATAAAATTACCGAAAAAAGCAGTAGCAGTGACCAGTAAACATTATTTAACATTCAGTCGTCGTCAGGTAGTCCGAGCGCTATTGTCCGCAGGCGCTTTTGGCATTAGTTTACGCCTGACAACTGGATGCACCCCAACAACAGCCCCGGAAGCAAATCAAAGCTCTACAGGACAGTCCCCATCTCCGATCGCAGTAACAATAGGCTTTCTATACGTTGGCGCAAAAGATGATTATGGCTGGAATCAAGCCCACGCCCAAGGAAAAGAAGGAGTTTCTAAACTGGCAGGAGTAAAAACAATTGAAGAGGCCAGCGTTGCTGAAACAACTGCGGCGGAAGAAACTATGTTAAATATGATTAATCAGGACGGAGTTAATGTCTTGTTTCCCACTTCTTTCGGTTATTTCGACCCCCACATTTTGAAGGTAGCAAAAACTTATCCTAACGTCCAGTTTTTCCATGCAGGCGGACTTTATAATCCGAGCAAACACCCCAATAATATCGGCAGTTATTTGGGCTATATTGACGAAGCTTTATATGTAGCGGGAATTGTCGCCGCCCATAGCTCTAAAAGTAATAAATTAGGCTTTGTTGCCGCTAAACCCATTCCTTTAGTGCTGCGAAATATTAACAGTTTTACTTTGGGCGCGCGCAGTGTTAAGCCACAAATTACCACTCAAGTAATTTTTACTGGTGATTGGTCTTTGCCCGTGAAGGAAGCCGAAGCTACTAACAGTATGATCGATCAAGGTATTGATGTCCTTACCTGTCATGTAGATAGCCCCAAAGTAATCATAGAAACTGCGGAAAAACGGGGTATTTTTTGTTGTGGATACCATGCGAATCAAGCAAATTTAGCTCCCAAAGGATATCTCACTGGTGCTGAATGGGATTGGACGAAAGTTTATGCTAACTATGTTGAGATGTTGTTAGCTGGCAAAACTTTGATGAATGGAGAAATTCCTCATTTAATTCGGGGTGGTTTAAAGGAAGGTTTTTGTAAGTTATCACCCTACGGATCTATGGTAAGCGAACAAGCTAAAAAGGAGGCGGATGCAGCGAAAGCTAAGTTAATTGAAGGCAATTTTGCGATTTACCAGGGGGAGATTAAGGATAATCAGGGTAATGTGGTTGTGGCTGCGGGGCAGGAATTTAAACAGCAAGATCCGGAATTAGAAAAAATGAGTTGGTTAGTAGAAGGTGTGTTGGGAAAAACAAGCAGTTAGTTGTTTGTTAACTGTTAACTGTTGTTTGTTAACTGTTGTTTGTTAACTGTTAACTGTTAACTGTTAACTGTTAATGGTAATTACAAATTAAATCTATGGCTACTCAAAATATAGCAAAAAATAGCTTATCATTCAACTGGATATTCATCCTAGAAGCAATAGTTATTCCCATTGCGGCTTTATTGTTTTCACTATTGTTATTTGGGCTTTTTTGTGCCGCAGTAGGGACTAATCCTATAGAAGTTTATGCCTCAATTTACAAGGCGGCTTTTGGGAGTTGGTTTTCCTTCCAAAATAGTCTAATTCGTGCTGCTCCTTTGATGCTAAGTTGTCTATGTACGCTACTTCCAGCGCGTTTAGGTTTGGTAATTATTGGCAACGAAGGGGCTTTAGTGATGGGAGGATTAGGTGCGATCGCTACAGGATTAGCCTCTTCATCCGCACCACCTTTAATTGTACAATTGGGGATGGCGATCGCAGGTATAATTAGCGGTGGTTTGTGGATTGGTTTAGTTGGCGCACTGCGTTATTACCGAGGAGTAAATGAAACGATTAGCAGCTTGTTACTTAATTATATCGCGATCGCATTTCTCAATCATTTAGTTGGCGGTCCAATGCGCGATCCCACTTCCCTCAATAAACCTTCCTCCTACCCCCTTGCTGATATTAATATGTTACCAGATTTACCAGGAACGCGAGTTCATTACGGCTTAATTTTGGGATTAATTATGTGTGCGATCGCTTATTTCTTAATTCAGCGTACCACATTTGGCTTTGCCGTCCGCACTACCGGTGGAAATATCCGCGCCGCACTTATGGGAGGAATACCTGTCGGTAAATTAACATTAATTATTTGCTTTCTTGGAGGTGCTTGTGCAGGTTTAGCAGGCATGATAGAAATAGCAGCAGTACATGGTCGAGCCAATGAATCCCTCAATGCTAATTACGGTTATAGTAGCATTTTAGTAGCATTTCTAGCAAGGCAAAATCCTTTAGCTGCCATACTCGTATCAATTTTAATGGGAGGAATTTTAGCAAGTGGAGGAATATTACAGCGCACCCATAATTTACCAGATGCCACTATTTTAGTTTTCCAAGGATTAGTTTTTCTCGTAATCTTATTCAGCGAATCACTCTATGGCAAATTACCATTTTTTAAACAACAACCCTATGACAGTTAACAAATAACAGTTAACAAATAACAGTTAACAAATAACCAATAACAAATAACCAAATTATGTCAACAGAAGCTTTAGGATTATGGGGAATACCCCTAGCAATTATCGCCGGCACACTTCGAGGAAGCGCACCATTTTTATTTGTAAGTCTCGGTGAATGCCTCACCGAAAAAAGTGGTAAAATTAACCTGGGTTTAGAAGGAACATTATTAATGGGAGCTATGACTGCCTATGCAGTATCATACCTTACTAACTCACCCTGGTTAGGAGTTTTAGCCGCCGGAATTTCTGGTATGTTCTTAGGAGCAATTCACGCTTGGTTAGTGCAACTTCCTAAAGTCAATGATGTTGCAGTTGGCATTGCTATGATTATCTTTGGTAGTGGTTTAGCCTTCTTTTTTGGTAAAGCCTTTATTCAACCAGTCGCCCCTCAATTACCAGCCATACAATTAGGCGCTTGGAGCAATCAACCCGCTCTACAATCGGCCCTAAAAATTAGCCCATTATTCCTCTTAGGAATTGCCATTGCACCCGCAATGCAATGGTTTTTTCAATCAACTCGTTGGGGGTTATTTGTCCGCGCCGTTGGCGACAATCCCACCGCTGCTAAAGCAATGGGAATCCCTGTAAAATTAGTGCGGAGTATTTGCATTATATTGGGGAGTTTCCTAGCAGGAATTGGGGGTGCTTACTTATCTCTTTATTATCCTGGTAGTTGGAATGAAAAGATTTCTAGCGGTCAAGGATTAATGGCTGTTGCCTTAGTAATTTTTGCCCGTTGGCATCCTGTACAGTGTTTATACGCTGCTTTATTATTTGGTGGAACACAAGCAATTGGACCAGCTTTGCAATCCGTAGGAGTAGATTCTTACTACTACTTATTTAATGCTTTACCTTATATTTTAACACTGGCAGTAATGATTTTTACCTGTTCCCCAACTCGTAACTTAATTGCTTCTCCCGGTGCTTTAGGTGCTGATAACGATCCGTAATTATTTGTGTAAATATGATTTTTAAATCCTAGATATGCCAAATTCAAAGCTGAATAATCAAAACTTAAATATTTCCCATCCTCCCGATATTCAATTGGTAAATATAACTAAAAAAATTGGATCGATAAAAGCGATCGACCAAGTTTCAATGCACTTAAAACCAGGAAGATTTCACGCCTTACTAGGCGAAAACGGTGCAGGTAAAAGTACGCTGGTAAAATGCCTGATGGGATTTTATACTGCTGACAGTGGAGAGATTATTATTAATGGTGAACCGCGTACCATCACCAGTCCTTATGATGCCTATAAATGCAGTATTGGCATGGTATATCAACATTTTACTTTAATTCCATCGATGACAATAGCAGAAAATTTAGTGTTAACACTCCCTGATACTCCTAACATAATTAACTGGAAATTGGAAAATGAAAAATTAGCAGCTTTTCTCGAAACAGCACCCTTTAAAGTTGATTTATCTAAACCCGCAAATCAACTAGCAGCAGGAGAAAAACAAAAAGTAGAAATTCTGAAACAACTGTACCTAAAAAATCGCTTTCTAATCCTAGATGAACCGACATCGGTACTCACTCCAGACGAAGCTGATGAAGTTTTAGGCTTACTGAAACAACAAGTTAATGATGGACTTTTAAGCGTATTACTAATTACCCATAAATTCGGCGATGTAAGATCATTTGCTGATGAAGTGACGGTTTTGCGGCGGGGAAAAATTGTGGGAAATGGTTTAGTTAAAGAATTATCTACTTCAGAAATGGCGAAGATGATGTTGGGGGAAGAACATATTTTTACCCAAACAGAAAAAAGTGCTGACCCTGTGGGAGAAGCTATTTTAAAAATCAACCAAATTTGGGCGAATGGTGACAATGGATTGGAGGTAATTAAAGGTATAAATCTAACAGTTCATAGTGGGGAAATTGTGGGGATTGCTGGTGTTTCTGGCAATGGTCAGCGAGAATTAATAGAGGTGTTAGCTGGCCAAAGAATCGCGACTTCTGGACAATTAATTATCTGTGGGGAAGTTTATAAAGCAACGCGCCAAGAAATATTAAAACATCGCGTTTTTTGTCTTCCTGAAGAGCCTCTAAAAAATGCTTGTGTTCCTCAAATGAGTGTTGGGGAAAATATGGCTTTACGAAAGTTCGATCGCCCACCGATGGCAAAAGGTAATTGGTTACTAATTTGGCAGGCAATTCGATTAGCTGCAATTGGTTTAATTGAGAAGTTTTCTGTAAAAACTCCTTCGGTAGATACGCCTATTAGTCACCTTTCTGGTGGCAATGTGCAGCGGACTGTGTTGGCAAGGGAACTGTCAAATCATAATATTAGTTTGCTAATAGCGGCTAATCCCTGTTTTGGTTTAGATTTTGCAGCGGTTGACTATATTCACTCTCAGTTAGTGGTGGCTAGAAATGAAGGTGTTGCTGTATTATTAGTTAGCGAAGATTTGGATGAATTGTTAAAATTAGCTGACAGAATTTTGGTGATTTATGGTGGGAAAATTGTTTATGAGAGCGCGATCGCAGATGCCGATATTCACGAAATAGGTCATTGTATGGCCGGTCATTAATGTGATAATTTGGAGATAGAAACAGCAATTAGAGAAAAAGAAGAGGATAAATTGTATGCTTAAACGAATTTATATCGACAACTTTCGATGCCTATAGATTTAGAGCTTGAAGCTGACTCTCAAGCTAAACGTCAATTAGATGAAAAAATAGCGGTGTTTGTACCCCGAAGAAATATTGAAACTTGGATACACTATCTACAAGGAGAATAAGTTATAATGCAAGCATACTATGATTTAACAATAAATAGCAAATGAAACAAGAGACTTTACCAACAGAGGTGATTCTTACTAATCCGCACAAATCTTTGGGAAATTTTCAGTTAGATTGGACACCACAACCGGGAAATTATCTCGATTTAGCAGGTCAAACATACACTGTTTTAGAGCGCCGTCATCGCTATCAATTAAAATCGGGGCGTTATTGTTTACAAAAAATTGATTTGTATGTTCAGTCTGCACAGCGGCCTACGGAAAAGACTTTTATTGATGGGCGATGGGTGATAGGGGATGCAAATTGTCGTTATAATGCGCGATCGGAACTCATTCGTTGTGCGGTTAATCCCGATGGACCTTGTGATGGTTGTCACTTTTACGCAAAGTTTTGATTGGCTCGATCGCTTAGATAATACTACAAGAAATAACAGCTTAACCTCTTAAATTATTTACTTAATAACAACTTTGTGCCTTTGTGCCTTTGTGGTTCATGCCATCATACCCAAAACCTCCCCAACAATCAATCGACTTCCATTTGCAAAATCCCATCCAGACTGCACCTTTTTCCCCGCCAATTGCACCTCGCGCAACAACAATAAACCCTCACCAGTTTGCACGATCGGCCCTAAATTCTTCACAACTTTTACCACTTCCCCACACTTTCCAGAAAGCTCAGATAAAGTTAACCAATCTTGCTCTAAACGCCGCAAATCTGGTGGCAATTTTAACCAGTATTCAGAACCAAGAGGAGCAGTCGCAATAATTTTTACAGAATTGCCGCGAAAATTAGTAACACAGTCAGGAAAAAATCCTCTAATTTGATTGTGTAGCGCGATCGCACTCCTTGACCAATCCAACACATAATCGGGATTTTTAATCAATGGCGCATAAGTCGCCTCAACCGCATCTTGCGGTATTGCTTCCACCTCCCCTCGCCCTAATTTTACCAAAGATTCAATTAATAAATCAGCCCCCAATTCCGATAACCTTTCTCCCAGAGATTCTGCATTATCTAAAAGAGTAATTCCCGCCAAAGATTTCAGCAACATTGCCCCCGTATCCATCCCCGCATCCATTAACATTGTCGTAATTCCCGTTTCCTTTTCCCCATAATAAAGACACCACTGAATCGGTGCAGCACCCCGATACTTTGGTAAAATTGAACCATGAACATTGATACAACCCAAAGACGGCATATCCAAAATTTCTTGAGAAAGAATCTGACCATAAGCCACAACCACAAACACATCTGCTTCTGTTGCTTTAAGTAAAGATAAAGTTTCCGTATCTTTTTTAATTCGTAGCGGTTGCCAAACTGGAAGATGATGCGCGATCGCAGTAGTTTTAACAGGAGAAGGCATTAATTGATTCCCCCTTCCTCGACGCTTATCCGGTTGAGTTACAACCCCCATCACCTCAAAATCTGGATGATTTAACAAATTTTCTAAACTGGGAACCGCAAATTGTGGCGTACCAAAAAAAACAATTTTCATAATTTGTTATTTGTTATTTGTTATTTGTTATTTGTTAACTGTTAACTGTTGACGATCGGTTGACTGCAATATCTCCCTTCCCTCTTCCCTCTTCCTTCTTCCTTCTTCCTTCTTCCTTCTTCCTTCTTCCTTCTTCCTTCTTAACGAATTGGCGAAATAGCAACTTCAATACGGCGATTGCGTTGCCGATTTGCCTCCGTTGTATTTTCCACCGACGAGTTACTTCCCCCATAACCGATCGTCACCCAATGATATTTATCACCAAGAATCTTCGATAAATATTGAGTCACTGCCTGCGCCCTAGCAAACGACAAATTTTGATTATCCTTCGCTTCCCCAGCATTATCAGTATGACCAGAAATGCGAACCGTCGCCCCCTCATAATTCTTCAAATCAGCAATCAAATTATCCAAAATTACATTCGTTCCCACACGCAAAACACTACTACCAGCATCAAACAAAACATCACTAGGAAGAGTCACCATTAATGCCTCCGCAGTAAATACAGAACTTTTACCCTCACTAGATTGATTTGCCTGATTCACTCCCGGAATAGGACTACTATCCTTACCCACAGCAGGCAACACAGGACTCACTTCTGCCACCGATGTCTGCGTTCCTAACTCCTGCGATATCAATTCCAACCGCTTTTCTAAGTTTTCTGTCGGTTTACTACTGCCTAACTGAGTCTCCAGTGCCGCCGTGCGACCGATCAGTGCATTTAACTCCCCTTGCAACTGTCTTAAATCCCTTTGCAGCTTTTGCTTTTGTTTAGAACTCAGTTGCGAACTCGTAGGTTTTGGGATTGGTGAAGGAAGAATCGGACTAGGACTTGCAGACAGACGTTTCCGACCTAAAACAAGATCCTGAAATTGGCGCAGCAGTTGTTCGCTTAGCGGCATTTCAGTTGCAGTAGAAGGATAGATTTGTGCAGTTCCAACACCCAAGGTCCAGGCAAAACCGCTTCCTACCCCCAGCAGCAGCAGTCGAAATATCAACGACAGTACAAATAAACCCGTTCCCGGCGACTGAGGGGCAGGATTCTGGGCATGATGAGATTTCTTTGGTGAAGATTTCACTGTTTTTTCCGTCCACATACCATTCCAATTCAGATGCTATCTTAACTTACTGGCAGACTTACTGGCCCGCCCCTATAGGGTAGGTGCTGTCATCATTGAAACATCAAAAGTTAAAAAATTGTTAAATTGCAGTAGCATACTAGGATTGAAATTGTAAAGAGTAATTGCATTTTTTAATCTAAATTGTCCTCATGCTCCCAAAAAACGTAATAAAAAAATCCCAAAATTAGAAAAAGTTAAATATTTCTAACAATTCAGTAACTTATGTACCATAAAATCAATACTCTTGTTATATACAGAAGAATAATATATTCACTATTTGGGATCTTCAGTGTTCAATTTGCCGTCTCACAACCGAATCGCTCAAATGTTCAAAGGTCTTAGGCCATCAGAACATTGAAGCCTCTAACCAGGTTGATTCGGCTTGCTACTAAATTCGTTCTGAGCTTCCGAGATTACCAGTTTGCAGCTACTCGCTTTGACCGATACTACATTTACGCTTGTCTTTCCCCCACATTCAGCATCGGCTCTAAGTGTTCATAAATATTTTCTCGGTGAACCTACCATGATTAAACCAACGGTGCAAATCGACCCTTTAAATAGTCCCCATCCCATCCCTTGGGAATGGATTTTAGCTACCCACGCTGAACTTAGTTCAACTTTAGGTTCTGGTGTGCGCTACTACCGTAGCCCCTCTTTGATTTCCAGTAATGGAGAGTATGCGGCTTATACTTGTGTTGAGTTGCAAGTGCAACGAGAGTTATACTACTGCCGCACTAGCAGTGTAATGTTTGTGGAAAATCTGTCGACGGGAGATTTACAAACTGTGACAGCTTCTTCGCCAATAGCGAAGCATCAGTTTTATGCTTCCGAAGAGTCAAATATAGCGGGAACAATGGCGATTTTGATTCCTGTCTCTTGGAATAATACTGGCGATCGCATTCTAGCCAGAGAATTTGAGGGGATTTTCGGTACGTCAGATATGACCGATTATGCGCTAATTTGGGACACAAAAAAGCATCGCGCCCATACTATTGCTCCCGTTTCAAGTTTATACTCTCATGCTATACTCTTGGGCTGGAGTCAGTCTTATCCTGACGAAGTGCTATTCCGTGCTGGCGATCTTGGCGATCGCGTTTGGTCAGTTTGGGCTGTCGATCTAAATGGTCGGACAGTAGCTGCTAACCAGGATAAACCTGTAGTTTTCGGTGGCTCTCAAGTCAGCCCTCTCTCAGAAGCGCAACAATTGCGTTTTTAGCTATTCAGATTTCTTTTAATGCTGTAGCAAAGAAGAAGGCGGGGAGATCCCGCCCTCGTTTGGGTGGGTCAAACAAAATGGCTGGACTCATTTCACATTACCCACAACGGTCGTGCTACTATTGCGGCAAATTGCAGCCATATCCAGCAGTTGGGCCCAACGTTTTTGTACTTGTTTGGCTGTACAGTTGAGAGCGGAGGCGATCGCCTTATCACTTTCTTGATTCCGCTTCATTTCTAGCAATTGCCGTTGTTCCACCGAAAGCGTCCCCTGGAAAGCTTCCCACTGTACCGAAGTCATCCCCAATTTTTGATCTAAATCAGCACCCAACCATTCATGTACCAGTTTCCAGTTTTGGTTGCGGGCAAATTTTTCTACATGATACTTAAAACGTTGTTGTAGATAATCCCTTTGGCGGGGAGAAAGACCTAAGATGCGATCGATTTCTGAAGCAGAAAGGTCTTGGAGTTTCAAAGTCAAGTAGTCAACACACTCAGACTGACCTTGAGATTGTAGATATTCTACCAGTTCTGAGACGACGCGATCGCGCAAAACTGCATCTGCCGGATCGACCGACTCAGAAACCATTTGTTCCCGTACTTGCTGCATCGCCGCTGAGCGACTATGAGCTTCTGCTTCTTCACCCTTACCCGATTCTACAGCCATTTCAATATCTACAGCAGTTTCGGGAGGCTGACCCTTCGCAAAACCTTGAGCGCGCAGTACAATCAATCTTTGGCGAGAACGTCCTGGTAAACCGATTTGACGTTTAGCATATTGTTCGGTAAAAGCCATATACTCTGCTAATTCTAACTGAGTATGGGGCGTGTAATCAGCGGCCAGTTGGTGTTCCCGGCGAAAAGCTCTCAAAGCTTCGATGTAGAATCCTTGCAGGAAGTCTTCAATCATGTTGTAACGAGCTTGGAAATTTAAGTTAGCCCGGAAAGACGCAACATGACGGTAAATCATGGCAGCTAAATGAGAGTGTAGCTCAACCCGGCCTTGCTTAGAACCCAATTTGTAATATTCTAAGCACTTTTGTAAACGGTGACGCGCTAAGGTTAACTGCCAAGATTGAATATCACCAGAAATTTGAATGCGATCGCTTTTTTGGCAAATCCTTTCTACTTCTAAAGCAATTCGCATAGCTACCGCTTGAACGCTTCTGCTACTCGATTTCATTCCTGCTTGCAATTCTTTAACCATCAAATCAGCAAGAGTAATAGTATCAAAACCAAACTGAGAACTCGCTTCAGTAGCGCGATCGGAGTAATTTAGAGGTGCAACCTCTTCAACAGCAGTCAACATGGAAGAAACTTGGGAATTTTTGGCGGTTTGGGAGTTAGCAAATTTGACAGACATAATTTACCTCTGGTAATGCACTGAATAGTGTGGAAAAGATAGAAGATTGATAAAGAGTGAAATGCTGGTTTGCTATCGGGTTTTAGCCGCTTCCCTGATTCAACTCTCTACACCTTGAATATAGGAAACTACACAAAATAACAGTGATGTCGATGTTCCACTCTCTGAAGTTACTAAGTTTGGCAGTTTGCCGTTATCTCTCTCTTCACCCTTTGAAAGTTGAGTTTTATTATCTCAAACCCTTGCTAGATCGGTAATTCAAGCTATCCCAGAGGTAGGACAATGTACCTATTGATGGGAGGTGGCTACACTTTCTTAGAGTTGACACTTCGCCAAGTGGTTCCCTGGATGGCTTTTGAGAGATATGGAGCAATAAGGTTCAGTTAAGGCTGACAACATAATTGATGAGGCGAAATTTTGTAGGGGCGAAGCATTGGCGGCGACAATATGGGAATTATCATGGAAATGTCTGTTGGCCAATGCTTCGCCGTGTCCCCACGTTAGGTTGGTTAGACAGCGGACTCACCCAGATATTTGATACAAAATCCTTATGTTTTAACCGTTTTCTCGATATAAATTCTCTAGTGTTCTCTGGTCTTCTTCTACGCGATCGCTGGTTTTCTCGGCCGCATAGAGTGTTTTTTTTTGAAACTATAATTGAGTCGATTGCTGATTCTTCCCATCATCGCTCTACTTACCTTTATTTCAGTTTTTTCCTCAACCAGTTCAGTTAATTCTTCTAAAGTTGCATCATTATGCTCTTCAATAATTTCTACTAAAGTCACTAATTGTTCACTTTGAGATATTTTCTTGTTCTCTGACTTCTATTATTTTTTGCCTAAAATCTATTGAATAGGGTTGCATTGACAATTTTTCCTCTAATTGGTTTTACTTTATTAAGTGCACCTCACGACTCTGAGAAACGCTATAGTTTTTATGCTCCATAGACGAAAACAGGTACTCGCTTAAATGCTGGAGTGCCAGAACGCTCATCAATTTGCGCTTTAAAGATCGCATTTACTTCAGGATAAAACATTAACGCAGCCCCTTGACGAACCGCACCATAAATAATCTCGACATTTTCCAATTTACCTGCATCTCCCTGTACTGTAACCCGCTGATGTTCGGTTAAGCCGACACTTTCTGCATCCCATTGATTCATTAAAATACAGTTGCGATGAGGTATCCCTCGGTATTTGTCACTAATTTTGTAAACTACTGTATTGTGTTGGGAATAGCTCCGGCCAGTGATTAATGACACAATCACGCCCTTAGTTGATTCTGGTATCCCAAAATCTTTTCGATCTGGTAACATTAACTTAGGTAAAGGAGTGATAAACATGGCAGCTTTACCAGAGTTCGTGGGAAATTTGGGTTCTGTAAAAATGCGTCCTGAAATAGTAAACTCCTCCTTGGTTTCATCAATATCTCCGATCTTCTCGTATCCTGGGATAGTTTGAGCAATTAGTTGCCGCACGTATTTAGTATCTTGCAGTTTGCGCCATTCAACGGGATATTCACCATGAAGCAGATGAGCTAATTCTGTCAGAAACTCTACTTCCGAAATTAGTCCAGCATTTTTAATGTGCGTCTCTCCTTCATCGTTTAAGCGCACAAAGTTGTTGCCTGATTCCACCGTTGTTTTATGGGGATTTTCAAATCGATTTAGCACCGGAATAATAATCGTATTCTGTTTGGCTAAACCGTGAAAATGCCCTAAGTTTGGCTTAGTGGCGAGATAGATGATAGTTTCAATTTTGCCTAAAGCGCGTTTGGCCTGAGTTGAATCAGGATTAGCAGCATATAAGTTGCCACCAAGACAGATTAACGCATCTACTTTTTC
The DNA here is from genome assembly GCA_001698425.1 of Oscillatoriales cyanobacterium USR001. Taxonomy (GTDB): domain Bacteria; phylum Cyanobacteriota; class Cyanobacteriia; order Cyanobacteriales; family Microcoleaceae; genus Kamptonema. The sequence goes on along the minus strand of MBRE01000078.1, from coordinate 33,778 downwards.
TTCATCGGCGGCGGTAATTAGAGTGCGAGTATCATAACCTTTAACGCGACTGAGGGAACGTCCTAATAGCTTTTCTAGGGTTGCTTGAATCTCTGGTCTGAGATTAACTGTAACACCCATTGAGCCAAAACCTTGGACGTTAGAGTGTCCTCGAATTGGCATTACTCCCGTACCTTCAAAGCCAACGTTACCAGTGATTAAGGCCGTATTCGCAATGCAATAAACGTTATCTACACCGTTATTGTGTTGAGTGATTCCCATTGCCCAACTAAATACTACTCTTTGGGATGTCCCAATAATTGTGGCGGCGGCGGCAATTTCCGATTGAGAAATTCCACAAATTTCAGTAATAGTTTCCCACTCTGTTGTTCGCGCTTGTTCAACTACAGTTTCCCAACCTTCTGTGTGTGCTTGCAAATATTCTGTTTTCACCATTCCCTGTTCGATTAGGGATTTTTGAATGCCCACAAATAGGGCGGTATCGCTACCAGGAATGGGTTGCAGGTAGAGGGAAGAAATATCAGTACCAGTTAGTAAAGACTTAATCGGAAAAGCTGGGGAAGCAAATTTTACTAAGCCAATTTCTTTGATGGGATTGATCGCAATTACTTGACCCCCGCGATCGCGCAGTTTAATCAGTTCATTCATTAAGCGGGGGTGATTATAGGCACAATTAGAACCAGCCAATACTAGGCAATCTGCTTTATTCAAGTTTTCTAAGTCTACCACTGAGGTGCGCGTCCCAAACATTTGTTTGAGGCCAACCGTCGAGGCGGCGTGACATAAATCGGAACAGTCTGCTAAATTATTAGAACCGAGCGATCGCATCATTAGTTGCAGCAGAAATGCTGCTTCATTGGAGGAACGGCCGGAACTGTAAGAGGCTACTCGTTCAGGAGATTTGCGAAAAGCAGATAAAGCAATTTGATAAATTTCTGACCAAGCGATCGGTTCATAATGAGTTTTACCTGCCCGCAAAATCATGGGAAAACTTAGTCTACCCAAACGATCTGCTGCCATTGAGGTAAGTTCTTGAAGTTCATTAATGTTATGTTGAGCAAAGATATTAGTAGGGATAGGTGGTTGAATTTCGCTGGCAATTGCTTCTACACTTTTCATGCAGCGTTGCAAATTTTCTCCACCCTCATTTGTGAAGCCGCCTTTCTGTCCTCCAGCGCCCCAAGAACAGGACAGACAAGCACTTTTATGTAATAAAGTGTTCCAGAGTTTTGGCCCCGATGGGGAGAGGGTATGTTCTGCCCAAAATTCAATCACTGGCAAGCCTCCTCCCATCTTTGGAGTTTCATCATTTTGCTCGCCGAATGTGGGACTAGGTTCGATATTCTGTTTGGTATTTGTGTCCATTTTTGTTAGTTAAATAATATGAAATTAATTAAAGCAGTCATTGCCCTTGGTAGCAATTTGGGAGATTCCCTTGCCACTCTCCAAGGCGCGATCGAAAGCCCATTGGATCTATTGGAGGGGGCAGAACCCCCACAATTATAACTAAATTTTACGGTGAAAACTATTCACCTATCAAGGCTTTAGCTATTTTCGTGAACCTCCCGAAGAAATAGCACTCCTTTAGGTTCACGAAAACATCATATTTCAATCAGCGTAACGCTGTCAACACTAATCAATGATAAAATCCCTAAAATATGACTCAAATAGAGCAACAATTTCAATTACTAGAATCGCTATTATGGGAACCAGAAAGCGGCTACTTTTTACTAGATAGACATTTACAAAGATTAGAGCGATCGGCTAATCATTTTCAATTTCCTATATCATTAACTGAAATTAATCAAGCCTTACAAGCATTAACCACTACCTTTAAGTCAATCAAACAAAAAATCAGATTAACTATCTCAATTGATGGAAAACTAACATTACAAGCTCAAATACTAGATAGTGGAATCTTAAAAAATGGTGCATTTGTAGGAATTGCCAGTCAACCTATAGATCCTCAATTGCCATTATTTTATCATAAAACAACTTATCGATCGCCTTATACAATAGCTTTAGAATCACAACCCAAATGTCAAGATGTTTTACTATGGAATAAAGAGGGATTTATTACCGAATCAACAATTGCCAATATTGTCATAAATACTCCCACAGGGAAAATCACACCTCCTGTTAATTCGGGTTTATTACCAGGAACATTTAGGGAACAACTTTTAGCAGAGGGTAAAATTAGAGAAGAGTTAATTTCTTTAGATGATTTACGCAATACTAAGACGATATTTCTCATTAACTCTGTTCGCCGTTGGATCGAGATTAAAAAAGAAATCGATCGAGATATTTGGCAAGTTGTCAATAATTTAGTATAACTTACCCAAAAGTGCTATAGTAGAGGCGAAGCATTCCAGCAAATAAGTTATTGTTAAAAGCAAAGATTTACTACCGAAATGCTTCGCCCATACGGATACTCATCTAAACTTCCAAAACTCGCTAATATGAAACCAATTCCGCTGTGGCATTGGCGAAAGCTCGAACTAAACCAACGTAGTGGCTCGGAGATTTTTCAAGCTCTATTTCTTAATCAATCTGCTAAAAAAGTAGCCTCAATATCAAGTGATTTAGTTAATAATATGGCGGTTCTCCTGGAAAGTCCAGAGAAATCTCTGACTAACTTAGCACGATATTCTATCTGTGCAGGTTCGCCGCGCCAAATTGACAGTAAACCTCAAATATGGACACCACAAATCGGTAAAATATTACCTTTTTTACGCAATCTTTTAAACTCTCAAAATCAAAATTTTGATCGAAATGTACCGCCAGAACTTCCGTTTACTGGCGGTTGGTTAGGATGGCTTGGTTATGATTTAGCTTGGGAAATTGAAAGACTTCCCCAAATTAATAATAATTCTCTACCTTTCCCGGTTAGTTGTTGGTATGAACCAGAAAATTTTGCAGTTTTAGATAGTCAAGAACAATGGCTGTGGTTAGCCGCAAGTCAAGAGTCTCAACTCGATGTAATGGAAAAGCAATTAGAACAATGTTATCCTCAAATAAAAAGTTTAAAAAGCACTAATTTTTCTCAAGAAAATTCAGAAAATTTGATTTTTAACTTATCTCAAGATGATTATAAAAAAATAGTGCTACAAACACAAAAATATATTTATGCCGGGGATATTTTTCAGGCTAACTTATCTTTACGATTTGCGGCAAATACTAATTGTGATAGCTGGTCAATTTATCGTGCTTTACAACAAATTAATCCTTCACCTTTTGCGAGTTATTGGCAAACTCCTTGGGGTGCGATCGTGAGTTGTTCGCCGGAAAGACTGGTTAAATTATCAGGAAAAAAAGTGGAAACTCGACCAATTGCCGGCACGCGATCGCGAGGGTTAAATTCTCTTCAAGATCGGCAATTAGCCCAAGAATTAATCGAGAATACTAAAGAAAGAGCCGAACATATTATGCTAGTGGATTTAGAGCGTAACGATCTCGGAAGAGTCTGCGAATGGGGTTCGGTACAAGTTAACGAATTTCTCACCATTGAACGCTATAGTCATGTGATGCACCTGGTTAGTAATGTGATTGGGACATTAAGACAAGATTGTGATGCTATTGACTTAATTCGAGCCGTATTTCCTGGTGGTACAATTACTGGTTGTCCCAAAGTTCGCTGTTTAGAAATAATTGAAGAATTGGAACCAGTAAAGCGTAATTTATTTTATGGTTCTTGTGGTTATTTAGACTGGCGTGGCAACTTAGACTTAAATATTTTAATTCGCACTCTTTTGTATACTTCAAAAAGTGCTGATTCTGCCGGGGGAATGGTTTGGGGACAAGTGGGTGCAGGAATTGTTGCTGATAGCAATCCAGATAAAGAATGGCAGGAATCACTGCATAAAGCACAAGCTCAAATTAATGCTTTAAAATTAGCATAAATTGGTAATTGGTAATTGGTAATTGGATACGCAGATTTTACAGATTCCTCTGATTTAACAGACTAAATAATCATACCTCTAACTAATCCGTGTAATCCGTGTAATCCGTTAAATCCGCGATCGTAATTGGTAATTGGTAATTGCTAGGATAAAATTTTGCCAAAATCTGTCGGCTTTGATAAGACGTGGTATAATTAACTCAGGATTTATGCAACGGGCATCGTTAAACAAAGGTACGTAGTTGCGCTTCAGCGCTCTTTAATGTATGTTATTAAGAGCGCTGAAGCGCAACTACATACCTAAAAATTAACTTCTATCTTGTGACACTTGCTGTAAGTCTTAAATTACCAATAACCAATAACCAATAACCAATAACCAATTACCAATTACCCATTACCACTTTTCTCAGAATAAAAAAATGACCAAAGTTGAATCAGATATTGATATTGCCCCCTTTATTGACCACGCATTACTCAATCCTACTGCTACCTCAGAACATTTAAAAAAGTGCTGTGAAGAAGCAGAAAGATTCCAATTTGCTACAGTTTGTGTATATCCTTATTTTGTGCATGAAGCAGCCATTCTACTACAGCGGAAACAACCAAAAGTTTGTGCTGTAATTGGCTTTCCGACAGGAGCAACTACATCAGCGGCTAAACTTTATGAGGCTCAAGAAGCAGCAGAAAATGGAGCCACAGAGTTAGATGTTGTCATCAATTTTAGCTTGTTAAAATCCAGACAAACTGACAAATTTCACCGGGATATTGCTAAAATTTGCGATGAAACTGGTTTGATTGTTAAGGCGATATTAGAAACAGCATTACTGACGGAAGCAGAGAAAAGACTGGCGGCGGAAATTTGTATGGATGCGGGTGTTACTTACTTGAAAACTAATACTGGTTTCTATGGTGGTGCGACAGTTGAAGATGTGCGTTTACTTCACGAACTTGGGAAGGGACAAGTGGGAGTTAAAGCGTCAGGAGGAATCCGTACTTATGAGCAAGCTGTTGATTTAATTATCGCCGGTGCAACTCGTTTAGGAACATCTCGTGGCCCGGATTTAATTCGCGATCGCGAATTACAGGATTCCCAGGATAAACATGATTGAATTATTTAGGAATAGAAATTAAATAATTCGCTTGTTTGTAGTAAGCGCTTTAGCGCGCTTGGCGCTTACTACGAACCAGTTAATCACGTCGTCGATGCCGATCCGATGTCCTTTAATGGGGATATCATCGGGGTCAAGAAATTCAAAATAATCCTCTAGTTGCATCGGTCTACCCACGAATAATTAGTTAATATATTTTATCATAAATCTAATGTGTATCGTTGGTTGGGTATAGGTTTCATCGATCGCTTCACCAAAGTCGCGATCGCATCATCATCAACCCTTCTTCCTTCAACAATAAAAAAGGATGTCAGAAGCGACAGGCGCACTCCGCGCTTCCGACATTCCAAATGGTATAACAAGGTTTGTTGACTTGCCTGTTGTATCTCCAATTATTACAGCCCCAAATTTCAATCTTCAAGAGGGTAATTGCAATAGTCCACTTTTTTAATGGCTGTGCTTGCAGATCGCCCTCAACTTACCTCCTATTAAATTTAGTCTTCAAATCGTTAAGAGTAGGAGATTTTTGCGATTTAGCAATAGTTTTCCCATCGCTATTCACTGCTTCCTGCAACTTCATTGATAAACTAATTCGCTTCAATTTTTCATTGACTTCCAACACTCGCACTTTCACAATTTGCCCAACTTTTACAATTAATTTCGGATCTTCTACAAATCTGTCAGCGAGTTGAGAAATATGCACCAAACCATCTTGATGTACTCCAATATCAACAAAAGCCCCAAAGTTAGCAACATTGGTAACAATTCCTTCCAATTCCATGCCAATACTGAGGTCTGAAATTTCTTTAATTCCCGATTTAAAGGTAGCATATTTAAACTCATCTCGCGGATCTCTCCCTGGCTTTTCGAGTTCGTTGATAATGTCACGTAAAGTTGGTTCGCCAACGGTTTCAGTAACGTATTTTTTAATGTTAATTGTCTTGACTTTTGCCGATAATTGTGTTACTTCTGTCAAAGGTAGATTAAAATCCTTAGCAATTGCTTCGACAATAAAGTAACTTTCTGGATGCACCGCTGTATTATCCAGGGGATTTTCGCCACCACGAATTCGTAGAAAACCGGCGGCTTGTTCAAAAGCTTTTGGGCCTAACTTGGGTACTTTTAGCAATTGGCGGCGATTCTTAAATGCACCATTTTCATTGCGGTAATTAACTATATTTTTGGCAACTGTGGGTGTGAGCCCAGATACAAAAGTTAGCAATTCTTTTGATGCGGTATTTAAGTCTACACCGACATAGTTAACACAACTTTCTATGGTGTCATCAAGTTTCTTTTTGAGTAGTTTTTGGTCAACGTCATGCTGATATTGTCCGACACCAATTGATTTGGGGTCAATTTTCACTAATTCGGCCAGGGGATCTTGGAGTCGGCGACCGATACTAATGGCTCCACGTACTGTAATATCAAGATCGGGAAATTCTGCGATCGCCACATCACTAGCTGAATAAATCGACGCACCAGATTCATTCACCATTACCTTAATTGGCTTCCTTTCTAGCGTTGCCAAAATCTCTGAAATAAACTCATCTGTCTCGCGAGAAGCCGTACCATTTCCAATCGCAATTAACTCAATTTTATAATCTTCGATCAGTCGCTTAACCATATTAGCCGCTTGTTGCCGTTGGGCGGCTGCTTGGTGAGGAAAAATTGCCTGATATTCTAAGAATTTACCCGTTTCCGATAGCACTGAAACTTTACACCCAGTCCGAAATCCGGGATCTACGGCTAAAGTTGGTTTCATCCCCGCTGGCGCTGATAGTAATAACTCCCGCAGATTAGTTTCAAAAGTTTTAATTGACTCGATATCAGCTTCGGCTTTCCTATCGCTTCGCACTTCGGTAATTAAAGATGTTTTCATCAAGCGGTTAAAAGCATCTTTTAGCATTCCTTGATAAAATTCTCGCACGGCGGGAACTTTAGTTTTAATCTCCTGAGATTCCAAGTAAGAAAAAACCATTGATTCATCAAAAGACAAGTCTAATTCTAAGATACCTTCGGTTTCACCCCGAAATAAGGCAAGCATATTATGAGATTGAATGCTTTTCACTGCAACCTGATAATTTCGGTACATTTCAAATTTAGTGCTACCTTCAGGATGCTCGTCTTTAATGCGTGAAACAAATAAGCCTGATTTCATCAAAAAGTCGCGCAAGTAAGCCCGGAGTTCTGCTTTTTCTGCTACGGATTCGGCTAAAATATCACTAGCACATTTCAGCGCTTCTTCTGCGGTTTTCACTCCTTTTTCTTCAGAAATATATTGAGCAGCTTCTTCTGTTAAGGAGATTGGTTTTGATTGGGGAGTATTAAGAGATTTAATAAATTCTGCTAAGGGTTCTAAGCCTTTTTCTCTGGCAATAGTGGCTCGCGTGCGCCGCTTGGTTTTGTAGGGAAGATAAAGGTCTTCAAGGAGATTTTTTTGTAAGCAAGACTCTATTTTATTTTGTAATTCTTCAGTGAGTTTACCTTGAGCAGCGATCGCGTCTAAAATTGTTTTTTTACGTTCTTCAAGTTCCGTAAGATATGTAAATCGCTCCGAAATGTCGCGCAATTGAATTTCATCGAGAGAACCTGTGCGCTCTTTACGGTAACGAGCGACAAAAGGAATTGTTGCGCCTTCAGCAAACAATTCAAGGGCGCTGTTAACTTGAGAGGGGTTGAGAGAAAGTTCTTGTGCTAGAAGTTGAGGAATATCGGACGTTATATGCAAAGTTAATACCTCCAGCGGTGGCGACAAATTTTTCTAGTACGCCACTATTATATTGCCTTTTGGCTCTAGCTTTTGAAGGTTTTCGCCGAGCTACAGTCTTCGGGGCGGGTTTTTG
>MBRE01000078.1:0-25916 GCA_001698425.1 Oscillatoriales cyanobacterium USR001 | reverse complement strand
CCAAACTGTTGAAAACTTTTTTAGAAATAGTATAACTTGTTGACTTAAATTCAGAGGGCGATCTTCCCTCTTCCCTCTTCCCTCTTCCCTCTTCCTTCTTCCCTCTTCCCTCTTCCTTCTTCCTTCTTCCTTCTTCCTTCTTCCTTCTTCCTTCTTCCCTCTTCCTTCTTCCTTCTTCCTTCTTCCTTCTTCCCTCTTCCTTCTTCCTTCTTCCTTCTTCCTGCCCCAAAATGCTTTACTTTGGCGCATAAGTTTGCTAGATTCAAAAAGTAACCAATAAAAAACCTCAGCAAATTGCTGAGGATCGCAAGTATGCGAAAAATCGTTAATGACTGCGTTCTTCAATTTACTTAGGATTTTATTACTCCCGATGATTTTGGAAGATGCACCCTAATGTATTAACTACCCGATGGACTAACACCCTGATGGTTTAACTCCCTGATAGACGATCACCCTGATGGCTTTCACTCCACTACCCAAAAAAGCAGAGTGGGTGGAAGATCGTGGACACTACTAACACATCACTTCCTGCTTTTTTGGTCGCTCAGGTTTGCCTGTCTAAATTAAGTATTGCAGGCAGGATTTACTTAATACAAGGGGTCTATTGCACAGACCCACTTTATGCGATCGAAACTGCCAGAGGGTGATTTTATCAGGTTCATCAGGGGCATCAAAATGAAAAACAGCATCTTAGTTTTAGGGTTCGTAGCCTCCGCAGGCTTATCATTTGTTAATCTACCTTTCTCGAAGGCTTCTGCATTGGAGCCGTTAGCAAAGGTGACAAATACACAGAAGAGTTGGACTCAGATCAACTACACTGCAACTAATGAGGATGGGGGGAAAGATGATGTACAGACAGGTAAAAAAGGAAAATAGTTTCCTGATGGCCCGCGTTCTGAAAAGCGCCTCAATATGAGTGACGGGTAAATCTCTTCCTGTTTACGAAGTGATATATGCCTGTACCCCGTGTATATAAAGAGGAGGAAAGGATAGGATCGTGGGATGGATGTGAAAATTAGTATTATGGTAAGTCTGCGGGTATTTCTATGTCCCGGCTTCCCCATCCTCACCACCCCCCCTAACCTCCTTAAACCCTGAATTTTCTGATTTTCTCCTATGGCCTAATCGTAATTGCGCGGAAAACTCTAATGGAAAACTCTCTCATTACTACCCGCAGACAGCGGAATTCGACAAAAACCCAGGAAAGGCGACAGGCGACACCGAAAGAAAAAAGGTTGATTCACCTTTTGGCAAATTTGGGGTGTAGTCTGGTTAGATATGATTATCAGCACTCAACTAGCAAGGGTGCGATCCCTGCGGATGAACGGAAGCATTTGGCTGAGTGGCACTATTTGCGACTTCAGCAGATTCGTCGGGTTGAACGTAGTTTGGAACCGGTGGCTACTTTGAAGCGGGTTTATTACAAGAGTATTTTGAGTCCCAGGGATCTCAAGTCGCTGAAGCTGCTTTGGATTGATGATGAGGGTAAAAATAGGGTGAAGCGTGTCGATCCTGAGTTGGATGAGGTGTTGACTGAGGCGCTCGATCGCGGTGATACTTTGAATCAAATTTTTTACACTATTGAGGCAAAACAACGCCTTTTTTCGCCGACTCCTGCTGGCGGACCTGTGCCGTTTTGGGTGCAAGAGTGGGAAGATTCGGGTTATGATATAAACTTTTTTCCTCCTTCGTTCCCTGCTTGGGCTTCTATTGTGGATGATTAAGTTAATGGTTAACTGTTAACGGTTAACTGTTAACCGTTAACAGGAGTTAGCAATTAGTTATTACTTTTGCTTCAAAGGAATTTCAATGATAAATTCTGCGCCTTGTTCGGGTGTCGATATGCAGGTGATTTTACCGCGATGTCGCTCTACGACGATCGAGTGAGAAATTGATAATCCTAAGCCTGTTCCTTTACCTACAGGTTTGGTGGTAAAGAAGGGGTCAAAGAGTTTTTGGCGGACTTTTTCTGGTATTCCTGGCCCGTTATCGGTAATAGATATGGCGACGCGATCGCTATCAACTAAATAGGTACGAATGTTGATTGTAGGGGTGCGATCGCAGTTAATTTCTCGTTTTTTAACCCACTCTTCTAAAGCATCGATCGCATTACCTAGTACATTCATAAATACTTGATTTAACTGACCCGCGCAACATTCCACTTTGGGCAGTTTCCCGTAATTTTTAACTACCATAATCTGCGAAGTGCTACCTTGAAAGTTCAGGCGACTTTGCAAAATCAGCAGCGTACTTTCGATCCCTTCATGGATATTAACAAACTTCATCTCAGCTTCATCTAAACGAGAGAAAGTGCGGAGCGACTTGACAATTTCTCTAATTCTTTCGGCTCCCACCTTCATAGAATTAAATAGGTTTGGCAAGTCGTTGCAAATATAATCCAAGTCAATATCCCGGATTTTATCTAATATTTCTGTGGTTGGTTGTGGATATTGAGCCTGGTAAATTTGAACCAGTTGTAAGAGGTCAAAACAGTAATCTTTAGCGGGACTAAGATTACCGTAAATAAAGTTTACCGGGTTGTTAATTTCGTGAGCTACGCCGGCAACTAACTGCCCCAAACTGACCATTTTTTCATTGTGAATCAATTGAGTTTGAGTGCTTTTGAGTTTTTGCATGGCTACTTCTAACTGTACGGCTTTTGAGCGTTCTCTTGCTTCAGAATCCCGTAAGGCTGTGAGAGCTTGTTTTCGTTCAGAAATTTCAGTTTGTGCCTTCTCAAAGAGTATTGATTGCTGAATCGCGATCGCTAATTGCCAACTAATTTGTTTTAAGCATTCAATCTCATATTCTTGCCAATTACGAGGTCCACTACAGTTATGGGCAATCAGTAAACCCCACAAGTTTTCACCTTCTAAAATGGGAGCTACTAAATTAGCTTTTACTTGCAATTGTTCTAGTAACTCCACATAACAGGGATGGCGATCGCTGTTATGAATATCGCAATTTACATTAACCAATCCTTGCAAATAAAGAGGAACATATTTTTCCATAAAGCAGTTATCTTGAATGTCCATACCAAGAATTGCCATCGCTCCATCTGCCACTGATTCGACAACTACAACGCCACTCCAATCAGAACTAAATTGGTAAATTACTGTTCGTTCAGTCTGCAAAAACTGCCGTACTTCTGCCACCGCAGTTTTAAGGATTTCCTCTAAGTTAAGAGAGGAGCGAATGCGGTCTAAAATTGTTCCTAGCAATCTTTCTCGCTTTAATTGTTGCTGCAAGGTAATCTCCGCTTGTTTGCGCTCAGTAATATCCATTGTCGTGCCGAATAGCCGGACTACCTGACCCGACTCATTTTTAAATGCTTTTCCCTTGCTGTTAATATGCCTAATTTCTCCATCAAGGCGATATATACGGTGGTCTAAATCATAAGCTTGACCTTCAGATATGGCTTTTTCAACTAATTGTTGAAATTCGGTTCGATCTTCGACATGAATCTGCTCTAAAAGTTCTATAAATGTTGGTGTTTTACCGATTTCGCGTCCATAAATTCGGAACACTTCATCAGACCAACTAATAGTTTCTGTGGCCAGATCAAATTCCCAATTGCCGATGTGGGCAATTTTTTGAGCTTGTTGCAATTCTTGAGCGAGTTTAAAGATATCTTCTTCGGTAGCCTTGCGATCGCTAATATCTTTGTTAGTACCCGACATCCGCAGCGGGGTTCCCCATTGATCTCGCTCTACCACCTTACCCCCAGCTAAAATCCACTTCCAATTACCATCCTTAGTTAACATCCGAAACTCAACTTCGTAGGCAGAAATTCGACCTTCCATATAGTCTTTTAAAGCTGTTAATGCCTTCGGTAAATCTTCTGGATGTGTAAGTCTTTCCCAGGTTTTATAATGGTTTTCAATCTCTTCTATTTCATAGCCCAGCATTCTCTTCCACTGCGGGTCAAAATAAGTTTCTCCTGTGCTAATATTCCAATCCCAAAGTCCCAAAGCGCTACCTTCTATTGCTAACTGCAACCGCTGTTCGCTAATCCGCAAAGCTAACTCTTTTTGTTTGAGTTCTGTAATATCAGCAATTAAGGCAATCATTCCCACTTTTTGCCCAGCTTTATCTACTATACAATCAGCCCGCAATTGAGTTTGAACTATTTTCCCCCATTTAGTTTTTAGCTCGACTTCCCCACTCCAAGAACAGCCTTTACGGAGGCTTTTAAATATCTCCCTCAAAACGTTAGATTTGGCGTGAATTAAAGCAGGACCGCCAGCTTCGTTTAGTTCCTCCGCAGTGTAACCGTAGCGGTGAATAAAGGCTTGGTTGTGATAGATTGAATTGCCATCTAAGTCGGCGATCGCGATCGCATCACTCGTGCTTTCTACCGCCGCCCTAACTTGTAGTAAAGAAAGTTCCGATTGTTTGCTACGAGTAATATCAAAAATCAGTCCGTCGAGCCATAAAACATCGCCATTTTGAGATTTTTCTGCCCTACCTTTTTCCGCAATCCATCGCACGGAACCATTAGCATGAATAATGCGATATTCCAAATTATAGGAATGTTTTGCTGCTATTGCCGTCGCCACTTCACGTTTTACAGTACCTGCATCTTCAGGATGAATAATCGAAGCAAAAGTCAAGCGCTGATTTTGAATCAAATCTGCGGCCCGATAGCCACTAATCACCTCTATTTCATCACTAATAAATTCCATTGTGCAATGTTCGTCACAGCAACACCGATAAATTGCACCAGGAAGATTTGCCACCAATGAACGAAATCTTTCTTCACTTTCACGTAAAGCTGATTCTGTTTGTTTGCGATGAATATGGATACCTAACTGAGTCGCTATAGCATTGACTAAATCAACTAAACGCGATTCTTTTGGGCTTTTAGTTATCTTGAAAAAAACCAAAACTGCTAACACCTGTTCGCCGGTGAGAATTGGCACGCCAAAGCAACTTTTTAAACCCATTTGCGCGGCGATTTGCGTCCTTAGAAAAACTGGTTGTTGAGTATCGGAAACATCTTCTATCCATTCTGGCTGTTTGGACGACCAAATTCTTCCAGGGAGTCCAATTTCTGGGGCAAATGTCACCTTTTGACTTTGGCATCCAAATTCATCTAAATTTTTGTTATCGGCATACCAAATTTGGCTATATTCTAATACTTTATTCCCAGGATTGGGAATCCACGCTTCGCCAAAATGCCAACCGATCTCTCTGCACAATAAACGCAGGATATCCGCCAAGGCACTCTGCACATCTTGCGACTGACTAATTGCTTGAGTTGCAGTTAGTAACAGGTGTATTTCTTCTTCTACTTGTTTGCGTTCGGTAATGTCAGTTGCAGTACCTAAAATCTGCGTGATTTGATTTTCTGAGTCTCTAGCAAAGGCGGTATCCCGACTAATTAACCACCGCCAAGATCCGTCTCTGTGCCGCATCCGATACTCTATTTCAAAGATTTCGCCATCTAATCCGATTTCAATTTGTTGCCAATATTCAAGGAGTAGATTAAAATCATCAGGATGGGTCAGAGTTGGAAGAATATCTGTCCCCATTTCTTGAATTTCTGCTGCTGTATAACCCAACACTTCAGCTAAGGAGCAATTGGTATAGACATTACGCTTTTGTTGGATGTCGTATAGATACAAAATATTGGGTATAGATGTTGCTATTTTTTGGATAAAGCGTTGGCTTTCTTCCAGTTTAGTTTGTTGCTCTTTGTAACTGGTGACATCGCGAATTGTCCCTACTAAAAATTTATTCCCATCGGTACTTTTAAAGACTTTTTTCTTGGTGGAAAGTACGCGCTCTTTGCCGTCATTGCCAATCAAGGTTTCTTCATTTTCGTTTTCCCCGCCAGTGCTGAATGCCTGCGTGTCTTTTTCCCAAGAAATATCAGCTTGTTCTTTGGAAAAAAGATCGTAATCTGATTGGCAAATAATTTCTTCGCGGCTTTTACCTATTAATTGACAAAAGGCGTTATTAAAGACAATTAAGTGATGTTCTTCGTCTTTAACAAAGATCGGATCGGCAATGGCATTCAGAGTGTGTTTGAGAAATTCTTGGGATGTTTGTAGTTGCTCTTGAGCTAATATTTGATCGTTGATATCGTTGAGGGTTCCCGCAGTGCCGGAGATCGTGCCGTTAGGGGCAAATGTTAAGCGTGCTTGGACTTCAATCCAACGAAAATTATTTGTTTTGGTAAGATAGCGAGTTTTATAGCGGCAGTCTTCTTTTTGACCTTCAATTAATGGTCGTAAATACTCTATATTCCGTTGGCGATCGTCGGGATGAATGTAGTTTAAAAATGGAGTTCCCAAGGTTTCTGGTATGCCAAATCCTGTAATTTCTGTCCAAGCTGCGTTGAGAAATATCCAATTTCCGGCGACATCTACTTGGAAAATTACTTCTTTAATGTTATCTACAAGGAAGCGATATTTTTCTTCACTTTGTCGCCAAGCTGCTTGTCTTTTTTGGCGGGCGATCGCGTAACGAAGCGATCGCATTAATAGTTTGCTATCTACTTCTCTTTTTACCAGATATTCCTGAACTCCAGCTTGAATTGATTGAGTAGCTATTTCTTCGTTAATATTACCAGTGAGGACAATAATTGGAATATTTAAGCCGTATTCTTGCAGTCGTGCAACTGTCTGAAATCCTTGGCTATCTGGCAGTGAAAGGTCTAGTAATATGGCATCAAAGGTTTCTTGGCGCAAATATTCTAAAGCTTGGCTGAGCCGAACTACTGGAGTTAATAAAAGTGCTTGAGATCCCCGATTTGTTAAAAGTAATTCTTGAATCATTTCCGCATCATCAAGGTTATCTTCAACTAGGAGAACTTTTAACTCAGCGCGCGTGGAAGTTGGTTTAATCATTGATGTCATATAGGTAAGTTATTAAAAAATATTTCAATCGAGTTTGCCTCATTTAGCTGGCTTTTTCTCATTACATTTCCCTAGATTTAGATCCGGCAAATGAATATACTTGCAATATCTACCATTTCTGCCTGTTATTGAGGAAGGGAATAAGGCTACAACCAATACACTCTCCTTTGGCGACAGAAGATTCTAAGCAGAGGCTTAAAATTATTATAGTTCAATTTACCGTTACCAAGCATACCTCATTTAACTGAGAATTGCGATAATTGCTTATTGACTCGTCTGCTACTTGGGCAGACTTACAGTAAAAATACTCCCCTTGCCGACTTCACTTTTAATTGTAATTTCACCATTAAAAGGTTTTAAAAGTTCTAAACAAGTGTAAAGCCCTAACCCAGTGCCTGTAGGTTCTCCCTCTTTTTTTTCTTGACCTTTAGCGGGTTTGGATGTGTAGAAAAAGTCAAATATATTGGGTATTTGTTCTGGTGGTATGCCGCAACCAGAATCTTCTATATCCATATAAATTCGGGATTCATCTTGCCGGGTGAGAATAGTCAAACTAGGATTTTGCATTTCCCACATTGCGTGGAGTGCATTATCAATCAAGTTGTGGAATACCTGGGAAAAATACGAATAAATTAAAGGTATGCTGGGCAGGGTTTCATCAAAAATATATTTTTTGCTAACTTTATGTTTAAAATACAAATTTGATTCTAATAATTGCAATTCTCGCGCCAACAATTCATTTAGGTTGACCAATTGTAAGTCTCCTTTTTGGTCTTTAATACTCTTAAACATTAGAGTTTCCATGATTTCATTAATTGCGGCCACCGATCGATTAATATATTTACTATAATCAAACAGGGAATTATCGTTAAGTTTCGCAGCCTTAGATTCAATCAAATCAACGCTAGTTTGGATGACTTGTAAAGGACTTCGCAAATTGTGTACCATGCCTTGAGTTAATCTCCCAATAATCGCGGTTTTTTGTTGTTCAATTAGTTGCTTAGTTTTTTGTTCCACTAACTTTTCTAAATTAGTGTTCAGTGTAGCTAGTTCTTCGTTTTTCTCTTGCAGTTTTTTTTGCAAACTACAAAGTGTCAAATGGGTTTGAATGCGACTCAATACTTCTTCGTGTTGAAATGGCTTGGTGATATAATCAACAGCACCTACCTGAAAACCCTTAACTTTATTCACTGTATCAGAAAGGGCGGTCATAAAAATCACAGGTATCTCTTTAGTTTTCGGAGTTGTTTTCAGTCTTCGGCAAGTTTCAAAACCATCAATTCCTGGCATCATTACATCCAAAAGGATCAAGTCTGGGCGGACATATTCCAGTTGCTCGATCGCGGTTTCGCCGTCGAGTGCTACTAACACTTTAAAATTACAATTTCTCAAAAAATCGAAAAGCACGTCCAAATTAGTTTGGTTGTCATCGACAATGAGAATAATACTTCTTTCTGAGGTTTTACCATTCATAATTTTTTGCGATCTAAATTCGGGTTTTTAAAACAGGCTAATAAGCTTTTAATGGGAGTTTTCTTGCTGGAATTGCTGCAAAAATTCCCGGATTTTCTTCAGTTGAAATCCTTTGGCAAGTTGTCGTAAATGAGTAACAAATGGGAGAAATTTTGGATCGGTTCTTTCGAGAATGGTGGTTTCTTCAAGAATCGCCTCTATATCCCCGATTACTACCAATTGTAACAAGGCAGCAATTGATGTTGAATCAGGAGGAATAATGGAGGATAAAGAACCCAAAGAGGCGATCGATTTCTCTGGTTTTATGCTGATTTCTTCCCGTTTTTCATAAATCCATTCTAAACCTAAATGTGCCCGCAACCGCTCGAAAAGTTGCGATGCTTCTATAGGTTTGCTGAGAAATTGATCGCAACCTGCAAGGAGACTTTCTTGCTTAGTGTTGTCAAAAACACTAGCACTCAGGGCAAGTAAAATTACATTTTGTAGTTCTGGTAACATCCGCAAACATCTAGTGGCTTCAAAACCGTCCATAATTGGCATTACTAAGTCCATTAAAATCACATCTGGGAGAAATTCTACTGCTTTTTTCAAACAGTCTTTCCCGTCTGTTGCCTCCATAGTTTCAAAGCCAATACGGGAAAGTAACTTTCGTAATATAGCACGGTTGATATCGTTATCGTCTACTATAAGCACTTTTCGCTTATTACCTATGAAACCAATGATTTTACCTTTCTCTGGCAGGGGGACTAATTCGTAGGAAGCATCTACTAATGGTAACTCTAAATCTACCCAGAAAATGCTGCCTTTACCTAAGCTACTTTTGACTTTAATTTCGCCGCCCATCATCTTCACTAATTTATAGCTAATGGAGAGTCCTAAACCAGTTCCTTCAATAGAATAATCGCGATTGCTTACTTGGTGAAATGGCAAAAATATTTCTTCTAATTTATTTGCTTCTATACCGATACCTGTATCTTCTACTTGAAAACGAATTTTAGGAATTGGGAATTGGGAGTTGGGAATTGTTAGTTGTGGGCTATTACTGCTAATTTCTAGTCCCAAGTTTTCATTCGGAGATCCCCAATCCTCTGTTTCTGCGTAACCAACTTTAAATGTGACACTGCCACTATTGGTAAATTTAACTGCATTGCCTAGTAAATTCATCAAAACTTGTCGTAATCTTTTATCATCGGCAAAGATGTAGCTAGGTAAAGGTGATATTTGTTCGTAAGTAAATAAGATATTTTTTTGGATAGCGCGCATTCGGAAAAAATCGGTAATACTTTTAACAAATTGAGGAAAATTAAACTCTACGCGGTTGAGTTCCATTTTCATTGCTTCAATTTTGGAAAGGTCTAAAATGTCTTCAATTAGGGTGAGGAGGTGTGCGCCGCAATGCTGAATGTTGTTTAAGCTTTCCTGTTGGTCTTTGTTAATATTTTGGTCGTTTTTAATGAGTTGAACGTAGCCTAAAATTCCGTTTAAAGGCGTGCGAAGTTCGTGGCTCATGTTGGCGAGAAATTCGCTTTTGGCGCGGTTGGCGGCTTCTGCGGATTCTTTGGCGCGTTGCAGGGCTAATTCTGCTTGTTTGCGATCGCAGATTTCGGTTTGAGCTTGTGCAAATAAGGTTGATTGTTGGATAGCGATCGCAATTTGTACGCACAATTGTCTCAGGGATTCGATCTCATATTGTTGCCATTCACGAGGCTCTGTGCAGTGATGAGCAATTAATAAACCCCAAATCCTAGTTTGGGTGGAAGATGGCGAATTTATACTTGAAGATATTGAATCGCAACTGTTTTGTAGGATTGGTACTACTAAACTAGCTCTCACCTGCAATTGTGTTAAAAAATTTAGGTAGCAAGCATCTAAATCAGCAGTTTGAATATCTGTTAATCCTTTAGTTCTACCTTGCTCGTAGAGGGAAATATAGGAATTGGGAAAACAATAATCTTCAACATTTTTGCTAATAATAGATATCCAAGGATTGTCAACTGATTCGACAACTACAACCCCGCCACCATTGGGGTTAAAACGATAGATTAAAGTGCGATCTATTTGTAAAAATTGGCGGACTTCTAAGACGGCGGTACTGAGAACTTCTTCTAGGTTAAGAGATTGGCGAATGCGTTCGATGCTGGCTCCTACTAATCGTTCTCTTTTTAATTGTTGTTGTAAAGTAATTTCTACTTTTTCGCGCAAGCGAAGCTGGCTGTAGGCATCACTAATATCGCGAGCTACCCAGATTACTGAATTTTCTGATACTGGTGAAATAGTAGCAAAAAAATACAATTCCTGCTCGTTTGCCACTAAACTATACTCAAAATTTACTGTCTGTTTTGTCTCGATCGCTTGCCAAATTTTACTAAAAAAAATCTCATCTCTAGGTTCTTTTAAAAATTTTTCTACGGTTGGGGTAATAGTATCAATAAAATTAGGGTAAAGGTAAGCCGGATTTGTCGGCGTAACTTTGATATTGCCGTTGGTATCAATAACTAGGATAATATCTGTCATTGCCGCAAACAGGGTATTCATTTCTGTATAGGAAGTTTGGAGTTTTTCTTCAAGAATTTTGCTGTCGCTAATATCTTTATGCGTTCCAATCATCCGCAACGCCTTACCCATGCGATCTCTCTCTGTTACTTTACCGCAATCGGAAATCCACTGCCAATTATTGAATTTACTGAGCATTCGATATTGAGCTTTATAAC
Organism: Oscillatoriales cyanobacterium USR001; assembly: GCA_001698425.1. Taxonomy (GTDB): domain Bacteria; phylum Cyanobacteriota; class Cyanobacteriia; order Cyanobacteriales; family Microcoleaceae; genus Kamptonema. The sequence continues at coordinate 14,869 of MBRE01000078.1, read as the reverse complement.
ATTCAGTTAGCCCTTGTAAATGGGCTTTTCTAGCGGCAATTGTGCGTTCTTTGTCCTCTGGATGTAATAATTTTTCCCAAGTTTCAAGACTGGAGTCTATTTCGTCATTTTTATATCCCAGCATGGTTTTCCATTGGGGATTAAAATAAATTTTTCCGGTGTTTATATTCCAATCCCATAGTCCTAAACCACTAACTTCCATTGCTAGGTGAAATCGTTCTTCGCTCTTGCGTAAAGCTGCTTCGGCTTTTTTACACTGGATGTGAGAACTTAACTGGTTGATAGCGGATTTTACTAACTGAATTAAACGGGAATCTTGTCTAATACTGTTGCGATTGAAGAAAACTAAAATTGCTAAAACTTCTTTTTCTTTATCTTCAACAATTGGCACGCCAAAACAAGCTTTTAATCCTATTTGATTGGCAATTTTGGTGCGGAGGAAAATTGACTGTTGGGTGAGGGAAATGTCTTCTATCCATTCTGGTTCACCTGTCACCCAAATTCGTCCTGGTAGGCCAACTCCGGGCTGAAATTGAAAATTTTTGCTGTCGCGCTGGAATATTTCTAAAGCGCGATCGCTGTTATACCATCCATCGCTATATTCTAAAATTGTACCGTCGCTATTAGGAATCCAAGCTTCTGCAAAATCCCAGCTAATGTTCGCACAGAATAATCTCAAAATTATGGTTAAAGCATCCTGAAAATTTAGGGAGCGATTAATCTCAGCAGCGGCAGCTAAAAGTAGATGATTTTCTATTTCTTGGCGTTTGTTTTCGGCAATATCTTGAATTGTTCCAACTAAAAAATTATTACCAGAGGCTTTTAATTGTGACTCATAAAGATAGCGATCGCTCACGTCTAAAACTATTTTTATTAAGTATTCTATGCTACCTAAATTATTCCGTACTGGTCGCACTGAAACTCTAGCATAAACTATTTTACCGTTTTTGTGCAGTAATTTTTGATCGGCAATCCAGCCTTCGTTTTCGCCTGTTAAAACCTGGGAAAATCGCTCTAAATCAGATTCAATATTTTCGGGATAAATTAAGTCTAGCCAATTTTTTTTAATTAATTCATCGCGGCTATATCCCAATAATTTACAAAGGGCTTCATTAACTTCTATACTTCCACTTTCTACCTGTTGATTATGATTATTTGGTGGGGTAATAATGGCGATGCCAACAAGGGAGTTTTCAACTACGGAGCGATATCTTTCTTCACTTTTTCGCAAAGCTTCTTGAGATTGTTGGCGCTCGATCGCATAGCGGAGAGAGCGGATTAAAATTTCACTGGTGATTTGTACTTTTATTAAATAGTCTTGCGCTCCCACTTGGATTGATTGAATAGCTATTTTTTGATCGCTTTGAGATGTTAGCACTACGATCGGAGTGTTCAGACTATGTTTTTTTACTTGTGTAACTGTCTCAATTCCGTGACTGTCTGGCAATTCCAAGTCTAATAAAATTGCATCAAAACTTTCTTGGTTAAGGATTTGCTGCGCTGTGCTAATGCGATCGGTTCTAGTAATCGAAAATTGCGAGGTTAAATTGCTAGTTAATAAAAATTGTTCAATTAATTCTGCTTGATCTAAACTGTCTTCCACAAGCAGAATTTTTAATTCAGGGTTGGTTTTTGTTTTTTTAAGAGTTGTTACCATTTTAATTTTAGATAAATTGATATTAAGGAAATGCTTGGCAAATACGATTTCTGCCTTGTGCTTTAGCTTGATAGAGGGCGAGATCGGCGCTCTGAATCAGGGTTTCGGGAGAGTTATGAGAATTGGGAATTGTGCTGGCAATTCCGAAACTCAGGGTGATGTAAGGATTAATGAGGGATTGGGGATGAGGAAGTTGGAGGATTTCAATGGTAGTGCGAATTGTTTTGGCGATCGCGATCGCCTTTTCAGTATTAGTATTTGGTAATAATACAATAAATTCTTCGCCGCCGTAACGGGCAGCTAAATCTTTTGGACGTTGCAGAGATGTAGCGATCGCCTCCGCAACTTTCACCAAGCAACTATCCCCAGCAGGATGACCCCAACGATCGTTATAAAGTTTAAAAAAGTCGATGTCACAAAGAATTAAAGATAGGGGAGTTGACTCTAGCAATCCCTGTTGCCATTCTAAATTTAAGGCCCGATTAAATTGGCGGCGGTTAGCAATTCCAGTTAGTTCGTCTGTCGTTGCTAGTCGTTGCAATTTACAGTTAGCTACCTCTAACTGGCGGTAAAGTTCGGACTGTTCAATTGCGATCGCAACTTGATTCGCCAACTGTTGTAAAAAATCTATTTCCCATTGTTGCCACTGCCTAGAACTGCTGCAATGGTAAGCGGCCATTACCCCCCAAAGTTTTTTTTGCGTTCTTAAATTAGACAGTCCCAAATCCCCATTTTGGCCGCTATCTATCTCTTTCTCTCCCCATATTTGACTATTTATTTGACTATTACTCTCTCCTATTTCTACTTGAAAGCTTTGTCCAATTGGGATGATTGCACCTGCTTTAATATTAAACTCTGTAAAGATTCTTTTCCCCTCTAAATCTAGTTGAGATGCACCAATATCTTCTATTAATAGAATCGACTCGTTTCTACTTATCCACTTGCAGGAAAAATCTAAGGGATCGTTAATATTTGGGATATTACTATAGGAATTAAAAGAGCCATCAGAAGCAATTATTACACCAGTTTCTTCCTCTTCTATTTCTCCCTCTTCTCCCATATTAGAACAGTCGCAACGATAAATTATCACCCGATCTATTTTGAAAAATTGTCGTACCTCTGCCACTGTTTTGTGGAGAATATTTGCTAGTTGAATCGAGTTAACAGTTAAAATACTCACAGGTAAATTGGCGGGACAATCTAAATTACTACTAGCCAAAGAACTGGAAATAATCGAAGAACGAATGCGCTCGATCATTCTACCTAAAAGCCTCTCTCTTTGCGTTATTTGTACCAGCATTGCTTCTGTCCGAGAACGCGCGATCGCATACTGCAAAGACCTCACAAGCAATTGCCCAGAAACCCCCCTTTTCACCAAATAATCCTGAGCTCCACAGCGCACTACTTCAATCGCCATGCTCTCATCATTCATTGAACTTAGCACCACTATTGGCACTGCTGAAACTTGGGCTTTAATACTTCTAATAGTATCAAGACCAACACTATCCGGCAAAGACAAATCTAATAAAATCGCATCAAAATCTGCCTCAACCAAACTATCAAGAGCATCACTTAGCCGAGGGACTATTTTGAGACAAATCTCAATATTAATGCTGACTGAATCCAAGAAATCTTCGATCAGTTCAGCATCTACCGGATCGTCTTCCACCAAAAGAATTTTCAGCAATTGCTTAGGCGGAAGTACAACTTGAGCAGCGCGATCGGTGGGACGATATATCATCAGCCTATAAAAAGATTATTGGTCTTCAGCAAACGTGCTAGTACCTATCACTCAGAATACACTAAAATAAGCAAATTAGCAAAAAATTAAAAAAACTTATAATCGATCGCTAATCACCTCCCACAATCGGCAGAGTAAAATAAAAAGTCGAACCACTACCTAATTCAGACTCTACCCAAATTCTGCCACCGTGACATTCAATAATCTTTTGACAAATCGCCAAACCAATACCAGTCCCCGTATATTCCTCTTGCGTATGTAGCCGCTGAAAAATTTGGAATATCCGCTCAGAATATTGCGAATCAATACCAATTCCATTATCTTTAACAGAAAATAACCAATTACTTTCCCGACACTGAACCCTGACATCAATTATTGGGTCTTCTTCCCGACGATACTTAATCGCATTACCAATTAAATTCTGAAATACTTGCACCATTTGAGAACTGTTACCCACAATCTTAGGCAAATTACAGCAGCTAATCTGAACTCCATTTCTGCGAATAGTTAATTGCAAATTAGCACAAGCTTCTTCAAACACAAAATTGCAATCTATTACCTCAAAATCTTTACTTTGCCTACTCACCCGCGAATACTCCAACAAATCATCAATCAGGCACTGCATTCGCATAGAACCTTTAATCATTTTGTCAATAAATTTAATCCCATTAGCATCAAGTTTGTCTTTATATCGTTCTTTTAAAAGTTGAGCATAACTGGCAATTATTGAAAGTGGCGCTTGCAAATCATGGGACGCAACATAAGCAAATTGTTCGAGTTCAGCATTAGAGCGAGCTAATTCTTGTTCCGCTTGTTTGCGCTCTGTAATATTGCGAGACGTAACTGCCAAACCATCATTTAACTTAACAGCCACAATTTGCAACCAACAAGCGCCAAACTTTTCCTGTTCGTAATAAAACTCTGTATCCAGCGGTTCCCCTGTTTCAACCACAGAAACATATAAATCAAATAAACCATTTTTACGATGCTGAGGCAGTTCTTTTAATAAATACTTGCCCACCAAATTATCCGAGTTCAAAGCCCAGCTATTTTCAACCGTTTTGTTCACCAAAATCCATTGAAAATCAACAATATTTCCCTGGTTATCTCTCACCGCCAAAAAAGCGGCTATTCTGTCAAGAGAACTATTAAGAATACTCATTAAAAGTGACTGAGACTGTTGCAGGAGAGCATTGCGATCGGCTAATTGTTTGTTTAGCTTTTGAATAGCAATTTGCGTATCTATCCTAGCTAAAACTTCTTCCACTTGAAAAGGCTTAATAATATAGTCAATTCCCCCCACTTGAAAAGCTTTAAGTTTATCTTGAATATCATCTAAACCACTCAGAAAAATAATGGGAATTGAGCAAGTTTCTTCAATATTTTTCAGCCTTTGACAAACTTCGTAACCATCCATCTCTGGCATCATAATATCCAGCAAAATCAAATTAGGAAGATCGGAAATCGCCGCATTCAGCCCTAATTGACCAGAGATTGCCCTTTTAACTTGATATCCCTGATTAGTCAAAATTTTTGATAAAAACCGCAAATTACTTGGCTGGTCATCAACAATTAATATTTTGATATCGTGATTATTCATTGATTTATTCATGCTCAAGTTCCGATTCTATAATTGATTGAGCTATCCTAATTATTCTATCAAGGCGAAAGTCTTCTAACAAATCTTTTAAGGCATCAGCTAAAATTACAAAATTTTCGGGAATTTCTTCAATCAACTCAAGTACCAATTCCTCATTAACTTCATTCGCTGCCTGATTAAGTTGTTGCACCCAACTTAGAGGCATCTGACTCAACAAAGGCAGAAAAAATGAATCCGGTCTTTCGCTAACAAAATAACGATGAGTTGCCGTAATATTTGTAATTGGAGCCAATTGTTCATAAATATAGCGCACTCCTAAAAATTCAGTAATTTTTGAAAAAATCACCTGTTCTTGGAAAGGTTTGCGAATAAAATCATCACACCCAACCGCAATAATTTCTTCTCGCTTTTCTTCAAAAGCACTGGCAGTTAAAGCAATAATTACAGTACGATAACTATCTATTTTTGATTGAGAGTCATGGTTTTTATCTAAAGGTTTATATTCTAAGGAATTTATTAAAAATTTTTCCTCTTTCTCTCTCTCTTTAGCTCTAATTTTTGCCGCCACTTCCATTCCATTCATTACAGGCATTCGCGTATCAAGCAAAATCAAATGTGGTTGCCAATTCTCCCACAGATGAAGTGCTGCTTCTCCATTTTCAGCTTCTAGGACTTCAAAGCCTATTGGTTGAAGCAATTTAACTAAAAGTAAGCGATTTTCTTGGGTATCATCAACTACTAAAATTCGATAAACTCCTTGGTCTGCCTCTAATACAGTCACTCGTTGCAATGATTCATTGACTATTTCATCGGCATTTGCTCGATAAATTTTAATATTAAATTTAAAAGTTGTTCCCCGATTTAAAGCACTAATTACTGTAATATTTCCATCTAGGAGTTGCACGAATTTTTTGGTGATAGTTAAGCCTAATCCTGTGCCTTCAGCGGATTTACGACCGACTTCAGTTTGTACGAAAGCGTCAAATAAAGTGTGAATTTCTGATTCGGCTATCCCAACTCCAGTGTCTTCTACTTCAAAGATAATTGGAAATTTTTGGTCGGGGGTAAATGTGGTATTTTCCTTGTATTCTTCTTCCAAATTTACTCGCAAAGTTACGCTACCATCGTTCGTGAATTTAATAGCATTTCCGAGCAAGTTAATTAAACATCCACGCAATTTTTTTTCATCGGTTTTTATGTAATGAGGAACGTTTGGATCTACGATAAACCTTAATTTTAACCCTTTTTTTTCTGCTTTGAAGTTAAACATTTCTTCAAGAGTATCAAGCAGTCGATATAAATCAAAACTGGTTTCACAAATTGTAATTATCCCAGCTTCAATTTTGGACATATCTAAAACATCATTAATTAGATCCAGTAAGTGTTCGCCGCTACGATTAATAATTCTGAGGTTTTCTAATTGTTCTGTGCTTAAGAAAGGATCGCGGATCATTACTTGGGTAAAGCCGAGAATTGCATTTAGAGGTGTACGGAGTTCGTGACTCATATTGGCAAGAAATTCGCTTTTTGCTTGGGATGCGGCGGCGGCTTCTTCTTCGGCTTTTTTGCGTTCGACTATTTCTTTTTGTAGTTGTTCGTTTTGCTGCATTAGTTGTTTTTGTAACCTTTGAATTGTTAGTTGATGTTCAACTCTGGCGATTACTTCTTCTACTTGAAAAGGTTTGGTGATGTAGTCTGCACCTCCGACTTGAAAAGCTTTAACTTTATCTAATGCTTCATCTAAAGCGCTGATAAAAATTATGGGAATTTTTGAGGTTTCAGGGCTAATTTTGAGTTCTTCGCAGACTGCGTAGCCGTTAGTATCTGGCATTCTAATGTCGAGTAAAATTAGATCGGGGGGAGCGGAGCGTGCTGCTCTGATTGCCATTTTGCCGTTAATTACGCCTCTGACTTTGTATCCGCGATCGGATAAAGTTGCAGATAAAACTTGTAGGTTTTCTGGGGTGTCATCAACTATTAGAATGTTTCCTTTATTGATTTCTGTGGTTTTAGTCATGGGTATTTTAGGTTTAATTAGGTGGATTTATGTGATTTTCGATTTTCGTCAATTAAATCAAGAATTCGATCGCAGCGAAAGTTATTAACTAAGTCGGCTAAGGCTTGACGAAAATCAGCGCGATCGCTCGGTATTTGGGCAAGCAACTGAAAAATACTATCATTATCAACACAGTTAGCTGCTCCGTACAAATTATCAACCCACTCAATAGGCATATCTTGGAAGGATGAAGGGTCTAAAACAAAAGATGAATCTGTTTTTTCACTTGCTGCTGTTCCAGTTTTTAACGGTGAGGCTTGTCCTTCACCTTCTGGGAGAAATGAAACTTGTTCTTCATAAATATAACGCACTCCTAAATATTTGGCAATCTTTTCTAAGATTACCTGTTCTCGAAAAGGTTTGGCTACAAAATCATCACAACCTACTGATAAAATAATCGCTCTCTCTTCATCAAAAGCACTGGCTGTCAGGGCGATAATTACTGTTGCTTGACCTTTTAAATGAGTTTTAATCTGTTTTGTAGCTTCATATCCATCCATTACTGGCATTCTCATATCCATTAATATTAAGTGCGGTTCCCAAGTTGACCATAAATCAACAGCTTCTGCACCATTTTCGGCGGCGCGAACGTAAAAGCCGATCGCTGTTAATAAAGTTACTAATAGCAGGCGACTTTCCACGCGATCGTCAACAGCTAGAATGCGATATTCTTGTTGTCCAGGTTCTATTCCAATTACGCGCTGCGTTGTTTTTGACTCTTTAATTTCTACTCGATCTGGGAGCGTAACTTCAATATTAAATTTAAAAATACTACCTTTACCTACCTCGCTGATCGCGACAATATCTCCTCCCATTAATTGTATGAATTGTCGGCTAATTGGTAAGCCTAAACCAGTTCCTTCTTGAGTTTTTCGACCTGATTCTGTTTGAATAAAAGGTTGAAATAAGTTCTCCATTTCTTCTGAAGCAATTCCCAAACCACTATCTTCTATTTCAAACAGAATAAAGCCGGAAGAAGGTGCGATAAAATTTGACTCATTGCTACTGTCTGCTCCCTGCATTTTTACTCGCAATGTCACGCCGCCTTCTTGAGTGAATTTAATGGCATTACCCAAAATATTAATTAATGTTTGACGCAATTTCCCTTCGTCTGTTTTTACGTATTGCGGTAGATTTTTGTCAATGTCAAAAATTAACTGTAAGTTCTTTTTTTCTGCTTGTAACTGAAACATTTGTTCTAGGTTTTTCAGCATTCTCGATAAGTCAAAATTCTCTTTTCTTACTGTCACCTGTCCCACTTCAATTTTGGACATTTGCAGAATATTATTAATCATGCCTAGTAAATGCTCTCCACTCCGGCTAATAATTCCTAAATGTTCTTTTTGTTCTGGTTTAAGCGATGAGTCGCGGGTGAGTAATTGGGTAAAACCGAGAATGGCGTTGAGAGGAGTACGTAATTCATGGCTCATGTTTGAGAGAAATTCGCTTTTCGCACGATTGGCTCGATCGGCGGCTTCTTTGGCTTTTTGCAAAGCTATTTCTGTTTGTTTGCGATCGCTAATATCCATCAGAGTTACCAATAGCTTATACGCCTGACCATTCCGATCTAAAACTGCTTCTGCTCTCGATTCTATGTAGCGGATAGTACCGTCTAATAGCACAATTCGATATTCTATTTTATGAGGTTTTTTTTCAATTAAACTGGTCTTAAATTTTTTTTCCCAAAGCTCTCTATCGTCAGGATGAATAAAGCGAGGAAGTTCTTCAGGAGTCAGTTTAGGTTGCGTCGGATCGAGACCAAAAATATAAAATAATTGTTCTGACCAGGTAGAAGTATTATTAATTAGATCGACTTCGCAACTCCCCACACGGGCTATGCGTTGAGCCACTGCTAGAGAAGTTTCTGAAGCCCGAAGTTTTTCTTCTGCCTGTTTGCGATCGCTAATATCTTGGCTCACAGAAATTACACAAGTTTCACCTTGAATTTTAATAATCTCTGCTGAAAGCAACGCTGTCCTAAGTTCACCATTTTTGGGTTGAAATTGAAATTCATAGTTACGAATTACCCCTTGTTTTGCCAACCCTTCAAAAAGACGATTCCGTTCTTCTTGATTTACCCAAAGGCTTAATTCAAGCGCAGTTTTCCCAATAATTTCTTCGCTACTACAACCAATCATCTTGCAAAAAGCATCATTTACTTCAATATGTTTTCCGTCGCTGAGTCGAGTAATAGTAATTGGGTTAGGAGACGATCGAAAAGCTTTAGAAAACTTTTCTTCGGACAGTCTCAGTTGAGCAGTACGCTGTTCTATTAATGATTCTAGTTCCTCATTTAGCTGTTGAAGTTTAATATTTTGCTCTGTTAGTTGCTTGTCCTGATAATAACTACGAATCGCTTCTCTAACTGTTAAAATTAAGTCTTCTGTTTGCCAAGGTTTAGCAATATAGCGATATAATTGGGCATATTTAATCGCATTTGACACGGCTTGTAAATCTGCTTGCCCTGTGAGCAAAATTTTGAGTGTTTTTGGTGAAATATTGTGAATCTGCCTTAATAATTCATCCCCTTTGATATCGGGAATGAAATAATCAGAAATTACTAGGGGGACTTCGCAGCCCTCTTCAATTAATTCAACTAGCAACTCTAAAGCATCTGCTCCTGTTTCGGTAGTTTCAATTGTATATTCTTCTGCTAGAGCTTTTTTGAGTTCAATTTTTAAACTTTCTAAAATTATCGGCTCATCATCAACACAAATAATTACAGGTTTGTTCATAATGAAGGAAGAAGGAAGAAGGAAGAAGGAAGAAGGAAGAAGGAAGAAGGAAGAGGGAAGAGGGAAGAGGGAAGAGGGAACAATTACCAATTACCAATTACCAATTACCAATTACCAATTACCCATTACCAATTACCAATTACCCGTTGTACCTCATCTACCAGAGAAACGCTATATGTTTTTTACTCCTGGTTTTGATTTAGAGGGAGAAATATAGTAAAAGTAGTTTCTCCAACTTGGCTCTCAACCTCGATCGTACCATAATGCTTGTCAATAATTTTATTGACAATATCCAAACCTAAACCGCTTCCTTCCCCTGGCATTTTAGTAGTAAAGAATGGCTCAAAGATTCTGGGTAGAATCTCCGGGGAAATCCCTTTACCAGTATCGGCAATTTTAACTAATAAATTCTGACCTTGCTGTTTTACCTCAATTGTTAAAGTACCTCGATAATCCATTGCTTGTAACGCATTGTGCAGTAAATTTGTCCAAACTTGATGAAGTTCGTCAGGATAGCATAGTATAGATGGTAAATTCGGAGCATAATTTCTAACTAATTCAACCCCCTGTTTAATTTGATAGTGGTAAAGAGTTAATACGGTTTCTATGCCATCAATTATATTTGCTAATACTTTTTGAGCAGAATTATCGTAACGACCATAAGTTTTTAAAGCAAATACTATTTTAGCAGCACGTTCTGTAGCAGTAGCAATAGTGCGAGTGCTTTTCTGTAGGGTTGATAATCTATAAGCAGTTTCTAAAATTTGGGAGCTATCTAAAGATTTTAACAATGGTAAAAATTGCTCTATTTCATGGTAAACACCGATATCAGCTAGAGTAGAAGCAAGGCTATCTGCTTCAGGAATCTTTTCCGATTCTAGCTGGCGTTGTAAAGCTTTTTTAAATTGACGTTTTTCTTTACTTGATAGCGTGTCTGTTTCCTGGGTAGATTTTTGCAGGAGAGCAAAGAAATACTGCTGATTTTCTGGGGATAGTGTGCGAAAAAATGTTGGTAATTCTTCTAATTTTTCTTTCAAAAATTCTGAAATATTCTGTACTGAGGAGCGAATTGCTGCTAATGGGGTATTGATTTCGTGGGCTACTCCGGCAATTAGTTTTCCTAAAGTTGCCATTTTTTCTGAGTTAATTAACTCTTGTTTTGCTGTTTGTAAATTGGTAAGGACTTGCTGTAATTCTTGGTTGTTTGCTATTAGTTGTTCGGTGCGTTTTTGTACTAGATGTTCGAGTTCGGCGTTGAGACGGAGAAACTCTTCTGCGGCGGCGGCTCGATCGCATATTTCCTGTACGATCGGTCGCAAACTATCTGGAGCGATCGCTCCAATTACTTGTCCTTGCTCGTTGATAATCGGCAGATAATTAATTTTGCAGGATTCTAAGCTGGCTAATACCGAGTAGATATTGTGAGTTTCTACCAAGTTAATAGTCATTAAATTTGTGGTCATTACTTGAGAGAGCGCGAGTTCTGCTAAATTGGTTTTATTAGCAATAAGTTTGAGCGCATCTCGCTCTGTAAAAATTCCCAGTAATTGCGTTTTTTCTACTATTAATATATAGCTAGTGTCAGATTCACTCATGGCGGCGATCGCGGCTGTAATCGAAGTGTCTGGAGCCATGAGTAAAGGATGGCGATCGATCGCTTTCTCTAGTAAACTTTGAGTATCAGAAAGATTTTGTGACATGAAAGGAAGAAGGAAGAAGGAAGAAGGAAGAAGGAAGAAGGAAGAAGGAAGAAGGAAGAGGTAAGAAGGAAGAGGTAAGAAGGAAGAGGGAGCAATTACCAATTACCAATTACCAATTACCCATTACCCATTACCAATTACCCATTACCCATTACCCATTACCAATTACCAGTCGTACCTCATAACTTTGAGAAACACTATATCCCCTAAATATTTTGCCACAGGTCTAACTAACTCACCAAACCCTTCGCCTCAATCTGCCGCTGCGCTAAAATATCCACATAAAGTTTTTCTACCTGAGAAATATTACCTGATAGAGTATAGCGATCGATTACTCGCTGACGAGCTTTTTGACCTAAAAGAGTTGTCACATCAGCATGATCGCGAAAAAAGGGTAACAGAGTTTGTAATTGACTGCTCACTCGCTGAGGATTCAAAACTACCCCAGCACCATCCGCTAAAACTTCCCCATCAGCACCGACATCCGTTGCTAAACAAGCTAAACCACAGGCCATTGCCTCCAATAAAGATAAGGATAAACCTTCAACTAAAGAAGGTAAAATAAACACATCTGCACCTCGGAGAATTTCAATCCGGCGTTGCTCATCCCCAATAAAACCCATCCAAATAATTCCATCTTCTTGACCATAAAACATTTGCAAAGAAGCTGCCATCGGCCCATCCCCAACAATTACTAAGACGCTGCGATCGCCCATTTCTGACTTCTTCCAAGCCTTTAACAGCGCCTCCACATTTTTCTCCATCGCAATGCGACCAAGATAAACAAAAACCCGGTCAGCATTTAATTCTGACTTCAAATTTGAAGGGCCTGGAGAATACTTTAATGAGTCAACTCCATTGGGAATAATTACTACCCTTTCTTTTGGAACTCCCAACTCCACCATAATATCCCGCTGAATTTGGGAAAATACAATTGTGCAGTCATAATTTGCCAAAAAAGGCGCATATAACTGATACATTAAGTGCTGAGTTCCTGATGTTAAATTGCGAAGTTTTCGGTCAAAAGGTGGGTGAAAAGTTGCCACTAAAGGCAAGTTTAATTCCTCACAAATTTCTGGCAAGGCGAAGAAATCTAGCAAAGAAAGCGTGAGCGAAGCATGAACTAAATCGGGCTTCAATCGTTCTAGGGACTTCTTTAAAACTTGAGTTGATTTAAACGTGGGAATTGTGTAAATTTGCCATTTTTTCAAATAAGGTAAAGGAACTTCACAAACCATTCGCGATTCAGTATTCAGAATTGGCGATTGAGTTTTGTCTGAGGGTGGGGAAATTTTGCCTTTTCCCAATCCCCATTCACGAGCCAAAAGTCCCCAGTCACCTGTTCCCAAATTCCCTAGCCAAGAATCAGCGGATCTTTCAGATTCAGCAGCTTCTTGGGCAAAGTGCAAGAAACTAACCTGATATCCTCGATCTAGCAGGCCATTTGTAATTTCTCTGGAGTAGGTAACGTTACCGCAAAAAGGGAATTTTTTCCCAAGCCAAGCAATGTGCATTCAGTTCAATCAGAATTGGTTAAATGTTAACTGTTAACTGTTAACTGTTAACTGTTAACTTTAGTATTGTTGGAAATATACCAGGTTAAGATACCTCCTGCGATCGCTAACCCTGCCAAAATTAACAGCACCACCGGTAAACCCAAAAAGGTTTCAGCAACCCCAGCCAAAGCCAGAGGCACGCTCAGAGCAATGTTAATTCCATTATTTTGCAGTCCGAATACTTTACCTCGCATTTCTTCGGGAGTGTCAGCCTGGATAGTAGTTTGCATGGGGACTCCAACTACGGCGGCAAACAAGCCCAACAAAGTAATAAAAGCGATCGACAGCCATAAAGAGTTGGTAAAAACCGACAGCCCAATTAGAGAAACTGCCATCCCCACATTTCCAATTAGACTTAATTGATTATGAGACAAATGATGTCCGATATGACCTAACGCTGTCGCCCCGATCGCCATGCCAATTCCCGCCGCTGCTAATAAGAAACCAAATTGAGAAGCTTTCATCCCTGGCAAAAGTTCTGCCAAACGCACCGCCAAAACTGCTAAGGCGGCAAAAATTGAAAAGAGAATCACCAGTTGCACTAAAGCATTGCGAACTGGAGGATGATATTTAATGTAACGCAGTCCTTCGCGCAAATCTTCCAGGGGATGCGGGGGTTCGTGTTCGTCGGCTTCGGTTTTTTCTCCAGTTTTGAGCAAAAGTAAGAGTAGGCCTGCGATCGCATAACTTCCCCCTACCACCAACTCTTTACCCAAACCTAAAGCCCCTCCCAATTGTTCCACAATATTCTCTGCCAAGGCTAAAACTGGTTCTCCTACTGCAAAACCAATAATTACCGACCCCATCATAGTTGTCGTATAAAGGGAATTAGCTGATAAGAGGTGGCGGCGTTCTACAATAAGTGCGATCGTCGACTGCTCCGCCGGCGCAAAAAACTGAGTCAGCGTCGAAACCAAAAACGTCACCAACAGCATCAAACAAAACCCCAAAGGCACAGATCCCGCCCCAAAAACCGATAAATTCAGCCCCGCCGAAAACCACAGCAGAAAAGGTAAAAGTAGCACCAGCCCCCCCCGCAGTAGATTTGTCACCACCAGCACAGCCTTTTTTGACCACCTATCCACAAACACCCCAGCGGCCGCACCAAACAGCACCGCAGGTATAGTAAAAGCAATCATCACCGCCGAAACCCAGCCGCTAATCGTTTGATCTTCAGCTTGAAACCGCATATCGATCAGCGCAATCATCAGCACCAAATAAATTTTATCCGCCAGTTGGGAGAAAATTTGACCGCTCCACAGCGCCAAAAAATTGCGATTTCTCAACACGGGTAGAAAACCCCGCTCCGGTTCTTCTTCAGACTCATCAACAGGTAAGGGAGCGCTACTAGAAGGCGTAGCCAGAGTTACGGGGGGAAAAGCCGGCGGAATCTTCCCATAGTCAAGACTGTGAGGGCTTTTCTCCTTTTTCACCACACCAGCCGGAGTAGGCAATTCGGCATTTTGTAGCTTTATGCCATGCAGTGTATTGTTTTCAGATGTCACCGGAGTTTGATCGTCTTCGGCTTTCACCTGATACCCTGGTTCATCGGAAATCTGGTGGGAGTGAAAAAATTGGTTGTTGGCTCCAGTTTCGGCTGTTTTATGGCTCAGGGGTAAAATTGATATTTTCAAATCAGAATCAGAAAGTTGCATCATATTTTATTCGTCGGGGGGCATCGCCTGGGGTCAACGGTTGGGGGATAAGGTTGACTATTATTTTGAAACGTTAAACCTAAGCTTTATCATTTGTAACTTTTTTATTGTCTTATGTTATCAGCATCTTTAAACATCTTGTTCGGTTTCTCTCTAGTAAGCTAAAGCA
>MBRE01000077.1 GCA_001698425.1 Oscillatoriales cyanobacterium USR001 | reverse complement strand
TCTCCTCACTCCCAACGGCTTGATTTTCATTTTAATGCCAGTTTAACTTCCCTTAACTTAGCCAAATATCAGGCTTATAATCGTCGTTCGTCAAGTCAGCCCTTTGTGTTTTCGATGGCTAATTATAAACGTCTACAACAGAGAGCGGCATCTGCTTTCTACCTTTATTGATAAGTTAGATTTAGACCCAAATTTGATTTTAAATCACCCCAACTTTCCTGAACTCCTGTCCTATGGTACTCTGGCCGCTTAAAAACTGTCCGGAGTATTGAACGGGAACTTAGCCAAGGATAACTCCAATTCCAACCAAGATGCTTGGTTCGGACAAATTTGGTAATCTAAACAAATAGGAATTACCCAAAAAACCCGGTTTCTTCCCAAAGGAGAAATCGGGTTTTTGCTCTCCCGTGCGTAATATCAAATCCGTGATTCATCGGAATTATACCATTTCTCTAAATTAATGCTACAGTCTTCGGGGCGGGTTTTTGAAGATTTTGGCGAATTGCGGTGATTGTTGGCGAACCCGCCCCTACCCAAACTGTTGAAAACTTTTTTAGAAATGGTATTATTCATCTCTCTTATCTCCCTCTGTGTTCTCTGCGTTCTCTGTGGTTAAATCATTCCGAAATAACGTAATAGTAGACTGGGTACAGGTCGGGAAGATCAATCTTCTTAGAGTCTAGGGGCGGTTGTGGGTGCGTAGGTTCTGGTTAAGATATATAGCGGTTCTCAATTAGCTGAGATATTTTTCGACTGAAATCAGTTTTTGCAATCGATCGATTGATTTAATTTTGTATTTCTTATAACCGTCTGAACCTTGAAAATTTACGGGTGTTTCTCTCGTTAGCCCTGTTAGGGTGAATGTAGTTGAGAGAGATTTGAGAGCAATTGGGAAGGCAGTCAGATCATAATTCGCTTTTAGACTGTAAGATTCCAGCAAAATTTAAAGTGCGCCCTACTGGAATCGAACCAGTCTGAAAGCGAATTATGAGCTCGCTGCCTCCCCAATCGGCCAAAGGCGCTTTAAATCGATCATATCAAATTATAACACAATTTCCTGGTCTGTGCTAAAACTAGATCACTGAAACAGAAATTGTCTATCAGCCCACTGGCTAGTTAGGCAAAACTCTCTCCCACTAATGCTTTGTGGTTAATGAGAGTTTTCACACTGATTCAGCGTAACTTTAATAGGCAATGGCATTGAACTCAACTTTATTGCTGACCTTATTTCTACTTAGCCTCATGTTTGGAGCCGGTTTAACTAGCGCTTCTTGGGGGTTTTCTTTGGGTCGCCAAGCTTTAAAAGGAATTACTCAACCAGATGTCCGCCCCACAAATAGTACGGGCGGGAATAGAGGGACTTCGACTCCCCGCGATCGACTGGTAATTTTGAATGAGAAGGATATTCTCAAAATTGTTAAGGCGCGAATTGAAGGTCGCGATGTGGATAAATCCAGTGGTAAAAGTAGTTCAGATCGGGCGACGGCTAAATCTGCCCAAGGTAAAAAAGCTGGGAATCAGGAAAATAGTAAGGCGAAGTTTCCGATTAATAGCCGCGATGGAGGAGTAATTCTGGAGATTACTTCGGCGCGGCTGCGGAGTAATTCTCTGCTATTAGATGTGAGCATGAAGAATGAAGGATCGCAGTCTGTGCGTTTTCTTTACAGTTTCTTGAATGTTACTGATGACCAAGGTAGGGCTTTGAGCGCGATCGCTGAAGATTTACCGGGGGAATTACCTCCGAATAGTCAAGTGTATTATGGAACGGTGAGTATTCCTACAGCTTTGCTGGACAATGCCAAACTACTTTCGCTGACGTTGACTGATTATCCTAATCAAAAACTTCAGTTACAAGTATCTGGGATTACTGTACCAAAATAACGAAAGAGGTAGAATACTAATTTATAGTCGATCGCTGGTTTTAAAGATCAAAATTCAACACTATTCACGGATGGTTACTTCTGTTGTGATTGTCAAAGGCGATGCTGGAAATGTCTAGCTCTGTTGCCCTTACTTGGACAGATGTACTGTCTCGGCTAGTAGCCGTTATCATGCTGATTGCGATTAATGCTTTTTTTGTGACGGCGGAGTTTTCTATTGTCTCGGTAAGGCGATCGCGGATTAATCATTTGGCGGCGGTGGGAGATTTAGAAGCTCAAACTGTGCAATATTTACAGCGCCGCATTGAACGCCTACTTTCAACTACTCAGTTAGGTATTACTCTCTCTAGTTTGGCTTTGGGCTGGATTGGTGAGGGGACAATGGCTATACTGGTGCAGAGATTGTTAATTTATCTACCGCTACCGCCAAAAATAAGCGAGGCGATCGCTCATTCTTTAAGCATATCAATTTTAACTTTTTTCCTACTGGCTTATTTACAAATTGTACTAGGAGAATTAGTACCCAAATCTATTGCTTTGGTTTATGCAGAACAATTAGCCAAGGTTTTAGGCTCTCCCAGTTTAGCGATCGCCCGTTTTTTCAATCCTTTTATTTGGATTCTCAATCAATCAACTCGCTGGTTATTACGCTTCATTGGTTTGGAATATGGCGTTACTCACAGGCCAGTTACTCCCCAAGAATTACAGTTAATTATTGCTACTTCTACCGAATCAACTGGGTTACAAGCGGAAGAAAGAGAATTACTCAATAATATCTTTGAATTTGCCGAAGTTTCGGTTGAGGAAATAATGACAACTCGCACGAGTATTATTGCAATTCCTAAAAATTCTACCTTTCAAATGCTATTAGATGAAATTGCCATTTCTGGTCATTCTCGCTATCCCGTATTCCGGGAATCTTTAGATGATATTATTGGTATTGTTGATTTTAAACAACTGGCGAAACCCTTAGCGGAAGGTTTGCTTTGTCCACAAACACTGATTGAACCTTGGATTCATCCGATTCGGTTTGTCCCGGAAGTGATGCTGTTGAGCGAATTGTTACCTTTAATGCAGCGATCGTCTGAAGAAATGGTAATTGTAGTTAATGAATATGGTGGAACTACGGGGTTAGTTACGATTAAAGATTTGATTGCTGAAATTATTGGCGAAAGTCACGAATTTACTGATGTTGAAGAAGTGGCTTTACAGATGTTGGATGAGCGCAATTTTTTAGTTCAAGCCCAGTTAGAGTTAGAATCAGTTAATGAAATATTGAATTTTAATTTACCGATCGCTGATGATTATCAAACTCTGGGAGGTTTCTTAATCCATGAGTGGCAAAAAATTCCGGCTGTTGGGGAAATCTTAATTTATGAAAATCTGGAATTTACGATTATTGCGGCTTCGGGATCTCGGTTAGACCAAATTCAGATTCGGATTTTAGAACTTTCAACTACTCAGAATTTTAATAATGTTGAGTAAGATCGATCGTCTTTGTATGGTAATTGGTAATCGATCGATTTTTTTATGAGGCTGTATAGAATGCGATCCCCCCAGCCCCCTTAAAAAGGGGGAGCAAGCATTCAAAGTCCCCCTTTTTAAGGGGGATTTAGGGGGATCGGGATCTATGCAACTTCACATTAAATTGGTATTACTGATTAATCGAGTTAGTATTTGCCAAATGTTCGTCTAACTGCATCCGCTGTTCCATTTGTCGGAGAAAATAGCCTGTCATCATAGCTGAGGCTAATAAGCCAGCTAAGTTGTCCCGATCTGTAGTAATTTGCACGTTGAAGTTCTCTGAGGGTAGGCCGCCGACAAGTCCTTGGACGTTGTGTGAGATGATTTCTTTAATTTCTGGACTAGCAGACTTGGCGATGCGAGAGAGAACTTCTGGATGTTGCTGTTGAAGATAGTTCAGCAGCGGATTAGCTGCTGTTTGTTGGGCATTGGAATCAGAAAAGTTAGGGTTAAAAACCATTATGTGACTCTGAATGTCAGACTTGCTATTTCTAGTTTAAACTATTCTTCTTCGCTTGCATCCATATTTGTCTCAAAGTTTGTCTCAAAATTCAGTGTTAGCTGTTTCGGTAGTTGATCTAGTTGAAAATACCGATGAAATTTGTCTGTGACTTGTAGCCAAGAAGACCTACTCTCAGGCTGTCGCCGTTTCCGTACAAAGCCAAGTTCGACTAATTCTTGTACTTGCTGATAAGCCCCGGAGCCTCGTAAGTTAACTAAGTCGCTTTGGCTGATTCCGCCTTTGAGGGCGATCGCGGCGAGTGTTCTAAGAGCTCCAACTCCTAATTCTGGGGCGATTAAGGCTTGCATTAAGGGGGCAAATTCTTCTTTGAGTTGGAGGCTATAACCTGCGGGGGTTTCTACGACTTCTAAGGCGCTGTCTCGGCGGGCGCTGTCGGAGATTAGTTCGATCAGTGCGTCTTTAACTTCGCCGCGATCGCATTGGGCAATTTCCGCAATTTCACTTATTGACACCGGTTGACCCTTGATGTACAATATCGCTTCGATTTTTGTAGCTAAATTCATGGGGAATTAAAAATTAAAAACAAGAAGAATTTTACAATACCCCTATTTTGCCCTAATATTAAGTCTGTGCAATTTTATCACACGCTATTTAATTTTTAATAGGACTTATTGAGGAAATATTTTGACTGATTTGATTCGGCTCGATCGGAAGTGATATAACAATTCTAAATACTAATTAAAAATGCCTAAAAAACAGAAATTTCCTTATCTAGTTGGCTCCAAATGGACAGCTAAACAAAAAACCTGGGGATGGCGACATTTTCAGGTAACAAATAGAAAAAATCAAGGTCAATGGGTATTTGCAGAAATGGTGGCCGCCTGCGATCCCGCAGTACGTTTTTGGCTAAACGCGCAACAGCTAAAAGATCGCAGTCTTTGGCAAGCTGGATGGCAGTCTACGCAAGAATTAGAGGAATTAGAAATTGATAATTAGCATTAAAAAGTAGTCGGAAACACTTGCCAATGATGGAGATTAAGGTA
Organism: Oscillatoriales cyanobacterium USR001; assembly: GCA_001698425.1. Taxonomy (GTDB): domain Bacteria; phylum Cyanobacteriota; class Cyanobacteriia; order Cyanobacteriales; family Microcoleaceae; genus Kamptonema. Next base: position 150,571 of record MBRE01000077.1, on the reverse strand, counting down.
AACTAGGAAGTATGAGTAATTATAAAGACTAAATGAAATTCTGGAAATTAATGATGAAAAAACAACTTGCTATCTCATTTTGCCTGTTCAACTTAGCGATCTTGAATAATGGCGCTACTCTCAGCGCCCAGGCAAATTCAAAAATTATTTTAACTCCCATTCAGTCACCAAAGATTGCTGCTGATAACACAAATTTATCAAAGAATATCCTGACCTTACAAGACTTACCTCCTGGTTTTACAGAAGCTGAAGTTGGATCGCTAAAAAATGAGTTAACACAAAATAAAGACTTTAAGCCTGAAAGTGTGTTTGCTTACCAAAAAAACGACGACAAAAATTTTCAGTTAATCTTAGGATTTACGATGCAAATACCTACTCAGCTTGACCAAAATAGTTTTGATAATTATCTACGTCAAGGAGATTTTGCTAAAGCATTTCTCCAAGGTTTAAACGATCGCCAAATGCCACAGTTTAGCAGTCCAATTCCGCTATCACTGGGGGAAAATATTGGCGAGATATCTGCTGGGTGGCTGACAAAAGGCCAATTGGAAAACATAACTATGCGTGTTGACATGGCGGTATTTCGGCGGGGCAATTTAGGGGCAATTTTGATGACTTTTTATCTTGATGGTAAGACTCCAAGTATTGAGATTGCAGAGGCAGCCCGGAAACTCGATCGCCGTATAATTGAATTAAATCCATCGGTACAAACTCAACCCCAATAAGGAATGAAAATTAAATAACTTGATGATTTGGTTTGTAGTAAGCGCTTTAGCGCTAAAGCGCTTACTACAAACAAGCTTCTATTCCTAAGTGCGATCGCATCGCAACCTAAGAGGCAAGAAACCCGGTTTCTTTGCGTAAATCCTAAACAATTAAGATGCCCAAAGAATCACCCCCACTTCATAAGGACTGCTCAGATAATCATGCTTAGGTAAAACCCGTAAAGATAAACCTTGCAACCCGCTAGAAATGTACATAATATCAGCAGTGTAAAGCGTCGAATTATGCTCGTTTTCTCCTACATAATCCATCACCACCGGCACACCACCGATAATTTGCCCATTAGTATCAAGAGAGCCTTGATAAAGTTCTACTTGTACATCCGCAGCAGTCAACCCCGCCAAATTAATTAGCGCATTCACAGTAATCGGTTGATTCACTTTCACATCGACATCTTCAGAAACATCAACCGCCTCAATTTTAATCTCATACCACTTCTCAAGTAACTGCTTTTTCCACTGCGCTAACTCTTTCGCGGGAGCATAACTTTCCGCAGTCATTCCATAAAAGCGATCGCTGGCAGGAAAATAAGCTCGTTGTGCGTAATCTTTCACCATTCTTGCAGTATTAAACAAAGGACAATTCAACCGAATTGCATCCTTCATCTTCGCCACCCAACCGCGAGGAATACCATCGCGATCGCGGTCATAAAATAGCGGTACAACTTCCTTTTCCATCAAATCATACAAAGCATTTGCTTCAATTTGATCTTGATAATTAGTATCCTCATAAAACTCCCCATGACCAATTGCCCAACCAGTGCGAACATAATCCGCCTCATCCCACCAACCATCCAAAATACTTAAATTTAGCAAACCATTCATGGATGCTTTCATTCCCGAAGTTCCAGAAGCCTCGCGGGGACGGCGGGGCGTATTCAACCAAACATCACAACCCGCAACCATAAACCGAGAAACATTAATGTCATAATTTGGGAGAAATACAATCGAATCTCGGACATCTTGCTCGCGGATGAAGTGAACAATATCGCGAATTAACTCCTTACCAGGAATATCCATCGGGTGAGCTTTTCCAGCTACAACAAATTGCACGCGGCGGCCTTTTTCCCGCATAATTCTTTTAATGCGATCGATATCTCGTAGAAACAAAGTTGCCCGTTTATAAGTAGCAAAACGACGAGCAAAACCAATCGTTAACACGCTCGGATCGAGGGCTTCTTGAGCTAAGTCAATCTCCTTTTGCGAAGATCCCCGTTCCCGCAAACTCTTCACCAACCACTCCCGCGCAAACACCACCAAATCTAAACGACAGCGTTCGTGATTGCGCCATAACTCTTCATCAGGAATGGTAGAAAGACGTTCCCACAAACGATCCTCTTTGGGAGTCATTTCCCAATCTGGACCAAGATAGCGATCGTATAATTCCTGAGTAGATTTAGCCACACAACTACGAGCATGAACCCCATTAGTAATCGAGGTAATTGGCACTTCTTCCACAGGCAAACCCGGCCACAAATTCTGAAACATGGGACGCGATACCTTTCCGTGCAAAGCCGCTACACCATTGACAAAACTCGACATTTTAATAGCTAAAATTGCCATATTTAAAGGCCCTGTCAAATTTCCCGTATCTTCGCGACCCAAGGCGAGAAATTCCTCACGGGATAAGCCAAAAATGTTGGCATAATAACCAACATAGTGCATCACCATGTCAGGCTCAAACAAATCAAAACCAGCAGCAACAGGAGTATGAGTTGTGAAAATACTACTGGAAATAACTACCTGTTCGGCAATCTCAAAACTTAAGTGTTCTTCCTGCATTAAAAGGCGCATACGTTCCAAAGTCATAAAGGCCGCGTGACCTTCGTTCATGTGGTAGGTAGTGACTTTTAATCCTAATGCTTTTAGCATTTGTACGCCACCAATTCCCAGCATGATTTCTTGGTGCATTCGTAGGTCTTTGTCGCCGCCATAAAGTTGATCGGTAATGTCTTGATCGTAGCGACTATTTGGTTCAATATTTGTATCGAGTAAATACAGAGGAACTACGCCTACTTGTACTCGCCAAATCCGTGCATAAACTTTGCGACCAGGATAGTCTACTGCTATTCGCAATTCCGAACCGTCGGGGTTGCGTTCTAGGTGCAATGGCATATTATAGAAATCGTTGATCGGGTAGCGTTCTTGCTGCCAACCATCGGCATTGAGGTACTGAGAAAAATAGCCTTCTTGGTACAGTAAACCGACACCAACGAGGGGTAAACCTAAGTCGCTGGCAGATTTGAGGTGATCGCCTGCTAGTACGCCTAAACCGCCGGAATAGATGGGTAAGGCTTTAACTAGGCCAAATTCCATTGAGAAATAAGCGTAGCAATCATTTGACTCGGTTCCCCGCTGTTTGCGATACCAATCTCGGTTTTTAAGGTAATCTTCTAATTGGACGGCGGCGCGGTTCATTTGAGCTAGGAAGCCTTGATCTTCGGAGACTTCCTGTAGTCGTTGTTGGGAAATGGCGCTGAGCATTGATACTGGGTTTTGGTTGTTAGATTCCCAGAGATCGCGATCGAGTCGACGAAATAAGTCTTTTGTCTCCATATTCCAGTCCCAATACAAGTTGTAGGCAAGCTTGCGTAAGGGTTCAAGAGTTTGGGGTAAGGAGGGAGAAACTTTAAATGTGCGAATTGGTTGCATGGATAAAAGCTTATAACTTTAGATAGGCTTATTGTGTGGTGTACTCGCTCTCAAATCAGCCTTTCTTAATAATGTTTTGAGATATTTAGAGAATTTCGTTGCCCTGACGAGTAAAAATTATGAGCCAGATGATTGCAGAACTTCAAGCTGAAATTCCTGTGTTGCAAGCTGAAATCCCTTCTCTGCAAGGGGAATTAGACGAACTTCGCAAGCAGCGATCGACTTTCCGAGTTGCTGTTGCTTTTCCTAAGAATAATTCACCGGAAGCTTTGGCTGAGTTTCATCAGCGGAATGCTTCTGCGGCGGCGAGTTGGCTAGAACAACTTAAGGAGATCGATCGCGCTATTCAAGCATTAGAAAGTCAACTTAAACAAAAGCAGTCTCTGTTGATCCAAAAACAAGTTTTGTTGGATAAGTTATGTTTTCAACAAGAATTATTGGAACTTGAGCGTCGCGTGCAAGCGGGGGGAAAACGTTTGCAATCTCAAGGTCAAAAAATTAATCAGTTGGCGGCGGAATTAGAGGCGGAAATTTTGTCTTTTCGGGCGATTTATGAGGAGGTTAATCCGATTTATTGTCAATGGTTAGAAAAGCCTGTGAATATTGCCGAGTTTTCCACAAATATAATTCCTCATGTTTATTTTCAAGGTAATAGATTTGAGTTGGGGAATAAGGAAATTGAGTGGAATCAGGAATCGGAAGTTGAGGGTGGGGAGTGATGATTTGGTTATTGGTTATTGGTTATTGGTTATTGGTTATTGGTAAAATGAATAAATTGATTTGGTTGGTAATGTTGATTTTGGTTCTGATTGGGTTAGTGGGTTTTGAGGGTGGTAATTTTTCATTTCTGCCACAATTTTTACCACAGGTAGAGGTGGTAAAGAATGTGGATGTTTCTCAAAGCCCATTACCGGTTGTTTCTGGTGAGGAAAAGGGGACAGTATTACCAAAGGTTGATGCCGATCGACTGTGGGGATATTTGGAGTTTTTAGCTGGCGAACGTTATGAGGATAAGGATCGCGATCGCGTCCGACAATATTTATCTGAACAGTTAAAAAATATGGGATTTTTACCCATTTTGCAACCTTTTGATGGTGGTGTTAATGTGTTTGCAGAGCGCAAAGGTAGCAATCCCAATTTAGGGGCGATTTTAGTGGCGGCACATTATGATACAGTCTTGCGATCGCCTGGAGTTGATGATAATGCTACTGGGGTGGCAGTAGTGTTAGAAGTGGCGCGAATTTTGGGAGAAATTTCAACGCCTCGGACTTTACGGGTGATCTTATTCGATCGGGAAGAATTAGGACTTTTAGGTAGTTTAGCTTTTACTAGCAAGGCTTCTAATTTAAAGGATTTGGCGGGAGTAATTGTCTTAGATATGGTGGGTTATGCTTGCCAAAATTCGGGATGTCAAAGATATCCAGAAGGGTTAAATTATCGAGATTTTCTGGCAAATGCTGGGGTGAAATCGCCCGATCGAGGTGAATTTTTGGCGGTAGTAGGAGATGCGGAACATTTGCCATTATTGAGCGCTTTTACTAAAATTAAAATTGAAGGTTTACCGCCTGTAGTAACATTACCAGTTCCATTGAAAGGTATTTTAACACCGGATGTGTTGCGAAGCGATCATGCAGCTTTTTGGTATCAGGGTGTGGGGGCGGTTTTAGTGACGGATACGGCTAATTTGCGTTCGCCTCATTATCACAAATCTACTGATACTTTGACAACCATCGATCGTGATTTTTTTACAGGTGCGGCGCAGGTAGTTGTGAATGCTACGGGTAAGTTATTGGCAGGAGCAAATACAATTTCGCAATAATTTTTATCAAATAATTAGCTTGTTTGTAGTAAGCGCTTTAGCGCTCTTGGCGCTTACTACAAACCAAATCATCAAGTTATTTAATTTTCATTCCTAAGTTATGATAATATAGACATATTACAACAGCTAGGAATTGACTATGGTTCTCCAAATTATTCCCACTCAAAAAGAACCTGTTGTTACTTGGGAAAAACTGCCGGCAGATTTTATATTACCAGACGAGCCTGTGGAAAATATTCAACAGCCACCGTTGGCGGCGGCGCTAACTGATGCTCTCGGTACGGCCGATCGCATTCAACCAGAAATGTTAATTGCCTCAAATTTTGGCATCGTTGCTACGGTTAATCAAAAGATGGTAGTTAAAGCACCAGATTGGTTGTATGTACCGCGAGTATTGCCTGTTACTGAAGGAGTGATTCGCCGCAGTTATACGCCTTCTTTGGAAGGTAATCAAGTGGCGATCGCGATGGAATTTCTCTCAGAAACCGACGCTGGAGAATATTCAGTTCGCGCTAAATTTCCCTACGGCAAACTCTATTACTACGAGCAAATTTTGCAGATTCCTACCTACGTTATTTTTGACCCTTACACAGTCGATTTAGAAGTGCGCCAATTGCAAGCAAATAAATATGTTTTGCAGTCAGCTACAGCAGAAGGACGTTACTGGATACCAGAAATTAATCTATTTTTGGGAGTTTGGTACGGCACGCGATTGGGTTTAACTATTCACTGGTTAAGGTGGTGGGATAAAGAGGGAAATTTGTTACTTTGGAGTTCTGAAAAAGCAGAATTACAACAACAAATAGCCGAACAGGAAAGGCAACGGGCTGAAGAAGCGATCGCTTCTTTAGAAAATGAACGACAACGTAGTGAAACACTAGCCGCTAAACTTAGAGAGTTGGGAATCAATCCAAATTCTTAAAATCGGTAAATCCATGTAAAATATTGTATAGGTTTATAGGGATTTGATGATTTGGTTTGTAGTAAGCGCCAAGCGCGCTCTTTGCCCTTACTACAAACAAGCTAATTATTTAATTTCTATTCCTAAGTACAAATTTCCCAAATCAAATCTGAAGTATCAAATCTTAAAATCCATTGGGAGGCTACAATATGCAGTTTTTAACAGTCTGGCAACACGATAGCAAAAATCCAGAAAATGCTAATAACTTAGCTTCGATCTGCCAGTGGTGGGCAAGTCTCAATGATAAAAAAGTTAATTGGGTAGAGCGACTAATTCCACAAATTGGCGGAATGAGTGAAATTCATTGGCAACTTCAGCGATTTGATGAAATATTTGCGATCGTTAGCCCAGAAATTCGGGGGACGACACTTTATTGGTACAAGCACGATTCTCCTGTAGAACATAATAGCATAGCTCAAAAACTTGAACTGGATAATCTCAAGCAAGAGTTGTATATTTATCCTCAGTCAGAAGAAGGAGTAGTAGTGCGTGTATCTTTGCATGAAATTGAATATCAGACCATTGAATTACAAAATACTGAAATTACATTTCAAGAGCAGCAATTAATGACTTTGCGGGATGTAAAACAGCAGTTTGAGGTGAAAGTTTACCTAACTCCTGAAAATCTGAATTTACTAAAAGAATGGTTGGTTGATAAGGTAGAATAAAATAAAGTAACAGGACAAAGGCAACCGGATTTGATATCAAGTGTTGATTTTGCAAAATCAATCAACCGGAGTAATCTCTATCCAAACACCAGTTTTTTTAGCATCAGGTACATACTCAACGCTCAACTTAGAAACACAACTAATTCTATCATCCAAAAGCACACCGGCCCCATTCATAGTTAAAGCATCCAGACAAGCACCCGCCAAATTATCTAAATCAGAATTAGTGCGGTGTTTACCCACAAAACGCATCAAAATTGAGGCTTTTTTGATTGGCAATGTAGTTAAATCTCGCCCAGATAATTGAGTGTAAATTTCCACCTCAGCCATATTTCGCCATGCCCGATATCGCTGGGGCATATATGTCCCATTTCCCGTCACGCGAGGCCGTGCTTTTGGGACAACATTGCCAGGAATAAAGAAGATTATAACTTCGCGATCGCGCTGTTCAACCTGATTAGAAGTCGCAATTCCCACCTCTATCTGTTCGATAGATTTACTATTTTCATTTTTACCACTTGACAAACCATTTGGCACACCATTTGACAAAAGAACATTAGGCGATTCTGATTCAATCTTACCAGCAATATCTGGAATATCAATCACCTCTAACGCCTCAACCACTATCGGCGCTTCTGACTTGATATTTACCGATACTTTTGCTTCTGCTTCAATCACCTCTAAAACTTCAACATTTACAGGTAAGTCTAATTCTATATTAGGGGATAAATTAGAGTTTTCAACTGTTTCTAACTCAATATCAGCGGATAAATCAGAGGTTTCTATGGCCTCTAACTCCTTAGTAATTACAGGCGATTCTAACTCAATATTTGCGGATAAATCAGAGGTTTCTATGGCCTCTAACTCCTCAATAATTATCGGTGATTCTAACTCAATATTTGCGGATAACTCAGAGGTTTCTATGCCCTCTAACTTCTCAATAATTATCGGTGATTCTAACTCAATATTTGCGGATAAATCAGAGGTTTCTCTTGCCTCTAACTTCTCAACAATTACAGGCAATTCTAACTCAATATTTGCGGATATCTCAGAGGTTTCAATTCTCTCTAACTCCTCAGTAATTACAGGCAATTCTAACTCTTCAACTATAGATGATTCTATTTTAATATTATCTGACAAATTAGCAGACTCAATTTCCTCTAAATCTTCAACAATTTCTACAGTTACAGACGTATTTTCAGAATTAGAAAAAGGCGATAAACTTTCCAGAATAGCCGCCACCTCCGGCGAGTAAGTAATGGTACTCTCAGTTTTTACATCCTTTTTCGCTGCTACCCGGAATCCCGGCCATCCCTTAGCCATTTGCATATAAGTTTCCGCAGTTCGTTCCGAGAACTTAAAATTAGTCTTTAACCATCTTTGCCATTCATCAGGCTGTAACTTTGATTTAGCTTCTAACAACCATTCCCCAGCATTACGAGCATAAAGTAGTCCCATACCTGGGTAATTCTGACACTGCTCGTGTTGACTGTTAATTTCTGCTACTAATTCATCAAGAGTCATTTGATCTGGCGCAGAATTAAATAACACATTTAAGTAACTAAATAAAATTAGCCACAAAGTTTTCGCATCCGGGATTTCTCCCCATTCACTTCCAGAAAAAGGGTTGATGCTGTTCAATTTTTCTTTGAGTTTGTTAGTGTTCACTTACTTATAGCGGTTCTCAATTATATGAGGTACAAAAAAGACCCCCCTAGCCCCCCCTTGCAAAGGGGAGGAACCGGAAAAGCCCCCTTTCTAAGGGGGTTGGGGGTAGAGTTATTGTACCTCACCAGACAGAGAAACGCTATAAATACTCTAGTTGTTATTTTAATTATCTAGTCTTTGTTTAATCCAGTTAATTAATTATAGTATTGATCCGGGGCGGGTTTTGTGGTTCGATCGCACGTACCTAAAAAATATTAGTTTTCCCTACCTCTACAGGAATCATAGCTATATATCGTGGGCAAATCTCATTCGCTGTAAGTCCTAAGCTAGTTAACTAGGCATGATATAATGGGATAAGTTTAAAATACTGTTACTAGAAGGCGATAAACTCAGAATCAACTAGAAATTCTGGCGATCGTCGCTATAACCACTGATTTTTCGTAATTTTTGTTACCATGAGCATTCGCGGTATAGATGTTTCCAGTTACCAACCCAACATCAATTGGCAAAGCGTTGCCAATGATGGCATACTTTTTGCCTTTGTCAAAGCAACTGAAGGCGTAACTTGGATAGATGACACCTTCGCCCGCAATTGGGCGGCGATGAAAACTGTCGGTATCCAACGCGGTGCGTACCACTTTTTTCGGCCGGCCAGCAGTATCCAAGGACAGATTGACTCATTCTTGAAAACTGTAAAATTACAACCGGGAGACTTACCACCAGTTTTAGACGTAGAGAGTACAGGGGGGTTGGGGGCGACAGAAATCTGCGATCGCATGGCAATTTGGCTAGATGCAGTCGAAAAAGAAACCGGAATGCAGCCCATCATCTATACCTACCCCGGCTTCTGGGAAAATCTAGGCACAAAACGCTTCAGCGATTATCCCCTCTGGATAGCCCACTATACCACTGCCGAAGAACCTTGGGTTTCTGGGGGTTGGAGTTCTTGGACATTTTGGCAATATACAGACAAAGGTAGAGTTGCAGGCATCTCAGGAAATGTAGACATTAACATTTTTGAAAGCTTCCGAGAAACTAGCAGCGCCGCCAAAGTTAAAGAAATTCAGAAACAATTGAAAAAGAAAGGAATATATCAAGGAGCCATTGATGGTACCTTTGGCGCAAGTACAAAAAACGCCGCGATCGCCTTTCAAAAATCCAAAGGCTTAGAAGCAGATGGGATCATCGGCCTCAAAACTTGGTCAGCCTTACTTAACAGCAAATTTCCTGGTGGTACTTTACCGCAACCATCCCCAGCCCCAACCCCCGTAGTCTCTCCCAAACCCACACCTAGCCCCACACCCCCAACTCCATTAACAGGAATTAGGCTGATTGAGGTATGTAAAGCTTACAAAGGCAACACAAACCAAGACATCGCCTTAATCTGGCTGCAAAGCCAAATTGCACCTTCTATACTTACCGAATTTACTCAAAGGTGGCGCAACCAAAGTGTTCCCCAGGCACAAATTGCACTTGTTAGACTATTAGATGTTTGCAAATATTATCGCGGCTTGACACAACAAGACCAAGCGTTAAACTGGTTAGAAACCCAAATTCCCGCGAAAATTTTGACAGAATTTGCCCAAAGATGGCGGAATCAAATACCAACACCCACACCAATAGCTAACATTCGTCTAATTGATGTTTGCAAATATTATCGTGGTTTAAGTTACCAAACCGAAGCCTTAAACTGGTTAGAATCCAAAATTACAACTTCAATTCTTACCGACTTTGCTCGTAGATGGGCAGCGGCCACTAAGACACCTTAAAGGTAGTCAGCTACTATTACGCTTATGGAAACTTCCCTGAACATAACTCTGCTGATGTCGATCGCCGTCGCCTGCGGGATATGCGCTCAAGTTCTAGCTGACTATTTGAAAGTCCCCGCCATCGTGTTTTTGCTATTATTTGGCATGATCGCAGGACCGGACGTTTTGGGAGTAATACACCCACATTTATTAGGTAGCGGCTTAGAAGTCATCGTGTCTTTATCGGTGGCTCTAATTCTGTTTGAAGGTGGCTTAAATTTAGAATTGCGAGACTTAGGTAGTGTTTCGGGTAGCATCCGTAATTTAGTAACTATTGGTAGCTTAATTACCTTACTGGGTGGCGGTATGGCCGCTCATTGGTTAGGGGAATTTCCCTGGCCAATTGCTTTTCTTTATGCTTCCTTGGTAGTAGTTACTGGACCTACAGTAATTGGTCCTTTGTTGAAGCAAGTATCAGTCGATCGCCAAGTGGCAGCTATGTTAGAAGCCGAAGGAGTATTAATCGATCCTGTCGGTGCAATTCTCGCAGTTTTAATCCTCAATATCATCTTAAATCGCAATGCTGATTTACTGGGATTATTCCAAGATTTAATCCTACGACTAGGTGCGGGGGCGAGCATTGGAATTATCGGCGGTTGGCTGCTAGGATTGATTTTATTGCGATCGCGTTTCCTCTCCGAAGACCTAAAAAATCTAGTAGTTTTAGCCAGTTTATGGGGACTTTTTGGTTTAGCAGAAGCTTGTTCTCGTCAATCAGGATTAATGACTGCCGTTTTAGCAGGAATTGTCTTGCGATCGGCTTCCTTACCAGATACCAGACTATTACGAAGATTTAAAGGACAACTAACAATATTAGCCGTTTCAGTGCTATTCATACTATTAGCCGCCGACTTATCTTTAGCTAGTGTAATCGCTCTGGGTTGGGGCAGTTTGTTCACAGTTTTAGCCATCATGTGGATAGTTAGACCAATTAATATTTGGCTTTGTACTTGGAATAGCGGTCTAAATTGGCAACAAAAATTATTTGCTTGTTGGGTAGCCCCCAGAGGCATTGTTTCCGCTTCAGTTGCCTCTTTATTTGCCATTTTACTCACCCAAAGTGGGGTAAATGGCGGAGACTCGATTAAAGCTTTGGTTTTTTTAACCATTATGATGACAGTCTTTTTGCAAGGACTAACCGCCGGATGGATGGCTCAACTTTTGGGTATTACTTCTAAGTCAGTCACAGGTGTTTTAATCGTTGGCTCCAATCCCTTGAGTCGATTAATTGCTCGTTTATTTAAGGAAAGAGGAGAGCTTGCAGTAATGATTGATACTGATGAAGCCTCTTGTTTAGAAGCAGAAAAAGAAGGTTTACAGGTATTTTTAAGCAGTGCTTTAGATCAAAGAGTTTTGGAAGAAGCAGGATTAGCATCAATTGGCACATTTTTAGCCATGACTACCAATGGTGAGGTAAATTTAGTATTGGCACAAAGAGCCGCAGAAGAGTTTAAACCTCCAAGAGTTTTAGCAATTTTCCCTCGTCCCACCAACTCACCAAATAATTTGACTAAAATTCATCAGGCTTTTATTCCTGATTTACTGCTAAAAACTTGGAATGATTATCTCAACGATCGAGAGGTAAAATTAGGAGAAACGGTACTTAAAGAATCTAGTTTGGGATTTCAGATCGCACATTTACAAGCTTTAATTCGTTCGGGTGAGTTGATACCTTTGTTGATGGAAAGGGAAGGGTATTTACAGGTGTTGAATGTAGATGAAGAATGGCTATCCGGCGATCGCATTATCTACTTATTACACGATCCCAAACCAAAATTGTTAAAGCGATTATCTGGTGTTTCTCAGTCTCGTTTAACTCTGGAAAAACACCCCTTAGTTGAAGAAGTACCCATGCCTTCCCCTATTTTAGAAGCGGTTTTGAAACCGAGTCAAGTAGAGCAAGTGCTGGAAGTTTTACAACCCCCTGTTTCTCGATAGACAAAAGTAGCCAAAGTAGCCATTTAAAGAATTTATTTCCCTCTTCCTTCTCCCCATTGGTGTCAACTTAGGCTCAAACCCTTAGTCCGCCAGGGGTTAAAACCCCTGTCTCAAAGCTAAAGTCCTCTTAAGAGGACTAATGAATTTAACAATTTTCTTCAGTCCTCTGAGCGAGGACTTTAGCTATTAGACAGGGACTTTAGTCCCTGGCGGGATTTCGGCTTAAGTTGACACCAATGCCCTCTCCCCTCTTCCTTCTTCCTTCTTCCTTCTTCCTTCTTCCTTCTTCCTTCAAAAATTATGCTAAAAAAAATCACAAATTCTCTCCTATTAGCAACATTGACATTATCATCAGCAGTAGCTGTTTATGGTCAAGCTCAAAATGTCCGCTGTAATCCATCTGGCTCCACTATTGAAATGAGAAAATGTGCATCAGATAGCTATAAAGCTGCGGATAAAAAACTCAATGAAGTTTATCAAAAATATATCTCAAAAATGAGTGGAGAACGGAAAAATAGACTAATTGAAGCTCAAAGAGCTTGGATTGTATTTCGGGATACAACTTGTAGCTTTGAAGGAGCGGAAGCTTTAGGAGGAACTTTAGAACCACTACTGGTTACAAGCTGTTTGGGGCGAGTAACAAATGAACGGACAGCCTATTTGGAGAAGTATTTTGCTAATCAAAACGATCCATCTAGGAGCGATAACAACGATAATAATTTACCAAAGGTGGGAACTGTAAAAAGTTTAGTTGATGGCGATTTAATGTGTTATGCTACGTTATTAGATGAGAAAAATATTGAGCGCAGAATTGGTGCAAGTTTTGAGATTTGTGCCAAAAAATCTCAATTGATCGATCGGAAAGTTCGCTTAACTTATACGCTTTCAAATGTTAATGATTGTCAAAGTATTGAACCCTGTGGGAAAACTCGTAAAGAAATGTTAATTACCAAAATGGAACTGATTAAATAAAACTTTCTTCAATTAGGATTAGGGCGTGTTTTCAAACTCTGGAGGGCGAAGCATTCGGGTAGATAATTTATCGCTTTTATTCAATATCTTTCGCCCGAATGCTTCGCCCCTACATCTGCATCAAAATTATGCCAAATATTTTACCCACAGTGGTACGATCGCTGGTGAACCATACCATTTACCAGGCGATCGCGGTGAATGCCAAACATCCTCAAGCACTAAATTTTCCGCACCTTCCAAATGAGCCGCAGCTATGGGAGTAATACCATCTCCCCAAGTTTCACCAATGCCAATTGTCAATTTATAACTGTTAAAAGCTAACCAGGTTTTCAAGTTAAATTTGCCATAAACAGCCTTACCCGCAACGCAAATATAACGAATATCCGGGTGGAAAGCGCCTGGATAGTTATCCTTTACAAAATCAAGATTTTTCCGAGTCCATCTTTCCTGACTAACGTGAGGAGTACCCAAAGTAATCAGTGTATTTATATAGCTGTGAGCATTCCATAAACCCACATTTTCTGCTACATCGCCATGAATAGTATAGGGTTTTTCGCCCAAATAAATTCGTGCAATCCAACCGCCAGCCGAATGAGCGATTATGTTAATTTTAGGAGTGTTATATTGCTGTAAAACTTCTTTGACCGTGCGATCGATTTGTCGCAAAATAGGGATCATCGAACGGCCGCCAACCGTTGGCCACCAGTCTCCTTGACTTAGGGGTACTGTGACTGTAGGAAAACCGCGATCGTTGAGTATTGTCTCTAACTCGCTATATTCCTCAGCGGTGGCGAAATATCCCGGTATAATCACTGTTGGTAACTTCATAGTCTATTTTTAAGGAGGTAGAGATAATTTCAGTGCCAATGGTCTTAAACTATAAAGGTCGGAAAACTTAGGCTTCAACAGTAGAAAATTGTCGATCGCACCAAAGTCCTACTATAGTTGCAGGAGATGTTTACCCAAGTCACACCTAAATCAGCTAAGATCCTTATGGCTCGCGAGCCCATCCCTACATGGTATTTTGCGCTAGTTGTCGTTCACTTAGAAAGCCGTTTTCTAATGGTACAAGAGTGCAAACACGATCAGCAGTGGTATGTCCCTGCGGGGCGAGTTGAAGTAGGGGAAAGCCTCATTGAAGCCGCACAGCGCAATACACTACAGGAAGCTGGTATCCCCATTGTGATTGAGGGAATCCTGCGGTTTGAGCATACGGTGATGCCCAAAGGTAGAGTTCGCGTCCGGGTAATATTTGTTGCCCGTCCCGAAGATCATACCCCACCAAAAAGCAAACCGGATGAATATAGTTTAGGGGCTGGGTGGTATTCCCCGAAAGAATTGGACCAACTTTCACTGCGCGGGGAAGAAATTCGCGAAATGATTTATTACATGGCAAGTGGAGCTCCGGTTTACCCCCTAGAATTGCTTAGTTTTGAGGGTGCGCCTTTTAAACGCAGCCGTTATCGGTGGTAAAAAATAATGTAAAAGATTACCCATTGAAAATTATGATGTCATCACTATTTAAAGTTTTAACAGAACAGTTAAGTCGGCCGAATTGGTGGGCGGTGGCGATATCTTTAGGGGCTCACGGAATATTAGGCACAAGCGATCCTGAAATTCCTGTGTTTTCTGCAACAATAAAAAGACCGGAAAGGGTGGGATTAGTGGAATTAACACCGTCAGAAATTAGACGTTTGCCTCAATTATTGCCGGCGCAAATATCGCCACCAAAATTTACAATATCAAGTATTCCTGCTCCTCCGAATATAGTACCATCTTTGCCGCCAGAACCTTCATCAATTCAGTTACCTTCTTTGCCACCGGAGAGGCGATCTTTGC
The DNA here is from genome assembly GCA_001698425.1 of Oscillatoriales cyanobacterium USR001. GTDB lineage: Bacteria > Cyanobacteriota > Cyanobacteriia > Cyanobacteriales > Microcoleaceae > Kamptonema. The sequence goes on along the minus strand of MBRE01000077.1, from coordinate 135,464 downwards.
TACCATCTAGGCCGCCTCTACCGCCATTAACTTCGTCGCCACCACCTAGCGAATTGCCATCAACTCCACCACCTAATAAACCTTTAATTACTACTCCGCCACCAGTACCATTGCCAACACCGACTTTAACTCCTCCTCCACTGAATGGGGAAAATTTGCCTGGTGTACCTTCAGTGCGGAAAGATCCTCAAACTGAGGACGATCTGGAAAAAATGCGAGATGCAGATCCGCGTTTACCACAATTTCCACCTATCGACATATCTCATCCTGAAGATTTTCCTCAAGGGGGTTCTACTTCCAATCCTAATGAGAAAATAGCTATAAATCCTACTCCTAATCCGGTTCCGCCGATATCTGGAAATCCAGAGAAAACTCCTACTACTAACCCTCCAAGTGTTGATGATTTAACTCGGAGAAATCGGTCGAAAAATGATGCTTTTGCTAGTATATATCATAATATGTTTGTAAGATTTCAGTTGGCTTATGTAGGGCTGGAAACAGGGAAGATGATTAGTATTGCGGTGGCTTATCCTAAAGAGGCTTGTGTAGAAAAGATTGAGGATAAGATTATTTATGGGGTGGTTGTGAAGCCGGAAGGTGCGATCGCGGCTGCTCCTGAATTATTAATAGCTCAAGGTTATAATATTCTCAATTTGGCGGCGAAAAATGCGATTAATTCTTATCCATTTCCGAAAAGTAGTGCGCCGAAACTTTACCCCTTGGTTTTTGAGTTTAAATACGATGAAACAGTCTGTAGTTCTCGTCCTGTAAGTCCAACTCAGTCGCCAACTCCATCGCCGTCAACTCCGTCGCCAACTCCATCGCCGTCAACTCCGTCGCCAACTCAGTCGCCATCTCCTTCGCCATCTCAGTCGCCAACTCAGTCGCCAACTCCATCGCCGTCAACTCCGTCGCCGTCTCAGTCGCCATCTCAGTCGCCAACTCCGTCGCCAACTCCGTCGCCAACTCCGTCGCCATCTCAGTCGCCAACTCAACCATCACCGGAGGTGTCGCCAACGCCATCATCACAACCGCAGTCACCCCCATCACCGGAAGTGTCGCCATCACCGGAAGTTTCGCCATCACCGGAAGTTTCGCCATCAACGGAAGTGTCGCCATCACCGGAGGTTTCGCCATCACCGGAGGTTTCGCCATCACCGGAGGTTTCACCAACACAAGGATAGAAATTAATTAGCTTGTTTGTAGTAAGCGCTTTAGCGCTAAAGCGCTTACTACAAACTAAATCATCAAGTTATTTAATTTATGATGCGATCGGGAGAGAGAGCGCAAATTCTGTTCCGATTCCTGGGGCTGAGTTTACGGTGATATTTCCGTGATGTTTTTCTACTACAATTTGCCGCACGATCGCGAGTCCCAATCCTGTTCCTTTTCCTACTCCCTTTGTAGTAAATAAATGGTCAAAAATCTTTGACTGTAACTCTGCACTCATACCAATACCATTATCTTTAATCCGAATTATTACCTGTTTATGGTCGTCAGATAATTCGGTTTTCACCGTAATTTGATTGGTAATTTCTCCATATTTAAGCCTTTGATTTGAGTCTTCTAAGGCATCAATCGCATTACTTAACAAGTTCATAAATACCTGATTTAACTGTCCGGCATAGCATTGGATTTTGGGGAGTTCACCATAATCCTTGATAACTGTAATTTCTGGGCGAGATTCCGAAGCTTTGAGGCGATGTTTCAGGATCATAATGGTACTATCAATCCCATCATGGATATTGCAGGTAACTGGATGATTAGTATCCGCACGGGAGAAAGTTCGCAAACTCGTACTAATATCAACAATTCGTTTCACTCCTTCCCGCATCGAACGAACTAATTTTGGTAAATCTTCCCGAATATAATCGAGGTCAATGGTTTCTATTTCTGCTTGAATTTCTGGATGTAATTGGGGATATTTTTCTTGGACTAGATCGAGCAATCCAAATAAATCATTCACATAATCTAAGGCAGGTTGAATATTGCCATTAAGGAAACCAACGGGATTATTAATTTCATGGGCAATGCCGGTTATTAAGTTACCTAATGCCGACATTTTTTCGCCTTGAATCAGTTTTAATTGAGTTTGCTGGAGTTGTTCGTATTTTTCATTCAATTCCTTATTAGCTTTATCTAATGCCTGATTCATCTGTTGAAGTTGACTGTTTTGTTCTGCTAGTTTTTGTGCTTGTAGATGATTTTCTTGCTTCAAAATTTTTTGCAGTCGATTGAGTTCTAAATGAGTAGAAATACGAGCTAAAACTTCTTCCGTTTGAAATGGTTTTGTAATGTAATCCACCCCACCTACAGTAAAAGCTTTGAGCTTATCCATCGCTTCATCTAAAGCACTGATAAAAATTACTGGAATATCACAAGTCAATTCGTTAGCCTTGAGATGTTTACAAACTTCATAGCCATCCATTTGTGGCATTTGAATATCCAGCAAAATCAAAGCAGGAGAAGAGTGTTTAATACCTGCTAGTCCTAATTTTGCGCTAGGAAAAGGTCGAACCTGATAACCATTGTTTCCTAAAAGATTTGCCAGAAGATGTAAATTTGCCGGGGTGTCATCAATGACGATGATTTCATCTTGAAAATCTGATGTAATCTGATTCATTTTTATATTCCTTCTCCTCCTTTAACTTGAGCAATGAGATGCAAAACTTTTTCATATTCAAAGTTATGCAAACAAGTTTCAATCGCCTGAGATAAAGGAGCGTTATGGATGGCAATTTGTTGAACTACCCTGGCAATTAATTTGAGATTAGAAGCAATTACTGCCTCTTCAAGTTGCTCTAATAATTCAGAGGGAAGTTCCGCGATCGCTTCGGCGGTGAAAAGCTCTCTTGTGTGCATTACCTCAGTTTGCATTGGATTTAACTCTTCATAAACATATTCTACTCCGATATGCCTATTCATTGCCTTAAAAATTTCTTCCTCTCGGAATGGTTTTCTCAGGAAATCATCGCATCCCGCCGAAATCACTACCGCTTTCTCTTCTTCTAATACACTAGCAGTCAGGGCAATAATCACCGTTCCTTGACCTTTGGTGGTGGCTTTAATCGCTTGGGTAGCAGTGTAACCATCCATCACTGGCATTCGCATATCCATCCAAATTAAGTGTGGCTCCCAAGTTTCCCAAATACTAACAGCTTCTTGCCCATTAGTTGCCTCCTGAAGTTGAAATCCCAAGGGAGAAAGTAGTTTAATTAACAACTGGCGATTGATCGGTTTATCGTCAACTATGAGAATGCGATAGGTCGGTTGATTGGGAGCCAGAGCAATGACTCTACGAGTGGGTTGTTCGATAGCAATCTCGCTGGCATCTACCTGGGTAACTTGAATATCAAAGAAAAAAGTTGTGCCTTTTCCAACCTGGCTTTTGACTCTAATATCCCCTCCCATAAGACGCACAAATTGGCGGCTAATGGGTAATCCTAAACCCGTGCCTTCCTGCGCTTGTTTTCCAGTTTCGGTTTGGCTAAAAGCTTCAAAAAGTTGCCCTAATTCTGCTTCGGCAATCCCTGCTCCTGAATCTTCGATTTCAAAATTTAAAGTGTAGCAAGATGCGGGATGAGGATTTGCATCTAGGAGTGCCATAGTTGGTTGGGGATTAATATTAGTTTTTGGTGGCTAACTTTAATAGAAATTCCACCATTTTGAGTAAATTTGAGGGCGTTGTTAATCAGATTAATCAGCACTTGGCGCAATTTAACTTCATCGGTACGGACGTAGCGAATCAGATCGGGGTCATACTCTATCAGTAAGTGGAGATTTTTCTCTTCCGCTTTGACTTGGAACATATCGTGAACGTCATTTAATAGGCGGTGGAGGTCGAAGTTTTTGGGATTGAGATTAGTTTTACCTGCTTCAATTTTGGAGAGGTCAAGAACGTTGTTAATTAGGGTAAGAAGGTGTTCGCCGCTGCGGTAAATAATGCCGACATTTTCTTGATGTTCGCGCCCTAGTGTTTGAGAGCGAGTCATAATTTGAGAAAAGCCAAGAATGGCGTTAAGGGGAGAGCGTAATTCGTGGCTCATGTTAGCAATAAAGGTGCTTTTGGCTTGGTTAGCGGCATCTGCTTTTAATTTTGCTTGTTCGAGTTCTGTAGTTCGTTTTCTGACTTTTTGTTCGAGAGTTTGCGAGTATTCTTCTAGTTTTTGAAATGAGTTTTGTAGCTGTTGGGCCATGTAATTAAAAGACTTGGCTAATTCCCCCAATTCATCGTCACTTTCGGTTAAGAAAGATTGATGCCATTCCCCATCGGCAAGTTTTTTCGCTGCATCATTTAGGTGGAGGATGCGATTAACAATGAGCGATCGCGCTAACCAACGAACAATAACTACTGTGCAGCCTAAAATTATCAGGAAAATTCCTAATGCGATCGCACCCCCGATCGTTTCAGTTTGCACGATCGAACTGGCATCTAATTCGATCGCTAAAATTCCCTCTAGGCGACCAAATTGATCCTTGATTGGTGCATACCCATATAAAACGGGTTTGCCTTCTGCATTCTTCAAGAAATCCTGCTCAACTTTGGGTTGGGATAGAGTAGAGGCTTCTGCGGAGAGAATTGGAGTTAAATTCTGGACAATTTCCCCCACAATTGTTGATGAATTTGATGTTGGATCAAAATTTAAGACAAGAGTTAATTGACCCTTGCTATTTGGACGCAGGGTATAAATCCGGTTGATATCTTTCGCGGCAGCTTGAACGGTTTTGATTTTTTTAAGATTGATCTTGTAGTAAGGTTTATTTTTATCTTTAGGTGTTAAGGTCAGGGAATGATAGTCGCTGTCAATTTCTGGTGCTGTTAAACTGAGCAAATCTAATAGGCGATCGTGTATTGCTTGATGGTTGGCCGTGCGAAATTGCCAGTAAAGAGTCGTAGTAAGTACCCCAGCCATCAGTGCAATTAGGCCTGAATAAGCAACAACAACTTTAGTGCTTAGATTCCAACGGATCATCGATGTTTTCTCCAGATAGATTATTCAATTCCTAAACTGTCTCGGTAAGCTTGTAATTGGGAATCTCGTCCCGCTTGATTGGTAACTTTTTCCCATTCTCGCTCAATTTGCTGCATGGCTGCTTCGCGAGTAATTTTATCAGTGAGGAAATTGGTTAATGCCGTATCCAAAATTTCTCGCTGGTAAATAGTAGTTTCAGGTACGCGCAAATCCAATACCATGTTAGGATTTCTCAAACTTACAGAAATACCACCCAAGTAGTTACTAACTGCCGCTTCTTGCATCCCTGCCTTTAACCAGTTTTCCCGATTAGTAAATTGGGAGATTCGATAAGGATTAAAACCAGTAATGCCAATTGTCACATCAACATTTGATTGCGCGGGTTGACTGATGTAGGAAATCAGCGCATAGCTGGCATCTTTAACTTTTGGTTGGGCTGCGGCATTAACCCCACCTACCCATCCACCTATTGCACCATAGGGAGCGTGGTTAACGCCATCAATCGAGTATGGACAAATGATTTTATTGCAAGCTATCAGTTTACCAGTTTGGCGATCGAGAACTTCTTTGCTACCAGGTAATATTAATGCACCAACTTTATTGGGGATTTTTGAGATCCCTGGATCGATCGCTAATGTCCCCGTATCACCCCAGTCTACCGTCATTGCACAGCGTCCGTCCAAGAATACTTTTCTCGTTTCAGTTATGTCCAAAGTTAATTCTTCTGGTGGCGCATATTTGTTAGTTTCTTTGTAGATATCCAGGGCTTTGGCAAAGGCTGCATTATTTACTAATGGCTTCATGGTTTCGGGGTCAAAAAATACGCCTTCTTGCGTTCCTTGACTTTGGATAAATGCACTCCCTACTGACCAAATAAGTTGATGATTTATGTGGTTTGGTCGTTTAGCCATACAGGAACCATAGTCTGGTTTGCCATCACCATTGAGGTCTTGTCCGTGAAATTTTTTGGCAATAGTGAGATAATCATCCCAGGTTCGTGGGGGTTCAATCCCTGCTTTTTCTAATAAATCTGTGCGATAGTAAACCATGTGAAAGTCACCATCTATCGGCACGGCATAGACTTTTCCTTTGTAGGTTGCTGTAAAATCTTTGAAAAAGGGGGCAATGTCATCCCATTGCAGTTGGCTATCTGCTTTCACGCGAGTTGTTAAATCTTCCAGATATCCCGGCTTAACAAAATCTGCCATCCATTGGGGGGAGAAAATAACTATATCATATTTGTTAGTTTTGTTCGCAAACTCCCGCTGCATGGATGGGAAAACTTCTTTCTGCGGAAATGTGGCCATATTGATCTTAGCGCCCGTGAGTTTTTCAAACTCACGCGCCCGACGCTCAACCCCGTATCCAATTGGTTTATCCAGAGCCGCGACTGTGATGGTAATTCCGTCAAATCTTTGCGGCTTAGCTGAGTTTTCTATTTGATTTTTTGCCTGAGTTGTCTCAGTAGTAGGCTGGTTTTGACGGCAACTGACTGTATTGAAGAACAAAAAGATTGCCACAAGTGAGGCAGATAATTTTTGTTGATGACGATGTTTTTTGACAATAAGCATTGCTATTATTTGATAACCTAGATATGAGAGATTACATCCATTGTTTTGTTCTAAAATTTTGTAAACTTTAGTGGTAATTATTAATTGCCCGCTGATTGTGAATAATTTTCAACCTCGATCGGGATATACTCTGCCAGTTTTTGCTTGTGCGGCTGCACTGGCGGCCTTACGATGTCTCCATAATTCCATAATAGAAAAATCTCAGGATCTCGATCCAATTGATGTTGTATTAGTAGATCTAATTGCACCGACAATTACCGCCGAAGTTCCGATAGAACAAGTGGCTTTACTTAGGCCAGGAATGGCTTTGGCTGTGACTCGTTCCGATCCGGGAGATAATCTGGATCTAACCCGCAATACGCCAATTTGGGCGATGGTGGAATTGATGCGGGAATCTGGGGAAGAGGAGATTGTGATTTTGGGTGGCTATGGTATAGGTTATCACAAAACAGGGGGAGATGCAGCTATTTATAGTTATGCCCGACAATTATTGGAGGAAAATATTAGGCGATCGCAACGACCTGGAGAAAAAATTACTGTTACGATTATTCTACCTGAAGGTCGCCAATTAGCTACCCGTACTTCTAATGAAGCTTTCGGCGTTGTTGAAGGACTTTCTCTATTAGGTACTACAGGTATTTCTCAACCACTAAGTTCTCCCGATCAATTGGCGGTTTTTCGCTCAGAATTACAGAGTAAAGTTGATCGCTTTGATTGTTTGGTTTTCTGCATTGGTGAAAACGGCTTAGATTTAGCCAGGAAACTAGGTATTAATCCTGATATGTTGGTGAAAACTGCTAATTGGTTGGGTCCAATGTTAGTTGAGGCTGGAGTCCAAAATTTTCAGTCAATTTTGCTGTTTGGCTATCATGGTAAATTGATGAAATTGGCGGGGGGAATTTTTCACACTCATCATCATCTTGCTGATGGTAGAAGAGAAATATTGACGGCTTTTTGTGCAAGAATGGGCGTACCAGCGGCGATTTGTAATGAGATTTGGGAAAGTGCAACGGCGGAGGATGCACTTAAGCAATTACGGGCTTTGGATGAGAATATGGGTAGTAATTGGGTAAGCTTGGTTTATGGCGCGATCGCCTCTCAAATTGACCAACGAGCCTCAGATTACATTTTCACCCACAGCGAACGCCGCCTTACCGTTGGTTCCTTACTTTTCAGCCGCGATCGCCAAATCATACTCAAAAGTGAAATTGGTGATACAATCTTATCACAAATTTGTTAACTGTTAACGGTTAACTGTTAACTGTTAACAAATTACAATTACCAATTACCAATTACCGTGACTTCCCAAATACAAACTCAACCACCAAAAACTAATTCTGAAATATCACAAATAAACCGCCAAATGATTCTAATTTTAGACTTTGGTTCCCAATATTCAGAATTAATTGCTCGTCGCATCCGCGAAACTCAAGTTTATTCAGAAGTAATCTCCTATCGCACTAACGCCCAACAATTAGCCGCCCTTAATCCTAAAGGAATTATTCTCTCCGGCGGCCCCAATTCTGTCTACGATTTAGATGCACCCCAATGCGACCCCGAAATTTGGAACTTAGGCATCCCAGTTTTAGGTGTTTGCTACGGAATGCAGTTAATGGTAAAACAATTAGGTGGCAAAGTAGAACGCGCTCAAAAAGCCGAATATGGCAAAGCTTCCCTATCAATTAATGACCCCACAGATTTACTCACAAATGTTGAAAATGGAGCTACAATGTGGATGAGTCATGGTGATAGTTGTGTAGAATTACCCGCAGAATTTGAAATTCTGGCTCATACTGAGAATACTCCCCATGCCGCGATCGCACATCACGATAAAAAACTCTATGGCGTACAATTTCATCCAGAAGTAGTTCACTCCATTGGCGGTATAGCATTAATTCGTAATTTTGTTTATCATATTTGCGACTGCCAACCCACTTGGACAACCGAAGCTTTTGTCGAAGAATCAATACGGGAAATTCGAGCAAAAGTTGGCGAAAAACGAGTATTATTAGCTTTATCTGGTGGCGTAGATTCTTCAACCTTAGCCTTCTTATTACACAAAGCGATCGGCGATCGATTGACTTGTATGTTCATCGATCAAGGCTTCATGCGAAAATATGAACCAGAACGATTAGTCAAGTTATTTAACGAACAATTCCATATTGACGTTCAATACGTCAATGCCCGCGATCGCTTCCTCACTCAACTTGAAGGAATCACCGATCCAGAAGTTAAACGCAAACGCATCGGCCACGAATTTATCCAAGTATTTGAAGAAGAATCAAAACGCCTTGGTCCCTTCGATTATCTCGCCCAAGGCACACTTTATCCAGATGTCATTGAATCCGCCGATACCAATGTAGATCCCAAAAGTGGCGAACGAGTTGCTGTTAAAATTAAAAGCCATCATAACGTCGGCGGTTTACCTAAAAACTTACGATTTAAACTAATTGAACCATTGCGAAAACTATTCAAAGATGAAGTCAGAAAACTCGGCCGATCCATTGGATTACCAGAAGAAATAGTTAACCGCCATCCTTTTCCCGGTCCAGGTTTAGCAATTCGCATCTTAGGAGAAGTCACAGCAGAACGTTTAAACATTTTACGCGATGCTGATTTCATTGTCCGTCAAGAAATTAATCGCCAGGGAATGTATAGCGAACTTTGGCAAGCTTTTGCCGTTTTATTACCCATTCGTAGCGTTGGCGTAATGGGAGATCAACGCACCTATGCTTATCCCATTGTTTTGCGTCTTGTGAAAAGTGAAGATGGCATGACAGCAGATTGGGCGCGAGTACCTTATGATTTTCTGGAAACAGTTTCTAATCGAATTGTTAATGAGGTGAAAGGCGTTAATCGAGTGGTTTATGATATTACCTCGAAGCCACCGGGAACTATTGAATGGGAGTAACAATTAACAATTAATGGTTAACAGTTAACAGTTAACTGTTAACCATCTTGATTAATAGGAAGTTCAACCCAAAACTCACTTCCTTCACCTATTTCTGTACTAAAATTCAGCAAACCCCCATGTTTATTAACAACAATCTGGTAACTAATTGATAATCCCAAACCAGTTCCATTTTTTACCGATTTAGTCGTAAAAAATGGCTCAAAAATTCGCTTTTGCATAGATTTTGGTATCCCCAAACCATTGTCAGCAATCCGAATTAATATCCAACGATCGTTCACATTTTCTGTCCGAATCCGAATTGTAGGAATAGAAAATTTTGGCAGAGGATTTTGCAAACAATACGTAAAAAACACTTCCTGTCGATCTTCCCCTTCCTCCTCCCAAATATCTAATTGTTGGCTTTCCAATCGAGATATTTCCCCATACCGCTGCTCTAGGGCATCGATCGCATTACTCAGAAGATTAGCAAATACTTGATTAAGATAACCAGCATAGCAATTTACTAAAGGTAAATCACCAAATTCTTTGATTATTTGAATCGGCATAGAGCTATTTATCCCTTCCATTCGATGTTGTAAAATTAACAGAGTGCTATCTATCCCTTCGTTAATATTTACAACTTGCATCTCTCCTTCTTCCAAACGGGAAAAATTCCTCAATGACATCACAATTTGACGGATATTCTCTGCACTTACGTGCATTGAAGATAAAATTTTGGGCAACTCTGTCAACATGAAATCTAATTCCATTTCTGCCGATTTAGCTGCTATTTCCTTCACTGGTTGGGGATAGTATTGCTGATAAATACGCAACAAATCTATCAATTCATTAACATAATTATTGGCAAAACTGAGATTGCCATAAATCAAATTAACAGGTTGATTAATCTTGTCAGCAACTCCTGCAATTAACCTACCAAGACTCGACATTTTTTCTGTTTGAATTAATTCAGATTCCGTCTGTTTTAAAACCCGTAAAGCTTGTTCTAGCTTCTGGTTTTGAATCTGGGCATTTGTCGCTGCAAGTTGATTTTGTTCGGAAAATTCAGCATGGCGAATAGTAATCGCGATTTGATTTGCCAAAGTTTGTAAAGTCTCAAAATCGGCAATTGTTAAACGAGGTCTTCTTAAAGTATCTTCTGTTTGATTACCCACAAAAATAATATGATTTGTCTCGCCACTAATCGCAAAACTAATCGCAATAAAATATTTCACTTGAAAATCTAATAGCCATTCTGCTGGGTATTTTTCAATACTTTTTCCATTGACTAAAATTCCTTGTTTCTCTACAGCTAATTTTGCAAATTCTGCATGAGCAAATTTCCCGATTAAATATTCTGAAGAATAGCCACAACTTGCTACAGGTATAAAATTATCACCTTCTTTTTTAAAGATAATCACTCGATCGAAACCGATATTTTCGGCTAAACAGTTCACCGTAAGAGTATAAATATTTCTAGTATCTTGCGCCTCAATTATCTGTTGAGACAGCAATTGCATAAACTTGAAAGTTTTTTCTCGCTTCTTTGACTTCATCTGCAAATCTAGCAAAGAACCCTCAAGTTTAACTACCTCCAAAGTTAAACTCTCTATATCTTCCTTAAAACATTCTTTTTCTTTCTTTAATTTAGCTATTTCCGCCTTCAGATGTTGATTTTCTGACAATATATCTGCTTGGTATTCAATCATTCTATCCCCACTAAAATCCCCGTATAGTTATGAAAATAATTTTCACCGATCACAGGAGCAATTTCGCCAAAACAGAAAAACCCAATCATATCTTTATCGTTCCCCAAAACTTCCAGAAGATTATCAACATCTGGTTCTGGTTCCCCAAAAAGATAAGAACCACGCCCGGAACAATTAAAATAAAAATAGGTGACATCTTCAGGATGCTGCATCGCCGCAATCACTTTATGAGCCATTCCCTGCGTCCCTTTTTTTACTTTCGCCTCATTCCGCCGAGTCATCCGAAAAGTAGCGCCAACAGGTATGGGCACTCCTAGTTTTATGCTACCCTGTTCTTTATCAATGCCGATAATTGCCCGATTAATCATATCTTCATCATAACCTTTCCCTTCAAAAGATTGACCTAATCCAATTAAATTAATAGCTTGGCCAAAATCTGATAGCCTTTCTTCACCAACTAGGGAAGTTAAAAGATCCAAGGCAGGTTCACCGTCAATTTCATAAATTATATTGTCTTGGGCTTTGGTCACAGTTCTCGAATTTCCCAGGGGTTTGGAACCGTGACTGACATCAATTGAGTAATTAAAATCTCCAGTGATTAATACACCAGATACAGCATCACTCATTATTTCGCGATCGCAAAATTGATAAGTTTGCGAAAAATGATAGTCATTCCCCGCAGTTCCCCCAACAAAATCAATGTGATATCCTACAATGTTTTCGATGCCTTTAAATAGACCATCTGAATTAATTGTTAAACCATCGGGAAACAAGAAAAGTAATTGTTTGTCAGTAGAAGAAAGTCCAAGAGATTTAATTTTATTGCCGATTTCTCTACCTACTTGCTCGCAGTCAGTCGACAAACCGGGAACCATAAAAGAATGGAAGGCAACATTTTCTGAAACCATCCCCATCAAAGCTAGAGAATGGGTAGCTTCGTCACAACCTAAGTTCGTGATACTACCAAGTCCCGAACAGCCACAAAGAGGAATATTACTAGCAACTGAGTCAATACCTTGGAAAATTTTGCTCATGTCGTGTCCGACTGTCGCAAACATAAATAGAAAGTCAGGATGGCGACCCAATTTCTCAATGATTTCTGTAATTGCAGCTTTACCTGCCGCTAAAGAATCATCTATCTTAGAATAAGTAACTGCGCTTTTAATTGACATAAAATTTGTTAGTTGTTATTTGTGATTTGTTAACAGTTAACGGTTAACAGTTAACGGTTAACAGTTAACCAACTTAGTAAGTAATCTGGTCAGACTGGTAAGCGGGGGGTTCTACATGAACTAAAATTCTAGCAGGATTAAACTTTTCTTGCAAGCGAACTTCTATCGCTTCTGTAATTAAGTGTGCCGTCTCCACATCATTAACATTGACGACTAAGTGCATTTCAATAAATACCTGTCGGCCAAGTACACCGCGAGAAGCGATATTGTGACAGTTTACTACTCCTGGTACTTCCATAACGATCGCCTGAATCATTTCCGGCGCGATCGCCATTTCATCCACCAACCAAGGCAAATTTTCCTTTAAAACCTGCCAACCACTGTAAAACACCAACAAACCCACAGGAAAAGCTAAAATCACATCCAAATATTGCAATTGAGGCAACCTTAAAATCTCCCCTTGCCATACCCCAATCAATCCACCTATCACCATTATAGTCACCCAAACATCACTCATCGTGTGTTGAGCATCAGCCACTAAAATAGCACTACCATTACGTTTACCAACATGGCGTTCATAGAAAGCCACAAAAATATTAATTCCCAAAACAATGAGTAAAATCCATAATTCTATTGACGATATTTTTGCCGGATTCCCACCAGAAATCAGCCTTTCCACAGCACTACTAAGAATTTCAAAACAGGCAATTAGCAGAAAAGCTGCAATCCCCAAAGCTCCCACTGCATCATACTTTTGATGCCCGTAGGGGTGTTGGCGGTCTGGGTTTGGGGCAGCAAAATGATTCACTACTAACCCTAAAATATTATTAGCACTATCGGTTACGCTGTGTAAGGCATCTGCCATTAAACTTAAAGAACCAGTTAACAATCCTATTACTGCTTTAATTGCCAGTACGACCAAATTCAGTAGTAAAGTGATAATTAAAACATTGCGAACTTCAGCACGGTTATCAACGTTCATAAAATTTATATTGATTTGCCATTAACTCTTCTGGTTTATATTTTAACTTAGTCTGATGACTTCCCTAAATTGACAATATCTTTTAGCATTAGAGAAAGATGTTAAATTTTTTTGCTCATGTCTCTTGGTCAACTAACACTAAATTTAATCGAGGGTTCAGTTACTTTTAGCTTTACCCCCCAATCGGCGCGAGAGTTGCAAAATGCGATCGCCCAATTAATGGAAAGCCTGAAAGCCTCAGCCGCCGCCAAACCAACGGGTTCCGGCAAAAAAGCCGCACCCCAAAAAGCAATGGAATATCGCTACGCAGGAGACATCTTTCTGGAGATTTTCTGCAATCCCAATATTTGGCCCAGCCCCTTCGCCGCCAAAGTCTTAATTACCTTGCGGGACGATCGCATCCGCATCACCACAGAAGCCGAACTCACCCGTATCGTAGAAGATGTCAACCAATACTTAGAACAAGTAAGCTAGGGTTTTCTTGACAAAACCCTAGCCCCTTGCTTTACTTAAATTTACATTGATTTAGGTGAGTCCTGTTTCGTCAAAAGCTAAACTTTTAACTGACAGCGCCCTCTGCTGAACTATGCAGTTGTTAGCAGGAAACCAGATTTTTCCCGTCCTGCTCTCCTTTTTTTCTGTACTTCTATCTGTGCGTCTAAACGAGAATGTGTTCTCCAACCCAAATTAATAATGAATTCAGATAACTTAACTGAAATGTTGCAAAAAGGATTCCGCGTCACATTAGGCGCAACTTCCTTTATGATTGAAACTTTGCAAGATTCCCAGAAACGAGACGAAAATCTAGCAAAACTGAAATCCGAAAACCTCAGCCAACTCACCGATGAGTGGGCGCAACAAGGCGAATTAACGGAACGAGAAGCCCGCAATTTTGTTGATACTATCTTTGCTGGGTCAACTAATTCAGATACTGTTCAAACTCCTACAGATTCTAATTCTCCTATCAACACCCCTGCTACACCCGCAGGAGAGTCAAATCCACAACGGGAAATTCAAGAATTAACTGCACAAATGGCAGCACTCAGGGCTGAGCTAGAAAAACTTCGCACTGAGGAATCCCAGGGTTAAAGTCTTTAAGTTTGGTCTTTAGCTTGGTTAATTGGAACTACGAAAAAACTACTCTTCTACTTAAATAGCCGGAAGGCTAATTAGAAGGGAGTACAGTTTTAGTCGTTGTCCCATTTTTCAGCACCGATTAGATCGCCAATTCGATCGCGCAGCAAAAAGTCACATTTTTCTAGTTCCCCCTCTACACAAGACCATTCACGGGCTGGAATGTATTGGCAAAGGGTATAGATGGGTTGTTGTCTGCTGACGACACCCTCATGTACGAGTTGACGTGCTTCGTCTTGGATAACGTCTAAGGAGTATTGAAGAGTTGAGCTTATCATAAATGCCCTCACGGTTTGCGTAATTGGTTTACGGCACTCTTCATACTATACTGCATATCCGTTGGAATGAAAATATTTTTGTCCGTATCTGGTGATACAAATTACTTATTTTTGTTTCAAAATTATTGCAAAACCTGATAGTGACTGCTCTTTCAATTGCCTAAGAATTTTGGAAAAATTCCCCAAGACTTCACCGGAGGTCTGTTAACAAAGACCTCTGGTAAAATTTGGTTAAACTCATGGCGTTGGCGAATGAAAATTTTTTCTGGTTTAATGTTTGGGGGTAAGAATGCTGAAACCTTGATGGAATAAGCGTTAAGCGGATCGAAACGATCGAACGTTAAACAGGACTTAGGCAGTTACGCTACATCATAGTGGTAAGGGTGCCGTACTCTCGTCTAACACACCTTACGGATAGAGGCTTTGCGTAGGTCCTGGTTAAATAAGGTTTCAAGGGCGATCGCTTGCGCTGTCGGCATTTGTCCGTAGGAGAAAATGTACGGAATCGAAGGGGGTAATGTGGGTAAAAATTTCTCTAAGATATATGGACTACCGTAAATTATAATTGCGCTTAATTTGCCTGTTGTTAACAATTTGTTAAACAAGTCTGTTGCTGCTTCGGTTAAACCTGCACTACCGCGAAAACAATTGCCACGAATGAAAATTTGCAGCAGTGTCGAAGAAAATCTATCTTGAGAAGGATGATTTGAGGGTGCGGATAATGATTGTTGATTGTGAGTTTCTGTGCGATCGTCGATGATTTGCAGTTTGTAGCCCAATTGTTTGGGAATGGCGATCGCGGGAGTATGATTACCTAGAAACTCGCAACCCAAAATATCATCAACAATGATTAAGTTGCGTAAAAATTCCCCATTTTGAGGATTTTCTACTTGCAAAGGTAAAGCGCCCCCAACCAAAAGAGAATTTCTCAAAATAGTTGCCGAGACATCGAGGGAAGAGGGGAGAATCGATAAAACAGAAGGAGAAGAAGAGGGAGGGGAAAATAAGCCGACTTGAGTTTTAGCTTGCCAAATCCGTTTAACAGAAATTTCGAGACGCGATCGCGAAATTCTGCCTTGAGTTACAGCATCACAAACCACTTTAATTGTAGCCTCTGGATCTTGAGGCATTAACAAAATATCAGCACCGGCTTCTACTGCTAAAACTGCTGCTTCGGTTGCGCCATACTCCCCTGCGATCGCACCCATCACCAAAGCATCCGTCACGATCAAACCTTCAAAACCCAACTCTTGGCGTAACTTCCCGGTTAAAATCTGATGGGACAAAGTGGCAGGCCATTTGTCATCCCACTCTGGAATTAATAAATGAGCGCTCATCACCGCATCGACTCCAGCAGAAATGGCCGCCTGAAACGGTGGCAATTCTATCTCAGCCAATCGCTCCGCAGAATGAGGTAAACTAGGTAACTGCAAATGAGAATCTACCGCTGTATCACCGTGTCCGGGAAAATGTTTAGCAGTTGTTAGCACGGGATATTGTTGAGTTCCACGAATAAAAGCCGTCGCCAAAGCACTGACTAAATCTGGAGTTTCACCAAAAGCGCGAACATTAATCACTGGGTTGTCAGGATTATTATTCACATCAACAACTGGAGCGAGTATCCAATTTAAACCGATCGCGATCGCCTCAGTTGCGGTAATTTCTCCCATTGCTGTGGCTAAAGCTTCAGCTTGACTAAAAGATTTTCCTGCGATCGCGCCAATCGCCATCGGTGGGGGAAACCAAGTCGCACCAGCAAACCGTTGGCCCACACCTTCCTCAATATCAGCAGCCAAAAGTAGGGGAAATTTTGCCCAAGATTGGAGTAACTGCGATCGGACAGCCAACTCTGCCGCACTTCCTCCTACTAAAATCACCCCACCCACACCGAGATTTTCCAACCAATAGCGAAGTTTATTCGTCGGAGGTTCCCACTCAGGATAGCGAATTTGGTGGTCGAAAAGATAACCAGAAGCTCGCACCACCACCATTTGAGCCGCTAATTCAGGCAAAGAAAGGTTTTCGATCGTCAGATTAATACTATTCCTCATCTTCCTCATCTTCCTCATCTTCCCAATCTTCAACATCTTTGCCATCTTCAGTATCCAGAATGTCGGTTTTCCGTTCTTGCGAAAGCTTATTTAGCAATAAAAGCATCTTATCGCCACGTTCCAAAGAACTATCTTCCAGAAATACCACCTCCGGTGTCCGTCGGAGGCCAACTCGCTGGCCTAACTCACTACGCACATAGCCAGTAGCAGACTTCAAGCCAGCCATCGTCTCTGCCTTCGCCTCTGGTGTACCATAGATACTGACAAATATTTTGGCGTGTTGCAAGTCGCCAGAAACATTCACATCAGTTACGCTGACCATTCCCGCACCTACGCGGTCATCTTTGATACCATTGAGCAATAACAGGCTGACTTCACGTTTAATCAACGAACCCACACGCTCAATGCGACGACTTGTAGCCATGATTCTTAACCTCTTACAATCTGAAGTGCCTGTATTTTGATCTATTTTACGACTTAAATAGGCTGTAAAATCAAAATCATAAAAAAACTGGCTTTTGCCAGCTTGTCATAAATCTTAATTAGAGAGCGAAACTTAGTGAAATGATGGATAAACAATTTACTATTGGGGAGAAAGTTAGAATTGCTATTTTACCCCCCTACGTTAAGACAGCGGAATCAATGCCAATGTTGCGTCCTCCCCATGTAATTAAACTCGGTGAAGAGGGGACGATCGCGGGCTGTCGTCCCGGAAATTATTGGGAAGTGCGCTTTCAAAAGGGAGTATTCCTGATGGATAGCCAGTATATCGAGCCCCTAGAAAGTGTTGGGCAAAATGTGGATTTAGAGGCGATCGCATCTCAAGATTTACCTGTCCAATAACATTCTAATTTCGGATTACTTAGAATTAAGTAATTGTTGCAAATTTCCTGTCAAACCCTTGAGTTTTTCCACAGTTGCACCAATATTCGCAACTTCGATATTAATTTCGGAAGTGGGATATTTTTGCAGAATTTCTATTAATGATAATTTACCATTATCCGCAGAGGAGAGAATTAAAGCAGCCCTAAGAGCTTTGTCACTTTCAAAACGGGAACGAGTCCGCATTGTTTTGCCAAGTTCAACCAGTGCGGTTTCCCCTTGTTTGCTGTTAAGTGCGCGGTCTAAAGTTAAGACATTTACCCCCAATTCCAGAGACATTAATCCCCGTACTGTATCGGCATTTTGCTTAGAAATTTTCAACATTGTAGCTAAGGTGGGAGTGGTTTCGCCGGTTTTGACAAAGTTTTCTAGGTCGCTAATTTTGATTGACTGGGCTAAGGGACCATACTTGAGGACGATTTTTTCAGCCGCGATCGTGCTATTACTCAGGAAAAGTGTCGCTGTTGTTCCTAAAAGGAATGTGGCGCACAGGGAGGCAAAATTGGGAAATTTCATAATTACTCCTGATTAAAATTGATGTACTGAACTCCGATCGAGTTTAGATGCAGTTGGGAAATTAGACAAGCTGGTGAGTGTAGGTTCTGTAACTGTCATATTCCAGATTTATGAAGTATTGCATTTTTTAATTGATTCCCAAAGTGCGATCGGGGTTCTAGTTGATAAAAGTTAAGCCGCGATCGAGCTTAAGCTATATGTTTTTAATTATTACTTAAGCGCGATCGGGCTTCATCATCAACAGTTATGGGTGACGTTGATTCAACCAATTTACTAAATCCGATGCTTCCGCAAAATCTAGTAAAGCTTCTCCTAAATCCTCTAGTTCTTGTACGGATAAGACCTGAATTTGCTCTTGTATTTCAGCAGGAATTGAGCCGATACGTCGAGTCAACTGACGAGTGACAAATGACAGCGCCTCATTTTTCTTTCCTTCTTCAAGACCTGATTGGAGACCTGATTGGAGGCCTTGTTGGAGGCCTTGTTGGAGGCCTTGTTGGAGGCCTTGTTGGAGGCCTTGTTGGAGGCCTTGTTGCCTTCCTTCTTTAAGACCTTCTTCAATGGCCTCTTCACGAATTTCTTGGTAAATGACAGACTCGCGCATACTTTCCTTCCTAAATAGTTGTCTGATTAAGTTTTTTTCAAATCTCAAACCTGCGAGAACTTGAATGCAAGCAACTAAATCTGCTTGTTGATTTGGTTCTTCCATTGTAGCAATTCGATTGGCTACTTGCTCTAATAAAGTTCGCGGTGAATTGGTTTGAGATAATGTCGCTAATGGTAATAAGCCTGGGACGGATAGCAATAACTCAGGGTCTTGTTCCCAGATCCGAATTACTCGATAGACGAAGGCGGCGGGAAATTTTTCGGCTAGATATTTACAGGTGTTGTCGTAGGCCAAGGAAGTTAGATTTTGATAGATGTTTATGGAAAAATTATACTGTTTGGCGATTATAATATCCAATTATAATCTGCGATCGCCATGACTCAAACTAGCAAGCTCAATTTTTCTAATCAAGACTTACGAAACCGCTCTTTTAAAGGTCTTGACCTTACGGGTGCAGATTTCAGTAATAGTGATATTCGTGGCTGCGATTTCAGTGAGACAATTTTAATCGGGGCGAATTTTGAACGAGTTAGAAGTGGAGAAAGCCGGAAAAGATCGCATACGTTAATTGCCCGTGCTGGTGGTGTCGCGATCGCCGTGACAATGGCTGGTGCTTTGGTGGGATTTATGGCGGGTGTAGAAGCGGGAAGTGCTGCTATTACGGCTACAGCTGCCGTTGCGATCGCCATTACCAAAGTTGAGGCGGGGATTGTCGCAGGCGCGATCGCAGGGGCAGCGGCGGCGATCGGTTGTAACGGCATCATCACATTTTTGGGCGGAGATATGTTCAAGGGAATATTATTATTTTTAGCATCAGGAGTAATTTTAGGTTTAGCCGCGATCGTTTTTTTTCAAGCCGTTGCTGAAATCGAAAAATTGAGCATTACATCGTTTAAAAATGCCAACTTAACTAATGCAAAATTTACCGAGGCGATGATTGAAAACACCGATTTTTCAGGCGCGATCGGTTGGCAGAAAATATAGTTAAATTATTGTATTTTAGAACCAATATATCCTATAATAATTTTTCCTGGGCTTAAGTCTACAAAATGAAGTCGCCAAGCTCCCGGTGTCATGCGAACGTGCAAACTGAAAAGGCGCTTTTCACCATCTGGACAACTAAATGTTAACTGCTGTTTAAACTGCTTTAATCTTGAGTCACTTTCAGGAGTTGCTTTACAAGGAAGACTATCTAACTTAAAAGAACCTTTTATCCAACTTTTACTGGCATTTTGAAGCTCAAATAATCGCTGTTCGACAGATCGTAAGTGATTATCATTAGCTAGGATAAGTTGTAATTGCTTTTGTACAGCATCACAAAATATCAAATTAGGAAATAAATCCTCTCGTCTTTGCCACAAATCTATCCCATCACGCACTTCTTGTCGAGTCCGATCCTTAATCCAATCAGCGTGTTCTTGAACATGATCGCAACAACAGGCATGAATGACTTCCGCTGTTAACTCTTCATCTTCATCAATATGTTCTACTTTAACGATTAGGCGACTACTATTCCATTTTGACCCTCTAAAACTAACTGCAAGTGCATTAAACACAAAAGCATAAGCAAGTCCAATAGTTTGTTCCAGGCTTCCCTCTTCTAGTTCATACCTAACATCAATTGCAGGATCGGCTATCTCTTCTAAAGGCCACCCATCTCTAATCAAACTTTTAAGACGCAGAGCTTCTAGGTCTTTTCCCTGTTCCTTAAACCACTGAGATACAGTATAGCCCTCTGCAAGCTTTGATTGATAAAAATCACTTTTTGTCAGAAATTTAATTGCGATACCCTGAGACTTGAGAGTGCGTAATATTTCCAGTAATTCTGACATTAATTGTCGTGCTGCTTGAACATCAGAAGCAGGAGTCCGCAAACACAACTCATTAAATACTACCTCAAAATTCATTAATTACTCTCCTGCTGGTTCTAACAAAGCATCTAAGCTTTTATCCCATTCATCAAAGAAACCTTCTGGCCAATGATCAATTCGTCCACTACGATTAATGCGAGGTGATAGAACCTCAATCTCAGCTTTCTGGTTTTTTTGTAAGAAGTGTAATTGAACATCTTGAGGAGCAATTTTACCACTATGAACAGCAAGCAGAATCCCATTTAAAACATGATCGCTATGAGTTTCTATTACAACTTGAACCCCACCACTTGCGGCTAATGCTAATAAGCGACCAATTTGAGTTTGCCCTTTGGGATGGAGATGAGCTTCTGGGTTTTCAATTATTATTAGTGTGCCTGGTTCTGATGCAAGCACCCCTACAATAATGGGTAAGGTGTAAGTAATACCAAAGCCTACATTGGTAGGTCTGTAAGCATTACTATCCCCATAAAAGTATTGCAAATTCATTAATTCCATATTTGGGATTGACTGAATTTTTAAGCGAATACCAGGGCTAACTTCTCTCATCCATGCCTCCGCTTGATCGATTAAAGTTAATGACTTAGCTTCTGGATGACTCAAATTAGTATTTGGAATAGATTTCTGCTCATTCAAAGAAAGAAAATGAGCATTATACTCACCTCTGGTGCCAAGTTGCCCAAGCTGCCTTACTTGGTAATCTGACATTTCAAAAAATGGACGAGAACCAATTCTTTCTGATTGAAGGTAGTGGAAATTATTACTAAAAATATTTTTTTGATAGACTTCGGAGTTAACTGGTTCTGAGGCAAGATTCAATACATCCAACTCTCGGTCATAGTTAAAACGCCATAGACCCTTGCTTCCATCTTCCCAAACCAAATCAAAGCCAATAGAGTCTTCTTTACTAGCTCCCTCAAAAAGAGCATCCTGGGCTGTACCGATACATACTAAGTCACCATTCAAGGCTAAACCTATGTTGGGTAATAAACCCTGTTGATAAGACTGACGCAGTAACAATAAGGATTGAAGAACTGATGATTTTCCTGTACTATTTAAACCAGAAAGTAACGTCAGAGGTTGGCAATCAAATTGCTGATTTTCAAATGGTTTAAAGTTGAGCAAACGTAGGGATTTAATCATGCTAATATTTCCTTAATTAAATTTTGAATTGTTCTAAATCTATATTCAACTTTGCTGCTTGCCTGAGAAATGGAAAATAGAAATTCTCGATCGTTATCAACCAGGTTTACAAACTTCTCAATTAATTCTTGTTTTCGAGCGACTAAAGTTTTAATTTCTCGATCGTTTAGCTGACTCAAGTTAACAGATAATACTTCAAACAAAGCCTTATTAATTGGATATTTTTTTGTTTGTTTGTGAGAAATTTTACGAAAGGCATTTTCTCCAAAAATTTCCCAACAAGCTTTCATACCTCTTTTAAAATTATTTTCTATTTGCGTTAATTCAACTTCAGAAAGTTTATTAGCCTTAGATAGAGCATTACTTAAAAAAGTATCTCTCTCCTGATCTTGATAAGTTTGATATGAATTTAGCGTAAATGCCAAAAACCCCAGGATAAATTCACGATCGTCCATGCGCTTTTTGCGTGTAGCACTTAGCTGAGTTACAAGCTGAAACTCGTCACAACTAGCAAGTTTTCCTAAAAACTTGTTTGCATTGCCAGGATTTAAAGCGTGACGTAGTTCTTGAGGAGAAAGAGGCACTCCACCAGTATTGATTCGTTTAAAGATATTATATTTAACTTCTGTAGGAGTACCTTTTTCAATTAAATATACTGTTACCTGAGTCTCTAAAATACGACGCTGGTATCTTCGATCGAGTTGCTTATAGGTTTGACCATTAAGATTTCTGAGGTATTCTAATCCAGATAAATGAAGTGTTTGAAGACTGATAAATTGCCTTAATGCAGATAGCCTTTGTAATCCATCTACAACTAACCATTTATCTTCATCAGTTGCATCTATATAAAAGGCTGGCAGAGGAATCCTAATCAGAATAGATTCTATGAGACGACTTTTGACATCGGGCTTCCATATATCCGCTTGGCGCTGAAAATCAGGAGATAAATCAAGTGCTTCTTCATCAATACGTCTCAGCAGTTGCTCGATTGTTGGTTCTTTGGTAAAAATGTTGATTTTATCAGGATCGTACTGAAATGTCGCTTTCTCATATAATTCATCATTCTCATTTTCTTCTAGTTCTTGAATAGATATTTTTTCATCAATATGTGCCTCTTGGTGAGATGGCTGACTGCTTATATCAAGCTTTTCTGGCATAATGGATACTCCTTTGTTTTAACATTGCTATAGTTCCCATTTCTATAAAATGGGATAACTCAATTAATAAAGAGTTTTTTGATTGGATATTCTGATTATATCTTAAAACTTATAAAGTTTCTGAAAATAGTAACTGGTATCAGAAACCCAGTTTCATCATCATACTAAAGACGGGAGCGCTTCTTTGACTACCCAAGGGACGACCTTACAAATGCGTCATAATTCCCAGACCTTGGTAGTATAGACACTGGCAGCTAGAAGCTAAAAACCCAAACTAATTATGAGCCAATATCCAGAAGGCATTCCGCCGCACGGCGGACACCTGATCAACCGCATCGCCACCCTAGATCAGCGACAAGAATTTTTCGACAAAGCCGTAACTCTACCGCGAGTGCAGTTAGACGATCGCTCCCTCTCCGACTTAGAAATGATTGCGATCGGTGGTTTTAGCCCCCTCATAGGCTTTATGAACCGCGACGACTACAAATCAGTCGTCGCCAATATGCACCTGTCTAACGGTCTTCCCTGGTCAATTCCCGTCACCCTTCCTGTCAGTCAAGCCGTAGCCGATCGCCTTCAAGAAGGTACGTTAGTTCGCCTCGACTCCCCCAGCGGTGAATTTGTGGGAATTTTAGAACTGACAGAAAAATATTCCTACAGCAAAGAAATCGAGGCAATTAATGTTTACGGTACGGACGATCTCAATCATCCCGGCGTACAAGTAATAGACAAATCTGGACCAATTAACCTCGCAGGTCCAGTGTGGTTAATGGAACGCATCGACCATCCTTTATTTCCCAAATATCAAATCGATCCAGCAAAATCGAGAGCTTTATTCCACGAAAAAGGCTGGAAAACCATAGTTGGATTCCAAACTCGCAACCCCATTCACAGAGCCCATGAGTACATTCAGAAATGTGCCTTAGAAATAGTCGATGGATTATTTTTACATCCTTTAGTTGGCGCAACTAAAGAAGATGATATTCCTGCTGATGTGCGGATGCGATGTTACGAAATTCTGTTAGAAAAATACTTTCCCCAAGAACGAGTAATTCTCGCGATTAATCCCTCAGCTATGCGTTATGCTGGACCGCGAGAAGCAATTTTTCATGCTTTAATTCGCAAAAATTATGGCTGTACTCACTTCATCGTGGGGCGCGATCATGCAGGTGTAGGAAACTACTATGGAACCTATGATGCTCAACATATTTTTGATGAATTTGACCCGGTAGCATTGGGTATTAAGCCGATGAAATACGAACACGCTTTTTATTGTACTTTGACGGGGCAAATGGCTACTACTAAAACGAGTCCCAGTCAACCGGAACAACGAGTACATTTATCGGGGACAAAGGTGCGGCAAATGTTACGAGAAGGGAAGTTACCACCGCCGGAATTTTCCAGACCAGAAGTAGCCGCAGAATTGGCACGGGCAATGAATATTTTTGCTTATGAAATTTAAGCTTTGAGTTGTTATGATATAGCGTTCCCAGGCTAAGCCTGGGAACTGGAAACAGAATCTATTTATCCGACACAATTAAGGTAGAAGAAGCGGTTCGCCCAAATTCTTCGGGTGCGTATTGTAAATGAGCTTCTGCACCCGGCCAGAGATAGGTTCCAGGGGTGACGGAGCGAACGAGATAATGAAGGCTGTAGGCTCCAGGTTCGAGGCGATCGCTATAGGCAACTATGCGATCGCGATACATCGTTTTATACCCAATTTGCCAGCTATCTGGTTGAGATTCTATCGCTTTTGTTGAGGTTTGAAAACTGTTATCTATCGGTTCTAAACCAGCAGGTAAATTGTCAGTAATTACGACATGATCTACAGGGCGATCGGTGATAATTTCTAAACCAATATCAAACACTTGTCCGATTCCTAAAGTTAGGGATTTAGGAATAGAAAGTTGTTGTGTTCCTAACACTTTATCTTCCCCCGCAGGTCGAATTTCTCGCACTACTCGCAAACCATTTAATCGTCCCGGTTGATTTCCCTGCAAACGATAGCCGTAATTAACGATATAGTGTAGGGTTCCTTTCCCTGATTTCTCAATGATTAGATCGCCATTTTGAGGTAATTGATCTGTGGCTACGGTGATAAATTGACTGGGATTTTTGTAACCGTCAAATTGAATTGAATCTAAGGTTTTACCAGCCAATTTTACGGTAGCTTGAAATTTGGGTGGTGTGGGTTGAGTTTGACTGTAATCTACTAAAGCTGCGAGTGCTTCTGCATTGTCATAAGTGCTTTGCCAAGTGCCATCGCGCCGCAGATTTAGGAGACTTTGTAATAGGCGATCGATATCTTCTGTCGGGCTTTTTTGAGCAATAAATAGTCGCAAAGCTTGAGATTGAATAGCGGTAGAAGATGCCAGCCAGCTTACATTTTGAGGCAGATTCACTGTAGCTGTGCGACCAGTGATATAGATGCTTTTTTGCAACTCATTAGTCAACAGTTTTGACTCATTTTGCCAGTCTTTAAATTGGGATAAATAACGCGCTAATTTAATTTGAGTAACTGGATTGTATTCGCTGCGTTGCTGATAGATATCTGCGAGAAAGTCATTGCGTTTTTCGCCTAATTCTGCTAAGGCAATTAAAGATGCTAACCTTACCTGATTTTTGCAAAGTTGCTCTTTACAAAACTCATATTGTCCGGGGTCAGCTAGGGTTTTCTTCAGGTAGTCTGTTAGGCGAGAAACCATGTCATAATTGACTGTATTTGGAAAAGCCTTAGATGCAGATGCGATCGCATTTGCCGCATAAGGAGTAACAAATAGATCGGATTTTTCTTGTCCGGGATATGCCGCAAAACCGCCATCTGGTTGTTGAAGTTTTTGTAGTTTTTCCAGGGCAATTGCGGCTGCTTTAGTTGGGTTAAAATCTTTCAAACTTTGAGCATACTTTTGAGAAAGAGTTTGCAAATTAGCGGCAATTAATAACTGACTAGCTAATGGTTCTAAAAATGGCAATTGTTCATCTTGCAAAACTTGTTTTGCCGGTGCAATAATTTCTGGTATCAATGTACTAGCTAAAGAAATCTCTAAACCGCCGACATCAGGGATTACATTTCTATCGACTTTCAGCGGAATCTTTACCTGCTGCTGGGGGTTGGGGGGGATTACTCCTACTTCTACAACGTTTTCAGTAACTTCTAAAGGCTTCACCTCTAAAGGTATTTCAAACGCATCAACATTGCCATTTAATTGGGTAGCAAATTGCACTTTTGCATCGCCAGCATTACTAGCCCAAATAGGGAAACGATAAGCGCGAGTACCTGATTCAGCCTGCGTTTTTAGATTCACTTCTGTTGAAGCATTGCCTTCAAATTTTACCGCACCTACTACTTGACCATTAATTTTTAAATCGCCTTTTTCCTGGCTATTGTTAGTTACAGATAATCCCGCTTGAATGCGATCGCCAGGACGAGCAAATTGCGGTAAAATCGGATTAGAAATTAGCGATTTCGTAGTGATAAATGTCGCCTCTCCACTACCAAAATCTAAATTACCATCAGTAGCCACAACCATCACTCGCCACAGGGTTAAATCATCAGGAAGTTTGAATTTTACACTCGCTTTTCCCTTGGCATTTGTAATAACAGAGCCATTGTAATAAGCTAAAGCTTGAAAATCTTTGCGGACGCGAGTATTGGCCGCACCTGTGGAAAATCCACCGCCATAACCCCAACCTTTTGCCAGTGGCGAAGTCATATTTTCTAACACTACATTCTGTCGATTATCATTGAATCGGGTAGAAATTGACTGTTCAGCATAGACAGTTTTTACCAAATCTGGCGGCCGATATCCAGTTAGTTGTAACACGGCTTCATTAACTACCATAACTGTTAGTTGTCCCTTAATTGGTTGGCCTTTATTGTCTTGCAATTGCAATTGTATCGTTGTCTCTGTCCCCGGTTCTAATTCTGGTTTTTGGGGAGTTATTTGCACTTGTAAATATTTAGCATCCAAATTAGTTTTAAATGGTACAAAACCAATTTTTACTAACTTATCTACACTTCCCGGTTCAATTTGTTTTAAACTCTTGCCTTGGCGGATTAAGACAGCTTCTACCGCTGCATTTGGTAACATTTCTGGCGTGACTTTAAACTGAATTTGCGGCGCACCACCTTTAACTTTTGTGACAGTTTGATAAAGAATTTTATCGCGGACAACGGCAAAATATAACTCGGCTTCTGGATAGGGTGATTGAATCAAAGCTGTTGCTATTTCACCAGGTTGATAGCTGGTTTTATCAAGTTTGATTTCTAACCGATTATTCTCATATCTGTCACCCCAACTAACGACATTTTCACCTGTTGCCCAAATCTGTAAATCAGTAGCAGTTACTTCATTTTTACCATCATCAAAATTAGCCCGAATGCGATAAGAGCCAGATTCAGGAGGATTTAGAGATATTGCTTGAGGAGTGTTAGTAGATTTTATCTCTTGTTTTGCTACTGTTTTGTATTCAATTTGATTGCGAGAATTGGTGCTACCTTCGACTACTTGGGTGACGCTGCTGTAGTTAATTTTTTGTAGCTCAATACGGACTTTTTGACCTTCAATTGCCTTTCCATTGGGATCGGTAACGATGACTTGAATGGGTAAAGGTTTGCCTGCATCTGCGACAAAATTAGCTTGCAAACCGATTAAAAGATTACTAGGTAAAGCTGTAAATGTTTCAGAATTTGATACAGATAAATTAGAGACATCGGAGACTTCTACATCTACTCGATAATCCATTGGATAGGGTAAATCTTTACCGATTGTAAATGTTTGATTGCCTTTACCACTGGCATCTAATACGGCATTTTGTTGCAGTACATCAGCACTCACATTTGGACTTTCTTCTGGCCAAAACCACTGTCTGCCAAAGGTGAATTTTTCCCAACCTTTCGGGGTAAATTCTGTTTTGCGGCGGGTGACGTAGTATTTGACTTTTCCACCTTCAACTGGGGAGCCAAACAGATAATTACTTTGAGTTTTTGCTTCTATTTTATCATCAATTAAAGCAATTTTTTTGTCAAGGTTTAAGTCAACTCTGAAGTTAGGTGGTTTAAATTCAGCGACTCGAAATGAACCAGAAATTTCTAAGCCGTTTTCTCCTTTGGCAAGAATAGAATAGTAGCCCAATGGTTGATTTTCGAGGGGCAATTCTAGGGAAAATGTCCCAAATTCATTGGTAGTTTGACTTCCTAAATTAGTGGTAGTACCGTTGGGACTTTGCAGGCTAATTGTGTATTTAGCATTTTTATCCTGCTTAATTATTCCATTTTGAAGATAATAAGCAGTTCCAGTAAACCAAGCTTTTTCTCCTGGTTGATACAGTTGTCTATCTGAGAAAATTGTACCGCGTGATAGGGGTTTATTACTACTCCAATCATATCCATCAATGCCGTAGCCATAAGCACCGCTATATTCCTCTGTCCGCGCAAAAGCCCAGTCTCGATTTTCGCGGGCAATTACTAATAATTTTGGTGCTTTTTCAAAGCCACCACTTTGAGATTTAATGCAGTTTTGCAAATCGCTACGATTTAACAGCAATGTCCCATTATTATCAGTTTTTCCCGTTGCACAAGGGGTAGGTTTAGGACGAGATTTTGCGTCTAATTGGGATTCGTAAATCTCAACGGATGCGGCTGCTGGCGAACCGTCATCCAGATGATTTACTCGAATTAAACCTGACTCTGGAAACCACTGGGAAAATACGCCCAAATTTGTCAGTTGTACTAAACCATAATTGGTAACTTCTCGCCATTTTTGTTTGCCTTTTTCATCTGCATATAAGTTGGTGCGTGCTTGCACTCCATAGGCTAACATTCCTGTTGGTGAACCAATTCTTTCTCGTAGGGAAACGGTGATTTCTTGTGGCTGATTTTTCTTGCCTGAAATTCGGAATGTTTGCCACTCAGTAGGATTGGGAAGTAAATCATTTCCTTCGCCTTTGGGATATGCGTCAGCATAATAAACTAAGTCCGTTGGCTGCACTACTTTATAAGCTGCTTTGTACTTAGATTCTGGTAAATTTACGGTGGAAATATTCAGCTTTAAGTCTTTACCTGCTGGGAAAATATTTAATCCGGTTGGTGTCCATATTTCGCCTGATATATCGCCAGTTTCATACTCCAATTTAACTGGTTTACCCAAGGTTTGACCGAATTTATCTTTGAGATTTTCACCGATAGTAATAGTATATTTTTTTGCTGGTTCTAAACTCCAAGGATTGAGGCTAACATTGGGTTGATTGTTATATGCTTGAACAAGGGTAGGAGCTTTTTTGGGTGCGGGATTGACGGTGATATTTTCTTTTGCTGATTCGGCGACAATACCATTATTAAATTCTAATTGACCGCTGCCTTTTACGAATCGCCCATAAGCACCACCAGCGTCAGGTTGTCCCAAAAATTTAATGTCTTTAAATGCTAATGGTGAATAGGTTTCTACTTGACTGATAAAGGCTCGATCGCTGGGGAGATTACCGATTAGCGATCGCAATCCAGATGTCACTTCTAAGCGATATTTGGTAGCTTTCTCTAGGGTTTGTTGCGGAATTACGGTATAATTAAAGGTGCGGTTAGAAGAAATTACTTTTTCTTCTGACTGCTGATTATCTGATTTTTCCTTCGGTTTTTCTAGTTCTACTTTAACTGGTACTGATTGGGTTTGCCCTTCGGGAGTTAGCTTTAAATGTTCTTGGATTGAAGCTAAATCTAATTCTACATTTGAGGTGAATTTTAGGGTGGGTTTGATATCAATAGGTTGAAAGTCGGAGTTTTCTGGGTTAGATGCAGGTAAGTTGGAGAGTTTAATAGTTTCTGTGGTGAATGTCCAAGCTAAATCTCTTTCTAGGCGATGATTTTTTACATCTGTTAATCCAGATTTAATTGTAATTTTAATACGAGTAGCTTTGGGTAATCCTGTCTCTGGTTGAAATCCCACCATGCGCGGGGTTAAAAATCGAAATTGACCAGGAATTGGGGGTTGAATTTCAAATAGTTTGAGTTTATTTTGCTGTTCGGGATTATCTAGGCTTTCAATGGGAATTATTGCCTCTTTAAATCGAATGCGAATTTGATCGAGAGGTTTAGCTTCTTCTGTGGGACTAATTTCTTCAATCCATTCTACTAATTGTGGTGTAATTAGGGGGGCAACTGATGGTAAGGGGGCAATCGTATTTGAGGATTTGTTCGATACTCCACAGGTGGTTACTACCAGTGCGATCGCAAATAGAAATAGCGCTTTCATCCATCTTTTTAATTTCATATTTGTATTTTCCTTTATGGTTAATGGAACTACATTTGACGCGATGGGGTTTCCAGATAAATTTATTAGTTTTTTTTACTCAGCCATTGCTAAGGCCATATAAATGATTAAAGCCTATAATGCTATAGGGTCAGGATTTTGTATTTTTTCTTAATAATATCCGCAACTCTTAGTTTCTGGAAGTAGGTATATTGGTGTTGTAGTCTTTCTAGGAAATAGATTAAATTTTTGTTAACGGAGGGATTAATTGATGAGAATATTGAGGTTGTGGCTGATTAAATTTCCCCAAAAAGTTTGGTACAAATATAGCAACCCAAAACTACGTTTATTCTTAATATTAATACTAATTTCTCTGATAGTGCGATCGCTTCCCTATCTTTTCCCCATCCGCACTGCTGATATCGCTCAAGATCGAGAAGCGATCGAATTTAGCGATCGCCATGGGCTACCTCTTGGTACTATTCTCACTCGTGACCAAGAACATACCGCCACAGTCCCCTTAAATCAAGTCTCACATCACTTTGTACAAGCCATTATCGCCGCCGAGGACAGTCGATTTTATCAACATGGAGCGACGGATGTGAGAGCAATGATGCGATCGCTTCTCGAAGCTATACAAGCCAAACACTTAGTCAGTGGTGCTTCTACCATCACCATGCAGTTAGCGCGAATGTTAGAACCCGCACCTCGCACATTACCTCACAAAGTAGGAGAAATTTGGCTATCTTGGCGCATTTTTGCCGGTATGAATAGAGATGAAATTCTCGAATCTTACATCAATAGATTGCCTATGAGCGGTAATATTTACGGCGTAGAAGCAGCTTCTCGGACTTATTTTGGTATTTCCGCCGCCGATCTCAATCTCGCTCAGGCAAGCCTTTTAGCCGCCATTCCTAACGATCCAAATAACCTCAATCCTTACTACCGTTGGCAATCTTTGAAGCAGCGACAAAGTTATGTATTAAATCGTATGGTTAAAGACAAATATATCACGCGATCGCAGGCAGATCGAGCCTTAGCTGAAGAAATTTTACTCGCATCAGAAAAGCAGGGAATTATTGCCGCACCACACTTTTTATTCTGGTTATCCAATCAATTACCCAAACAACATCCCTCTCATATTCGGACTACCATCGATCGTAACCTACAGCAATTTGTAGAAGCCCAAGTACAGCAATTAGTTAATAGTTTATCTCCCCATAATGTCCATCATGCAGCCGCTTTAGTCATCGATAATCATACAGGAGAAATTTTAGCATATATCGGTTCTCCTAATTATTTTCATGGCACAGAAATCGGCAAAAATGACGGAGTGCAAGCCCTACGTCAGCCCGGATCAACTCTTAAGCCTTTCTTGTATGAATTAGCCTTAGAAAAGCGAGTAATTCGACCTAATACTATTTTGCCAGACGTACCAACTTATTATGCAATTCCCGGCGCAAAACTTTATAGCCCAACTAATTATAACGATCGCACTTTTTTAGGTCCCGTGCGCGTGCGAATTGCCTTGGCAAATTCTCTCAATATTCCAGCAGTAAAGGTATTAGAAAAAGTAGGAGTTGATAATTTTCTTAATCGCTTGCATGAATTGGGATTTGATCATTTAACTAAACCCCCAGAATACTATGGTTTAGGGTTAGTTTTAGGTAGTGGGGAAGTGAGTTTATTCGAGTTAGCTATAGCCTATTTAACCTTAGCCAGACAAGGGCAATTTACACCAATTGTAACTACATTGAATGCCCCCAAAATTTCTAAATCTAAACCTGCGATCGACCTGACAACATCCGCTTTAATTACTAATATGTTAAGCGATGCTCACGCCCGCGCTCAAGAATTTGGAGTTGATTCTGTACTGGCTTTACCATTTCCTACCGCAGTAAAAACGGGAACCTCTTCTGATTTTCGAGATACTTGGACAGTCGGTTTTACCACTGATTATACTGTAGCAACTTGGGTAGGAAATTTTAATGGCGATCGCATGAAAAAAGTCTCAGGAGTCATGGGCGCTGCACCTCTTTGGAATCACATTATGCTACACTTACACGAACATCAAGAACCTGCACCTTTTCCTGCCTTAAAAGGGTTAGTACAGCGTCCTATTTGTGCTATTTCTGGATCTCGACCTACTCCTAATTGCCCCTCAATTGTCCAAGAATATTTTGATCCTGAAGATATTAGTAAATACGAAACAGAGTCAAATAATGTTAAATTATCTGACGAGTATAATGGCTGGTTAGCAAGACAGCCTAAATCTAGTTTCACTAACAGCAATTTTAAAATTGTCTTTCCTCAAAATAATGATTATTTTTTGATAAATCAGAATCAAAATTCACAACTGGAGTTTAAATTATCAGGAGTAAGTACCGCATCCGTTGAATGGTGGTTAAACGGTAAAAAATTAGTTACACAGTCATCTAACTCCCTATTTTGGCAACTTAAACCTGGGGAATGGAATTTGCAAGTTAAATCTGGTAAAATGGTAGATAGCGTGAGATTTGAAGTGCAAGTTACTGAAAATAAACCCATGCGGCGCGGCTTTTCATTCGATTAAAATTTGCATATTAGTTGATTAAAGTTATTAAACCCTGTAAAATCAACTTAATTTCTCACCCCAGAAAATCAACTATGGAAAAATATGATGTAATTATCATCGGAGCCGGTCACAATGGTTTAACCTGTGCCGCTTATTTACTCAAAGCCGGTTACAGCGTTCTCCTACTCGAAAAACGTGCCGTACCAGGAGGGGCAGCCACAACAGAATCCGCAATTCCAGAATTACCAGACTTTCAATTTAACCTCTGTGCGATCGACCACGAATTTATCCATTTAGGACCAATTGTTCAAGAATTAGAACTAGCCAAATATGGATTAGAATACCTGAATTGCGATCCAGTTTTATTTTGTCCCAATCCAGATGGAAAATACTTTTTAGCACACAAATCAATCGAAAAAACCTGTGCAGAAATCGCTCGATATAATCAGAGAGATGCTAAAAAATATGCAGAATATACCGATTATTGGCTAAAAGTAGTAAATGCCATGATTCCCATGTTTAATGCACCGCCAAAATCACTGATAGATATTGCTGGTAACTACGATATTCAAAAAATAAAAGACTTGTTTTCTGTCGTCGGTTCCGCAGAAAAAAGTCTCGATTTTCTTCGCACCATGATGACGAGTGCTGAGGACATTCTTAACGAGTGGTTTGATGCAGAATTTCTCAAAGCACCCCTAGCCAGATTAGCAGCAGAATTAGGTGCGCCTCCCTCTCAAAAAACCATTGCTATTGGTGCAATGATGATGGCAATGCGACATAATCCTGGGATGAGTAGGCCGCGAGGAGGTACGGGTTCTTTAGTTAAAGCTTTAGTTAATTTAGTCCAGAGTTATGGAGGTAAAATTCTTACCGATCGACAGGTTGAAAAGGTGTTAATTGATGCCGATCGCGCTGTAGGTGTTCGAGTGGCTGGTGGTGTAGAATACCGAGCCAAAAAAGGCGTTATTTCTAATATAGATGCTAAACGTTTATTTTTGCACTTAATTGATAACAGCGATGTTGATAGTACCGATCGCAATTTACGGGAACGCCTAGAACGCAAAATTGTCAACAACAATGAGTCAATTTTAAAAATAGACTTAGCTTTGAATGCAGCACCTCAGTTTGAAAGGTATAATCATCAAGATGAATATTTAATTGGTTCGGTATTAATTGCCGATTCTGTAAAGCACGTTGAAATTGCTCATACTGACCCAGCAATTGGCAGAATTCCTGACTCTGACCCTTCCATGTATGTAGTAGTACCGACGATGTTAGATCCGTCGATGGCTCCCCCTGGAAAACATACTATGTGGATTGAATTTTTTGCTCCTTATCAGATAGAAAATGCTGCGGGTACGGGTTTGTATGGAACTGGTTGGACGGAAGAATTAAAGCATAAAGTAGCCGATCGCTGCATTGATAAATTAGCCGAGTATATGCCAAATATTAAGAGTAATATTATCGGGCGACGGGTGGAAAGTCCAGCAGAATTGGGGGAACGTTTGGGAGCATTAAAAGGCAATTGTTATCATATAGATATGACGTTAGATCAGATGATTTTCTTCCGACCTTTAGCGGAATTAGCAAATTATAAAACACCGATTGAAGGTTTATATTTGACTGGTGCGGGGACGCATCCGGGGGGGTCAATTTCGGGAATGCCGGGGCGTAATTGTGCCCGTGTTTTTATTCAGATGCAGCATTCTTTTCCGCAGATTTTGGCAGATGCGGCTAATTCGTTGAAATCTACGGCTAAATCTGTTTTTGGGAGTTAGTTATTGTGCCATAATTTGTTGAGTATGGGGTTGTAATATGGGGAAACGTTGCGCGATCGCTCTCAATACTTTGCCGATATCAGGTGCATCCTGGGTAAGAGTTGAGGGATAATTTCGTTCTTGCAAATCTGTTAAAATATTTAGGATAATTGTTCCTAGATGTTCATCAGCATTATCCAATAAACTCAACAAAAAATTGAGCGCTTTTTTCTTGCCAAGACAGTACATTGCTCCCAATAATTCAGCTTTTATTCTGAGAGGAATTTCTGAATTAATATAGTCTTCTAATTTGGGTAACATCTGCGGTGTGGCTAAAAGACCAATTGAATTAGCAGCATAACCTCGCACTGCTTCGTCTTCATTAATATTAGAGAGTGAAAGCTCTAGGGTTTCTAAAGCTTCGGGTTCTCCTAAGTACCCAAGAGTTTCTGCTGCTGATGCACGAACTAGCGGCGAAGAGTCATTAATTAGCAGAAATTTTATTGCTTCAAGTGCAGAGTTATAACCAAGTTGTCCAAGTGCTTCCACTGCTTCAGACCTAACTATTTCTTCTGGATCTTTAAGTGAATCCATTAGTTGATTGCCAACAGTTTCTAACTCTTCTATTCCCAGATATCCTAAAGTATAAACTGCACTCGATCGAATTGATGAATCCGGCGACTTAAGCAATCTGATTATTTTGGGGACAGCAGCATAAAAATCAGTATCCGCAAGTTCTACAAGCGCTTCTGCTTGCAGTGTATAATCATCAGAATCGCAATAATTTAGTAGAGTTTCATTGCTTAACTTATTCATGTTTTTGTTTCATAGTTGTATAATATATTAAGATGGTTAGAGTGTAACATATATTCTATGAACTTTCACTAGGAGAATCCGAACTCATGGCAGATATTACGATAAAAGATCAAGTCCTAAAAGCAATAGAGGAAATGCCGCCAGACGTTACTTTTTCAGACGTGATGGATCGGCTTTACTTCCTTTATAAAGTTGACCAAGGCTTGAAGCAAGTTGAAGCTGGCGATACCATATCCCACGAAGAAGCGAAAAAACGGAGTGAGACATGGCGCAAATAAGGTGGACTGTTCAGGCTTTAGCGGATCTGGAAGCGATAGGTGATTTTATTGCGCGAGATGCACCCAGTTTCGCTCAGGTATTTATCGATCGCATATTTGAGGTAGTAGAGCGTTTAGAAGTTTTTCCGCGATCGGGGCGTATAGTACCGGAATTTGCTCAAGAGGATATTTGAGAGATTATCTTTGGCAGTTACCGAATAGTATATTTGCTAAATGGCGATCGCGTAAGCATTTTAACTGTGTTCCATTCATCAAGACAGCTTATATTGTCAGATTTGACAACCGACTAAGTTATGAATAAAAACGATTTTTATTCAACTATTTTTTCCGTAGCAATAATATGCAAGTCAATGTGTTTCAGCGATCGCGCTTGATTTGTGTAATACAATATACAGTTTACCCAAGATGACAGCTGGAGAAAATCTGCAAAACTTACATTACCTCAATTAAATTACCCAAAATATGTTAAATATATCCAGGGTGTAGTTTAATGCACTCACCTAAATTCTACTCATTTCTTCCCCGATCGTTCCTTCGCGCTTCTTCCTTGTAACATGAAATCTGAACAGTTTTGGACTCCCCTCGTTTTAGCGCTAAAAAAACCCCATTGGTGCTTATCCTTGCTGTTGTGGTTGGCAATGCTAACACCAGCCCAAGCATCTCTGATCCTGCGAGTCGCTGTCTCTGAAGCCGCGAGTCAGGTAAAAATTGGCAGTTCCACTCGGGCGATCGTTCGCGACGCTAACGGTCAAACCTTGGGAGAAATCCCCGCAATGAATGGATTTGCGGCTCAACCGAAATCAGGAAAAGTGGCTATGGCCCGGTGGATGGCCGGTCAAATATGGATCGAACCGATGGGAAATGGTTATGTTTGGATAGGCGATCGCTGGTATCGCGGACGCACATTACTGGTTCCCCAAAAAAATGGATTAACTGCGATTAATTATGTGGAATTAGAACATTATCTTTATAGTGTTCTTGGTGCAGAAATGAACGGTAATTGGCCTCAAGAAGCCTTGAAAGCTCAAGCAGTGGCCGCTCGTTCCTATGCTCTCAATAAACGTTCGGAAAGTCAAACAGAACTTTACGATTTGGAAAATACCCAACTATCGCAAGTTTATAAAGGTTTGGAAACAGAATCTTCGGGAACTTATAATGCAGTAGATACCACTGCTGGTCAAGTTCTCACCTACGGCGGCCAGATTATTTTAGCTGTATTTCACTCATCATCTGGCGGACATACTGAGAATGTAGAAGATATTTGGTCGCAATCTTTACCTTATTTGCGTGGTGTTCCCGATTTCGATCAAGGGGCTCCGGTTTATCAGTGGACGAAAACTTTTTCCCGTTCGGAATTAAGTGCCAAAATTTCTGGAGTAGGCAATATTTTGTCAATTAAGCCACACCGAACTACAGCTTTTGGTAGCATTATTACCATGAAAGTTGAAGGCGATCGAGGCTCTAAAATAGTTAGTGGCGCAGCATTGCGAGAAGCTTTGGGGTTAAAAAGCACCCGTTTTACAGTCACTCCTCAGTATGGAAACTTGGCCACAGCGGAAAACCCCGGACAGCCACCAACTGCTTTTCAAGTTAAGGGTAAAGGTTTCGGTCATGGCGTAGGAATGAGTCAGTGGGGAGCGTATAATTTAGCTAAACAGGGATATAATTATCAGCAAATTTTGCTGCACTATTATCAAGGTGCTGCTTTAGCTAAGATTCAATTGCAGTAGTTTTCTTTAATTTTCAGTTAACAACAACAATAATGATACCAAATTCTGACCTTTTAACTTATTCTCAGTGGATGGGAATTTTAACTTTAATAGCGGCTGTTTTTACAGTGTTCGCTTTTGTCTTGAAATGGGGATTTCGGTTTCGTTTCGTAGGTGTTACAGGCTTTCTAGGAGTTCTAACTATTGGTATTTTTTCTCTGAGTTTGGGGCTTTACACAAGAGCCGAAATTTCTGGGGCAATTCCGTATACTTTGGTTTATGATAATGGTGGAGCAAAAACGGTGATTGCTGTTCCGCCAACTATCGCAGAATCTGAGTTAGAAGCTACGATGCGCCAAGCGGCGGGGGATTTATTTTCTTTTGGTCGTGGGGGTGGAGTTACTAATCTGATGACGATTCGAGTACGTACAATTTTGCATCCAAAATCAGGGGTTTCTTTACCACTTTATTTGGGTGAAGTTAGGCGATCGCTCAGTGTGCGGGAAGACGATAAAATGGCGATCGACATTTTCCCAGATAGCCTGGCTCGTTTGAAAGAATCTCAAGTTTAAATCCATTCCTACTAGATCGACCGCCAAGGTGGTTAAGACATAAATCTAGGGTAGGGGCGAAGCATTCGGGCAGATAATTCATATCTTTTATTTAAAGATTTGTAGCCCAAATACTTCGCCCCTAAATTCTACTTTTAAACATCGCCTTGGCGGTTGCTATAACAGAAATTTGAGACAATTTTTACTCTGGATCTTTTGGCGATTCAAGTGGCGATTCAGGCATCGCCTCTTCAACCCCTTCCTTCACCACCTCAATACCAGCAGATTCCGTAGTATCTTCCCGGCGATTTCTCACCTCATCAATTTTTTCTTGAGCAATTTCCTTGACAGCTTGAGCTTTTTCCATCATAGATTGAGCTTGCTCAGAAGCCTTTTCCTTAACAACTTGAGCCTTTTCCATCACAGCTTGAGCTTGCTCAGAAGCTTTTTCTTTCACAGCTTGGGCTTGCTCAGAAGCCTTTTCCTTGACAACTTGAGCCTTTTCCATCACAGCCTGAGCTTGCTCAGAAGCCTTTTCCTTGACAACTTGAGCTTTTTCCATCACAGCTTGGGCTTGCTCAGAAGCCTTTTCCTTGACAACTTGAGCTTTTTCCATCACAGCCTGAGCTTGCTCTTGAGCGACTTCCTTAACAGCTTGAGCCTTTTCCATCACAGCTTGAGTTTGCTCAGAAGCTTTTTCCTTGACAGCTTGAGCTTTTTCCATCACCATCTCTTTAGCTTGACCCATTTTTTGAGTGAGTCCTTCAGTATAATGTTGAGGCTCTGCGATCGCCTCCGATGACACAATCAAACCCTTGGGTCCCACACTAGAAATTGCTGTCGGAGAAAGCAAATAAATCCCATCCAAAATACCACGCAAACCACTTGATTTAAACAAATAGTTAACCACACCACCAGTTTTCACATCTAAAAAGTAATCAACCAAAGAACCAACTTGATTCCCCGTATCAGTTAAAACCTCATTACCAATCATTGCCACAGCCTGCTCCGGTTGCTGAGTTGTTGACTCTTCCGAGTTAACATTCACCAGGATATTTTCACCTACGGTATCGATTTGTGACCAAGCAAACCAGCGTTTATTTTTGCCCAAAAATCCTGATTTACAAGTAAAACCGATCGCTTGATGGGATTGAGGATCTACCCAGATTTGATCTACTTTACCTACTTCTTCGACAGTCTTACGGTCGAGCACTCGGCGATTGACTAAATCACCACGCTTAATCACCAGTTGTTCTGTAGTCATAGTAATTGTCCTGTTAGGGGGTTTGTTTTTTAGAGCGCGATCGCCTTGCTGTTTAAGGTATAGCGATCGCACTTCTTCACTTAACTTTCATCTCAACCAGCTAAAAACTATTTCTACCATTAATTATAGCTCTATATTCTTTGTACCAAAACTCAAGCATGAGAATTACCACGCTTGCAATCTCCCTCCGTTAAATCCTCCTCCTTCGACGACACCCTACTTGGGTAATCACTCATAGAAATTGTCGCAATCGGTATCGTCTCCAAATCATCGATCGCCTTAATTTCCCTTGGCTTCACAGAAACTCGTCCTAACTGCGGCTTCATCTCCTGCTTCTCCAAGTGAATTTGAATCTTTGGTCCAGAGCGAGCCAAATGAATAATTAACCCGTCCACAACAGGAACCTGAACGATCGGATTGCCATTCAGATAAGTACCATTCGTACCCAAATTAATTACTTCCCAATCCACACCGGTACGCCGCAACTCAACATGGCGACGGGAAACGACGGCGCTGTACAGAACGACGTGGTTATCAGTAGAACGACCAATCCGAACAACCAACTCGTCTTCAAAGGTCCAGCTTCGGACTGGTATAGACTGCAATGGATGTAGCAGAGTGAGCTTAATCACATTGGCAAGATAGAGTGTGAGTAGGAAACCCCAAGCAACAATTTAAGATTTGAGATTCCTCAAATCTCAATTTGTGCTAGGAGAGTTGAAACAAAAATGAAACCAAATCTCCTTTGCCAAGAGCAATGCGATCGCCCGGTCGCAACCGGTGACGATTTCCCTTGAGTAGAGGAGTATTGTTAATATAAGTCCCGTTAGAACTACCAACATCTTCGATGTAGTAAGCATCTCCTTCCACCCGGATATCCGCATGAGTACGAGAAACCACTTCAGAATTAGGAAATCCTGAAACATCAATATCTGGTGGTACTAAATCATTTGGTTTGCCAATATGAATTACCGATAAATTTGCCAGCAATTCAATTGGAGTATTACTTTGGATATGTATCAGCCGCAGTGTTTGCTGCTGCAATTGAGTTTTTGCCGCACCAGTCACAGGCACAACTGTAGGAGGAGAGGTTGGAGGCACAACTTGAGCCACTGACTGTGAAACCGGTACCTCCAACCCAGCTACTACAGTTGCAGGAATATTCACATTAGATTTTTCCAGATTTGGCGCTGCTACTACCGTATTTACTACAGGCTCAGATTCCATCGGAGGAACAGGCAAGCCTGGATTGGGCATAGCCGAGGAAACAACTGTCGGTGGAATCGCTGATGCTCCCACCACTAATGTCTCAGGCTTATTAGTTGAGACAGTAGGATGTAAGTTAAAGCCGCACTGCCCGCAGAAAGTAGCATCAGCCTGAACAGCCGAGCCACAGCTAGGGCAATTAGTAGTTGCGGGTAAAGGCGTATAGCAAGCCTCGCACTGGTTAGCGCCTTCAGGATTTGGGTGATTGCAATTAGGACAGACAATCTCTTTTACTTTCATGTTCGGCTATGGTTTTAGAGAACTGCTGCTGTCAAAACAGGTAATACAGATAATATAGACGGTCATATCTTAACAATTATCATGCTGTTTGCGGCTGTAGGTCTTCACCCGCCGCTGTATCTAACAGCCACCAAAGTTCGCCGTTAGGTTGAATAAATCTTGCTGGGTAGGCGATCGCATCACCTGTCGGAGCAAAAATTTGGGCGAGGGCTGGTTTTTTACTAGCTCCAGCCACAATGAAGATGACGCAATGGGCATGGTTAATTAAGGGTATGGTAAATGTGATCCGGGGTTGACCATCTTTGTTCCCGACAGTAACCAAGCGATCGCTCACTTGCAAAGCTTCGGTTCCCGGAAACAGCGACGCTGTGTGGGCATCATCACCAATTCCCAGTAAAATTATGTCAAAGTTGGGAAACTTAACCGCCGATACTTTGAAAAATTCTTGTAATTCTGTTTCGTAAGTAACAGCGTCTGTGGCTGGATCGATACCACCAGTAGGCATTGGGTGAATATTGGCGGCTGGTATCGTCACTCGATCGAGCCAAGCTTGACGAGCCATGAGTTGATTGCTATCTGGGCAATCGGGCGGCACGTAGCGTTCATCGCCCCAAAAGACATGAATTTTTTCCCAAGGTAAGTCACAAGTCGCGATCGCTTCGTACAAAGCCTTGGGTGTACTACCTCCAGCTAGGGCAATTGTACAAATTCCTTGCTTTATTATCGCTGCTTGTATTTTAGACTGGACAACTTCGAGCAATCGCTGTGTCAGCGCCTCCCGATCCGCTAAAACTTCTACTATTTTTTTCATCACAAGATATCAATCCCCTGTTTTCTAACTTTCAGCAATTGGTCAACTTGTTTCTTCCGTTTTTCCGATGCGTCGCTGACTGTTGTAATACACCCCGCAATACACCCCACCCATTCGCGATCGCTTAGATTATAATATATTAAAACCAAACAAATACTTTCTCAATCCTTAGCCAAAATTACAATTAAACCCAAAAATCATCCCTCTTTAACTACTTCACCTACTTAATCTTAGCTTTATATTTTTAATTTTTGATTTTTAATTCATCAAACCATGTCTCATGCCAAACGACTCCCTAACTCACTTCGCTATCTCGCAGCCCGCTTGCGAGCTTGGACTCGACCGACTATTTTAGTACCAACAGTAATTTTATGTTCCGGGGGGCTATTACTGTGGGAAGTATCGGTAAATCCAGAATCGATAAGTATTGATGAGAAAGAAGAAGTTGCCGACTCATACTATACAGATGAAAATACAACTATATCTTCTGAAGACAGCGTAATTGCTGCCGAAATAGACACAGTACCATTACTAAGAAACCAGTTAAACAATTCCAGTAGAAGTAAGCGGTTATTCAATAGCCCAGTTTTGCGGACTAAAGGTTTGTTTGACGAAGTTCGCGATCGCCCCATAGAATCTACTCAACCATCCCCCACACCGAACACCTCCACAAAAATACAGGAAACCTTACCTAGCCTGGAAATTCCCACTATCCCACTATCCTTTAACAACAATTTACTCAACTCTAATTCCTCAACCTCAACCGCAAGGGGTATCAATTTAGCAGACTCAACCTATTCAACTAGCTTAAATTCCCCATTCAACCCCAACTCTCCAAATACTCAAAACCTGAGATTCAACCCCCTACAAGCAGCAATAGAACAAGATCATAAAGAATCCAGTCAACCAGAAACCACAGCAAAGGCGACTTCTTCGTGTTCCACCTTCTCTGCACTCTGCCCTTTATCATCAACCTCCAACTCTGCTAATTATCCCTTGACAACAAATAACGCTCAAGCTTTGAGTAACAATCAACCTCAAATTGCCAGTCCTCCTACAACTTCATCAGAATTACTTCCAGGATTAACCCCTAATATTGCCAATACTGTTCTAACTTCACAGTCAAATAACCCTGCTCAAAATAACCAGCTAAATAACCCCGTTCAAAATAACCAACCAAATAACCCCTATCAAACTAATTTATCTGGGGCTGGGTTAGTCCCCGAAATACCACCAGTTACACCCACTGCACCAGCAAGCGCCACATTCCCTAACAATTCTGGGCAATCTTCATTTCCCAGTCCCATTCAAGCCACCAAAGTAATAGATTCTCGCTCTCCCAATGCAGGAAACCTTGGAATTACAACAGTTTCACCGGATGGGTCTAATTTCGGAGTTCCTGCCTATAGCCAAGTGAATCAGACATTGCCACAGACTGAACCAGCCACAACATCTGTTCCAGAGCCCCTGCCACTTCCGGGGCGCTACATTGGAGAAGGGAAAATTAGGACTTTCGCCAATCCATGAGGTTTCTGGTTTCAGCCAAGGGCTACAA
The DNA here is from genome assembly GCA_001698425.1 of Oscillatoriales cyanobacterium USR001. GTDB lineage: Bacteria > Cyanobacteriota > Cyanobacteriia > Cyanobacteriales > Microcoleaceae > Kamptonema. The sequence goes on along the minus strand of MBRE01000077.1, from coordinate 92,477 downwards.
AGCTCTGGTTTCTAGGTAAGTTCCTCTGCAAGATACCGAGAAAATTGCTTGGGAAAATCTATCTTTTTGGGGATGACTAAAATATTTGCCGAAAAAAAATATTCTTAAGTTCATAAAAAGCGGAATTTGTGTGAAGATTCCGTAAAGTCTGCTCCAAACTATAGCAACCTGCTACTGGATAAACCATAATAAAGATATGAAAAGGCTCTACCAACAACGGAGACAAAACCAAATGAAAACCACAATCTTAAATAAAGTAACAGCCGCCGCAGTAGCCGCAACTGCAATGTTAAGTTTAACCGCCCCAGCTAATGCTGCTACCGTTAAGTTTGGCACTGATGGTCTGATGTTCAATACAGATACCGAAGTAGAATTTACATTCCTCAGATCCAAAGGCGCTGGCATCTCAAGTTTGGGAATCTATAACTCAAACAAAAGCTTAGTAAAAACTCTGTTTACAGAAAAAAATAGAGCAGATGCTCTCACTTATGCAGGAGGCGTTGCAACTGAATGGCTTGGTACTGCTGCGAACTTAGTCGGTGCTGCTAAAATCAAGTACACATTTTTGGCTGGTCAAGTCTATAGCTTAGGACTTACCGGTACTTTGTGGGGACAAGCCATGACCTCTGTATTCTCTACCAGCAGTTGGAATGGTAACAAACAGCAAGCTGTTTTTGGTTCCATTGGTGGTGAGGAGTTTAAAAATTACACTGCTCAAGCACTAACTCAAACCAATGTTGGTTTGGGTGCCGATCCAGGTAAGAGTCCCTTGGCGATTTCTTTTGAAGACATGAAATATGGCGATCAAGACTTCAATGACTTTGCTGTACAAGCTGAAGTAGTACCTGAGCCAATCACTATGACTGGTATGGCTTTGGGCGCTGGTGCAATGGCGATCGCACGTCGTCGTAACCGCAAGACTGCTTAATCTAAAGGCTTAAACCGTAAGTTTTGCAGAGTTAATGACTGAATGTTGAGCTAGTATAAACAACCTTGATCAGGAGAAGGTTGTTTTGAAAATAGCTCAAGTTTCCTTAAAGCTTCTCAATTTTCGTAGGATTCAAAATTAAAAAGTTGCACCCCCAGGTAAGTGTTGATAACTTACATAATTCATCATAAAAACCGGGTTTCTGATTTCTCTGGAATGACTGTCGTCAGAGAAAACCTTCAAGAAGCCCGGTTTTTATATGTCGATCGCCATGTTTAATTATCCCAAAAAGCCGATCGCGATTCATTTCAAATAAAGAGCGATCGCGTTTCTGAATTGCCTTTAGAAATAGCGATCGCCTCCGGCTCTCTCCATTATCCTTCATTCGATCTGCACGATTTCTAATGTCAAAATACCTGTCGGTTTATTAACGACTAGGTGCATTCTATCTAGCCATTGAGAACCGATTAAAATTTCGGGCAGTTCTTCTCCAATGTGAACGGGAATGATGAATTCTTGACCGTCAACAATAACTTGACCTTCGTATAGGTCAAAAAAATCCTCTCCCCTGGCTGTAGCCAGCCTGATTTTAGACCTAATTAACGGCCACTCTAGCGCTTCTAAATCTTGAAAATTAATTGCTATAAAACCTGCTGTAAAACCTGTGTCTAACAATACTTCAACTGGTAAGCGATCGCCATTAGAAGCAATCAATTCTATTTCAAAAAATAGCTCCCCGTTTTCCCCAAATCTGCCCGAAATCATATCCGGCCACAGGTTCCTGTTTCATTGAGACGAAATGTTGTTAACATCACATCTGTATTACCGTACTGTTCCTGAATTTTTTTGGTTAATGTGATGAATTTGGGGTCAATTAAGTATTCTCCAGTGTCCGGCTCGATCGCAATGAACCAATTGTAATGTTTTTCGATTAGTTCGGGTCGAATTCGTTCAAAGATTTCTTGGCAGCGCCGACCAAGTTTGGTTCTTTCTGCTTTGCGACTTGCTAATTTTTCATAGTCGATAGTGCGCTCTGGGAAGATTCTACCGCGTCGCGGTTTTTGCTTTTCTGATATTTGGGTCATTTTGATTGACAAGTTGATTGTAGCGACTATTTTAGTATATCAAGGTTATAGGCTGTTGTCAATATAAATAATTATCGAGGTTTAACTCAAATATCCAGTTTGATATTATGCCTTCTGGCTGCTACTAGAAAACTAAAAAATTCAGCTTTAAGTGCTGAGTAAAACAATGGCGCAACAGGCAAGAAAAAGCCCTAAAAGTTGGGTATTAGTCAAAACTTCTTGAAAATAAAACGCCCCAATTAAAACAGTTCCAATGACAATGATAAGATTTACTAGCGATCCGGCAATTCCCAGATCCATTTTCTGATTCAATAGCCCAAAAACTAAATAAGTAATTGGTGAAAGTAAGCAAACAAGAACGATACTTTTCCAATCTCCTGTTTTTCCCCAGTTAGCACTTAAGGAGTCGCAAACAGTGAAAAGCCCACCGCAAAACAATACCAAAGCCCAGATCAATAATTGTTTCATAAATCTAAACTATATCAATCAGCGCTCAAAAATGCGATCGCAACATCATTTTGCCATCATAATTAGTATTCTGCAATACAGAATGGTTTTTTAACAAATGGTGCAATCCATAAGGTCATCCCTGAAAATCCCTTAGTGTTGGGGGGGTAAATATAACGTGATTAAAAAACTTTTACTGATTGGGGTTATCTCACTATTTTGGTTGAGTGGCCCACTTATGGGAAATGCCTTGGCTCAGGATGCAGCAGCGGCAACAGCACCAAAAAATCCAATAGATGCTGGCGATACTGCTTGGATGTTGGTTTCATCAGCACTGGTGTTGTTTATGACTCCAGGATTGGCCTTTTTCTATGGTGGTTTGGTGCGATCGCGCAATGTCCTCAACACCATGATGATGAGCTTATTGTTAATGGCTCTGGTCGGCGTTACCTGGACACTTTGGGGTTACAGTTTAGCTTTTGATGTCTCTACACCAGCTTCTGAAGGCTTTGCCAAAGGTATCGAACAGTTCATCGGTGGCTTTGACTGGATGTTTTTAAACAATGTCGCCGCTGATAAACCCGATCCCATTGGCTACGCAGCAACGATTCCGCACCAAGTTTTCATGGTTTACCAGATGATGTTCGCGATCATTACACCTGCTTTAATTTCAGGCGCGATCGTCGAGCGAATAAGCTTTAAAGCTTATTTCTGGTTTGTACTGCTTTGGTCTACCTTTATTTACTCCCCCTTGGCTCACTGGGTTTGGGGTAGAGGCTGGCTGGGTGCGATGGGAGCTTTAGACTTTGCCGGTGGTAACGTTGTCCACATTAGTTCTGGGGTTTCTGCGGTTGTAGCCGCTTGGATGATTGGACCCCGCAAAGACTTTATGATTAGGCCTCACGCTCCCCATAATGTGCCCTATGTGCTACTAGGAATTGGAATGCTGTGGTTTGGCTGGTTTGGCTTTAACGGTGGTAGTGCTTTGGGATCGGGAGGTTTAGCGGCTGTTGCTTTTGTGACTACGATGATATCTACTTCCGCTGGTGGTTTGACGTGGGCGATCGTAGAATGGGTACTTAGAGGTAAGCCGACGGCTGTAGGTATTGCTTCTGGTTTCTTAGCAGGGTTAGTAGGTATTACTCCTGCGGCGGGATTTGTCACTCCTCTCTCTGCGATTTTGATCGGTTCAATTACAGCAGTTTGTTGTTTCTTTGCCGTGAGTTTGCGCGCAAAACTGCAATTTGATGACTCTTTAGATACTTTCCCTGTTCACGGTGTCGGCGGTACGGTGGGAGCAATTCTAACTGGGGTGTTTGCCACTAAAGCAGTGAATAGTGCAGGAAATAATGGGTTACTGTTTGGTAATCCGGGGCAACTTGTCACCCAATTTATCAGTGTTATTGCTACTTATGCCTTTGCTGCTGTTGGTACTTTTGTGATTATTAAGATTTTGGGAATGGTGATGGATTTGCGAGTTAAACAGTCTGTTGAAGACCAAGGTTTGGATATTAACGAACACGGTGAAGAGGGTTATGGAGAAGAATTTGCTGGTGGTTTGAGTAGGATCGATCGTAGCGATCCTTATTCTATGAAGGAATATTGAGTAGGAATTACCCAGGCACACTATGATATGCAGCGGATTCCAGGTTTATGAAGCACAGTAAGGACACGGCAATGCCCAAGGCGTGTCCCTACCCATTATCTGTACTTCACTTACCTGGAAAGTGCTGTATAGAACCCATTTGACATCTTTTTTTAACGATCGCAATCATCTGAGTTGCTCGGTGACAGCCGTAAACAATACCTGTAATGCCAGTTAAGCCTTCAATTGAATTAATTCAACCTTATAACCATCAGGATCTTGCACAAATGCAATCACCGTTGAACCATGTTTCATCGGTCCCGGTTCCCGACTGACTTTACCACCACGATTTTTAATTTCTTCACAAGTAGCATAAATATCATCAACCCCGATCGCAATGTGACCGTAAGCATCCCCCAAATTGTACTTATCAGTACCCCAATTGTAAGTTAATTCTAATACCGTGTGGTCAGATTCATCACCGTAACCCACAAAAGCCAGAGTAAATTTCCCCTCTGGATATTCCTTTTGGCGTAGCAGTTTCATGCCAAGCACTTCAGTGTAAAATTTTAATGACTCTTCGAGGTTCCCGACTCGCAGCATGGTGTGTAGTAAGCGCATTTTGCTAACTCCAAATTTATTAAACTTTAAATATTATAGCCATAAAGTAGTAAAATTAGGTACATCCTAAGTAGCAGTATGATATGGAAAACGATTTACTTACCTTAATTGCAGGCATGGGAGTATTAGTTATCTACCTCATCTTCTCAGCCATGACGGAAATGGGAACTAAATGGCCTTGGAAAAAATAATAAATCGGACTAACAAATAACAACTAACCACCAACAATGAATTTAATAAATAATGACACTTTAGTTTATGTGATTAAACGGCTATTACAAGCAATTATCACCATATTTCTAGCATCAGCATTGTGTTTCACCATCATTCAACTAGCTCCCGGAGATTACCTAGACACCTTGCGACAAAATCCCAAAATTGACGGAGACACCATTAAGCAACTAGCGCAACAATTTGGCTTAGATAAACCCTGGTTTGAACAATATTGGCGCTGGATTTGGCAAATTATCACTCAAGGAAATTTTGGCAAAAGCTTTGTTTACGGGAGAGATGTCGCTGAATTATTGTGGGAAAGAATACCCGCCACCTTAGTAATGGCAATATCTTCTTTAATTTTAACTTGGGCGATCGCACTACCTTTAGGAATCATCGCCGCCATCAATCAAAATCGCTTTATCGATCGATTATTACAAATAATTAGCTATACTGGGCAAGGATTTCCTAGCTTTATCACCGCTCTACTTTTACTATTTTTCGCTCAAAATACATCACCTCTTTTTCCCGTAGGTGGAATGACCAGCATCGACCATGAAGATTTATCTTTTTTAGGGAAAATCATAGATTACAGCTGGCATTTAATCCTACCAACAATCGCCTTAAGTATAACCAGTTTTGCCGGCTTACAAAGACTCATGCGAGGACAATTATTAGACGTACTTCGACAAGATTATATTCAAACAGCCCGCGCCAAAGGTTTACCAGAAAACCGAGTAATTTACATTCACGCTTTACGGAACGCAATTAATCCTCTAATTACCCTTTTAGGATTTGAATTTGCTGGTTTATTAAGCGGCGCTTTTATTGCCGAACTTTTCTTTAACTGGCCTGGATTGGGTAAACTTACATTAGATGCAGTCACTAATCAAGACTTATATTTAGTAATGGCAAGCTTAATGATGGGAGCAGTCATGTTAATTACGGGTAATTTATTGGCAGATTTATTACTAAAAATAGTAGATCCTCGAATTAAATTAGAAAACCTTAAATAGAAACCTTAAATAAATAGAACATCCTCTCTGAAACCAGCTTATTCTATTCCCTCTTCCCTCTTCCCTCTTCCCTGTTCCTTCTTCCTTCTTCCTTCTTCCTTCTTCCTTCTTCCTTCTTCCTTCTTCCTTCTTCCTTCTTCCTTCTTCCTTCTTCCTTCTTCCTTCTTCCTTCTTCCTTCTTCCTTCTTCCTTCTTCCTTCTTCCTTCTTCCTTCTTCCTTCTTCCTTCTGCTATAAATTAGGTGCGGACTCCAGCAACTTAGCGCAGGGAAGCGGCAAATTTTACCGCCCCACCACCCAAAAAAGCAGTTTGGAGCCCACACCTAAAAACCAATCAAATTAAGACACGGAAGGTTCAATCCGAGCGTAAAATACACCACGAATTTTCACATCAAGAGCCGGTCTAGCCCCCAAATCAGTATCAGAAGGCTGTTCGCTCTCAAAAATCCCACCAATTTCACCAGTGCTACCATCCACCTTAGAAACTTGCAGAGAAATCTTACCTGCCTGAGCTTGAGTGTCAGCCAACTTCACATTAGCGCGAGCCAATTCCTCTTTGTCTCCCTGGGCTGGAAGAGCCACAGCATTATCATAACCAGTAGCTACACCACGACCTTTAGGATCGAGGAATCCAGCACTACGGTAAGAAGGAACATTAAATATCCCCTTCAAATCCGTAGAAGTGTCAATCACAGCCGCACCGGGTTCTGACTTAGCCACTAACTGCTTAATAGTAAACAGAAAAGGAACTTGTTCGCCCCCTGGAAGTTGCACTGTAATCGCTTGGAAATCCAAGCCATCCTCTTCCTTGAAAGTCAAAGTACCATCATCTGCAACCTTCAAAGTTCCTTCTACTTGCTCAATAGTAGAAGTAAATCGTGTTAACAACTTACCAGTAACATATTCAGCCTCTTGCCGCTTATTCACGGGTTCTTCTTTAACAAAAAAACTGGTTGGCTGCAAACACAAATCAGTCAAAGAATAAGTGCTACCCGTTGCTAAAGTAATCGACCCGCGAGCAGTTTCTGGCAAACTCGGACAATTATTTGCCAAGCCAGTGCCTCTAATTTGGTCGTAGGTAAGTGACTCAGTATTAGCAACTGTCGGCCCTTCTGAGCAAGCTGTTAGTACACTCAAGCAAATAGCTAAAAGTGAAACAATTAAAGCGCGATACCTCATTGTCAACCTCAATATCCAACATCAGAATATTTGACGCTCCCCGGTTTCAAAAACGGAGATTTTTAAGGACAAACCTAATGGGTATAAATCCTCATTTATGTTTGATTCTTAAAGGCTGAGTCAGACAGCCTCTATTTACTGGCGCTTGGGCTAACCCAAGCAAATTTGTGGATTTTTTTGAATCAAATTTTTAGCGCACTATGTTTAACTCACTTCCTTAACAGGTCATCTTTTACCCTTGACCATACCGAATATCGGTATGAAGTGGATGGGTTGCGGGATTTCAACCGTTGCCAAGTTAAGATATTTGTGTTTTGTGCGCTAACTGAAAAACTCCGCTGCACTTGGCTCAACAAATTGAGTTTGTGCGGTGAAGTTAAGTATTGACTTAAGACTTCTGAAAAAGTTGGGTTAATCGCCCAATACAGAATTGTACACGGCTTGTGCTCACATCCTGACTTATGGTGGAAATTAATGATGAAAGGAATTCGTGGTATGGACAGCGGTACAGATTTTGAGTTGGGAAATTTGCAGTCTGAGCTAAAATCTCTAAGTCAAGAAGTTTTGGCTTTAGCTGAAAGCTATCAAGGGGATAGCCTGCGATTGTTGGCTTTGCTACGGACTTTGGAGAGTTTGCATCGGGAAGTACGGGAGGGTTTGTTTCAAGCTTCTTTACCGGACAATCGCCAAGCGCTTTACAAGCTACTGAGGAATATTGAAAGTAATGGCGGTTGGCCTTACATTCAGCGGATGAAGTTGCAAGCGTTTTTGGAGGGGGGCGATCGCAGATCCTCGTTAGAAAAGTCTCCAGATGGATCTGAGCAAAATTATACTCAGACCCTTCCAGACACTGAAAATTCTACGGCCACAGGGAAGGTGGATTAGAAGATGGATTAGGTATTAAAGGCGATATCCCTATCCCTGGTGTTTGACCTGGCATCGGCCATAGCAATTCTAAGTCGCTGATGCCTGAAAGTGGTAATGTCGCCGGTGGACTAATTTGAGGCGGAGGAACCAACCTCGAAGTTGTCGGCGTAGGTGTGGGTGTAGCTGTCGATGTCGGTGTTGGTGTGGGTGTTGGTGTGGGTGTAGCTGTCGATGCCGATGCCGATGTTGGTGTCGGTGTTGGTGTCGGTGTCGATGATGGTGTGGGTGTGGGCGTAGGTGTAGGCGTGGGTGTCGGTGTCGATGATGGCGTGGGTGTGGGCGTGGGTGTAGGTGTGGGTGTGGGTGTGGGTGTGGGTGTGGGTGTGGGTGTGGGCGTAGGTGTTGGGGAAATTCCAGTATCGACAAAATCATCCACAGTAATCAGCGATGAAGGATTATCCACAAAGATCGCCAAAATTTTGCCACCGATTGAAACGATCGTATCTCTGCGGTTTAAGCCGTTGCCTTGTTGAACTTGGAGATCGCCAAAAGATAAATTGCTGGGTAGCCCGATAAAATCTTGGGCATCATCATAGTCTGTAATTATGGATAAACTGCCAGCACCGGCTCCTAAGACAAAGAAATCGCTACCGCTACCGCCAGTTAGAGTATCCGTACCCTCACCGCCAAAGAGGGTGTCATTATTTTCTGCCCCAAGTAAGTTGTCATTGCCGAAACTGCCCAGGATGCTGTCATCGCCCAATCCTCCTGATAGAGAATCGTCGCCAAAACCGCCGTCGATCGTATCATTACCCTTACCGCCAAAGATAAAATCATTATCTTCATTGCCAAAAAGGGAGTCATTACCTTCATTGCCTTGAATTGTGTCGGAGGAATTGCCGCCGAAAGCTGTGTCATTGCCTTTACCACCAAAGATTTGGTCATTGCCAAAATCTCCATTTAGTATGTCATTGTCAGCACCTCCAAATAGGGAGTCTTCGCCGTCGCCGCCGGTGAGGAAGTCTTCGCCATCATCGCCAAAAAGTTGGTCGCTGCCGCGATCGCCACTAAGAGAATCTTTACCCGTATCTCCATACAAATAATCATCATCAGCGTTTCCAAATAAGCTATCATCGTCTTCGCCACCTCGGATAGAGTCGTTGCCGGTGCCACCTGTAACGATGTCAAAGCCTTTATTCCCGCTGACTAAATCATCGCCTGCGTCTCCAAACAGAGTATCGTTGCCATCTTCCCCCAACAGATTATCGTTACCTAAACCGCCCCGGATGCAGTCGTCGCCAACTCCCCCAAAGGCTAAATCGCGGCCGTTGTTGCCGACTAGGGTATCATTGTCTGCACCACCTAAAAGTGAATCGGCTCCATCTCCTCCTAAAAGGAGATCGAGGCCTTGGTTGCCTTCTAAGGTGTCATCTCCGCCTTCGCCTAAAACAGTGTCGTCGCCGTCTAAGGCACGAATGCGATCGCTTGTTGGAGTGCCTGGAATTGAATCGTCTTCGTCAGTGCCAAATATATTTGCCATAATTTAATACGTCACTCCTCAAAAAAACAAAGGGCTATGAATATCTTCAGTTTTAACTGAATTTGCCAATCTCGTTAGATAAAATTACAAATTTCACTAATCAGACTGACGCTCGATCGCAATTTCGATCGAAAGCACAAATAAATGTTAGCAATCTCTCCTAGTCTAGTACAAATTACTGAGACTGGTGCGGCGACTGGTCAATTAGAATCAACAGGGAGAAGATACTGATAACTTAACAGAAGACGATTAATCTATTTTATAATGAGTGAGTCCTAGACTTCTTTCTTAGTGTCTTAGTGTCTTTGTGGTTCCCTAAAACTGGAAGTTTTACGGCTTGTCTTTTGACAAAAATAATCTCATAACTTAAATATGAATAATGCTGCACAAAATCAGTTGGCATCCATTTAATTTATATGGCGTTTTGAGGATGATAACAAGATGCTAGACCTAATGCTAATTAGCACCTTGGGATTTCTAGGCAGTTTCGGCCATTGTGCGGGAATGTGCGGTCCTTTGGCGATCGCGTTTTCCCTCTCTCAATCCACCCCTAACCAGAAAATCGCGGCGCTACGCTTTCATCTGCTGCTTAATTTAGGACGGATTCTGGCCTATACGATCGCAGGTGCTGCTATTGGTGGACTGGGATCGGTGTTGATCGCCAGTGGACAAATAGCGGGTACGGGTAGCGGATTGCGACGTGCGATCGCAATTCTAACTGGCATTATGCTGATTTGGTTTGGATTGCTACAAATTAAGCCGAATTTACTACCGCGTCTGCCGATGCTACATCCCCTTTCCCATCAACGCATACAAAAGGCGATGGTTAAGGTTTCCGGCCAAAAAAGTTGGTGGATGCCAACAGTTTTGGGACTACTTTGGGGGTTGATTCCCTGCGGTTTTCTCTATGCAGCGCAAATTAAGGCCGCCGAGACTGGGAATATGGTTTTAGGTGCAGCAACCATGTTAGCTTTTGGACTGGGAACCCTGCCAACTATGCTGGGAGTGGGAGTTTTTGCTAGTAGATTGAGTGCGGACAAAAAGAGTCAATTATTTCGGATGGCGGGTTGGGTAACGATCGCGATCGGTAGTTTAACCCTATTACGAACTGATGAAATGGTGGATTTAACTGCTCACGCATCTTTGTTATGTCTAATGTTAGCATTAATCGCCCGTCCAATTAGTAAATTATGGCCGCAACTCCTACGCTATCGCCGCGCCTTGGGAGTGGGAGCATTTGTATTAGGAATTGCCCACTGTTTACACGCACTAAATCACGCGCTGCAATGGAATTTTAACGCTGTATTTTTTATGTTGCCATTGCACCAATTGGGTATGGCTACTGGGGTGACGGCATTGGTGTTGATGATGCCGGCAGCAGTGACAAGTTGCGATCGCTTGCAAAATTATCTCGGCAACCGATGGCGGCAAATTCACCTGTTAAGTATACCTGCTTTTCTACTCTGTGGAATTCACGCGATCGCCATCGGTTCCCACTATCTCGGCGGTTTTGAATGGACAGCACAAAATAAGTTAATGACGGTCTTGCTATCCGCGATCGCCTGCTGTGTTTTGTTAGTAAGAACTCGCCCATTTTGGACTATTATATCATTGGAGGAATTTTATGTTTTCCCGAAAAAGTAAAACTTTAGGAGGGCTAGTTTTTTTAGGATTATTAATAGAACTAGGAATTTTCCCCCCATTATTAACATCGACTTCAGTTTTTGCCCACGAAGTCGAAGTATCAGGCGATGTCGCCGCCACATTTCACCTTGAACCTAATCATAATCCCCGCGCTGGCGAACAGTCTCGCGTTTGGTTTGCCCTCACTCGCAAAGGCGGTCAAATTATCCCTTTAGACCAGTGTAATTGCCAGTTAGCTGTCTATTCTCATCCTCACAAAGAAGAGGATAAACCTTTGATGCAGCCCCGCTTAGAAGCCATATCTGCCGAGCAATACAAAGGGATTCCCGGTGCTAATATCGTATTTCCTAAAGCGGGAATTTACGACTTAGAAATTAGTGGCAATGCTAAGGCGGGAGCTAATTTTAAACCCTTTGAATTAAATTACACAGTTACAGTTAGGTAATTAATTACCTAACTACTAAAATCCTGTGTTACCCTAGTTCACATTCATAGATATAAAACTCTAATAACCATCATGCAAACCAAAACAATCACAATTCGCGTTAATGCTGAGGTTGCCAAAATATTTGAGGCTGCTTCTGAAGAAGAGCGCCGTAAATTGGAGGCATTACTTAGCCTGAAACTGAGTGATGTAACTCGATGCAAAAGACCCCTAGAGGAAGTAATGACTGAGATTAGTCGGAATGCTCAAGCGCGAGGATTGACCCCAGAAATTTTGGTCACAGCAAACAATTTTTTGAATACGAGCGAACCTAATTAGTGTCGGCAGATAAACTTAAAGTAGAATGAGTGAGTCCCAGACTTCTTTCTTCGTGTCTTTGTGTCTTTGTGGTTCCCTAAAAAATCGGTAATCCTACTTCTTCCTTCCTAACTAACCGAGGTAAAACATGGATTTTCTATCAAATTCGGTATTGGCGTAGCTTCAGGCATCCCAATGGAATTTCAATTTGGCACAAACTGGGCTCCCTTTTCCGAAGCAGTCGGCGACTTTTTTGGTAGTATTTTAGGCTTTGAAGCAGCAATGGCATTCATGCTAGAAGCAGGCTTTTTAGGCATCATGCTATTTGGCTGGGGGCGAGTTAATCCCGTCATTCACTATTTTTCTACCATCATGGTAGCCTTCGGAGCCAACCTCTCAACTTTCTGGATATTAGTAGCTAATTCCTGGCTACAAAGTCCCACAGGTGGAGACTTTGTGAATGGCAAATTTATCGTTGCCGATTACTTTCAAGCCATCCTCAACCCCTTCATGTTAAATAGCGTCCTCCATATGTTCTTTGCCACATTGGAAACCTCGCTATTTGTAATTGGTGGCATTAGCGCTTGGTACATTTTAAACAAGCGTCATCAAGCCTTCTTTTCGCAATCATTAAAAATCGCGATCGCTGCTGCAATTGCCGTTGCCCCTTTACAACTTTATATCGGCCATTTAAGCGCCGAACAAGTATATCACGTTCAGCCTACCAAACTAGCAGCAATGGAGGCGCAATGGGAAACAATTCCAGCGGGACAGTCAGCCGATTGGAGTGTTATCGCTTTACCTAACGAAAAAGCCGAAAAAAATGACTGGGCAATTACCATTCCCAAAGCATTAGGATTAGTGTTAGAATTCAAAACCACACTTTCCGAACCCGTCCTTGGTTTAAAAGAATGGAAACCAGAAGATAGACCCAAAATGGTAGGTTTGATCTACTATTCTTTCCGCATCATGGTAGCAATTGGTTTCTACTTTGCCGCATTAATGGCATTCAGTGTAATTCAATGGATTCGAGGCAAACTTTCAGCGGAAAATATTACTCAACAACCTTGGTTAATGCGAGCTTGGATTTTCGCCGCACCCCTGGGATATATTGCTGTAGAATCAGGTTGGATAGTACGTTGTGTAGGACGGCAACCTTGGACTGTTTACGGACAAATTCGTACCGCTGATGCTGTTTCTTCTCTCCCCGCCAGCAATGTTTTAGGTTCCCTAATTACCTTTGCAGTTGTCTACAGCTTTCTGTTGATTTGTACCTTATATTTCGGCAGTCGCATTATCCGCCAAGGGCCAAATCTCGAATTACCAATACCAGGTTTAGAAAATCAACCAGCAATTGAAATAGAACCCGCCGCACACATTCCCGATAGCCGCCCAGCCGAAGCACAGCAATAGGAGATTTTATGGCAGCTTTAGAACATTTTCTTCCCCAAGTTTGGTTTGTAATTTTGGCTCTTTTTCTCTTACTCTATGTCATGCTAGATGGTTTTGACTTAGGCGTAGGAATTTTGTCACTGACTGCTGATAGTGAGGAACGGCGGGGCATTTTAATGACCAGTTTAGGCAATGTTTGGGATGCCAATGAAACCTGGCTCGTATTAATGGGAGGCGCTCTTTTTGGGGCATTTCCCCTCGCTTACGGCACGATTTTAAATGCCCTGTACATCCCGATTATGATGATGTTATTTGGGTTAATTTTTCGGGCAGTTGCCTTTGAATTTCGCGAACATTCTAACCGAAAATTATTTTGGAATTATGCTTTTGGGGCAGGGAGTTTCTTGGCATCTTTTGCCCAAGGTTTAGCCTTGGGTGGGGTGTTAGAAGGCATTGCCGTTGACCAAGCCGGACATTTTATCGGTACAACTTGGGACTGGCTAACTTGGCGATCGATTGTTGTAGCTTTGACATTAATTCAAGGCTATGTTTTAATTGGTTCCACCTATTTGATTATGAAAACCACTGGGGAACTACAAGCAACTCACTATCGCACGGCAAAAATAGCAGCAATCACCACATTAATTGGAGCTATTTTGATTACAATTGCCACACCAATTTTTTCTACAACTGCCAGGGCAAAGTTATTTGATGCCCCCTTAGTTTATATCTTTGCTGTCATTCCTCTAGTGGGAGTGTTGTTAATTTGGCTGTTGCTGAGAAGCATTAACCGTCAGGAAGAAACTACTCCTTTTGTCTGGACTATTCTGCTTTTCTTGCTCACTTTTTTAGGCTTAGGCTTGATAGTTTTCCCCTATATTATCCCGGCTCAAATCACGATTTACCAAGCGGCGGCTTCCCCAAGTGCTCTGGTATTTATGATTATCTTCATCGGCTTTCTAATTCCGATTATGTTGTTTTACAACATCTACAATTATGTGGTTTTTCGGGGTAAGGTTGCTGGAGGTCACTATGGGGAATAAAGTAGGAAAAACTTGTTTGTAGTAAGCGCTTTAGCGCTAAAGCGCTTACTACGAACCAAATCATCAAGTTATTTAATTTTCATTCCTAAGCTGTTTAAATACTTAACGGCTAATGGCCTTCCTTCTAAAACCAATTATGTGCGATGATAGTGTATTGATTAATTCAATCTGCAAAGAATGTCTATTATTTCCACTGTCACTGTTACTGTTCCGGCTACTACTGCCAATTTAGGGCCTGGTTTTGACTGCATCGGGGCGGCTTTAACTCTCTATAACCATTTCCAGTTTTCCCAATTAGAAGAACCAGAAATTTTGAGAATTACTGCGACAGGTGCAGAAGCCACAAAAGTTACAATAGATAGCAGTAATCTCGCTTATCAAGCTTTTGTGAAATTATATGAATATGTGGATCAATTGCCGCCATCGGTGGCAATTGATATTAGTTTGGGTGTACCGCTGGCGAGGGGTTTAGGAAGTTCTGCAACTGCGATCGCGGCTGGGTTAGTTGGCGCAAATTATTTAGCTGGAACACCTCTAAATATAGGGGAAGTGATACAGTTAGCGATCGCGATCGAAGGTCATCCTGATAATGTGGTTCCCGCTTTACTTGGAGGATGTCGTCTCGCTGCTACTAAAGGAGACCCCCCCCAACCCCCCCTTAGTAAGGGGGGGCTAAATGCCGAAATTATAGAATCTCCCCTTAAGGGAAATCTCAATTCAGAACCCCCCCTTAACAAGGGAAATCTAAATTCAGAACCTCATCTTAATAAGGGAAATCTCAATTCAGAACCTCATCTTAATAAGGGAAATCTCAATTCAGAACCCCCCCTTAACAAGGGGGGGCAGGGGGGGTTAAATTGGGAAATTTGCGATATTCCTTGGCATTCAGATATTGTCCCAGTAGTAGCTATTCCTAATTTTGAACTATCTACTGCTGAAGCTCGTAAGGTTTTACCTACAGAATATAGTAAAGCTGATGCGATTTTTAATGCTGCTCATTTAGGCTTATTAGTGCGGGGGTTAGCGACTGGAAATGCAGATTGGTTGCGATCGGCAATGCAGGATCGCATTCATCAGCCTTACCGTGAATCTTTAATTAAAGGATATTCTGCGGTGCGAGCAGCCGCGATCGCAGCGGGGGCTTACGAAATGGTAATCAGCGGCGCAGGGCCAACACTTTTAGCCTTAGCTAGTAACGATGTTGCGGCCGCAGTAGCAGCAGCAATGGCTGGTGCATGGGAAAAAGAAGGAGTGACAACAGAAGTGCGATCGCTCTCTCTTGACACTCAAGGTGCAAGAATTTCTAGGTAATAGTTAACTTGTTAACTGGTGTGGCTGAAGGATTGGGAATTGCGATCGATCCTGCGATGATGGCTAAGTTGACTGCGCCTGTTGGGGGGTAGTTGGTGATGATAAGTCGTTAATTAATTGGGGTGGGATGCGATGACCTAATCACTGGGGTTGAGACTAAATATTGCGCTCGCAATATTTAGTCTCAACTTCTGACTTTAAGCATCTGTGAGAACAGGCGGCGGTGGCGGATCACCTTTGCGACCCTACTAAAAATCTTTCAACCGTCCGCTGCATTGTTGTTATGCTGTGCCGCATCTTGACCTACTCTGGCTTTATCCAGCCCTTCACAATGGCTTTAACAACATTGACATAAGAGTTATCCAAGAATTCTTCGATAGCAGTCTCACCACCAGCTTGCAATGCACTAACCACACGGCGCTGGAAGCTAGGAGAAGTTTCATCCTTAATGTAGGCAACCTTTTCAATCTCGGTAGCAGTAGGATTTGTTTTCTCCAACTGTTTGAGGAGTCGCTGAATTTCTTTAGCAGCTTCGGCAAGAGTTTGCTTGCGCTCAAGTGCATAGTTGTTTATGTGTTGATTTGCCTGTTGTTGAGCGTTGTCATTCAGTTGATTGGCAAAGCTGCCGATGTTAACACCTGAAAGATCGTTATTAAAATTATTAGTATTCATGTCTACATCCTTCACTTTCACTTTCACTAATTGGGCAATTTCAAAGATTCTCTCAAGATAAGAGATAAAGAACGGTGGAGCGAATATATTGTCAGATACGCTCAATCCTGAATTGTTGACTTGGCGATCAACAATAAACTGATTAGTGGAAGTTTTAACTTCATACCTCTCGTGAAAGTTAATGCTTCCATAGTCCCAAATATTCAAATCGCTCTGATACTCAAGATGATCAATCTGATGATCAAGATATGCCAATATTTCGCTGAATTGATTTTGAGTTTCCTCATCAACCAAAGTCTGATGCTTAATTTGTGCCAATATTTCGCTGAACTGATTTTGAGTTTCCTCATCAACCTCATCAAGCCAAGGCTGCTCTTGTTGTAAAAATGGGAAAAAAGAGAAGTCTTCTAGTTTGCCTCCGCTTTGCAAATGCGAAATTATATAAACGATTAGTAGAGTAGTACCTCCTACTGCTGTAAAAGCACAAAGTATTCTGAGAGCTTCTTCCTCTGAGGAAATATCAAGAGTTCTATAAAGCTCTTTCATTTCTTTAGCTATTCCTAGCTGCTCATGTAATTTTCTTAGGTCTTTCCCCGCAGGCTTAATCAAGCTATCGTCTGTTTGTTTAAAAAAAACTTCTATTTGACTAAAAGCAGGCTGAACAACTTCATCAAAAACTTCACGTGTAAGAATACCTAAATCTCTAGCTAGAGGTTGAAATACTTGAGTGGAAAGTTTGGATGCAAGGTCGTCAATATCTTTTGTAGCTGGCTCGATAGCTTCCTGATTAAATTCGGCTGCATACCCACTTAACTTGCTGAGTGCAAGTTCACCATGTCGCGTAATGATCTGACTAGCTTCCTCTAACAAGTCGTCGAAATCCATAACTTATTGCCTGCCAATATTATGAATACAGTTATAGCTCTTGATTCCTTAAACAGCAAGTATCACACTTGCTATTATAGAACTGATCGCCTCTGGCACGTTGACCCAATAGCACTTGTGTTTAGTTTTGGATGAGGGCGATCGCTCATATTGAGCCGTTGCAACAACAGTGTTAGCCTTCAGGTCGCAGCAGACGATTAAATCCCTCTTGCTCAAAATGCCTATCAGTAGTCAATGCCTCCGTAATGCCTTGTTCACGCATCACAATAAAACTAACTGAATCACACAGAGAGTATGTTTTATCCTGTCTCACCATCAATAGCTCAACTGCGGCTCGGTGCAATACCTCATCTACCCAAACTATTTTTATATCTGGGTGATCCAGCAAGTCAACTACAAAGGCAAGGACGGATGAACGGGGAAAGCGCCTTGCATTAGCTAACGCAACATACTCAGAAATAACATAACTGTGAGTCAAGCGAGTTATAGCTTTTTTATACTCAGTTAGAGCTTGACTATGAAAAGGCTCCGTTTTATATTGTAGACAAAGCAAACCAGAGGTGTCAAGAAATATCAACCTTCCTCATGGTTACTGGCATACTCTTTTGCCAAATCAGCATCAATACTTTCATTGTCTATATCTGTGGCAAAACCCAGATCGATTTCTCCAAAATGACGCTCAAATTTAGCTCTTCTTACCTCCTTTTCTGTATCAGTCAGTAGGGTTCTAAAAATCTGGGTAAAATTTTGTTCTACAAGTGTTGCAACTAGGCGTTCTGGAGGAATACCAATATTTTCAGATTGCTGCTGGATAGCAGCAAAAACTCGATCGTTCAACTCCAAAGTCAATATTTGGCTCATAATTCTATGGAATACGGCTAAACATTACTATACCACAGTTCGGGAGAAACTGGCTCAAACCTTAATACCATAATCTGCTGCGATCGTAAACCAATAGATTCGTAAGTCCGACCATTGCGATCGCTAAATTCCACCTCAAACGCCGCTCCATTAGCTAATATCTCAACTACTGTGCCAACTTGACCTTGCCATAAATTGTATTCAGGAAAATCGACGGTTAATGCTACGACATCAAGTAACTTAACTGTATTGATTGTCATCTCGTATCACTCCAGATATTATAGGGGATAACAGGTCGTTAATCTTGGAATATCGGAATTATACTCGATAATCCAACCGCTCCGAATGGTTGCACTTTTATCTTGCCATTTTAGCATAAAATCTACAGTGTAGCGTTGTCCAAATCCATCACGCCGTCCCATTTGAACTTCCTGAGTTTTGACAACTTCAAGAAGAATCTGACGTAATTCCTCTGCATTATCGGCCGTCATCCCCAGTATCGACGAAAAAAGGCAAGCTTTGTGTTTTCCATCATCATGTTCTGGGTTCAGGCAGTAGTCACGAAGCTTACGAATAACTTTTTCTCACGATCGGCAGCAAAAGCAAGACAGGCTTTGATATCTTCCGAATTAAGTTCAGAAAAATCTTCCAGAATCTCTGCTTCTGTCATGCCACCTGCTAAATACTCTAAAATGTCATAGACTGTGATTCGCATTCCCCGAATACAGGGTTTGCCACTACGTTTTCCTGGCTCAATTGTAATGATGTTGTGGTAATCCATAAAGTGATAATTAATGCAATTATACCGGCACGTCTTGTGTTTAGTCTTAGGTAAGAGCGATCGCTTATATCGCCATATTTACTCTAAACTTCACACCGTAAATTCTCAGCTACATCAGGCTCATCCTGACAATGATTAACTTCAACAAGCACATGAGAAAGAGATGGAATATGACTCAATAGATTTTTATAATACTCAGGCGTTTGAGGATGATGTGTAACCAGTGAAATTGTAGCAGCCAAGTGATTTTGACTAATTGACCAAATGTGTAAATCCGTAACACGATTATCAGCATTTTCTTCGATCGCATTTACAATATCTAACTTAATTCGCTTATCAATAGCCCCATCCAGCAAGATTAAACCAGTGTCACGAACCAAATTGTATGACCATTTTCCAATTACTCCTGCACCGACTAATCCCATTACTGCATCCATCCATACCAAACCC
Source organism: Oscillatoriales cyanobacterium USR001 (assembly GCA_001698425.1). Lineage (GTDB taxonomy): Bacteria > Cyanobacteriota > Cyanobacteriia > Cyanobacteriales > Microcoleaceae > Kamptonema. The sequence goes on along the minus strand of MBRE01000077.1, from coordinate 73,216 downwards.
AAAAACTTGCCAGCAAATAAGGCAAAAATTGCCAAAACAGAAGTCAGTGCATCTGCCAAAACATGAAGATAAGCAGCACGAAGATTGTGATCGTCGTGTTCGTGATGACGATCGCGATCGTCGTGTTCGTGATGATGAGTGTGATGGTCTTGCAACAACCAAGCACTTGCTAAATTCACTACCAAACCAATAATAGCAACACCGATTGCTTCATTAAACCGAATACCTTGAGGTTGAAAAAGACGTACCGCCGACTCCAGTGCCATAATTAAAGCAACCACCGCAAGTGCCACAGCACTAGCAAAGCCCCCAAGAACGCTCACCTTACCCGTTCCAAATGTATATTTAGGATCGGCTGCATGACTCCGAGCATACTGGTATGCAAAGACAGTAATCCCAAATGCTGCTAAATGAGTTGCCATGTGCCAACCATCAGCCAGCAAAGCCATTGAACCAAAGATCGTTCCAGCAACAATCTCGGCAACCATCGTGATAGCAGTCAGCAACATCACTATCTTGGTATTTTTCTCTGCTTCCTCTTGATTAACAGAAAAGTCGTGAGAATGTTGCCATCGTTCAAGATTATGGATGTGCATAAAAAATTTTGCAGAAATTCGAGTTTATAGATTGCATCCAGCTTATCAAAATTATACACGGTTTTGAGATTTTATGTTTTATTCTATTATGCCCAAACTAATAAAACTAGAATTTGCTCGCGATCGCAAGCAGAGGATGTGATACCATAGTTAAAAACTACCCTAAAATTCTCGCCTTACAGATGGAGATGTAACCAGCAATGTGGACACCTGGAGAACGGTTACGAAATCGACCCTACCAAATCGAAAGCCTCCTGGGGCAAGGGGGGTTTGGTCTTACCTACAAAGCACGACATTTACCGCTTAATCATTTGGTAGTAATTAAAACGCCGAATGCTAATCTGCAAAATGACCCGGAATACCCAAAATTTTTGCAGCGGTTTATCAAAGAAGGGCAGACTTTAGCTCAGCTTTCTCAAAAAGCCCATCCTTCAATCGTGCGAGTTAATGATTTGTTTGAAGAAGAAGCTATTTACTGTCTAGTCATGGACTTGATTGTCGGTGAAAGCTTATTTGAATGCGTGCAAAAACAAGGTATTTTGCCAGAACCAGAAGCAATAGAAATTATCTGCCAAATTGGAGATGCTCTCACAATCGTACACCAAATGGGCATGGTACATCGAGATGCTCACCCCGGCAATATTATGTTACGCAAGGGAACACCAGCAGTGCTGATTGATTTTGGTATAGCCGGGGAAATTCTGCCAACCATATTCAGTTACGAACATCCAGCTAATAGGTCTTTTGCACCTTACGAACAACATCTCGATGGAAGTCGAGAACCAACAGTTGATATTTATTGTTTAGCGGCTTCTTTATATTATACCCTAACGGGTCAAGTGCCAACAAATTCTTTAAAACGGAAATTACAAGATGCACCGTTAGTACCGCCAAATAAACGCAATTCACAAATTAGTGATTCAATTAATTATGCAATTATGAAAGGATTAGCTTTGGAGGCAAAAGATCGACCGCAGACTATGCAGGATTTTATGACACTTATTCAACCAAGCCAGCCAATTATAGTAAGTCCGCCTCCCCCAAAACAACAAATATTGAATCCATCGGAAACAATGCAACTAATTTCAGCGAAAGGTATTGATTATCGTCGCCTAGAAGCATTTTTAGCTAGTGGTAATTGGAAAGATGCAGATCAGGAAACAGCAAAGAAGATGTTGGAAATCGCTGGGAGAGAAAAGGAAGGATGGGTCAAAGTTTCAGATATTGATAGGTTTCCTTGTGAAGATTTATGCACGATCGATCGACTCTGGAGTAAATATAGCAATGGACGCTTCGGTTTTTCAGTGCAAAAGCGTGTCTATGAAAGTCTGGGAGAAACCCAAAATTACGACAAAAAAACTTGGGAAGAATTTGGGGAATTGGTGGGTTGGCGCGTAAATAACGCATGGCTGTGGTGCAATGATATACAATTTACACCTGATGCTCCAATTGCTCACTTGCCATCTTTTAGTGGGTGTGTTGGTGTGGGAGTCTGGGTATTTGGATTAGGGCGGGGTGTAGTGCGTGGAAAGTGTGTTGTACGTCTCTACTTTCACCTCGAAAATTGTAAATTATAAGCGGTAAAAAGGAGTTGTGTTAGGATTATGATAGACCATACTACCTGAATTTATAGCAGATTTTAGGTAAGTATAGGGCGCTAAAATGATTGGGGTGCGATTTTATTTTTCTCAACTCACTTGACAAGAAGTGGTAAATATGATATGTTTTAAATTTAAAACTGACTTCCGATTTCATATTCAGGGAAATTCATACTAATTAAATTACGATGTTAAAAAATATATTTAAGAAAATCATCTACAATTTCAAAGATGAAAACTTTATCCATCACCTAGAAGATTTAGAAAGAATTGTTTCTAAAGTTTTATCTTTAGTAATGATAGTTGTGATTGTTGTATCTATTTTTGATTTGGTGATTTATCTAAGTCGAGAGTTGATAACTCAAACTGATAATATTTTAAAAGATAAATTATTTGTAGTATTTGGATTGTTTTTAAATGTTTTAATTGCTATGGAAATTTTAGAAAATATTACAGCTTATATCAGAAAGCACGTCATTCATGTTGAATTAGTAATTGTCACTTCTTTGATAGCCGTAGCCAGAAAAATTATTATTCTCGACCTCGAAAAGAAAACAGCAATAGACTTAATAGGTTTAGCAATTGCCATTTTTTCCCTCTCAGTAAGTTACTTTATAATTCGCCAAACAAATAAGCCGAAATCCTAACAAATAACCAATAACAAATAACCAATAACCAATAACAATGAATTATTATTTTCAGTTTGAATCCGAATTTGTTACTGATTTACGTTGTATTCCCATGCTAGTGCGATATAAACTGGATACTTGTGGAGTTAAGTTAAAATTGTCTCACTGGAATCAATTTAGTCAAGAGGAACGTCAGGAGTTAGTAGAAAAAGATTGTACTAAACCAGAGGAAATTCAAGCTTACCGAGACTGGCTACAACAGCTAGTTATTAAATATACAAATAATCCAGCTAGTGAATTAGCGATCGAACTCCATCCAGCTTGGATGAATGCTGCAAATATCCCCGATATTGTTCAAGAAAAATCTGAAGAAATGGGAATTAAACTCACAGTAGAACAGTGGCAATTGCTAACTCCGGTACAACGTTTTGCACTGATTAAACTTTCACGACCTAGCCATGAAAATAAAAACTTTTTACCGGCACTCCAAGAATTTAATCTATAGAACCCATTTGGGATCTATGCGATCGCCTGTAAAATTAAACCCCATAGGCAAGTAGCTATTCCATAAAATTTCTTCGTGTCTTCGTGTCTTCGTGTTTACCACCAACTATACGTGCCACCTACCAATCCACTCACCCCCACGAAAACGAGAAATCGGAAATAATAGCCTCATTACTATCCAAGAAGCAGCATAAACCGCCACCCAAACAACGCTATAGTGCAACACAAAAACACCTAGAACAAATTCATCAGCAGGTAGATTAGGTAAAACATCCAAATTAATCAAAACACCTAAAACTATCCCTTCAACAATACCTGCAAATAATTGAAAAACTCCTGGCCAATCGTGATCCCACATAAACTTTTGTAAAAAGTCATAAATTACATCCCAAGCTATACCAAAAAGCCCCACATAAAACACAACCCAAAAATAATTTTCGTTAGGTTTCACTCCTACAAAACCCTTAACTAAAGGGAATGTAACTAAAATCCCAACAGTTGCTAACAAAAAGATGCGAGTTTGCCAACGGCCAAATAAAGTAGGTGTCATAAGAAGGAAGAAGGAAGAAGGAAGAAGGAAGAAGGAAGAGGGAAGAGGGAAGAAGGAAGAGGGAAGAATTAACAGTTAACAATTAACAGTTAACAGTTAACAATTAACAGTTAACAGTTAACAATTAACAGTTAACAATTAAGGGGCTTGATTAGTTGCCCATTTAATCCATTGCGATAGAGAAGAAAGCCCCCAAAGCGGCTTAATTCCTGGCGCTTTAGACCGAATTAATCCATAAGTAGCTCTTTGAGCGCAATATTGTAAACCCAAAAAAGTATCTACTGCTGCATAGGGACCTCCCAACGTAATAATACCTGCTGCATACATCCTAGAGCGATCGTTCCGCATTTCTACTAATTCAAAATCCTTAGCTACATCCAGCTTTTTTTGCACATTTAGCGGCAAATTGTAATGAGTAATTAAATCTTTTAACAAAGGATGTGCCTGGGGATCGGAATCTAAACCAGTGGCATCAATAATAAAATCTGCTCTCACTTCTTCTAAAGCAGCATAATTATTACTTTTGATATAAGTTATAGGTTGGCCTTGAGCATTTCGTTCAACTTTCTCAACTTCACCAGATTTAGGTGTGTACCATAGTTCTTTGATCCCTTCCTTGATAATTCTTCGCCAATCTTGTCTATCAGCTGTTGTTGTTCCTCCCAACGCTTCTAATAACTGATATCTTTCGGAGGGAGAAGCATTTTCAATCATTTTTCTCATGTCTCCTCCCCAAGTTGCTTTCGGCCAGTTATAAGGTTGAAATTCCCAATTATTCTCGCGATAGCGTTGGGCGTAGCCAAATTTATTCCCCTCAGTTTTTGGTGTTCGTAACAAATGAACGATCGCAATATTGCGATTTTTTTGCCTAGTTTCATACAACTTTTGCATAATTCTGGAAGCAACTATGCCTTGGCCACGCACTACCACTGTACCACCTTTGCGCTCTAGGCGATCGTAGATGTGTTGATGATTTTCGTAGGCATTAACTACTGACTGAAAATCTTGATATTTTGCCCGATAGTTTTGCAAATCTGGTAATAGTCTAATCGCCGGATAACCAGTAGCTAAGTGAACGTATTTAGCAATTAAAAACCGATGATCTGACGGCCCTTGAGATTTAGGAACAGAATAGGCAATTACATAGCGTCCATCTTCTGTTTTTCTAATACCACGAATACTGGCAGGACGAAACATTTCATTCCAACTAATTCGTTCAGCTTCGCGATCGATTGCTTCAAATACTTTACCCGATTGTGGCGTATAAGTATTAGCTAAAGCAGGTTCGGCGAAAACTTGCCAGAGATGTTTTGTTGCGGAACTAATTTGACCAGAAAAAATTTCTCGCCAAGATTCTCGCCACGCATAACCAGGCCAACCCCAAATATTATCTGGACAAGAATCGGAACCGGAACGCAATCTTTCATAGCCAGGAATTTGAGAATTTTGACAAATTTTTTGATATCGTCCGTAGGGTTTGTTTTCTAAACCCAAAACTACTATTTTCTCTGGTTTGACTCCATAAATTCTGATGGTATCTACCCAAGTAAAACTTCCCAAACCGCCGCCCAAGGCTGCATAGTCTTTTTCTTCTACGATTAAACCTGTAGCATGAATAGCTTGGACAGATACAAGTTTTGCTGCAAAAAGTGCGGGTGGAGGAAATTGATTTTGAGGGGGAATAGTGGGAACGGGAACGTGAGGTTCGATCGCATCTGTATTCTGGTTAAAAATAATGGTAGAATTGTCATTATTTAACACTGTTGGACTAGAAACTCCCGGCTGTAAGAGAGTGACAGTAATTATATACGGCCCAATTGCTAGGACATCTCCACTAGATAAAGATTGACTGGCTTTATTTAACAATTGGCCATTAATAAGTGTCCCATTTGTACTTTTGTCTTCTACCAATAATTGACCATTTTTGATGAAGATCAAGGTATGGCATCTGGAAATTCTATCACTACTGAAAACGGCATGGGACACTTGTTGTCCATCTAGGGTAGATGGTAGCGCAATTTTTTCTCTACCCAAAGCAACTGGCAGTTCCAGAATTAACTGCTTTTGTTGTTGATTGGTTTGTTCTTCCCAAGTGAGTTGAATTTGCATAGATGATTCTGATTATTTACTTAAGTTTTCAACAATTTTACTGTTTGATAACCACTGTTCCACCTGTGACGGCAACACCACAATAGGGACAAAAGGAGTTTAAGTATTTGTAATCTAAAATGTGACCATTTGTACATCTAATGCGATGTGGGTCGGGCTGTGGGAGTTCGGGATGAATTGTTTCTAGGGAAACTTTTAAAACTATTTTACCTACCTGAATTAAACTACCATTTCCGATCGCAACTTCTTGGTCGATAACTTTTTGACTATCAACCATGATATGATTTTGCTTGTTAGGCGGCTGATCTTTAGTGAGGTTTCGCACATAAAAGGTTTTTGTCTCAGAATTGAAAAATATTTCTCCATGTAAGCGCGATACAGTTTTTTCTGTCTCAGGTAATACTAAATCGCATTTTTCTTGTTCTCTACCAATGCGAATAGTACCGGGGTTTTTTGTCACCTGATTTGGGGTAAATGTTAATGACTTAACTCGATCGCTTTCTGACCATTCTAAGGTAATTTTATACATTTTAATTGTGGTTGGTAATGGGTAATTTGGTAACTGGTAACAGTTAACAGTTAACCGTTAACCGTTAACCTTAACAAACTGGTAATTTATGCTTAACCTCCGCCAACAATGGTGACAATTTCTAAGCGATCGCTTTCTTGCATTTTGGTTTCTTCCCAAAATTGCCTATGCAAAATCTCACCATTATATTCTACCGCTACTAATCGAGGATTTAAACCTAATTGCTGTAGCAATTTGGGTAGTTGAGTCTCCGGGGGACAGTGGCGGGTTTCTCCATTAACTTGTAAACTAATTTGATGAGTCATAGGTTTATTTTTAAGTAATGAGTCAACAACTAATACCAAATTCTCCAAAGTTGTGTAACAGTATTCGGGGCGGGTTATTTAATATTTGGGCGAATAGCAGGGATTTGGGTGAACCCATTGGTGTCAACTTAAGCCGAAAGCCCGCCAGGGACTAAAGTCCCTGTCTAATAGGTAAAGTCCTCTTAAGAGGACTGAAGAAAATTGTTAAATTCATTAGTCCTCTTAAGAGGACTTGATCTTTGAGACAGGGACTTTAGTCCCTGTCGGACTAAGGGTTTGACGTTAAGTTGACACCAATGGGGTGAACCCGCCCCTACCAAAACTGTTGCCAAATTTTTGAGAATTGGTATAACAACTAACAACTAACAACCAACAAATAACAAATAACAAATAACAACTAACAACTAACAATATTACCAAGGGCTAATTTGTAAAACACCACCTTTGGTAAAAACCACTCTAAAATCGGCAAGAGGTTCCCCAGCAGGCTTACTACCAACTGGCTTATATAGCAAATCTGGGAGAGGCGTTTTCTTCTCATCTGCTCCCTCTGGACTAACTGGTTTGTAACCAACGATCGCGCCATCTTTTGCTACAGTAACTCGATAGATTAAATCCCGATCTAACTTTGGTCTATTCTTCCAACTCGTATTAATTTGGTCGTACAATTTCGTATTCAAGCTTTGAATTTCACCTGAATCAGTAATTTTTGGTGCTGTTGCTTCAGATTCTTTCAACTTCTCAGCAGAAATGGGCGAAACTGTCGCACTAGGCGAAACTTTCGCAGTGGGAGTTGGTGTAGAAGTGACATTAGGAGTATTAGTAGGATTGGGGTTTGGCGTACCCGCACCACGAGGCGTTGGCGTGGCCACACTACCACTAGCATTAGGTTGAGGAATGGGATCTTTCGGGCGTTGAATTTCAGGAATAGGAACAAAGAAAAATGCGATCGCCGCCACCGCCAAACTCGAAATTCCCACCGCCGCCGGTAAAGCCCTTTTTGCCAAAGGCTCTGTCGCTTGAGCATGATGCTTAGAAACAGGTGCTAACTGTAAAGATAATTCAGGGAGTGTTTGTGTGTCAGCAAAAAACTGATCTACCGCTTCTACCAAATCAAATAACTGCACCGTAGTTAACTCAATTTCTGTTGGTAAATTCGGCTTTAATTGCTCCACTGGGTTATTTTCTGTTTCCAAATATTGCACCGTCAACCGATGCAAATTATCATTAATTCTCTGTAACCTTACTAATGTTGAATGACTCGTATCAACTGTTAGTGATGGTACGCCACTTAAAAATTCTTGAGCATAACTACTGACAGCCTTGATTAAACTTTCAAAAAAATCGCGTCCACCGATCAGAGGTTGTGAATTGCCTAAAAAACGACATTCAGCACTCATTAACATAGAAAGTGGTGGTCTAACATCAAACTGGCGATCGGTATTAAGATCGCTCAAACCCTGTAAAATTAGGGTACAATTAGGTAGATTGTATTGACGCACAATTGTCATTATTTTACATCTCCGTCAAACAAACTATTCCACAATCTTTGCATTCCTGATGTACCAGTACAAAATAACAATTTGGCTAACAAATTTAGAGCAAGTTCGTTCAACTTTTCATCAGAACCGTAAGCAACAACTAGGGAGCGTCTGGGGTTCATCCGAGCCCGGAAATGAGCGCGGAAACGTTCGAGATACTCAGCTAGGGGCAATTCCTGTTCCGAAGGTCGATCTTTCTGGCTCATAAGTTGGTAATCTACCAACAATAATTGTCGAATTTTCACCGTTAATCTTCGTGCCAAATTGCAAGCGATCGCGACTAACGCTTTCGCCTCCAATAATGTCATAGAACGTCTTTGGCTAAAACGTCGCAAGGGATTAGTATTTCGCAGCAGCCAAAGAGCTACCCGATGTTTAATAATTCCTTCGAGTTCAAGTTCTTTTGATACTAGCAGCATTTCTTCTGCACCACCAAGATACAAGGCTTCGATCGCCAGTAACATCAAATCTATTTGCAATCTAGCTCGACGGGGACACCCATTTTCAGGGAGCGGTAGATCCGACAAACTATCCAAAATTAAAGGAGAAGATTTAGCCAGGGAAATTTCTGAGGGCATTACGATCACAGCAACATTCATTCCAACAAACGATAAGGATTTAGTTATTTGTTAACTGTTAACTGTTATTTGTTAACTGTTATTTGTTAACTGTTATTTGTTAACTGTTAACTGTTAAGAAGTTTTCTTCGTAACTGGTCGAGGGCAGTGCATGAGCTTAAATTCCGAATCCAATGGCGATCGCGAATATTGCCAAAACGATATTCAAAACTCTCCACTTCTTCACTTGGCCCCGCTAAACCAATATAAACTAACCCTACAGGTTTATCCTCACTCCCACCGCCCGGTCCTGCAATTCCTGTAATACTCAAACCAAAAGTAGTTTCCAAACGCGATCGCACGCCCACCGCCATCTGTTTTGCCACTATCGAGCTTACCGCCCCAAATTCCATCAAATCCGCTTCCTGTACCCCCAATAACCCCACCTTCACCCGGTTATCATAAGAAATCACCCCACCATAAAAGTAGTTAGAACTGCCAGATATACTGGTTAACATCGCCCCCAAACCTCCACCAGTACAAGACTCCGCCACACTCAAACTTGCACCCGTATTCAACAATAATTGACCAACCACCGAAGCTAAACTATCACCATCCGCACCATAACAGTCAAGGCCCGCAATCTTTCTTAACTCTTCCTCCACTGGCAAAATTAACTCCTGCGCCGCCGATTCGGACGGAGCACGGGCAGAAATTCGCAATTTCACCTCACCATGATTAGCATAGGGAGCCACCGTCGGATTAGTCAAATTGAAAAAATCATTGACTTTTTCCGCTAACGCTGATTCAGGAATACCCCAAAATCTTAAAGTGCGACTGTAAATAGTTTCCTGACACCATCCGTGACTTTTCAGGTAAGGAACAGCAATTTCCTCCCACATTCGGTGCATTTCCGCCGGCACCCCTGGAAAAGTCATAATTGTGACACCATCCCTGGGATTTTGCCAAATAATTCCTGGTGCAGAACCACTAGAATTAGGCAAAATATCAGCACCTTCAGGAATTAAAGCTTGTTTGCGATTGCTGGGACTCATCACTCGCCCCCGTTGGGCAAATTTTCGTTCAATATCCTCAATAATTTCTGGTCTTTCTCTTAAAGGAGAGCCAAAAAAGTCCGCAATAGTTTCTACAGTTAAATCGTCAGGAGTCGGACCCAGGCCACCGGTAAATAACAGAAGCTGCGATCGCCCAAGAGCAATATCTATCACTTTCTTAATCCGATCTGGATTATCACCTACCACAGTTTGGTAATAGTGAGGAATCCCTAAACCTGCTAATTGCTGCGCTAAAAATTGGGCATTACTATTAAGAATATCCCCTAGCAACAACTCCGTACCAACACAAATAATCTCAGCAACCATTATGTCAAAATTAAAAACTAAATTAATTCTTCGCGTGTTTCCAGACTTTCCAGCTAGTATATCCCAGTAAGCCGGTCGCACTCAACGCATAAACCAAACCACTAGGAATCCCAGAAAAAGCTAGGGCTAAACTTCCCACCCACAGCGTTAAAGAGTAAATAAACAAAACCGTTAATCTTTGAGATAGTCCCGCCTCCAGAAGTCGATGATGTAAATGTCGTTTATCAGCAATAAACGGTGATTTACCATTACGAAGGCGATCGAGAATTACCGCCGACATATCTAAAATTGGTACAGCTAAAATTAAGTACGGTAACAACACCGATGTCACCGCCGTAGTTTTCACCAACCCAATTACACCCACACCAGCGAGGGTAAATCCCATAAAATAGGCCCCACCATCGCCCATAAAAATTTGAGCCGGATTAAAATTATAGCGCAAAAATCCCAAGGAACCCCCAGCTAAAGCCGCAGCAATCAAAGCAGCAGCGGGTTGGTTCATAAATAGACTGACAATTAGCATGACAACTGCCGCAATGCCAGAAACGCCAGCGGCTAAACCATCTAAGCCATCAATCCAGTTAATCGCATTAGCCATCCCAACTAACCAAATTACCGTTACGGGCAAACTCAGAATTTCAATGGGGACTAATCCCATTGTCGGAATGGTTAAAAAGTCAATTCGTACTCCCACCCACCAAGCGATACTAGCAACGGTAATTTGCATTAGTAAACGAGTCAAAGCTGAGAGGGAGAATAAATCATCGGCTAAACCAATTAAAAAGAAAGCCAGGCCGCCAATGGTAACGCCCCATATTTCATACTCGTCTTGGCGGTTGAGAGTTTGGCCTGCGCCATCGAGAAAGCCTCCAGACCACCAGACAACGAGTAGGGCAATTAATGTGCCCAGAAAAATAGACACGCCACCTAAGCGCACCATCGGGCGATCGTGTACCTTGCGCCCGCCGGGAAGATCCACGCGGCCGCTGGCTATGCCAATTTTTTTGACAAGCGGCGTACTCGAAAGAACAACGATCGCTGAAACGAGAAAGGCAATTAGGTGGTACAGATGGTGCGACATCTGAAATCAGTAAAGTTCGGGGCAAATTAAGGTGTCAGGCAGAGTTTACTACATTTCTGAGCGAAGGAAGAAGGAAGAAGGAAGAAGGAAGAAGGAAGAGGGAAGAAGGAAGAAGGAAGAGGGAAGAAGGAAGAGGGCAATCTTCTGTGTTCCTGTACTTGTCTTTTTTTGTGCTCGTCTGTTCCTCTAAATCCTTATTCCTCTGCTTTTCATTCAGAATTAAGCTAAAACTGGTTCTCTTAGGTGGAGATGAGGATATAAGGGGAAGCGATCGCACAAAGTTGCTACTCTTTGAAGACATTCTGCGGTGACAGTTTCATCTTCTGGGTGTAACAGGCGATCGGCAATAATATTCCCAATCTCTATAAATTCTGCTTCTCCCATGCCTCTTGTAGTCATCGCCGGAGTTCCTAAGCGGAGCCCGCTAGTCACGAAGGGCGACTCTGGATCGAAAGGTACGGTGTTCTTATTAGCTGTAATATTAACCCCGCTGACCAGTCGATCGGCCTGTTTACCTGTCATGCTAACCGATCGCAAGTCAACTAGCATTAAATGATTGTCAGTACCGCCGGAAACAATTTTCATTCCCCGCTTGACTAATCGATCGGCCATTGTCGCAGCGTTGGCAATTACTTGGCCAGAATAGATTTTAAACTCTGGCTTTAAAGCTTCGCCAAAAGCTACAGCCTTACCAGCGATGACGTGCTCCAAGGGACCGCCTTGATTTCCGGGAAAAACAGCCTTATCTAACTTTTTACCAAGTTCGGGGTCATTGGTAAGAATTAAGCCACCTCTTGGACCTCGGAGGGTTTTGTGGGTAGTAGTAGTGACAACATGACAGTGGGCGAGGGGACTGGGATGATGTCCGGTGGCGACTAGGCCGGCGATGTGGGCGATATCGGCGACTAGGTATGCGCCTACTGCATCTGCGATCGCCCGAAATTTCTCAAAATTAATGATCCGAGAATAGGCGGAATATCCGCAAATCAACAATTTTGGTCGATATTGTTTTGCCAGTTCTAATATTTCATCGTAATCAAGTTGTTCTGTTTCTCGATTAACACCATAGTGATGAACCTTAAACCACTTACCAGATACATTCACCGGGGAACCGTGTGTTAAATGACCACCGTGCGACAAATCCATCCCCATAATCGTATCTCCAGGTTCTAGCAATGCTAAAAATACAGCAAAATTAGCCTGGGCTCCTGAGTGGGGTTGAACGTTGGCATGGGCGGCTCCAAATAACTGTTTAGCGCGATCGATCGCCAATTGTTCTACACCATCAATAAATTCGCAACCACCGTAGTAGCGTTTTGTCGGTAAACCTTCTGCATACTTATTTGTCAAAACAGAACCCTGCGCCGCTAAAACTGCCGCCGATGTAAAGTTTTCACTGGCAATCAATTCTAGGTGATCTCGCTGCCGTTGGAGTTCTTGCCCAATTAAAGCCGCAATTACTGGATCTGTTTTGTTAAGTAATTCTAAGTTAGTATCGCCCATGAAATCAACCTCTTCACATTAATTATCAAGTTATTAAGTAAAATCGCTTTTCTTAAATTACTGCGGATGATGGTTCAGTTTATATACACCCACCTACTAACCAGCATCCATCTAATATCTATTAGCTAATTGAACCCTGACAAAAAGTTAAGAACTCACAGCTTAATAGATATATAGTTGAATGCTGATAGCTGGTTTTAGTAAGCCCCGTTATTTTTGGGGAAAATCACCACGCCAATAGTTTTGACAACGATCCAAAGATCCATCCAAATATTCTTGGCGTTTACATAGTAAAGATCGATTTGTACTCTCCGGGGATAGGGAATATCATTGCGGCCGGAAACCTGCCACATTCCTGTAATTCCAGGTCTGATGGTTAAGATTTTATTGATATGGCGGCCGTATCTTGGCAGTTCATCAACCACTAATGGTCGAGGTCCTACGACACTCATATCGCCCTTCAAAACATTCCAAAACTGGGGAAATTCATCTAAACTGGTAACTCGTAAAAACCTCCCGATCCATGTAATTCGAGGGTCATGTTTCAGCTTGAAATTGTCTTCAAATTCTTGACGTAGATGGGGGGATGTTTCCATAATCTCCATCAAGATTTCATCCGCATTTTCCACCATCGTTCTGAATTTAAGACATTTAAACAGTTGACGGTTTTTGCCAACTCTTTCTTGTACATAAAAAACTGGCCCAGGCGAACTTAAGGCAATCAGTAGAGCCAAAAGCAGGTAAACCGGGGCAAAAAGGATCAGAACTGACAGGGAAAACAGGATATCGAAGCACCGCTTGAAAAACTCTCCGTCTAGGCGCTGTATGGACAGGCCTATATTTCCGTCTCTAGGCAGGACAGGCTGAAAACCGCGTCTCGCGATCGCTCGAATTACCTTGCCGGAGATGAGTTGGCTGTCGGCAGTCATCTTACTCCTTCACTTCACACCACACACAGTCATTATCATAAAGCCTCAAGAGACAAGGTAGAAAGAGTTATGCAGAATAAATAGGCAAAAAGTGATAATTTTCTCCTGTTTTTCCGGGCTGGCAGGGGAGCATTAAAACTCTGAAACCCTTTATCCTATTGCTTTTTATCCCTTTTTATCCTGAAAATTTCTGAGGTTGAAATTCTTGCCAGCAGCCGGCTAAAAATTTTAGGTAGCGTTCCTGAAAAATTTGGGGTTGAAACTCGGCGGCCCGCGATCGCCCCATTTCTGGGTTAAAGGCCCCTCTCATTGTCTCGAAGGCCGCCACTGCTGCGACGATGGCTTCTTGAGTTTGGGATGGAAAAAATAAACCAGTTCCAGAATTGGGGTTTTGTCGAATATCTGTTACAGTTTCTAACGCTCCCCCCGCTTGATAGGCAATTACTGGCGTACCGCAAGCCATTGCTTCTACCAAGGCGATGCCAAAATCTTCACAGGCTGCATAGACAAAGGCTTTCGCCTCAGCCATATACCTTTCTACTACTTCCGCAGTTTGCCATCCGAGCACTTGCACGTTAGGTTGAGCTATTTGCTGAATTAGCTTTAACTCTGGTCCAGTGCCAATCACGATTAGGGGTAGCCCTAATTGATTGAAAGCTTGAACGACTACGGAGATTTTTTTATAACTTACTAAGCGGCAAACTGTCACGTAAAAATCTTGTTTTTTGGGTTCAAAGCGGAAGCGATCGATATTTACCGGGGGGTAAATCACTTCTGCCGATCGCCGATAACACCGCCAGATGCGTCGTGCGGTGTGTTGGGAGTTGGCGATGAAATAATCAACCCGATTGGCTGAAATTACGTCCCATTGCCTAATTTTGTGCAGTAAATACCGCGTGAATAGACCTGGGATGCCTACACCGAGTTTACTGCTACGGAGGTAGTCGAAGGTTAAGTCCCAAGCATAGCGCATGGGGGTGTGGCAGTAACAGATGTGGAGTTGTTGGGGACTGGTTAAAACACCTTTGGCGACGGCGTGGGAGGAGGAGAGGATGATGTCGTAGTCTCGTAAATCTAGCTGTTCGATCGCTAGGGGTAGGAAGGGTAAATATTTTTGTACGCCGTTGCGGGCGAAGGGAAAATGTTGTAAAAATGTTTTGCCGATCGCTCTGTTAAATAAGTAACTTTCGGGATTTGTTGATTCAAAGTCGATCAGGGCAAAGACATCGGCGTTGATAAAGTTAAGAATTTCTTGTACTACAAGTTCCGATCCGCCTGTTGCTTTTGGCGTTAACCATTCGTGAACTAGGGCATATTTTGGTTCCACTGCGATCGATCCTGTTTATCCTTTAATCTTGCAAATCTTAATCGTAATTGGTAATTGGTAATTGGTTAGAACTCCTGTCCTATAATTATTTTGATTTTCAATTTTTAATTAAATATTTAAGAATGAGTCTTATTCTTGACAAGAAAGACTTTTTAAAGGATTATTTGATAAAAATTACTGTTTTTTAACGGTAAAATCAGCACTTAGTATAAATTGAGAGGGTTTAGATGTCTAATATTTTATGGAAAACTTTGCTAGTAAGCCCAGTAGTATTGGGGGTGAGTTTAGCTGTCTCTTCGGTGGCTTTAGCTGAGACTGGTGTGGAAACCCCAGTTTTAGAGCAAATTAACCAATACAGTTTAGAAAATAGTGACAATCAAGCGATCGAGCAAGTAACATCAGTTTCTCAACTTTCTGACGTTCAGCCTACAGATTGGGCTTTTCAAGCATTACAATCTCTGGTAGAACGTTATGGCTGTATTGCAGGTTATCCCGATGGTACTTATCGCGGTAATCGTGCCATGACTCGGTATGAATTTGCGGCCGGTTTAAATGCTTGTTTAGAGCGAGTTAATGAGTTAATTGCGGCGGGAACAACTAATTTAGTTAAGAGAGAAGATTTAGCAGCGCTACAAAAATTGCAAGAAGAATTTGCGGCGGAATTAGCAACTTTACGCGGGCGTGTGGATGCTTTGGAATCTCGGACAGCGGAACTAGAAGCTAATCAGTTTTCGACAACAACTAAACTGAATGGTGAGGTAATTTTTGGGTTAGCTGGCATTATAGCTGGTGATGATGCTAATGGGAAAGATGCGGAGAAAACTACTGTGCTTGGTAGTCGGGTGAGGCTGAATTTTGATACCAGTTTCACGGGTGAAGATTTGCTGAGAACTAGGTTACAAGTGACTAATTTTGGCTCTTTTTCTACTAATTCCACATTCACACCAGAAGGGGAATTGCGGTTTAATGCGGGACCTTTTGGGGAGGCTAGTAATACAGTAGCTTTAGATGCTTTGTTTTACAGTTTTCCACTGGGTAGTAAGACTAAGGTTTTCCTGGAAGCAAATGCTGGGGCTCCTGATGATTTTACTAATACAGCTAATCCTTTTTTTGATGGGGATGGAGCGACGGGGGCGCTGTCTAATTTTGGGACAAGAAATCCGATTTATTATCAAGTTGGAGGTGCGGGGATTGGGATTAGACGGCAATTTGGTAGTAGCCTAGAATTAAGCTTAGGATATTTAGCTTCTAATGCGGCGAGTCCTTCTCAGGGTGGGGGTTTGTTTAATGGACCCTACGGTGCGATCGCGCAATTAACTTTTACTCCTAGCGAGAGTTTTGCATTAGGATTAACTTACATCAATTCCTACGGAGTTACCACTGGTACCGGTAGTAATGCGGCGAATTTTCCTAGTCGTTTGGATTATTTTGGGATTGATAGTGAAGACGTTTTGCCAGTTTCTAACAACTCTTATGGGTTACAAGCATCGTGGCAAGTTAGCAATCACTTTGCTGTAGGTGGTTGGGTAGGTTATACTGCACAGCGCACTCTTTCGACATTAGGAGGAAGAATCGATCGAGGAGATATGAAAATCTGGAATTGGGCGGTGACTTTGGCTTTTCCCGATTTGTTGAAAGAGGGTAATTTAGCTGGGATTATTGTCGGGATGGAACCGAAAGTAACTAGCACTTCTACTAAGGATTTGCCGGAAGATAAGGATACTTCTTTACACATTGAAGCTTTTTATCAGTGGCAAGTGAGCGATAATATTTCGATTACTCCTGGGTTGATTTGGCTGACAGCACCAGATCACAATAATGATAATTCTGATTTGTTGATTGGTGTGGTGAGGACAACTTTTACTTTTTAGGTTTTGGGAGTGTTAAGTTAAGTAGGATTTACGCAAACAGGACTTACGCACCCAACCAAAGAAACCGGGTTTTTTACCCCGTGTGGATAAGTCCTGAATTTGCTAATATAATTGATGGAGCGTTTAACTAAAAAATTATGCAAATTAAAACCTCTAAGTCTGGTATTCGGATGGTGCTGGCGGCTTTGAGTGCTGTGGGCGCTGTATGTTTTTTGCCTCAGCCAAGTTGGGCGCAAAATAGCGGTGCGACAAATAGTGCTGCACCTTTACAAGATTTACAAACTCAGGATAATACCGATCCTTTCACTGGTCGTGGTGGGATGGGGGTTTTTGATTTAATTCATCGTTCTCAGTTGGGTCTTGGTCGTGATATAAACGAGTTTACTTTGGAACAACACCAGAATTTAACTGATGCGGCGGCTCAGTTTCGGGCGAAACAGCGGCAGTTAATAGAACAGCAAGCTAAACAGAAGGAAGAGGCGATCGCTGCTCCGACCGAAGGCATCGCGCCTGATGGGGTTGCTCCTTTGCCTCAGTAGGTTGATGGCTAATTGCTAATTGGTTTGCAGTTAGCGATTAGCAAGGCCGTTGGGTGGTTTTTGCGGGGATGGGTAGGTGTAAAATTTGGGGGATTAAATTTTTCGGCTGGATGCCTTGAGGGGTAAGGGTTTGAGGGTGGTTGGTGGAAAAAACGATTCCCGCAATTGATGAAATGCTTACAGGGGTTGGGTTTGAGAGGAAATTTTTTTTTGCCTCTTGACAAGTCGATGGCTGGAATGGTAGTTTTAGATCAGATTCACGAAACTGCACCTTGAAAACTAAATATAGTAAGGGTTTGAGAACCCGGCGGTCACAATTAACCTAAATCCCTATTAGGGATTGAAACTTAAGTTTTCCGAGTGTTCGTGTTCGTAGCCTTTGCCGTTTTGTCACAATTAACCTAAATCCCTATTAGGGATTGAAACTACTACCTCCCAGGCATAAGACGACCAGGAGTGCGAGTCACAATTAACCTAAATCCCTATTAGGGATTGAAACATTCATCAAGCCAACAACGAGCGGCTACCTCACATCGTCACAATTAACCTAAATCCCTATTAGGGATTGAAACGTAGTAGCCTACCAGAAATAATTCCCTCGTTGATCGTCACAATTAACCTAAATCCCTATTAGGGATTGAAACCTGAGGGAAAAAGCCCCCCCAGTAATTTTGCTCGAATTTTTGTCACAATTAACCTAAATCCCTATTAGGGATTGAAACAATTCATCTCAAGCAATACTATTAACTGGGGGGGGTCACAATTAACCTAAATCCCTATTAGGGATTGAAACCCATCCAGGTAAGAGCCATTTCGACCCATTTACCCCGCAAGGTCACAATTAACCTAAATCCCTATTAGGGATTGAAACACAGGAATGCCAGCAATTACTAATCAAAATTAGTCACAATTAACCTAAATCCCTATTAGGGATTGAAACGGAGGGTCAAACCTCAAGCGGGATGTGATTGTGATGGTCACAATTAACCTAAATCCCTATTAGGGATTGAAACCAGGCATTGCAGATATGCCTGGACAATATGGTGAAATTTTTTCCTGTAGTCACAATTAACCTAAATCCCTATTAGGGATTGAAACTGATTCCATGCCGATTAATTTCGCGTGATACTCGATCGCTCTGTCACAATTAACCTAAATCCCTATTAGGGATTGAAACATTTTTTCGTGATTGTCGTGATTGTGCTGTACTAAACTCTGTCACAATTAACCTAAATCCCTATTAGGGATTGAAACTGGTTCCCTCTGTTCGTTCCTCCCGGTGCTTCTCTGGGTCACAATTAACCTAAATCCCTATTAGGGATTGAAACTGAAATTCGTAAGTGTTGTAGTCCTGTACTGCCTATGCTGTGTCACAATTAACCTAAATCCCTATTAGGGATTGAAACTAATTCTCGTACAGCTTCTGCTTTCTTAATCTGTAATTCTGTCACAATTAACCTAAATCCCTATTAGGGATTGAAACGAGAGATGCCAGTTGCTTCGGCTACATCTTTGGTGCTACTGTCACAATTAACCTAAATCCCTATTAGGGATTGAAACTTAATTTAACTCCCTCACTAGATACCAAAATCCCTCTTTCGTCACAATTAACCTAAATCCCTATTAGGGATTGAAACTGGATCTGAGTATCTGAGGCTGAGGATATCTCGGCAATAGTCACAATTAACCTAAATCCCTATTAGGGATTGAAACTTTGGCGGTGGCTGTTTGATAATGGCGTTTACGTCACAATTAACCTAAATCCCTATTAGGGATTGAAACGGATGCGGTGGTTTGCTGAATCACGGGGGGTAAACGGTCACAATTAACCTAAATCCCTATTAGGGATTGAAACTTTCCATCCATTCCTCTATCTTTGCGATCGCCTCTGGGTTTCGTCACAATTAACCTAAATCCCTATTAGGGATTGAAACTTAGCTCTGGTAGAGCCTTGTGGGTGATGGGAAGGTCACAATTAGTCACAATTAACCTAAATCCCTATTAGGGATTGAAACTTAGTTACGTTACCGGGGATTCAATCCTCAAACCAACAAGCCCGCCAAGCCGATTCCGCCTCAACTATAGTACGTTCCCGTTGCTTTTTATGATAATCTCGCCTGAGTGTATTTAACCGCATTGAAAGGTTCCGAATTTGCTGTCGCCAACCGGTCACATTCGCATCAGCAAATTCGATTTCAGATAAACGCAAATTAATAGCTGTAATGTGCATTGCATTCGGACTAGGCGAACCTCCTAAACGTGCTAAATTTGCAGCTAAATTTTCTAAATCTGCTTCGCTATCTTCAGATTCCACAGTTTCAATAATTAAGTTTAAGAGATTAGGGGGACCCGCGATCGCATCTCCTGAAGTCTCTGTATTAGAAGCAGCTTCTAAAATTGGTGCGGGTAATTGTTTCGGTAAAATTCCTGCATTTTGCAGACAGCGATTGCTATCGCGAGAAAGACTTTTAAGATTTTTCACAATTCCTTTTTCCATCCTTTCTTGCCAATTAATTAAATATTCTGGAGACTTAGGATTAGAAAGTTTAGCTTTTTCAGTAGTATAATTAGCCAATTCTCTTTTAATTTCTCGGCGATCCGCTTCGTGCTTCTCTGAGGCTTCTTGCCATCCTTCATTTTCTGCCAACTCTTCCACTTCTTCTGACTCTTCTAGCTCTTCCTCTTCTGGCTTTAATAGCAACTGTAATTTTTCCGAATTAGCGATCGCTAATTTCCGTAAACTTTGCTGCATTTTTTGACGTTGATTGAAAGATAATTTAATAAAACTATCGGGATATACTTGCGTACAAATATGATAGCAAGCTAAAATTAATTGTTTTTTAGTGGCTTGTCCCAAAACTGTTAAATAACCATTGTAAATGTTATAAAACTCAATGGTAAGACTCGCGATCGCCTCTTCCACTCCAGCTATTTCCCGCTCAATTCGCTCACTTGTTCCAGACATAAATTAATTAATAAAAATTAATAAAAAACTCAAGCCTAAAAATTAAAAACTAAAAATGACAGAATATTCTCTACATTTTTAATTTTTAATTTTTAATTGCTTAATTAGTTCCCATTTGAGCAGCAACTTCTTCAGCAAAGTTACTCTCTACCTTCTCAATACCTTCACCCAAGACAAACCGAGCAAATCGGCGCACCTGCACGTTTTCTCCCAATTGAGCAATGGTTTGTTTTACCAACTCTTCCACCAAGATATTTTGATCTCGAATAAAAGGTTGATCCATCAAAGATAGCTCCTTCAGACGTTTATCAATTCGTCCTTGAACAATCTTTTCCTTAATATTTTGAGGCTTATTACCCAAATCATCCCTACCCATTTCAATTGCCTTTTCTTTTTCGACAATTTCCGCAGGAATATCATCAACCGTCACATATTCCACATTGGGACAAGCGGCAATTTGCATAGCAATATTCCGCACCAAAGTTTGAAACTCTTCGCGGCGAGCCACAAAATCAGTTTCACAGTTAACTTCCACAAGCACGCCCACACGGCCACCTGTGTGAATGTAGCTACCTACCAAACCTTCCGCAGCCACGCGACCTGCTTTTTTACCAGCAGAAGTAATACCCTTTTGTCGCAGCCACTCAATTGATTTGGCGATATCTCCATCATTTTCTTTGAGTGCTTTTTTGCAATCCATCATCCCCGCACCAGTTTGGTCGCGGAGTTCTTTGACAACTTTTGCAGATATTTCCGCCATCTTGTCTATCTTCCTAATCAGAATTAATTGTGATTATTGAATTAGTCATTGGCAATTAGTAATTACTAATTACCAATAACCAACTCAATACTATTATTCAGCCTCTTCGTCAGCATCTGGATCTGGAAAGTCAAGTTCTTCAATCTCGCCAGCTTCGTAGTCGTCTTCACTATCTTCGTAGTAATCTTCTACTTCGCTTTCGAGTTGACCGTGACGACCTTCGTAGATGGCATCAGCCAACTTACCCACTATTAGCTTAATCGAACGGATCGCATCATCGTTCGCTGGGATGGGAATATCCACCAAATCGGGATCGCAGTTAGTATCTAACAGTGAAATAATGGGGATATTCAATTTTTGACATTCCAAGACAGCATTGTACTCCCGGCGTTGGTCTACCAGCACCACTGCATCGGGAATTTTCCGCATAGTTTTAATCCCACCCAGATATTTCTGGAGTTTCACTAATTCCCGGCGCAGAGTCGAAGCTTCTTTTTTCGGTAATAAATCCAGAGCCCCCGTTTCCTCACGACGCTCTAAATCCTTTAATCGATCGACGCGAGACTTAATCGTCGTCCAGTTGGTAAGCATCCCCCCCAACCACCGCTGATTGACATAGTAAGAACCGCAACGATGAGCTTCTTGGGCAACAATCCCCGCAGCTTGACGCTTAGTCCCGACAAACAGAAACTTTTTGCCCTTTTCCGAGGCCGATCTCATATACTCATAGGCATCTTCCATGAGTTGAGCGGTCTGTACCAGGTCAATGATATGAACGCCGTTGCGTTCTGTGAAAATATAAGTGGACATTTTGGGATTCCACCGACGGGTTTGGTGTCCAAAGTGAACCCCTGACTCCAACATTTGAGCCAAACTGACAACTGCCATGATATTTTTAACTCCTGATTCGGGTTAATCCTCCATCCAGCCGTATCTCTGAGGCTTTTCGCCTGAGAAACACCCGAAAATCTGGATGTGCGAATTTACACAACTTTTCTAGGATACCACAGTTTATAATTATTTTTCCCGGAATCTGCGATACTGAGCTTTATCCCCTCATCTAAAATCCTTATGCTGCCAATACCGGTTTTAGTTTTAGTTGAAGTTTTGCTGGTTATCGGACTTTCCCGACTTGTGGGATTGGGATTCCGTTGGATTAAGCAACCCCAAGTTATCGGGGAAATTGTGGCGGGGATTATGTTAGGTCCTTCACTTTTTGGTTTGATTGCCCCAGATTTAGCGAGTGCTGTGTTTCCGGCGCAAGCTATTCCCTTCCTTGAGGTGCTTTCTGAGGTAGGGTTGATTTTTTTCATGTTTTTGATTGGATTGGAACTTAATCCGAAGTATTTGAAAGGTCAGTTAGACGTAGCGATTATCACTTCAAATGTCAGTATTTTAGTACCTTTTTCTCTGGCTTCTCTGTTAGCTTTACTGCTTTATCCTTTAGTATCTAATTCTAGTGTTTCTTTCACTGCTTTTGCTCTGTTTATGGGCGCGGCAATGTCGATTACGGCCTTTCCAGTGTTGGCAAGAATTATTACCGAGCACAATTTGCAAAACACGCGATTGGGTACGTTAGCTCTAACTTGTGCGGCGGTGGATGATGTGACGGCTTGGTGTTTGTTGGCAGTGGCGATCGCAGTTACTCGTACTAACTCAATGATCGGCGCTTTACCAACTATTTTAGAAGCCATAATTTACATTACATTCATGGTAACGGTAGTCCGCTGGTTCTTGCAGCGACTTTCCAAACATTACAACCGCACTGGTAAGTTAACTCAATTAGTGCTGGCAGGGATTTACATGGCAGTAGTTGCTTCTGCCTTAATTACTGAGTTGATTGGGATTCACTTAATTTTTGGTGCGTTTCTTTTGGGTGCTTCCATGCCCAAAAATGCCGGTTTGACGCGAGAGTTAGCGGAAAAAACTGAAGATTTTATTTTAATCTTTTTGTTGCCAATATTTTTTGCCTATAGCGGTTTACGGACTCAAATTGGTTTGCTCAATAGCCCGGATTTATGGTTGCTATGTCTTGGGGTTTTATTAGTAGCAATTATCGGTAAATATGTCGGCACTTATATTGCAGCGAGAGCTTGTGGCATCAATAATCGTGAAGCTTCGGCGCTGGGTTGGATGATGAATACTCGCGGTTTGACTGAGTTAATTGTGCTCAATATTGGTTTGAGCTTGGGCGTGATTTCACCTTTGCTATTTACGATGCTAGTGATTATGGCTTTGGTGACAACATTTATGACTTCACCATTACTGGAGTGGACTTATCCGAAGAAGTTAATTCAGTTGGAAACAATTAATGAATTAGAGGTTGAAAATATTTCAGAGCCTGGTTTAGTGACGGATGATGACCAAAAATTAACAGGCAATTCTCAGCGGCAAAATTATCGGATTTTGGTCCCAATAGCTAATCCTAGTACGCAAAAAGGTTTGTTGCAATTGGCGATCGCGATCGCCGGAAAAGATCCATACTCAGCCGCAGTTCATCCCCTCAGTTTAATTGAATTACAAGAAACTTATGCCTTTGAAAGCACTCCTGCTGAAGCAGATCGAGTTATTGAAGAGCGTCGAGTCAAAATTGAAGCATTAATT
Organism: Oscillatoriales cyanobacterium USR001; assembly: GCA_001698425.1. Classification (GTDB taxonomy): domain Bacteria; phylum Cyanobacteriota; class Cyanobacteriia; order Cyanobacteriales; family Microcoleaceae; genus Kamptonema. The sequence continues at coordinate 49,337 of MBRE01000077.1, read as the reverse complement.
CAAAGTCTCGAACCTCCAGAAACACACCAGCTAGTCCATCCAATTATCCGAGTTAGCAACGATGTAGCCGGGGAAACTTCACAAATTGCCGAACTCGATCGCGCCGATTTAATTTTAGTAGGATGGCATCGCCCAACATTTAGCAGCAATCGTTTAGGAGGGCGAGTCGGTCAAATTCTCACTCAATCGCGGGTAGATACAGCCGTTTTTCTCGACCGAGGTCGGGAAAGATTAAACAATTTATTAGTGCCTTATGCTGCGAATTTCCATGACGATCTCGGACTAGAATTAGCCCTCAGATTATTAGTAAATGATGAGGCACGGCATTTAACAGTATTGCGTGTTGAAACACCCAACCCGCAAGATCGAGAGTTAAGTTATGAGTTTCAACGAATTATGAATCAGTTACCGGCAAGCGTTGTCAGTCGAATTGAAACCCCGATTATAGAAGCAGCGGAGCCAATTCAAGCAGTAATCGCTGCTTCTGGAAATGCCGATTTGACAATTGCTGGAACGAGTCGCGAGTGGGGAATTGAACGCCAAACTTTAGGGAGATATACTGATGAATTAGCCGTACATTGTCACTCTTCATTGTTGATTACACGATGCTATGTGAAGGTGCGTTCTCATTTGGCATCTGTCCTTACTGAAAAGTCACCAACAGCAAATAAACTTTAGATTTTAGCTGCGGATAAATGGTAAGAACACGGCAATGCCGTGTCCCTACAAAATCACTTAGTTTATTCATAAATTAGGAAAAATATGACTAAGATAGACTGGAAATTATTAGGATTTTATGGAACTGCGATCGGTTCTGTTGTACTACTATTCAATGTGGTAACTACCTATGGCGAATCTAATCTGAAAGCTCCTACTGCAATTGGAGGGAGTTATCGCATTCAAGCTCAAAATTTGCCGGAATGTCTTAAATCAGAAAGGCTAGAATTGTCAATTAAACAGTCTGGCATATATTTAAACGGTTCTTTATTATCAGCAAAAGGTAGTGATGAATTAAAGACGAATGCTGAGGAAAAATTTACCTTGTTTGGGAAGTGGGAGAATCAAAAATTAAGCTTATCGGGAGCGGTTCCGCACTTGATAGCTTGTCATAGCAATTCTGAGCAGGGAAAAGGTAGCAGTCAAACTTTAGTTGATATTCAAGGAGTGATAGAAGGGGAGAGTCTGAAAGGTAAAATTAAGGTGAGTTCGGCTTCAGAAGTTGTTGATTTTAGCGCTCAACGGGAAGCGGTGGTGCAAGAGAAAAAGAAGGAGCATTGAAGGAGCATTAAGAATGGCTCGGATTGTGTTAAAATTAATAAAAACTTAGTCGATCGCACCTCAAATGGTTACAAATACACTAATTCTTCCTCAAAATAGTGTTGAGGAAAAAGTAATTACTTTGACAGGCATTAAATGGTCAACATTTAAGGCAATAATGTCAGATGTCGGCGACGGTAGAGCGTGGAGAATTGCCTATGATGAAGGAGTTTTAGAAATTAGAATGCCACTTACGGAACATGAAGAACCGATAGGAATGATAGAACACTTTGTTGGTGTTGTAGTAGATGAGTTAGGCATCGAGATGAGACAACTTGGTGCATTAACTTTGGAACGAGAAGATTTAACTCGTGCGATCGAACCGGATACCTGTTTCTATATTCAAAATGAATCTATAGTTAGAGGTAAAAGTATTAATTTGCCTGCCGATCCGCCGCCAGATTTGGTAGTAGAATCAGATTATACTAATTCTTCTCTAAATAAGTTTGCGATTTATGCTTCTTTAGGTGTCCCTGAAATCTGGAGATACCGAAATCAAAGTCTTAAAGTTTATCAACTTGTGGAAGGGAATTATGAACAGAGAGAGAATAGTTTAGCTTTTCCATTTTTGCCAATAGCAGAAATTCCAGGTTTTATAGAACAGAGTAAAACTATTGGACAAAGAGCAGCTATCCGTTTGTTTAGGGAAAGGATAAAAGAGAATAGAAATTAAATAATTAGCTTGTTTGTAGTAAGCGCTTTAGCGCTAAAGCGCTTACTACGAACTAAGTCATCAAGTTATTTAATTTTGATTCCTAACTAATTAACAGCAACGATCGGACGAGTAGCCGAAGGACGGCGATCGATTACTTGATCGACTAAACCATATTCCATTGCTTCTGCTGCGGACATAAAGAAATCCCGCTCCGTATCTTCCTCAATGCGACTGAGAGGTTGACCAGTGTGAGCGGCCAAATGCTCATTCAAGCGTCTTTTGTGGTAAAGAATTTCTTTCGCCTGAATTTCAATGTCCGTTGCTTGTCCCTGAGCTCCGCCTAAAGGTTGGTGGATCATAATCCGGGAATGAGGCAGAGTCATCCGCTTACCCTTAGCCCCCGCACTCAGAAGAAAAGCACCCATACTGGCTGCTAAACCCAGACAAATAGTAGAAACATCTGGCCGGATGTGATTCATCGTGTCAAAAATTCCCATTCCTGCGGTGACAGAACCCCCAGGGGAATTGATATAAAGATAAATATCTTTTTCTGGGTCTTCTGCGTCTAAAAATAGCAGTTGGGCGACGATCAGGTTTGCCAAATCAGATGTCACCTGCTGTCCGAGGAAGACGATGCGATCGCGCAGCAGCCGCGAGTAGATATCAAAGGCGCGTTCTCCGCGACCCGATTGTTCGATAACGGTTGGAATCATTGTAACAGAGCCTTCCTTTCGGGTAACTTTTCTTAATTTTAGAGCATTTTCTCAGATTCTATCAACTGATTTTCTTGCCGCAGATAGGCTTGAATATACGGCTCTAATTCACCATTCATCACATCTGCGATCGCAGTTGTTTCTACCCCAGTCCGCAAATCTTTCACCATTTGATAAGGATGGAAAACATAGTTACGAATCTGGGTTCCCCAGGCCGCCTCCACCATATCTCCCCGAATTTCAGCAATCTCCTTAGCTCGTTGTTCTTGGGCAATTATTAATAACTTAGCCTTCAGAATTGCTAAAGCTTTCTCCTTATTTTGCAATTGGCTACGTTCTTCTACACATCGCACCGCCACACCCGTAGGAATGTGTACAATTCGCACTGCTGTTTCCACTTTGTTGACATTTTGACCACCTTTACCACCGGCACGGGAAGTGCTGATCTCCAAATCTTTATCTGGAATATCTAACACCACCGAAGTATCTAAAATTGGCATCACTTCCACCCCAGCAAAACTGGTTTGGCGCTTACCATTAGCATTAAAAGGCGAAATTCTCACCAATCTATGAGTCCCTTTTTCCGATCGCAAATAACCATAGGCGTACCGACCAACAATTTCCAAGGTGACAGACTTAACTCCCGCCTCCTCACCCTCAGAAAGCTCCAGCAAATGTACTTTATAGCCCTGATTCTGCGCCCATCTTTCATACATTCGCTGTAACATTTCCGCCCAATCTTGAGCATCTGTACCCCCAGCGCCGGCGTTGATAGTTAAAACCGCGCCTCCTTCATCGTAGGGACCAGAAAGCAATTGTTCTAGTTCCCAGCGATCGAGTTCGCACCTTAATTGGGAAAGATTAGTATAAGCCTCTTGGAGAAGCGATTCATCGATTTCTAACTCTAGCAACTCCAAGATGGCCCCCGCGTCTTCGAGACGGGTTCGCCATTGATTATACTGCTCCAAGTGCGATTTGAGATCGTTAAGTTCTTGGAGAATTTTTTGCGCGGAATTTTGGTCGTCCCAAAATTCCGGTTGAGCGCTGATTTGCTCTAAATCTGAGATTTTTGCTGTAAGCGCGGGGATGTCAAAGATAGTCCTGGGTTTTACCCAGGCGATCGGACAACGTTTCGATTTCCCGTTTGATGTCTTGAATTTCCACTGTTACTATTTCTCTCATTTTGAGGTTATACTCCCCATCTTAACTGCTACTTTGCTATATGTTAACGGTTATTTGTTAACTGTTGAGTGCTATTTGTTACCTATCCATACTTAAACCCTACGTAAAATTTACGACGAACGTCGGAAAATTGACCGAATGTAAAGATTTTGTAAAGAAACAATCGTTTTCCCCTCAGTTTTTAAAGATTATGTAAAGAAACCATTGCTCCCCCTTCAGTTTTTGAGCAAAGTTGGGTATAATGAGATTGGGATTATCAATCTCTGCCTATTCGAGCGATCGGCTAGAAGCCTTGCCGAACAGCACAGATTTACTTATCTAACCACATAAACTTGGGTGTCATCTAAATGTAGCTAATCTCAACTCTCGTTGTTTTTCTAGCAAAAATTAAAATAATTCTCTTGAAAGTTAAGTTAGGAAAATAGCCTTAAGAGGAACAAAGTACATAGATTTTGCTACTCCATGATAAATTCCATAAGAGGGAATGTCTAATGTCTGTCTTTTTTATTAGCAAGTTATTGACTGCTGCTACTGGAACCTTATTTATGGGAATAGCCATTGGTTGCTCTGAAGCAGCCTTTGCTAAACCATTTTCATTCAGTAGCAATTTACCAATTTCTGCAAATTCTTTTCTTGCCCAAGTAAGTCCAAGTCAAAACCGAGATATCCGACCTACAATTCCAGGGACAAAATCTGTAAGTCCAAGTGTAGCGAAGATTCCAGAGCCAGCAACCTTAGCGGGTTTAGGCGTAGTGGCAAGTTCTTTTTTTCTGACTCGCCGCCGTCAAGGGAAGAAAGAACTTTAAATATTCGATCGATGGGTTGTTGTTATTAACTAAATTCAGTATAAAGGATGTGGCTACTGCCGATGTTTTCTAGCAGGTAGGACTTACCTAGTCTTCGATCCTAGTTTAATTTTTATAGAGATGCGATCGCACCCCTAGCCATTGACTGTTAATAATCTCGCTTGCACAGATTCTAAAATAGAATCTCGAATAAAAGAACTAGCCTTAATAATTTCTATCCCAATTAATTCCCCCGCTTCATTAACTTCTACTGTAATATTAGGGCTGATTTCTACACTTTGGGTTTCCCGTTCATCAGAAAGGGTTAAATGAAGAATATCCTCTTTTTCAAAATACCCCATTTTAGCATTATTCATAGATTACAAATCTCTTACTTGTTAAACGAAACTTTCGCAAACAAACCCGGTTTCTTAGAAAATCGTGACTCGATCTGATATCTATTGATATAGAAACCGGGTTTTTGACCCCTCGTGCTTAAATCCTGATTAAGATTTCAAAGATGCGATCGCACCCCTAGCCATCGCAGCGATCGCCTGATCCGTCGCCTTCGGTAAATGATAATATTTACCCCCCGCATTCTTCGCTAACTCCTTCGCAAACCCCGTCGAAACAAACTTATTCTCCGTATCAATCACCAACAACTGCATCCCCAAACCCCGAATTTTCACCGCAATTTCTAACAATTCTGCCTTAATATCCGGCTTTTCCCCATCTAACATCGGCTCCCCCAAAGATCGAGCCAAAGGAATATTCCCTCGGCCATCAGTAATCGCCACGATCGCCACTTGGCCGACATCCCCTGACTTCTGAGCATTTACACCCACTCGCACCGCCTGAGTTAACCCATGAGCCAAAGGGGAACCCCCTCCACAGGGTAATCTTTCCAAACGGTTACGGGCCAAAGCGATCGAACGAGTGGGGGGTAATAAAACCTCAGCTTGCTCGCCCCGGAAGGGAATTAAAGCCACTTGATCCCGACTTTGATAAGCTTCCGTCAAAAGCTGCATAACTGCACCCTTCGCTGACTGCATCCGATTCAAAGCCATCGAGCCCGAAGCATCCACCACAAACACGACTAAGGCTCCCGCTTTTCTGGCTAAGCGTTTCGATCGAATATCTCCAGATTCGACAAATACGCGCTTACCCCCCCCTTGCCCCCCCTTGGTAAGGGGGGGAGATTGAGGATTTACCCCTTTACTAAGGGTGGGAGATTGAGAATTTACCCCCCCCTGCCCCCCCTTGGTAAGGGGGGGAGATTGAGAATTTACCCCTTTACTAAGGGTGGGAGATTGAGAATTTACCCCCAATAAACTCCCCCCCTCACCAAGGGTGGGAGATTGAGAATTTACCCCCAATAAACTCCCCCCCTCACCAAGGGTGGGAGATTGAGAATTTACCTCCAATAAACTCCCCCCCTCACCAAGGGTGGGAGATTGAGAATTTACCTCCAATAAACTCCCCCCCTTACCAAGGGGGGGTTGGGGGGGGTTATTCGCTGCATCCCTCTCCCGCCGCGCCTTCTGATAAGGTGCAGCCGCTCTCAGCGTTGCATCCACCGCAATCCGTCGCACGGGGCCTTTAGGTAACATAGGTTTAACATAACGACCACGATCTTCCGAAAAAATCACGCTGCGACTCCCCGATTTCCCCTGACGGTTAGCCATTTGAGCAAATAAAAGCACCGTCGGATCGAGGACTACCCCCTCTGGATCGAACAAAAATTCTTCAGGAATGCTCATTTCTTGCTCTTCAGGAGGTTCTTGATCTTCCTCCTCATCCTCATCCTCATCCTCATCTTGCTCCTCTTCCGACTGATCTTGAGGGGGTGGCGGTGGTGGCGGTGGTGGTAATTCGTCTGGCGGAGTTTGCACGATCGTCGCGCGGGGGACAATTACCAATTCTACGGCGCGGCGTAAATCGTCAGCCGTGACATCGGTACGCCCTTCTAAAGCGGCGGCTGCTTTAGCCACCCGCACGGCGAATAGTTCGGCTCGATGTCCTTGTACGCCGCCACGAATTGCTTCTTCTACTAAATAGGCAATTTGTTCGCGCTGAATGCGGACATCTTTTAACCATTCTCGCGCTAATAAGATTTGGGTTTTTAGGTTATCAATATCTTCGGTATATTGACTGAGGAAAGCTTGGGGAGAAATAGAATAGGAAAGGGCAGATTCTACGGCTTGCACTCTTTCATCTAATCCTAAAATGGCATCGGCAGAAAGCGCGATCGCAATTCTATCTAACAGATGTTCTCTTAGCGGACCTTCTTCGGGATTATAGGTAGCAATAAATAGTGCTTTGCAGGGATGTTCAAAACTAATTCCTTCCCGTTCAATGCGGTTTATTCCTTCTGTTAAAACTGTCAATAATTGGTTAGAAATATTATTATCGAGCAGATTAATTTCATCAACGTAAAGCACGCCGCGATTAGCTTGGGCTAACAATCCTGGCTGAAATGCGGTTTCACCTGATTTAACAGATTGCTCGACATCAACTGAACCTAAAAGTCTGTCTTCTGTAACTCCTAAAGGAATTTGAACGAAGGGTGCAGGAATGATTTTAGTTGCTATTTCTTCCCCGTCAATTGGTTCCTCATTACAGATGGAATCTTTAATAATTTCAATGGGCGGTAATAAACAGTGTAAAGCTCTTGCCATTACGGATTTAGCCGTACCTCGACGGCCTGCGATCGCGACTCCGCCTAATCCGGGATCGATCGCTGCTAAAAGTAGTGCTAATTTAATTGCTTCTTGTCCCACAACGGCGGTGAGGGGAAATGCAGTGATAGTAGATGTAAATTGAGTCATTTTATAATTTTTATTTGGTCAGCTATCTGTTGACGATCGCGACTTTGGCTCATAGTAAGGCTGTCACCCTTGCGGTTTTTTTACTATCGATCGCGCCAATCTGCCAGCATTACCAACATTTTTGGATAAGTCTTAACTATTTTAAAGCAAAACGCGATCGCGCACAAACCCTCGATCGTCCCAATTAGGCTTTCATCTCAAAAATTCTTTCAATTGCATCCTCAACTACTTTATCTGGAGTTGAAGCACCAGAAGTCACTCCTAAAATAATTTCTCCTGGTGGCAACCACCCTTTAGCGATAGTTAAATCTCCACCTAAAGGCTTATGTTCTATCCGATTTTCCGATAAAATCCGTTCCGCAGAATCAATGTGATAAGAGGGAATTTTGTGCTCAACAGCCATTTCTTGTAAGTGAGTTGTATTAGAAGAATTAAAGCCGCCAATTACTAGCATTAAATCTAGCTTTTCTTCGACTAAACTAATCATCGCATCTTGCCGCTCTTGAGTCGCATCACAGATGGTATTAAAACTTTGGAAATGCTCGTTCAATTGGTCTGGTCCATACTTCCGCATCATGGTTTTTTCAAACAGTTTGCCAATTTGCTCGGTTTCACTTTTGAGCATAGTTGTTTGGTTAGCGATGCCAATATATTCTAAATCCCGATCTGGGTCAAAATCAGCGGAATAAGCTTTGCTAAATTTGGCTAAAAATTCTTCACGATTACCTCCATTGAGGATATAATTGCTGACATATTCAGCTTCGCGTAAATTCAAGACAATGAGATATTTGTTAGCAAAAGAACTGGTGGCAACGGTTTCTTCATGGTTGTATTTACCATGAATAATGGAGGTGCAATCTCTCTTTTTATGTTTTTCCACTGTGTTCCAAACTTTAGAAACCCAAGGGCAAGTTGTATCAACTATTTTGCAGCCTTTATCGTTAAGTATTTGCATTTCTTGAACGCTTGCGCCGAAGGCCGGTAAAATTACAACATCATCTCTATCTACTACGGAAAAGTCTTTGCCATTTTTGGTAACTTCAATAAATTTTACTTGTAGATCGAGTAAATGTTGATTGACTGAAGGATTGTGGATAATTTCGTTGGTAATCCAGAGGCGTTCTGTGGGAAAATGTTGGCGTGTTTCGTAGGCGATCGCGACTGCTCTTTCTACACCCCAACAAAAACCAAATGCTTGAGCTAGTCGAATCGTTACATCGCCACGTTTTAGGGTATAGTTATTCTCGCGAATTTGCTGGATCAGGCTGCTTTGATAGGCCGACTGCATCACCCCAGCTACCTCTGCTTCGTGTCCAAAACCTTTACGGTGGTAATTTTCTGACTGTTGAAGCGATCGCTTAAAAGCTTTAGTGTCCATAATCGTATTTATTTCCAATCCAGGTTAACTCTCTTTGATTTTAAAGCTTTGGAGTAACCTACAAAGCATCTGTTTCAGAAATGGTTAATAGCTGAGAACGTTAAAAGATATTAAGTTATATTACATTTTCCGATAAATACAGAGAATTATTATTTGTGTGATATATTCAGGGTATGCGATCGCAGCTTCGCCCCGCCGAAAAAGTTTTTTCGGAAATTTGCATAAAAACACAGAGAAAAAACCGATAACTATCACAAGAAGGTTCCATCGGTCTTTTTTGCCTTGGCTTTCTTATGTCTCTCTATCCCAATTTTGATTATGAACTTCCCAAAGAAAGTGCATTTGCTGTTCAATTTGAGTATCGCGATCGGTCTGAGCTATACTCTCACCACTCCTGTTTTTGCGGCTGAAGAAATATCTAACGGCACTGATACAATTAAAGTCTCAGACCTCGAAGAATTTGCCAAAACTGGAGATCCATCATTATTTCCAATACTAGAGAATTTTGGTATAACTCTAGCCTCTAAAGCACAGTTGAACCGACCAATTAGCATAGACTTGTCTAAGCCTTTAACTAAAGAACAATTAGACCTAGTAGATTTATTTAAGTTTCTCTTAGACTTAAAGGATGAGCAGATAGATGAAAGCTTGCCATTATTAGCTACAAAAGCTAATGGTATGACTTTAATCGAATTTTTGAAAGCTCTACCGGAAAAGACAATTAGCTCAGAAAATTTGGTGTCTACACTGGCTAATTTTACACCTAAACCAATTAGCCCCCAAAAGATTAGTTTAGAATTACCTAATATTGGTATTGCTTCTGGCTTTACCTTAACTGGAGCGGCGCACCAAATTAGCAATAGATTACGCCTGACTAACTGGTATTCACAAGCAGGAACAGCTTTTTTAACGGAGCGAATCAGTCTCGCAGAAAACGCTTCTTTTAGTAGTAATTTTTCTTTTCAAATTTCCTCCTCAAATGGGGTTGGAGATGAAGATGGAGCGGGAGCCGATGGTCTAGCTTTTGTGATACAAACTTTATCTAATAACGTTGGTGGTACAGGGGGTGGAATTGGATATGGAGGTATTGGTCAGAGTGTCGCGATCGAATTTGATACCTACTACAATAAATATTTCGATCCTAATGGTAATCACATCGGGCTGAATCTGAATGGCAATCTTTATTCAACTGCATGGACTCCTGTTTATCCCCGAATGAATAATGGTGGAATATGGCATTCCTGGATTGACTATAATGGATTATCAAAATTACTTGAAGTGCGAATTTCTACCACAGAAAACAGACCAATTAATCCCGCCTTGTCATACGTTTTAGACATCGCATCCATTCTCAAAATGCCGAATGCCTTTATGGGCTTTACATCAGGTACAGGATCTGGAATGGGTGTTCACGATATTTTATCTTGGAATGTAAAAAATTATTACGATCCAATCGATAAGGCGCAAAAGACCCAAGAAGTGCCAGAACCAATATCGATCGCCGGGACAACATTGGGGATTTTAGGAGCGATCTACACTCGTCGCCAGCGGCGGAAAAACCAGAAAAAATATTGAAGTTTAGAGGCGCAGGGCGGTTTCATTCTCGTAGGGGCAATCCCCCTGTGGTTGCCCTGTTTTGAAAACACGCCCTAGCCCCTGAAAAATTTGACTTTTAGCCCAGAATATACTATTGTATATTTTGATAATAATTGTCTATTAAAAATGAGCATAATTCAAGAAACTGCCATTACTAAAGCAATTACCAAATTAAGTGATGTCCGCCGAAAATTTAATTTGCGCCGCAGTAATAACGATCAATTTTTCACCGAATGGATGGGTGACTTACCAGCGCTAAATGAAACCGAGATTTTCAATTTACAGAGATTAAAATTTCGCTATTTATCCTATATGGAAGAAGATGAGATTTCCGAAGGTACAGTTAACATTATTATGTTACATCCTCTCCTAGATGTTATGGGATTATGCGATCTACCTTTAAGGATTAGAGGTGAGAAATTTTTGAAGATTGAAGTGATTAGTGAAGAAGAAAACGAAGAAAAAGTTTTACAAGGTAGAATTGATGCTTTAGTAGTGCGCGATCGATTTTGGATAATAATCATAGAAAGCAAAGAATATGGGTTTAGTGTATCGCGGGCAGTACCGCAGACTTTAGCATACATGATGGGTAATCCTTACCCGGAAACAACTATTTTTGGGATGATTACAAATGGAGAAGAATATATTTTTATTAAGGTGGCTCGTGGAGAGATAAATGAATATGGACTATCAGACTTATTCAGTATATCGAATAGTCTTAATAACGGATTAAATGAAGCTATGCAAGTGCTAAAACGGCTGGTTAACTTGTCCTTGCATACATATAGCAGTTCTCAAGCAAGTGAGGTACAAAAACGACCCCCCCTACCCTTGTAAAGGGGGGAGACTGGAAAAGCCCCCTTTCTAAGGGGGTTGGGGGTAGAGTTATATGTATCTCATCCGCCTGAGAAATGCTATATTAACGAAAAAGTCTTTAATGCCAGAAAATCAAACCTGCGATCGCGACACCAATCCCCATCAACCCCACCCAAACAAAACTATTATCCCGCGCATTCACCTTACTCAAATCTACAGGTTCCGCGATCGCCCATTTAGATGGCGGCGGCGACTGTTTCAGCACCACCCCCGCCCCCAACTTCAAACTAGACTGATTATCGCCCAAAGCCCCCAAATCAGGAATTTCCACCAACCACTCAGGGCGCTTACTCAACTTAGGCGCTTCCAAAATATAGAGCAAACCCCGCGCCTGTTCGCGAGTATCTATACTAGGATGACGGACAAGTTGCTTACAAAGCGCGATCGCTGACTGAAGTTGTCCCGCCGCATCCAAAGCCGTCACCAGCCACATTTGCACCTCACCCCCAAAACGGGAACCGCGATCGACCAAAGCACTAGCCGCCTCAAAATGGCGCACCGCATCCCCATACTGGCCGCGCTCAAAAACCGCCTTACCAGCTGCATACTCAGACTTAACAATTTCTAACTGTTCAGCACTCACCATTCGCCATCTCAAATCTCAAAAATCACCAACCAAAACCCGTAAAACTACAACAACTCATCGTAATTTTGCGGCGCACTAGAATCATCTCGTTTCGGGCTTAACAAATCTAATTGATCCACCCTAATCACAGGCATAGAACGATTAGCCCCAGTATTACGATCTTGCCAGTAATCAAACTTCAAAGAACCCGTCACCCCAATTTGAGTGCCTTTTTTAACATAAGTACCAGCAATCTCCGCAGTTTTGCCCCACAACTCCAAACTAAACCAATCTGGTTCATCAGTATTGCGAGAGCGTCGCTTCACCGCCAGCGTCAACTTACACTTAACGCTACCCGACTCAAAATACTTTACTTCCGGGTCGCCGCCCACACGACCAACCAGCGTAACCACATTAAGACTCATAAAAACCTCTTCAATCCAGCTTTGATGATTAAACTACATTCACAATAGTGAAAAATAAGCAATTAAAGACGAGCAACGTCTAAGCTTTATCCTGATTATGTTCCCTCCTTTGACAATTAGAGATTATGGATTCTAGGGAACACATCGGCTCAACCATGAGCTATTCTGACTAGACTCAGGATCAAAAACGTAATAGAATCCACCTTCGGTTACACTTTAGTTACATTATCACACAGCATTTAATTTTAGGGGCGGATAAACCAGTGGGTTTTCTCAATCGCTTTTCCTTATCCCGTGATATGGGTATCGACCTCGGTACTGCTAATACACTCGTGTATGTATCCGGTAAAGGCATCGTTCTTCAAGAGCCATCTGTAGTTGCCATTGACCAAGAACTAAAGATTCCTCTGGCAGTCGGAAACGAGGCAAAAAAAATGCTCGGTCGCACTCCTGGCAATGTCATCGCTATTCGGCCGCTAAAGGATGGCGTAATTGCCGACTTCGATACAGCAGAGCTTATGCTCAAACATTTTATCCGGCGAGTTCATCAAGGTCGCACCTTAGTTGCGCCGCGAATTGTGATCGGTATTCCTTCCGGTGTTACTGGAGTTGAACGTCGCGCCGTCATTGAAGCGGCTTCTCAAGCGGGGGCGAGAGATGTTCGGTTAATTGATGAGCCAATTGCTGCCGCGATCGGTTCTGGACTGCCAGTTGCCGAAGCTACGGGTAATATGATTATTGACATCGGTGGCGGTACAACCGAAGTCGCCGTGCTCAGCTTGCAAGGTACTGTCTTGAGCGAGTCGGTGCGGGTAGCTGGTGATGAGCTTAACGAAGCGATTATCCAGTACATGAAAAAAGTGCATAACTTAGTAATTGGAGAGCGCACCGCTGAAGACATTAAAATTGGCATTGGTTCAGCTTATCCAACCTTAGAAAATGACGATGTAACGATGGAAGTACGCGGTTTGCACCTGCTCTCAGGTTTGCCACGAACTATCACAATTAAAGGCCCAGAAATCCGAGAAAGTATGTCAGAACCACTTTCAGTAATTATTGAAGCGGTGAAGAGAACCCTAGAACGAACTCCTCCAGAATTGGCTGCTGATATTATCGATCGAGGGATTATGTTAGCTGGTGGTGGAGCGTTAATGAAAGGGTTAGATACTCTCATTAGTCACGAAACTGGCATCGTCACTCATGTCGCCGCCGATCCTTTATCCTGCGTGGTTTTAGGGACTGGTAGGGTATTAGAAAACTTTAAATTATTAGAGCGGGTGTTCAGTGGGCGATCGCGAAATCTTTAGGAACTCTCAGTTGATTTTTGATTTGGGATTTAGGAGGCAATCCTCAATCTAAAATCAATCTCTCAATCTAAAATCTAAAGTGTTAAATTATGCTAAAAAACACATTGCGTCGATGGTGGGATCTGCGATTACAAATCGCTATGCTTGCATTAGTTCTTAGCGGTGCTTGGTTCGTGCGGGAAACTCAAGGACAAGCACTATTTGAAATTTATGGTTGGGTAACTCGCCCTTTCCAAATTAATGCGGCTGAACAAGAACAAATGCTGAATGCTCGCACGAAAGAAATTCAAGATCGTCTCGCTGATTTGCAAGCGCAAAATCAAAAGCTACAACAACTTTTAGGTTATATTTCTACCCAGAAAAATCCCGGAATTGCCGCGCCTATTGTTGGTAGAAGTTCCGATCATTGGTGGCAACAAGTAATTTTAGGTAAAGGAAGTAAAGATGGCATCCAAAAAGGCTTTATTGTGATGAGTCCAGGGGGGGTAGTTGGTAGGGTAATTAATGTTACTCCTAATACTAGCTTGGTAATCTTAATTAGCGATCCTACTAGCCGAGTTGGTGTGGCGGTGAGCCGCAGTCGTCACATGGGTTTCTTAAAGGGAAAAGGGGATAAATCTAAAAATCGGGCGGTGATGGAGTTTTTTGATAATGTGCCGAATGTGAAGCCAGGAGATGTTGTTTCAACTTCATCTTTTAGTCAGTTATATCCGCCTGGGTTGCCGGTAGGTATAGTGGAATCCCTGGATATGAATAAAAGTCCTGCTCCTGAAGCAATAATTGTGTTTTCAGCACCGATTAATTCTTTGGAGTGGGTGGTGGTTTATCCTCACAAGGAGCCATCAGGAATGAATTTTCCTGAAACTAAGCCTTCACCTATAAATCCTGCTCAAAATCAGCCGTCTAAAGAGGAAGGAGGAGAAGAGAAACGATGACTAATTTTTTTCGGATGTTTCCCTATTCTCGCCATTTTGTCAACTGGGGAATTACTATTTTTTCTGTGATTTTTTGTGTGGTAATTTTGCCTTCTCGCCTCCCTGGAATGGAACTTTTAGGTATTGGTCCTAATTGGCCTTTAATCTGGGTGGTAGTTTGGAGTATTCGGCGCAAGCGGACGTTAATGGCAGCGATTGTGGGAGGATTAATTTTGGGGTTTCTTCAAGATAGTATGACGGCTTCTTGGCCAAGCCATGCTGTAAGTTTGGTGTTCGTAGCTATTGTGACTATTTTGTTACAGAAAATGCGATCGATTCCTTCAGAAGTGATTGAGAAAGATCCGATTCCGATCGCGTTAATTGTGTTTGGTATGGCGGTGATAGCGGAAACAATGATGGCTTTTCAGTTTAGTTGGATAGGGGGACGTTCTTTGGTAGAAATTTGGACAGATCATCAGCGAGTTGCTCTTTGTTCTGCTATTCTTAGCAGTCTTTGGGCTCCGGTGATTTATTTTCCGTTAAATCGTTTGTGGGATGTGACGCATGGGTAGAAGGAAGAAGGAAGAGGGAAGAAGGAAGAAGGAAGAAGGAAGAGGGAAACAGTTAACAGTTAACAGTTAACAGTTAACCAATAACCAATAACCAATAACCAATTACCAATTACCAATTACCAATTAGTTTGCTACATTCTAATAAATGATGGGCTGTACAAATTAGATCGTTGAGAATATTGGTGGGTTGAAATTTTTGCAGTTGGGTGGTGCTGCGAATCCCGCAGGTAAGGCCAATTGTGGGAATGCCTAAAGCTTGACCGGCGAGGATATCGGCTTCGGTATCTCCAATCATCCAAGCTGAACCCATTAACGATCCTAATTCTTCTACGACTTCATCTAAAAGTCGGGTTTTAAGGTTAGCATAGTTGTTATAGGCTGCGTCTGTAACTTGAGTGCCACGAATGCAGGTAAAGAGTCTGGCTAGACCATAGTTTTGTAATAGTTGTGCGGCTTGATGTTGCGATCGCAATGTGACTAAAACTAAGCGCACGCCATGAGAATGAAGCAGCGCGATCGCCCATTGTACTCCAGGTTGAATGCGATCTAAGTGTAACAAGTCTGAGCGATTGACAATTTCTCCTACACACCGCCGGAAAGCATCAATTTGTGAACCTTGCAATCCTGAATTTTTGGCAATTTCTGCATCGGGAATTCGTTCCCTTTTCATTTCCCAGAATTGTTGTTTAGTTAGTTGTTGGGTATCGATCGATATTCCTTGAGTTTGATAAGTTGCTTGAGTATCGGCTAATGCTAATTGATAGGTGGTGTAATAGCGTTCAGATACATCAACAATCGGACCGTCTAAGTCGCAAAATACTGTCATCTTGGCGGAAAATGAGTAATTCTGAGGATGGCAGTAAAAATAGGGCGGATACGAATCTGAGGCTACAGTGCTGCTCATAAGATGTTGCTAATAAAATGTGCGTACCATGCAAATTTCCGATACATTTCTTTACCTTAGCAAGAAATCTATAAGTTTGACCGGGTTTTTAGAGGAAATATTGATTAGAAAAAATTATGACCGCTACAATAAGGACAGGACTGCGATCGAGGCGTGTCAGCTTAAGCTTCAACCACTGTACCTAAATTAGCAATATTTTGAGCAAACCAACTAGCCGCACTAATATTAGTTCCTTGATTTAAACGCTCTAAAGTTTCTTCTAATAAAACAATGGGTAAACCTGCTAAAGCTATAGATTCGATCGCCTGTACATAACTACCATTTTCTTGTAAAATAAAGGCGAAAACCCGTTGAGCTTTGACATCAATCACCCAATATTCAGGAATACCTAAATTAGCATAAAGTTTTTTCTTTTCATCTAAATCGGTAGCTAAAGTAGTATCGCCAACTTCGCCAACTAAATTCGGGACTCGCCATTTATTCAAATCAATTAAACGCGGTTCTCCTGCTTGCCATTGCGGTACGCCTTCACC
The DNA here is from genome assembly GCA_001698425.1 of Oscillatoriales cyanobacterium USR001. Lineage (GTDB taxonomy): Bacteria > Cyanobacteriota > Cyanobacteriia > Cyanobacteriales > Microcoleaceae > Kamptonema. Next base: position 32,787 of record MBRE01000077.1, on the reverse strand, counting down.
AATATATAAAACTAAATCTGGTGAGGCGGCTTGGGTGTTTGGTTTCTCAATTAAACAACCTCCCAGAGAATCAGCAACTCGATCAGTAAAATAGTTAAACCAGAAGCCAAATAACAAGGTAAATAAATCGCTGACTCTCGCGTGATTAATTCCTTCGTTACCCATATCAACATTTTGTGTGGAGTTGGTGTAATTGCTGCTGGTTTGTGGTATGAAAGGTTAATAAAAAAGTAGGTAAACGATTTTGCCATTTAATGCCATCTTTAAAGATATCTGGGGACAGAAAAATGACTACAGACGAAATTTGCAGAAAAATTCAACAAGTCAAGGAACAACGCCTCACTAAATTAGATTTGAGCTATAATTTATTAACCGAAATTCCGACTGAGGTGTTTGAGTTGGAATGGTTGGAAAGGTTGAGTTTAAAAGGAAACAAACTGACGGGCATACCAGAAGCGATCGCCCATCTCACCAATTTATCCAAACTTAATTTAGGTGACAACAAACTGACGGGCATACCAGAAGCGATCGCCCATCTCACCAGTTTATCTGTACTTAATTTAAGATATAACCAACTGACAAGCGTACCAGAATCTATCGCCCATCTCACCAATTTATCAATACTTGATTTAAGTGACAACCAACTGACGAGCGTACCAGAATCTATCGCCAGTCTCACCAGTTTATCTGTACTTAATTTAAGTTATAACAAACTGACAAGCGTACCAGAATTTATCACCCGTCTTACCAGTTTATCCAAACTTTATTTAGGTGGCAACCAACTGACGAGCGTACCAGAATTTATCACCCGTCTTACCAGTTTATCCAAACTTAATTTAGGTGACAACAAACTGACGAGCGTACCAGAATCTATCACCCGTCTCACCAGTTTATCCCAACTTGATTTAAAATCTAATCAACTGACAAGCGTACCAGAAGCGATCGCCCGTCTCACCAATTTATCCGAACTTAATTTAAGCTCCAACCAACTGACAAGCATACCAGAATCTATCACCCGTCTCACCAATTTATCCGCTCTTAATTTAAAATCTAACCAACTGACAAGCATACCAGAAGCGATCGCCCGTCTCACCAATTTATCCGAACTTGATTTAAGTGACAACCAACTGACAAGCGTACCAGAAGCGATCGCCCGTCTCACCAATTTATCCGAGCTTGATTTAAGATATAACCAACTGACAAGCATAACAGAATCTATCTCTCGTCTCACCAATTTATCCAAACTTAATTTATGGAACAACCAACTGATGAGCGTACCAGAATCTATCACCCGTCTCACCAATTTATCCGAGCTTGATTTAAGTGACAACCAACTGACAAGCGTACCAGAAGCGATCGCCAGTCTCACAAATTTATCCGAGCTTGATTTAAGTTATAACCAACTGACGAGAATACCAGAAGCGATCGCCCTTATGACCAATTTATCAATACTTTATTTAGGTGGCAACCAACTGACGAGCGTACCAGAAGCGATCGCCCTTATGACCAATTTATCAATACTTTATTTAGGTGACAACAAACTAACGAGCGTACCAGAAGTGATCGCCCGTCTCACCAATTTATCCCAACTTGATTTAAGTAGCAACAAACTGACGAGCGTACCAGAAGCGATCGCCCATCTTACTAATTTATCCCAACTTGATTTAAGTTATAACAAACTGACGAGCGTATCAGAATCTATCTCTAGTCTCACCAATTTATCCGAACTTGATTTAAGTAGCAACAAACTGACGAGCGTACCAGAATCTATCACCCGTCTTACTAATTTATCCGAACTTAATTTAAGTTATAACAAACTGACGAGCGTACCAGAATCTATCACCCGTCTCAGCAATTTATCCGAACTTGATTTAAGTCATAACAAACTGACGAGCGTACCAGAATCTATCTCTCGTCTCAGCAATTTATCCGAACTTAATTTAAGTTATAACAAACTGACGAGCATACCAGAATCTATCACCCATCTTACTAATTTATCCGAACTTGATTTAAGTATCAACAAACTGACGAGCGTACCAGAAGCGATCGCCCATCTTACCAATTTATCAGAACTTTATTTAGGTGGCAACCCCCTCGAAGATCCCCCATTTGAAATTGCAGAACAAGGTATTGACGCGATCCGCGAATATTTTCGTCAAAAGTAAGCAGGAGAAAACACCACCGATATGATTTTTATTTTAACTTGATGTTCTTTACTCGGCACTCAAACTAGCGATAGTTTGAGCAAACCAACTAGCCGCACTAATATTAGTTCCCTGATTTAAACGCTCTAAAGTTTCTTCTAACAAAACAATTGGTAAACCTGCTAAAGCCATAGATTCCTCTACCTGTTGATAACTACCATTTTCTTGTAAAATAAAGGCGAAAACTCGTTGAGCTTTGACATCAATTACCCAATATTCAGGGATGCCTAAATCTGCATAAAGCTTTTTCTTTTCATCTAAATCAGTGGCCAAAGTAGTATCACCAACTTCACCTACTAAATTCGGAACTCGCCATTTATTCAAATCAATTAAACGCGGTTCTCCCTCTTGCCATTGCGGTACGCCTTCACCAATATATAAAACTAAATCTGGTGAGGCGGCTTGGGTGTTTGGTTTCTCAATTAAACAACCTCCCAGAGAATCAGCAACTTGATCCGTAAAATAGCTAAACCACATAAAAAATAGCATCGTAAATAGATTATTGGCTCTCGCGTGGTTAATTCCTTCATTACCCATATCAACGAAAAGGTAGTTATCATTAAAAAACAGTCCGACTCTATCATCAAGTTTAGGATCGTCGCGATATACCAAGTAATCCTCCCAAGTTGCAGGTTGCCATTTGGGGAACTGATTAGATTTTACTTTTGGACGAGTTTGGGAGATTAAAGTAGTCATTATGTAAATTGTACGTCGAGGTGTGAATTTTATTTTAACTTAAATACTAACTTTTTGGGGAATTAGTTGACATTTCTAAATTTATATGGCATGATTTATTCAGAGTAAAGATTTTGCCTTCAACCTCTTTACAAAAAGACTGCGGCTGCTGAACCTAAGTCTTTAATCTCTTCAAAAATTATCTCGCTTCTGGCGGTTGCTTGACAACTTGCCAAAAATACTTATGCAGCAGCCAAAAAATCTCCAACGGCTTTTGCGAGCGTTGTCTCGCGAAGGTTTGGATGTCAGTTACAACAATAAAGTTTACTCAATTTGTCTCAATAGTTCCCTCGATTTTGACAGGGACGATCGCGCGGCGAAAACAGCAGAAATTTTGTTGCCAGAAGGTTTCCCAATTGAAGCAAAAGCACTCAAACAATTGGCAAATTTAGCACAAATTCGCCATCCCCAAGGCGGTTGTGTATGCTGTGCGATCGCAACTCCCGATTTTCATCCGGGAGATGGAGGAGTTGCGATCGGTTCCACGATCGCCACCCAAGATATGATCGTTCCTGCGGCTGTAGGCTCCGACATCAACTGTGGTATGCGTTTGCACGTCGCCGACTTAACCCTAGATCGCTTTCTGGCCAAGCGCGATCGCTTCGTGGAAGCAATGAAAGGCGACTACTTTTTCGGTACTCGCGATGTCGCCATGACTGCCAAAACCGCTGGCGCGATGTTCCAATTTGGTATTCCCGGATGGCTGGATGCCATGCTAGACAAGGCAACTGGCAATGTAGTCAGATCCAACTGGGAGCAATTAGTCAAAGAGTGCGATCGCGTTTACTTAGGCGGTTCCATGAATGGCGATATCAGATGGGCCCCCGCCGAACTCGTACCCAACAGTGGAATCGTTCGCGACGGAGGACTTGCAACCATCGGCGGCGGCAATCATTTCGTCGAAATTCAAGTAGTTGAAGAAGTCATCGACAAAGCTTATGCTTACACTTGGGGAGTGCGATCGGGACAAATTGCCTTTATGATTCACTCAGGATCGCGCAACGTCGGCAAATACATCGGCGGAATGTGGCGCGATCGCGCCCAAGCAGCATGGCCAAAACACCTCAAAACCCCTGAATCTAAACTGTTTCCCCTCTCAATTCACGACACCCCCAACCTAGTTGGCGACTACCTGCAAGCAGAGGCGACAGCCGCCAACTACGGCTTCGTCAACCGCTTACTGCTGGCAGAATTGCTACGTTTGCGGCTACGAGAGGTTTACGGCGATGTTGAAGCACCTTTGGTTTACGATTTGCCCCACAATATAACTTTAGCGGAAAATGGCGGCTGGGTGACACGCAAAGGCGCTTGTCCCGCCCATTTCGGACAACCTGCGATCGTTCCCGGTTCAATGGGTGCGCCATCTTTCCTATTAGTTGGCCTGGGAAATCCCCAATTTTTGTCCTCAGCATCTCACGGTGCCGGTAGAATGCGATCGCGCTTCGATCTCACCCGCGAAGGCGCAGACAAAACACCAGAAATCTTGGGTTTAACCGGAGTCGATTGCATTACTTTACGCGAAGAGCGTAAAATAGAAGAAGCACCAGCCGCCTACAAACCAATTCAACCAGTAATTAACACTCAAGTTGAAGCTAAAATGGTAAATGTAGTCGCCAAAATGCAGCCGATTTTGACATTTAAAGCTTAAATTGTTAACTGTTAACTGTTAACTGTTAACTGTTAACTGGGAAGGAAACATTCTTCCTTCTTCCCTCTTCCTTCTTCCCTCTTCCTTCTTCCTTCTTCCCTCTTCCTTCTTCCCTCTTCCTTCTTCCTTCTTCCTTCTTCCTTCTTCCTTCTTCCTTCTTCCTTCGGCTAACAATATGTCCAATTCTAAATTGCCATCAAAACCAGCCAAAACCACACCACCCCTCAGTCGCCTATTAAAATATGGGCGACGTTATAGACTGCAAATTTTACTCGCCAGCCTATGTTCAATTTTAAATAAAATCTTCGACTTAGCACCACCAGCCTTAATCGGTGCAGCAGTTGACGTAGTAGTAAAAAAACAAGACTCCCTCATCGCTCAATTTGGCGCAAAAGACATCTTTTCCCAACTCTTAATACTTAGCTTGCTCAGTTTCATTGTTTGGGGATTAGAATCAGTCTTTGAGTATGCTTACGATTGGTTATGGCGAAATTTAGCTCAAAACATCGAACACGACTTAAGAATCAACGCCTATACCCACATCCAAGAATTAGAATTATCCTACTTTGAAGATCGAAGTTTAGGTGGTTTAATGTCAATATTAAATGATGACATTAACCAACTAGAACGCTTTTTAGATGACGGGGCAAATGAATTACTTCAACTGGTAACAACAGTCATCATCATCGGCGGAGCTTTCTTTATTTCCTCTCCTAAAGTCGCCTGGTTAGCAATGCTACCAATGCCCTTTATCATTTGGGGATCAATTGCCTTTCAAGAATATCTTGCTCCCCGCTATGCCGAAGTTAGAGAAAAAGTCGGCATACTTAACGGTCAATTAGCAAATAATCTTAGCGGAATTACCACAATTAAAAGCTTTACTGCCGAAGATTACGAAATCAAGCGCATCACTAAAGAAAGCGAAGCCTATCGACAAAGTAATCGTCTGGCAATCACCCTTTCTGCTGCTTTTATACCTGTAATTAGAATCATCGTTTTATTAGGTTTCACAGCTACCTTACTCCTGGGCGGTATGGAAGTTGAAGCAGGCAGATTATCAGTAGGAAATTACAGTGTATTAGTATTTTTAACCCAGCGATTGCTGTGGCCTTTAACTCGTCTGGGAGGAACCTTAGATCAATATCAGCGAGCGATGGCTTCCACTAATCGAGTGATGAACTTATTAGATACTCCCATAACGATTTTCACAGGTAATACTCGCTTACCAGTGAGTAGCGTTAGAGGAGATTTAGTGTTTGAAAATGTCACCTTTGCCTATAATCAAAGACAGCCAGTAATCAGATATTTTTCCCTGATAATTCCCGCAGGTAAAACTATTGCCATAGTTGGTTCTACTGGTTCCGGCAAAAGTACCTTGGTAAAATTATTATTAAGATTGTACGAAGTACAATCAGGACGAATTACCTTAGATGGAATTGAGTTAAATAAACTTAATTTAAAGGATTTGCGGCAGGCCATTGGATTAGTTAGTCAGGATGTATTTTTATTTCATGGTACTGTAGCAGAAAATATTGCTTATGGAACCTTTGATGCCACACCCAAACAAATCGTAATTGCTGCTAAAATTGCCGAAGCCGACGAATTTATTAAAGAATTACCCCAAGGTTATGAAACAATTGTAGGGGAGCGGGGTCAAAAATTGTCAGGCGGACAAAGACAGCGAATTGCCATTGCACGGGCGGTGTTGAAGAATCCGCCAATTTTAATTCTTGATGAAGCGACATCGGCGGTGGATAATGAAACCGAAGCTGCTATTCAGCGTTCCCTGGAACGTATTACTAAAAATCGTACTACAATTGCGATCGCGCATCGTCTTTCCACCGTCCGCAATGCTGACTGTATCTACGTTATGGAACAGGGAAGAATCATAGAATCAGGCAGACACGAACAACTACTCGAACAAAATGGAGTTTATGCAGCACTCTGGCGTGTACAATCTGGTTTAAAATCAAATGTTATCGAGTAGTGAAGAGGAAAAAATGTTCTTATTTAGTGACCCTCAGCAGGAAAAAGACGCAAATAACTGGCGGCGTAAATTAGATAGTTTTGTCAAAGCAAATCAGCAAGAAATCGCGGCTTTAGCTTGGGGATTATTATTAGAACGCGGTCAAGAAAGCGATAAAACTTTGGGAATTGATATGCAGCCAACGCCACATTTTGTATATTGCAGTCGAGAAGCAATAGAAACATTAAATCGGAACGTTAAGGATCATATTCAGGAAATTTTAGGTGTTTTAGATGCTCATAATCCTGAAAAAGAAGTTGTACTTATTGGGATTGGTGAAGGTCAAATTAAAATGATTCAATTTGAACCAAACCCCTCACCTGCAATTTGTTTTGAACAAGTTGCTAGTGATGTTGATACTTTGATAGTACGCATAGAAAACCAGATGACTGATTTTTTTCGTGCTGTAAGTCTAACTTGAAGGATTTAGGAATAGAAATTAAATAATTAGCTGGTTTGTAGTAAGCGCTTTAGCGCGCTTGGCGCTTACTACAAACCAGCTAATAATTCCTATCAAAATAACCAGCAATTAAAATAACCTGTAGGTGGTAAATCATCCCTTAAAATATCAGCGTTGTTTAAGTTTGGCAAAATTTCGGATAATTCTATTTCCAGTTTAATTTCCAGCGCTCTATCTATTAACGGAAATGAAAACTGATGATATTCTTGCAAAAATTTAGTTTTTTCCAAAAAATCATTTCGATCGATGCGAGGGCTATTTGTCCCAAAAACAATTGTATTAATTTGATTCCAAGGACATAGATAAATCTCTTTAAATACCGCTTGGAGAGTCTTTACTTTTTCAATATAGAACTCATCTCTTTGCAGTATATTCATTGCCACAACTCCATCGGTAGATAAGTGTTTTTGGCAAAGTTCATAAAATTCTTTTGTAGCTAAACGATGAGGCATATAGCCATTACCAAAAAACACATCTGTCATAATTATATCATACTTAACATTTTGATTTAATTGTTCAAGATACTCTCGCCCGTCTTTAATTGTTAATTGCAGTCTATTATCTAACTTAATTCCAAAAAATTTTTCTGCAACTGTAATTGCAGTGGGTTCAATATCAGCACACTCGATCGCAGTTTCTGGGAAATAATGATGTAAAACTAAAGGAATGCGGCCACCGCCAAAGCCAGCAATATAAATTTTTTGTGGTTGAGGTTTCCATACTAAACTTAATAGCATTGCTTGAGTATAAGGCGAAACTAAATCTAGGGGATTGTTTAAATTAAGCACAGATTGTACTAAATCTGTAGTCAAATCAATTTTTTCTACTAAAGATAGCTTAATCAGAGATTGAGTTTTTCTAACTACTACAAAATGCACTCCTGAAGGTTCGCAAAATATGACCCCATCTGGTTGTGTTACTAACCAAGATAATTGCTGCTGAATAGCTTTTAGATTGGTATCTTGCCATTTTTTCATCTGTTGAGATATGATAGAATTTGACATGAGAAAAAAGTAAATATTGTATTTTTCAATTGTCGATGTACTAGATATTATACCAAATCAGGATTTATATGGATAATGAATCTTTAGTTGATTTACGCCGCTACGATCAAAGCTCATTTGATAGAGGGAGGCCTGGTTGGTTTATTTTGCTTTGGTGGTTAGTACAAGCGATCGCATTTCCCCTAACTCCTCATCCTTTTAATGGAATTAGGCGATGGCTTTTACGCCTTTTTGGTGCTCATATTGGTATAGATGTAATCATCCGTCCAACGGCTAGATTTACTTATCCCTGGAAAGTTGAAATTGGAGATTATAGTTGGATTGGTGATGATGTGGTTTTTTATAGTTTAGATAATATCAAGATTGGCAAACATTGCATCATTTCTCAAAAAAGTTATCTCTGTACTGGCAGTCATAATTATCAGGATGTGGCATTTGGTTTAATTACAGGAACTATCACTATTAATAACGGTGTTTGGGTAGCCGCAGATTGTTTTATTGGCCCCTTTGTGGAAATAGGATCTAATGCGTTAATAGGGGCTCGTAGTAGTGTTTTTGAGAATATGCCAGGGAGTTTTATTTGTATGGGAACGCCTTGTAAGCCGCGTTATCCTAGAGAGATGCGTAAAGATATTTGATATACTGGATAAACTTTTCAACTTTACTTCCTGCTTTGTGGTTAAGTAACAAAAGTCGAAAATGAACTAATATCTGCCAAATAATTTTTTGTTACAGAAGTAGGATTTAACAAATAAATAGCAGCCATTTTTGCTGTAGCTTCTGATAACTGAATTTGTTTGATAGTTACAATTCCTTCACTGACGAAAGAATCTCTGACTTTAGCCTTATCTCCACTATTGAAAACAGATTCATAAAATACTTCACGAATCCCTGATGAAATGATTAATTTCAAGCAATAAATACAGGGTTCTAAGGTGACATAAATACTGCCACCAGCGGTACTAATTCCGTGTTTTGCTGCTTGCGCGATCGCATTTGCTTCAGCATGAATGGCGCGGGATGGTAAGGATTGACTAGCATCGCAACTACTTAAGCCGGGATAGCAAAATCCTTGAGCAGTACAATGAACTGAACCGGATGGGGAACCATTATATCCTGTGGCTACAACTTGGCGATCTTTTACGATTACTGCACCCACTGGAAAGGCGAGACAAGTTGAACGGGTGGCCGCGAGTTTGGCCAACATGAGGAAGTATTCATCCCAATTTGGTCTATGATGGGGTTTATTTTCAATTTGATTTATTACCTTCTGTACTAAAACATTTTTGAGTTTGCTCAAAGCATCTTCATAACTATTAAACTCAATTTCAGCAATCACTGTAGGAATACCGCGCGGAAATCTTGATATATTCTTACCTTCTTCATAGAGAAGAATAATAGGAATATCATTTGTCTCTGCATAAGCTAGTTCCATTCCTACGCCGAAAGAGAATGATCCTAGATAAGCAATAACTAAATCCGATCTACTGACCTGTTGTTTATCATTCTCAAAGACTAGCTGAGGACTAATCTCAGGATTATTTATAGGATCGGTATAAAGATGGGGAACATAGGCTTGGAGTCCTAGATCGTTACAAAGTGAACCAATTGCTTCATAGAAAGCTTTGATTTCTGCGGCTTTCTTGATTCCTGTTAAGGCACCTGAGATATATACTTTTATCATGGAGATTTACACTTCTTAAACAGTATTATTTAACTATCGCCACTATTACACCAATAGCCGCTACCACTGCTATGATAATTTGTACCCAAATGCTTGTATCCCACTCTGGCAAATACTTAAAAAAGAAACGGTAGCGGATAGATTTCTTTGCAAGTTCTTTTTTAGCATCCTTATACTTTTTCGAGTCTTTCAACTCTCTCTCAATAGCATCTTTTTCCCCATTTCTCCAAGTTTCTTGGTCAAGCCAAGTATTGAGTTCAGGAGGGTGGTGAAAACCTGGAGGGATAGCATCTTTAAGCTTGCCAGCCGGATCTCGTCTTTCAGAAAATGAAGATGGAGAGCTTAACCTATAAATTCTTAAATAAGCAATAGTCTCACCACTATCCTCATCGTTCTTGCCAACATCAATTTGTACATCTTCATCTGATAAATTATGGAGAGCTATAGCCATAACACCTCCGTAATTAGGATTTACTCTTGTTCCAATATGACCTATTCCCTTAGACACGAGGCTTACTTTTGAATGAATTGATCCACACAAATAATTACCCAAAAGTACAGATTCATTAGTCCATACTACAGCCGTTTTTCTTTTCGGGATTGTAAAATAGTTTCGACCTGATGAATCATCTTGTTGAATGTTCAACCGCGTTGGTTCTTTCGGTTGCGTCTGACTATCAAATATATACGCATATCTACTAGCTGTCAGACATAAACAGCAACCTCTTATACTTTTCTCTTTGCCTCTAAACGGATAAATGAATAGTCCTCTACCTAGTTCGTTAATGATATCCCACTCACTGAGAACTGACATAAACAACTCCTTGCGCTTTAATTTTCACTTAATTTTACCGATCCTGAACGTAGCTTTTACCGTTTCTAATGCAGTCAAAAGCCTTTTGTAACTCCAGACCTAAGTAACCAGAATGTTCAGGCTTAATTGCCGGAGAACTAGCACAAATCTCTCGCAATAGTTTGAGAGGGTCTTTACCACGATAATACATGACAACCTCGCCACTACCAGAAGTTGTCTGGCAAACTAATATTTCTTTCCCTTCTACCTTGATTAAAAAGTTACCGACAGCATCGAAATAACGTTTGCGTTCCTCTTCAATAATATGATGGTAATGATCGTTAATAGTCCGATCGACTGAATCGAAAGTATCATCATAAATGTGAGCGCTTTGACTAATAGTAATTAGCGGCCCAATTCTTAAATTATACTCGGATTTTTTAGCGATTTCGTCTCGAATATGTTCTTGCAATTTACGCAGTCCTATCGCATTAGCAGGCCAAGCGCTAAACATATCATTACTGCGAAAAGTAGCAGTCATCGATAGTTCGTTATCAACAACTCTCAACCAAATATGATTAAGACATGGACTACCACCTGTCTCGTGATCCTTGACATCCCACAAAGACATAACTGCACTAGCAGCGTCAATCTCTCCTATTAATTTATTGATAACTTGCTCAATCTGATCGAGTCCAAACCAAGAGCGCAATCGTTGACCATAAGTGTATTTTACCCTTTGTTTATGACCAGTATCAGTATCGACATCATCAACAATTTGAATGGCATATTGTTCAATAAAACCTCTATCTACTGGCAAATAATTTGGTTCAGGGAAATAAAAGTCAGGTGGTTCATCAGTAACTATTGCCATCAAATCAATTAGTTCTTGCCATTGCCCATCATAACCGGTTGGTCGCAATGTACCTGTTGTTTTAATTCTATGAATAATTTTTACCCAGGTTTCTGCAATTGTTCTACCTTCAATGCGATGACCATAGCGCGATCCTGGTAGTACAGTTGGCACAAATTCTCTTAGAGGAAATTCTAGTTCTTTACCCCAAGGTTCAACTGGGGTAAATTGTCGATAAGATTTAACTAGACTAACTGCTTCAGAAATTGATTTGGCTTCTTTACATTCCACAGATTCTCGCAATTTTTCTAAGGCATAGGCTTCAATCTCGATATCGATATATCCTGAAATGCGAGATTTATATTTATTATTAATTGTCCAACATTTGCGTCCCGTGTCACTTTTACCTTCGCTAAAACCGTAACGAAAAAAGTCTAATAAACCTTCACATCCACCCGCGTTAATGTCTTCTTTGGTAGCGTTAAGGACTACCAGAAAACGAACATGAGGATTAGCTAATAAATTCCTAATTAAAAAACTAATTCCGCGAGTTGGACTATATAGCTGCCCAATCACAGCAAACTCATCGGAAGATAAATGCTTAGCGATCGCTTGTCTGACAGTCCAACCGGTTACAATTCCAATTTGACCCGTACCGCAAATTAGTTGATTGGGTTTGTACAAAGGTTTGTACTGAAATTGAGTTAATTGTTCGGTTGCTACCATTAATCTATGCCCACAAACTTATGACTATAGCACAAGAACTTATAATATAACGTAGAAGTTATAAATTTACGCTGAAGTTAAGCGAAATTGATATGAATTTCAAATATAAAATAAATTGTTCATAATCTATAGTTATATCAGAGTTTTTTGCCTGAGATTATAAATCTCATTTCATAAAATGGCACTTTTAGCAAGTCCTCACGCTAATAATTCATTAACGGCCACGCTAAATCCTAAAAGCACATTTTGAGTGCTGACTATTTCCCCAGCATTAAATAATAGCCACCGCTGCCCATTGTTAACTAAAATTAATTTCGCTTCAGGAAATAATAACCACACTTCTTGACAACCTGATTCTAAATATTCCTGAGCTTTCGCAAATAATTTTTCAGCGCTATCATCAGGAGAAACCACCTCGGCAATCAGCGGAAAACTTTGAGGGAATATTGTTAAATTATCTGTCGGTATCAGTTCCGGTGTAAGATAGGCAACATCAGGCTTACGCCCCTGTTTTTGAGTGCGACAAAGGACTTCTGTAATAACTTCTCCTCCTTGTCCGCTAGAGTTATTGTGATTTCCCCAGTAAAGGGCTAATTTAGCTTGAGTACGACCATGTTTAAAACTAATTCCTGTTTTCTCCACTAATTGACCGTCAACCCATTCCATCCTTTCTGGAGGGTGAGCGATGAACTCTTCTAAGGATAAAGCTTTTTGGGGTTCTTGTACTTGTTCTAGTTCTTGTACTTGTTCTAGTTCTTGTACTTGTTGTACTTGTTCTACTTGTTGCAATTCTTCTGATTTATCTGCTAAAATTGGACTGATGGCAATCACCATTTTGTTACCTCGTTGCAAGAAACAACTGACGATTACTATTAAAACATAAAATTGACCAAATAAACACAAAAAAATGCTATCAAATAGATTTACAGAAGCTCTCATTTATGCTACCGAACTCCATGCAAATCAAGTCCGTAAAGGTTCTGGAGTTCCTTACATTGCTCATTTATTAGGTGTGGCCAGTATTGCGTTAGAATATGGGGCGAATGAGGATGAAGCGATCGCGGCTCTGCTTCACGATGCGATCGAAGATCAAGGTGGCGATACTACCCGCCAAGAAATTCGCCGCCGTTTTGGGGACAATGTAACAGAAATTGTCGATGGTTGTACGGATGCAGATACAACACCAAAACCCCCTTGGCGATCGCGCAAGGAAACCTACATCGCCCACATTCCTACAGCCACGCGATCGATTAGATTAGTTTCCGCCGCCGATAAGCTGTATAATGCTAGGTCAATTGTCAATGATTATCGTCAAATTGGGGAGTTAGTTTGGGAACGCTTTAAAGGTGGAAAAGAAGGAAGTCTCTGGTATTATCGGTCTTTAGTGGACGCATTCCGCAAGGCTGAGTCAACACCCATAGTAGAAGAATTAGACCGCATAGTTTTAGAACTAGAAAAATTAGTTAACCGTTAACAAATAACAGTTAACAAATAACAAATAACAAATAACCAATAACAGTTAACCAATAACAAAATGGCAAACCTACACTTAGAAAACATCACCAGAAGATTTAATAATGTCACCGCGATCGAAGACATTTCCTTTAAAGTACCCGATGGAGAATTTTGGGTTTTAGTCGGTCCTTCCGGTTGCGGCAAATCCACAATTATGCGAACAATTGCCGGCTTAGAAACCGCAACCTCTGGCAATATTTACATTCAAGATATCTTAGTTAATAACGTTCCCGCCCGACAAAGAGATGTCGCAATGGTATTTCAAAATTATGCTCTTTATCCCCACATGACAGTAGCAGAAAATCTCGCATTTGGGTTAAAAATGCGTAACTTTGAAGCCACAAAAATTAGAGAAAGAGTCGAAACAGTTGCCCGCTCCCTTGCTATCGATCACCTCCTCAACCGCAAGCCCAAACAATTATCAGGAGGACAACAACAACGGGTAGCATTAGGTAGAGCGATCGCGCGAGAACCCAAAGTATTTCTATTAGATGAACCCCTATCTAACCTCGATGCCCAATTACGAGATGATACTAGAGCAGAAATTAAACAACTTCATCAACGACTAGGAATTACCACAGTTTATGTCACCCACGACCAAGTAGAAGCCATGACCTTAGCTGATAAAATAGTTGTGTTAAATGGCGGCAAAATTCAACAAATTGGCGAACCGCAAAGCATTTATGCCAAACCTGCTAATCGGATGGTTGCGACATTTTTAGGTAATCCCGCTATGAACATTTTACCAGCAATTTATACTAATAATACATTCCAAGTAGGAAATCAATCTTTAGACTGTCCGCAGTCGATTCGGGAGAAATTACAACCCCGCGATGGGCAGGGTTTTGAGTTAGGAATTCGCCCGGAACATATAGAACTTTTCGGCACTCAAAGTAAACAGGAAGACGACTTAAATAGTGACCTTTGGGCGTTGGAAAAATTGCCCATAGAAGTGCAAGTAAAAGTAGTTGAACCCTTGGGACGGGAAATCTTAATTCGTGCGGCTTTACCCATGTCAGAGGGCGATAATTCTGCCACATCTATTCAGATACAAGTACCTGCAAATGTGCGTTTACGTCCCGGCGATCGCATTTCTGTACAACTAGATTTTAATCATCTCTTTGTCTTCGATCCTACCACTGGTAATGCTCTATATCCCTAGCTTCGGGCATATCTTAGTAGAATACTGTACAATTAAGCTGATAGAATATCTGACTTTATGTCGCTTTATCGGAGCAAAGATTTATGTCAATTCGCTCTGGAAAAATGGATTTGCGAGACGCTTTTTTAAAGCCAGAAGAAGGCTTTGGTTTTGCAGTCAAAATCAATCGCGATCGCACTCCAGATAGCATTACAATTATTCTTTGCGATCGCCTAGAGGAAGATTGGCTACCTATGGCTGGGGAATTTCTGGAACTTTCTACTGAAACTAACCCCTTAATCTCTGTATTAACTTAATTCTGAGTTTAAACTCCCTCATCTTCCACATTGGTGTATTTATAGCATGACTTTTGTCGTAATATCGGCTAATAATCAAAGATTGTCTTCGGCAATGCTCACCCTACATTTAAACTGTACCCTCATAACAGTTAACGGTTAACCGTTAACCGTTAACCATTAACTATTAAACCAATTGTTTAGCCTGAAACTGCTTTAATTCCCCAGGTACAACCGCACCAAATTCTGTAATAATTGCTGTAATTAATTCAGCCGGCGTAACATCAAAAGCGGGATTATAAAAATCCACACCCTCTGGACAAAGCCGCGTATTTCCTACTTGATAAAGCTCAACTGGATCGCGTTCCTCAATCGGAATTAAACCACCATTTGATAACTCAAAATCAATCGTAGATAGGGGCGCAGCCACAAAAAAAGGAACATTATGAGCCTTAGCCACAATTGCTAAACTATAAGTACCAATCTTATTAGCAGCATCCCCATTAGCCGTAATTCTGTCAGCACCGACAACCACAGCATGAATTAAACCTTGTTTCATGCAGTGAGCCGCCATATTATCACTAATTAAAGTAACCGGAATCCCCTCTTGTACGCATTCCCAAGTCGTTAATTTTGCCCCTTGAAGACGAGGGCGAGTTTCATCAGCAAAAACTCTCGCTAATCTCCCATCTCGCCACGCAGAACGCACCACACCCAAAGCCGTACCGTAACCCGCCGTCGCCAAACCACCGGCATTACAATGAGTCAAAAGAGTTAGTTTTTCTGGTGTTTTTGGCAAAACTTCTAATCCTTTATCCCCTATATCTTTGCAAGTTTGCAAATCTTCAGCGTGGATAGTTTTCGCCATTTCTAACAAGGCTTTTTGCACTTGTTCCACAGAACCGCTAGTTTGTGCAGCAGCTTTCAACATCCGGGAAATTGCCCAAAACAAATTAACCGCAGTGGGGCGAGTTGAACGCAACAAATCGCCAATTTCTTCTAGTTTAATTAAAAATTCATCGCGATCGGTTGTTTCAATTTCTCTAGCTCCTAAATACATCCCATAAGCCGCCGCTATACCAATCGCTGGAGCCCCGCGCACAATCATGGTTTTAATCGCCTCGGCCATATCTTCACAGCGGCTAATTTCTACGACTGTCAACTCGTTAGGAAGTAGGTTTTGGTTAATTAGTTGTACGCGGTCTTCTTTCCACGTTACAGTTTTTAACGTAAAATCAATACTTTTAACCATTATCGATTAATGTTGTAGTACCCTGCTATTATATCACCTTTAGAAGCCACTAAAATTAAGCATTTAAACCATTATTATGGATTAAAACGAAAAAATTAAATGGGCGGTAACGGCACTTTCAACACCGATGAGGACGTGCTTGCTTTCTGGATAAAGCAGACTTCGGATAAAACCGGACACAAGGGTGTAGGCTTAAAACGCGAAAATAACTCAACAATTAGCTTACAATTTGTTGACCCCACTACAGAGAAACGGATAGCTAAGGCTTGCGGTGAGCAATTTACCGAATTTTGGCAACTTGTTCGCAGATTTACAAAAATGAACCTAAAAGTAAAGATATCAGCGAAGCTCGCAAGGAAGTATTAAAAGTTATCCAAATCAACGCTGCTTACAGTTTGCAAGATGGCAGAATTTTTGTCGATCGCCTATTATTTGATTTTGTCTAAGGATTGACAATAATGATTTTTATTGGCATTTCTTATAAAATAGCAAAAAAATCCGGTTGAGGAATAATCATTATGATGATGATTCCTCAACCGGATTTTATCTAAATTACTTTTTAGTAACGGCGAGAAGAACGATTATTGTTCGACCAGTTACCGCCACCACCTGAACCACCTCTTTCTTCGCGAGGCTTGGCTTTGTTAACTTTCAAGTCGCGACCCATCCATTCAGCACCATTTAGGGCTTCAATGGCTGCTGCTTCTTCGGCTTCAGTTCCCATTTCCACAAAAGCAAAGCCGCGCAAACTACCAGTTTCGCGATCGGTTGGCAACTGAACGCGCTTTACAGTACCGTATTCTGCAAAGGTTTGGTTAAGGTGCTCTTGAGTCACCTCATAGGATAAGTTGCCGACGTAGATTGACATAAATAATCTCCAGAATCAAATGTTGTAGAGAGTTAGATTCGGAGAAACGTTGATAAAACAAGTACACTGCCGAAAATAAGCCTTATGCAATTACCTTAGCACAGGTTATAGCTTTTTGGCAAAAATAGTTTATAAATATTTATTGCTGATTTATTGTTGCGCGATCGCGCATCAGCAATAGCTAACTAAACTTGAGAATTTCTACCTCTTGCTTGCCGATCGCAGATAAGATTCTGGTTCTTCAGCAACCCAACCTAAATTAGAATTATACCGCACCTCAAAATGTAGGTGAGGCTGCACAAGATCCGGCTTTCCTGTCGCTCCTACAGTTCCCAAAACATCTCCCTGTTGTACTTTCTGACCAACTTTTACCGCAATACTGCCTAAATGAGCATAGCGAGTTTGCTTCCCCGCCTGATGGTTCACCACCACCAAATTACCATAAGCCCCCTGAGTTCCAGCAAAAGCAACTGTCCCCACACCAACCACTAAAACTTTTGTCCCAATTGGCGCTAATAAATCTAGGCCACTGTGAAAAAAAACCTGACCTCGAACCGGGTGCAATTGCCACCCATAGCCTAAACCTTCCTGGGTGACAGTCGGTAAAGGATAGCCTTGGAGGGGGCTTAAACCCGGACTGGGAGAAGTTCCCGGCGACCAATTTACCCCCGGTACAAAGACGATTTCCGGTGTTAGCAAACAGCCATTGACTTCAAACAGCACATCGGCTCGAACTTTGTAAACCTCTGCCAGTTTTTGCCAAGTCCAACCTGCGGGAACTTCCACACGAATGCCATTATAGGGAGGAACCGCGATCGCGCTGCCTACTGGTGCTAAACCTCCTCTCAACGGTGGATTCATCCCCATCAATGTCGCTGGAATTAGATTATATTGCCGTGCTATACTTTCAATAGTTTCACCTGGGGCAACAGTATGAGATTTAAGGCGATCTAAGGCTGGTCGCTGACATACTGAATCTACCTCTGATTTAGATGTCTCAGGATTAGGATTTGCTGATGTCCCTAAAACCGGAGCCATCAGCCAGAAAATTCCAGAAATTAGGGCAAACAAGGGTTGAAAAGTCATACAACATAAATTTTTTTATGGCGATCGCTCAAACTGATAATAATAATGTAAGCAGATAATACCATCTTCAGAAAAATCAAATAGAAATTTAAAGTATTTCAGCCGTTCACTTGAGGATTTTTTGATTAGATTAGAAGTTAAGACCTGTATTAGAATGGATATCTAGCCAGAAAAAGCCCATGAATGTAACTTTAAAGCAACTAACTTTATATCTAGCCTTGCTGTCTATTGGTGGCGGTGTCGGATGTTTGGCCGGCCGCTACATTCAGGCGGGAAATCACCCAGAAGATTTGGTTTTGCCTGTAGTGCGACAACAAATCCCTCCGTTTACGCCGCCTCAAACTCCCGATAATCGAGTCATTGAACGTAGTAACTCTAATTTTATTGCCGAAGCAGTAGAAAAGGTGGGACCGGCGGTGGTGCGGATTGATGCGACGAGTCGGGTGGCTTCTCAAGTGCCAGAAGCTTTCAAAAATCCTCTATTTAAGCGATTTTTTGGTGACAGTTTGCCACTTCCAGAGGAAAGGGTGAAGAGGGGTACGGGATCTGGATTTATTCTGACTGCGGAGGGCAGGATTATTACTAATGCTCATGTGGTTTCTGGGGTTGATACTGTTAAGGTGACGCTGAAAGATGGCCGAGAGTTTGAGGGGAAGGTGCAGGGCATTGACCCCTTGACGGATGTGGCGGTGGTGAAGATTAATGTTAAGGGATTGCCGACGGTGACGATGGGTAAAACGGATAATTTAGTTCCGGGACAGTGGGCGATCGCGATCGGTAATCCTTTAGGTTTAGATAATACTGTAACTGTCGGAATTATTAGCGCTACTGGTCGCAGTAGTTCTCAAGTTGGTATTCCTGATAAACGGGTGCGGTTTATTCAAACTGATGCCGCAATTAATCCTGGCAATTCTGGCGGACCTTTATTAAATGATGCTGGGGAAGTAATTGGAATTAATACGGCAATTCGCGCTGATGCCCAAGGTTTGGGGTTTGCAATTCCGATTGAAACCGCTCAACGTATTGCCGATCAATTATTTGCTAAGGGTAAGGCAGATCATCCTTATTTGGGCGTACAAATGGTAAATTTAACAGCCGTTTCTAAGAACGAGCTTAGTCAACAATTAAACGTAAAAATTACCACAGAAAATGGTGTGGTAATTACGCGGGTAGTGGAAAAATCACCGGCGGCGAGTGCAGGTTTGCGTCAAGGAGATGTAATTCAAAAAATTAATGGTGTTGCTGTTAATGCTCCTGGGGAAGTACAAGAAATCGTAGAAAGCAGCACAATTGGTAAGGATTTAGCGCTGGAAGTGAACCGCGAAGGAAAAATTGAGAAATTTAAGGTAAAACCAGCGGCTTTTCCTGCTGCTAGTTTAAGCGGAGGTTAAGGAAAACGTCGTGTCTTAGGAATAGAAATTAAATAATTAGCTTGTTCGTAGTAAGCGCAAAGAGCGCGCTCTTGGCGCTTACTACGAACCAAATCAACTTTCCTTTACAAAGATTAACCCCCGCGCTATAGTCAGTAAAAGACCCGATTAATTTTACACTTAGTATCCAGGATCACAGTCTATGACAGCAAAAATCCTAGTCGTCGATGACGAACAACTTTTGGAATACGTCATTGAACAAAAATTCCGGCAAAAAATTCGTCTCAAAGAATTTGAGTTTGTCTTTGCACACAATGGCAGAGAAGCCTTGGAAAAAATTGCCGCATCTTCCCCTTTCGATCTAGTATTAACAGATATTAATATGCCCGAAATGGACGGGCTAACTTTGCTACAAAAGCTTTCAGAAATTGACAGTACATTAAAAGCAGTCGTGATCTCCGCCTATGGAGATATTCAAAACATTAGAACTGCGATGAATCGCGGAGCTTTTGACTTTTTAACCAAACCGATTGATTTTCAGGACATGGAAATCACCATGCAAAGAGCATTAGACACTGTCAAAGAAGTCAGACAAAACTTAATCGAACTCCAAGAGGTACAAACTCAACTCATTCAAAATGAAAAAATGGCTTCAGTTGGCCAGTTAGTCACGGGAGTTGCCCACGAAATTAATAATCCCGTCACCTTTATTTTAGGAAACATTGAACACGCAGAAAACTACTTTCAAGAAGTGCTAAAAGCCCTTGGCATTTATGAAGAATATGGTGCTACAAACCATCCCGAAATCCAAGAGAAAATTCAAGAGCTTGACCTTGAGTTTATCCTAGAAGACTTGCCGCAATTGCTTAGTTCTATGAGAGATGGGGCGGAACGGATTAGGAGCATCAGTATTTCTCTGAGGATTTTTTCGCGGGCAGATAGTGCAGCTAAAGTTCCTTTCAATATCCACGAAGGAATTGATAGCAGCCTCTTAATTTTGAGGCATCGGCTGAAGGCAAATGAGGGTAAGCCCGAAATTAAAGTAATAAAAAATTACGGAGATTTCCCCCCAGTCAAATGTTATCCTGGGCAGTTAAACCAGGTGTTTTTAAATATCATTGCTAATGCGATCGATGCTTTAGAAGAGTGGAATGCAAAGCGGACTAACGAGGAAATTAAAAAGTGTCCTAATCAAATTACAATTCGGACTTTCTTAACTAATGAAAGTGAAAAAATTGTCAAAGAGCTTTCTACATTGCATCTGATAGTTTCCATTGCTGACAATGGCATGGGAATGACAGAAGAAGTGAAAGAACGGATATTTAACCACTTATTTACGACAAAACCTGTGGGTAAAGGGACGGGGTTAGGATTATCAATTTCACGGTCTATTGTCGAAGAAAAACACGGTGGTTGGCTCAGTTGTAACTCTGCACCGGGAGAGGGAACTGAATTTATTATTGAAATTCCCACTTAAGGGCTGGGAAGCGAGTTGAGAGCAATTCCATGACATCTAAAATCTTAGTAATTGATGACGAACCACTTTTAGAATATGTAATCCGTCAACTATTTCGGCATCAAATTAGCGCTCAAGAATTTGAGTTTGATTTTGCCATTAATGGAGTTCAAGCTCTGGATAAATTGCAAGCTAATAGCTCCTTTGACTTAGTGCTAACTGATATTAGTATGCCGGAAATGGACGGTTTAACTTTGTTGGAGAAACTGCCAGCTATTGACCCAACTCTTAAAGCTGTAGTGATTTCAGCTTATGGGGATATGCCAAATATTAGGACAGCGATGAATCGGGGTGCGTTTGATTTTTTAACGAAGCCAATTGATTTTGATGACTTAAAAATTACTATTAATAAAACTTTAGAGTTTGTGCGATTTGCTAGGGAAAAAGAGCAGCAACTTGTTACTGCAAATAGACAAATCCACTACCAAGCATTTTATGATGAAATAACAGGATTTCCTAACCGTAATTTTCTCTTAAAACAGATGCGTAGTGGCATGAATAGTATCAGAGAATCTGGACAGTTAGAAGCTATTTTATTTTTGACTATTAACCGTTATCAAATTGTTAAATATAGTTTAGGTCATGCTAGAGCAGAACAGTTGTTAGTAGAAGTAGCGCGGCGATTAGAAGCTGGCAATCTGAATGCAAATTTAGTTGCCAGAGTCGGAGAAGATGCGTTTGCAATTTGGCTGATAAATATTACTAATTCTCAATTGGCTTTAGATGTAGCAGAAAGCATCCGCCAAGCATTAGAAATGCCATCTAATTTGAATGGAACTGCGGTTTTTTCTAGTGTTAGTATTGGCATTGCTTTAGATGGAATTGGCACAAAAGATCCAGAAGATTTGTTGCGGGCGGCTGATGCGGCTAGGTATGAGGCTGTGGTTCGAGGTGCTGGTAGTGCAGTGGTATTTAATGTTGATATGCAGTCGCGAGCTTTAGAGCAACTCCAGTTAGAAACTGACTTGCAAAATGCGATTAATTTGCAACAGTTTTACTTGAATTATCAGCCGATTGTTTCTTGTGCAACTGGTCAATTAATAGGATTTGAAGCTTTGGCAAGATGGCGACATCCTTCGCGGGGTTTAGTTTCTCCAAGCGAGTTTATTCCTGTGGCCGAAAGAACAGGTTTGATCGTGGCTTTAGGAGAGTGGGTATTGTCGGAAGCTGTGGCTTGTTTAAGTAAATGGCATTTACAATTCCCTGACTATTTGTCTTTAAATATGAGTGTAAATTTATCTGGTATTCAACTATTTTCTCCTAATTTGTTACCGCTGTTAGATTCACTTTTGCAAGGGTATAATTTGAGGGGGGAATGTTTAAAGTTAGAAATTACTGAGAGTGTTTTAATGGAGAATGCGGAGGCGGCTGGGGTATTAAAAAGCTTAAAAAATCGGCGGGTAAAGATTTGTTTGGATGATTTCGGTACGGGCTATTCAAATTTATCTTACTTACAATTACTGCCGATTGATACTCTAAAAATTGACCGTTCTTTTGTTTGTTGTATGGAAGAGATGGGGAAAAATTTGGCTTTGGTGGGGGCGATTTTAAATATTGCAAATTCTTTGGAATTAGAGGCGATCGCGGAAGGAGTAGAAACGCAAGAACAACTAATTATGCTCCGTTCTTTGGGATGCAATTCTTATCAAGGGTACTTTTTTTCTCGACCTTTGGATGAAGAAAAGGCTGTTGCTTTGTTGAGGGCTATAAGTCCTGATAGGGTGACATTTGCATCAGAACATATTACTTAAATATGACTCTCGCAACCGTCAGACTAATTTCTCAAAGCCTTAAGAAACTCAGTTACAGCATCGTATTGATCGAAATAATTTATATACCTTACTAATAGTTCAATATCTAACTCTGGCAACAACTCACTACGCTCTACCTGCTCGTACTCTTCCCTCAAATAATAAATACTCAATACTCCATCTTCCCAAAACCAAACTTCAGGAACTCCTACCCGCTGATAAATCTCTAATTTATTAATCCCGCCACTGGTAAATACTACCTCAATCACCAAATCTGGGATGACTTTTTTCGTCTGTAAATTATACGACTCGTCAGGTTCCTTCTTTGCTTTCAGATTTTCACTACCCAAAGTTGGGCTACCCCTAACATAAAATCGAATATCTTTTTCTCTCAGATACGCTTGTAACAAAACACTAATTGTACTCTTTGTATCTTCATGTTCTGGGCTAACAGTCATAATTTCTAAAGTTCCGTCCAAATAAGTAAACCTAACGCCACGAATAGACTCAAAAGCAGTTTCCAGAGATTGAAATTGCGACCAACTCACGCCAATTAGAGTTAAGCAGCTATCAACTGTTAAGTTTTTGATGATTGTTTGAGTCATAATTTGTGTCATAATTTCTCCTTGAGAAGCGGGAGTATTCCAATTTTAACTAATAACTTAAGGATAAACCATTTCGGAATTAATTTCAAGATTAGGAGATTGTTTTGCCTTTGGTGTTTGAGCAGGAATAACTGTAAACTTAGATCCCTTACTAAACCGTTGAAATTCCGAAGGTGCTGACGAATTGATAATTGGGGAATTAACTGGAGAATTAACTGGAGAATTAACTGGAGAATTAATTGGGGGGTTAGTAGTGATTCCCTGGGAAAAAGGAACTAAAACTTGAGCTAACTCAGTTTGCTGTTGTAACTGTTGCGTTGAACCCAATAAATTGCCCAAAGCTTTAATAATCCTGCGAATATTATCGCGTAAAGCGGGATCGTTAGTTAATTCATTCAAATCTGAAGTAATTTTCTGTACATTCTGAAAAGTAATCCGAGCCGAATCCAAAGTTTGTTGGAGAACTAACAAATTTGTCGGATTATTTATGGTGGTTGAAAAATCCCTTAAATTCACTGAAGCTTGAGCGGCATTTGCTGATAAAACTTCTAAGTTGTTAATTAATTTGCCTCGATCGAGTTGATTAATCAGAGGATGCAAATTGTTAACAGCTAAACGTAGTTCTTGACTCATTTGATTGATATTATTCAATGTGGCAACTAAGGTAGCACGATTAGTCGCTAACAAAGCATTAGCTTGACTGGCTGTTAAATTAATCTGATTGGCGGCTTGAGTGACAGAATTTGCGGAATCAATTGCGGCTGTAGTTAAAGCTTTTGTTGAAGTGTCTGCCGTTGTGACAATTTTTCCTACTTCTGTAGAAATAGTTTCTAAATTATTCTGGACGGACTGATTTAAACCGCCCAATTCACTTTTTACAGACTGACTTAAGCTACCTAAGTCTTCTTTAACTGAGCGACTTAAGCTGTTTATTTCCACTTTTGTTGACTGGCTTAAACTAGATAATTCGCGAGTAAGTTGAGCGGCATTTTGAGCGGCGATCGCGGCATTTTTAGAAGTGGCTTTAATATTAGCAAATAATTCAGGATCGTTATAGAGAGTAGTAAATTGCAAGGCAGATTGAATCAATTGCTCGAAAGTTGCTCCCATCTCACCTTTAAGCCGTGTATTATTACAGATAATCGTATCAGGACAGTTATTACTAAGAGGATTAGCGGCGATCGCAGCATCTGACAACAGCGATTTTGGTGTAATATCAACTGTTGGTTCACCGATCAAGCCAGACATATTTGCTTCGATAGTGACATCACGGGAAATTACTAAATCTGCGGGGGTAATTTCCAGCACTACTTCTACGCTATTTGACCCTGGTTTGATCCCGCTAATTTTACCAACATTAACGCCTCGATATCTGACTGTAGTTCCTACCTGTATTCCCTGCACATTGGGAAATTCAACTAATATCTGATAACTGCGGCTACCCAATTGTACTCCTCGCAGCCATAGCACTAAACCCCCAAATAAACCTATTCCTAATAGAATTAAAAAACCTACGGAACCTTCTCTAACTGTACGCGATCGCATTTTGCCTCCTTTGTTATTGGTTATTGGTTATTGGTTATTGGTTATTAGTTATTGATTATTGGTTATTAGTTATTTGTTATTGGTTATTGGTTATTGGTTATTAGTTAACAAATAACAGTTAACAAATAACAGTTAACAAATAACAAATAACAAATAACAGTTAACAAATAACAGTTAACAAATAACAAATAACAAATAACAGTTAACAGTTAACCAATAGCTTGAATTGGACCTGTAACACTGCCACTAAAAAATTGTCGTACCAGAGAGTTATCAGTCGTATCAATATCGCTCACAATTCCCTCCCATTGCACCTTACCTTGATATAAAAACACAATGCGATCGGCCGTGCGGCGGATCGTACTATCTTGATGAGTCACCATTACATAAGTGCTACAACCTCCTTTCGCCGCTTGTAAATCGCGAATTAAATCCTCAATCACCGTTGAAGCGATCGGATCTAAACCTGCTGTCGGTTCATCGTAGAGTAAAACCTCCGGGGTATCCTTAGAATTATCAGGGTTAGTAATAATCGCGCGGGCAAAACTTACCCGTTTTCGCATTCCTCCAGATAACTGAGCGGGGTAGCGATCGCCAATTAGTGGCAAACCTACCATTTCCAGCTTTTCCTCCACCAATTCCCTAATGCGATCGCGTGGTAATTTAGAATGTTGATAGAGAAGAAAACCCACATTTTCCTCCACAGTCAGAGAATCAAACAAAGCCGCCTGTTGAAACACCATCCCAATATCGATCGGATCGCTAACATCATCCACCCATCCCTTGCGTCGCCTACCTTGGACATACACCTCCCCCGCATCCGGCGCAAGCAAACCGGCGATAATACGCAAGATAGTTGACTTTCCTGTACCCGAAGGCCCAATAATAGCCAAAGCTTCTCCCTGATAAATGTTTAGCTCCACTCGATCCAAAACCACATTTTTGCCAAAGGACTTACTAATTCCCTTAAGTGCAATCAACGGTTCAGCCATATTATGAGGTTAAAAGATTATGCTATCCCTATTCCGCAGACTTTTTTTGTCCTTAATCCTCAGTCTATAGCCGGATTGACCTTTTGTGGACTGAGAAGATAAAGATAGTATATTCTCCTATATATCTTCCCGATCTGCACCATCTCCCCATTTTCGTTTATATTTGAGCCTGCCAGAGATCAAACAGTCCTGTATGGTAAATTTGTCACCTCAAACTGTTCTCATATTTCTGAGACTAAATTACTTATGTCAATTAGTTCCTTTCCAAAAGCTCTCCGGGCCCTGGCTAAAGCAAAACAAACCTTTAGCAAGTATCCCACCAAGTATTCTGGTCTTTTCCCCCGTAAAAAAGCGAGTGGGCGAGTCCACCAGTGGTTTAAATGGTTAGCGCCTGGGTTATTGGTAAAACGGTGGTTGCTTTTAAGCGCGGGAGGCGTGTTGCTAACCAGCCTGGGTGCAGCAATTTGGACTGGATTAACCCCAATTTTTTACACGCTTCAGTTTCTCAAGCACTTTTTGGGGTGGATTACGGCGGTTATACCCAATTATGTTTCTGGACCATTACTGCTGGTTAGTGGGGTTTTGTTCATTCTTTGGGGTCAAAATCGTAGCTTAAATTCAATTACTAGCGTATTAATGCCAGAGGGGGATGAGGAGTTAGTCGATCGCCTGCTCAATCACCGCCGATTGCATCGAGGGCCAAAAATTGTGGCAATTGGTGGTGGTACCGGTCTTTCTACTTTGCTGAGAGGGCTTAAAGATTACAGTGCGAATATTACTGCGATCGTCACTGTTGCTGATGATGGGGGTTCTTCTGGGCGATTGCGGCGAGAAATTGGAGTTTTGCCACCGGGAGATATTCGCAACTGTTTAGCAGCTTTAGCCGATGAGGAAAAGTTATTAACTGAGCTTTTTCAATATCGTTTTCCCGCCGGTGATGGTTTAGTTGGGCATAGTTTTGGTAATCTTTTTCTCACAGCGATGAGCGATATTGCTGGAGATTTAGAACAAGCGATCGCGGCGAGTTCTAAAGTCTTAGCTGTGAGAGGACAAGTATTACCTGCAACTCTCAGTGATGTTCACCTCTGGGCAGAATTAGCCGATGGTCGCAGAATTGAGGGCGAATCTAGCATTACCGAAGCTAATGGTAAAATCATCAAAATTGGTTACAATCCTCCCAATCCTCCCGCACTACCTAAAGCATTACAAGCCATTGAAGAAGCGGACTACATTATTATTGGTCCCGGCAGTCTTTATACCAGTGTAATTCCGAATTTATTGGTATCAGAAATTGCCGATGCGATCGCCTCTTCCCAAGTTCCCCGGATTTATGTCTGCAATATTATGACTCAACCTGGAGAAACTGAAGGATACACCGTTGCCGATCATATTCGTGCGATCGATCGAGCCTGTCTAGACACAGCCAGCCGTAGGCATCGTCAACTCTTTGATGCTGTGGTCGTCCAGCGCAAAGTTCCCTCCGCACAAGCCATTATTCGCTACGCTCAAGAAGGTTGCAATCCCGTGATTTTTGACCGGGAAGAAGTCATCAAATTAGGGCGGCGAATCGTGTTTACTAATGTAATGGATGAAGATAAAAATACTGGTCTAATTCGCCATGATTCCCAACGGTTAGCCAGCGTCTTATTGCGGTGGTACAGCAAGGCACAAAATAATTTAGCAGAGGGAGAATTAGGAATGAGAAAAATTAGAAACTAACAACTAACTTATCTTAATTTGGGGTGTAACTTAAAATTGGAGAAAATTATGAAAGTTTACTTGTCAGATTCCCAGGAGACATACTCTTTAGGGATAGCTTTAGGGCAATCTCTTCCCCCAGGAAGTGTAATTTTATTACAAGGAAATTTGGGGGCTGGTAAAACCACTTTAGTTCAAGGAATTGGTGCAGGATTAGGCATTAAAGACTCGATCGATAGCCCCACTTTTACATTAGTTAATGAGTATTTAGATGGGCGCGTACCTCTCTATCACTTAGATTTATATCGTTTAGAATCTATGGAAATAGAGGCATTAAATTTAGCAATTTACTGGGAAGGAGTAGAAATGCCTCTGGGAATTGTTGCCATTGAATGGGCAGAAAAATTGGTAGATAAGCCTGATAATTATTTGCTAGTTTGTTTGAATTATCTAGGAGAAGCAGGGAGAGAAGTTGAAATATTTGGCACTGGGGAGTTATCCAACTTGAGCATCGGTATTACTCATCTCTCTAATCTCCCTCTGTGTTCTCTGCGTTCTCTGTGGTTAAATCATTCCAATGCTATCGGTAACGATATCACACTATTTGTAGTCACAATTTAAAAAATTGGTATTATTTATATCTGTTGATACAATTATATGATAAATCTTCACAAAATTTCAGATTTTATCAAAAATAACACCATTAATGATACTATTAATAACGCATTTTCTATCTATTTTTACGAAGGAATATCACCTCAAAATGGTGAGTTATTGAGACTTCCCCGCACTCCCATTGCCGAAGCGATCGCGAAAGGTTTAATGCAGCAATTAGCTAATAACAATGATTATTCTATTGAAGGTAAAATGTATGGCATACTCTTAGTTGAACTGCCTAATGGTCAACAAATGGTACTTAAAGCTTTCTCCGGTCTTCTTAATGGTTGTCACATAATTGATGGCTGGGTTCCACCAATTCCAGGACGCGATCGAGTAGCATTGGCAGAAGCCTACACTTTAAGTGAATTAGAAACTATTAAACAAGAACTAATTAACCTTAAAAATCTCCCGGAATGGCAGCAACACGAAACCCTAGCTAGTGAGTTTGAAGAGCAATTAAAATTAATGCGCGATCGCCATCATAATTGCCAACAACAGCGACAAGAAAAACGTCAATTACTCTGCCAAACTCTCACCGATGAAACACTCAATTTAGCTCTCGAACAACTCGATCGAGAAAGTCAACAAAATGGAATTGAACGGCGAAAACTTAAACGCCAACAGCATGAGAAATTACAGCCAATAAAAGATATAATTGAAACTGCTACTGCACGAATCCGGGAACTCAAGCAAAGGCGAAAAAACCTATCAAAACAACTACAAACTCAGATGTATGCTGCCTATAGTATTACTAATTTCACCGGCCAATCTCGTTCATTACAAGAATTAATGCCAAATGGTTTAATGCCAACTGGCACTGGAGATTGTTGTGCGCCTAAGTTACTCCACTATGCAGCTATAAATAATCTTAAACCCTTAACAATGGCAGAATTTTGGTGGGGAAATTCATCAATAAACCTAGATAAAATTCAGGGAGAATTTTATGGAGCTTGTACCGAACGCTGTCAGCCATTAATGGGATTTTTACTCTCAGGATTACCTCAAAAACATTTTTTAGAAACCTCTAAAAATCAGCAAAAAAGCGCCATATCAGTAACAGAAAACTTACCAATTATTTATGAAGATCGATGGCTAATTGCCGTAAACAAACCATCTGGCTTACTTTCTGTTCCTGGTCGTTATCAGGATCGGCAAGATAGCATATTAACTCGCTTGCGTCATTTATTACCTGATGGTATGGCTATTATACCCGTCCATCGTTTAGACCTCGAAACTTCGGGAATTATGTTATTAGCTCGTTCCCTCCCAATTTATCGAGAATTAAGCCATCAATTTCAGCATAAATTAGTAAAAAAAGTTTATGAAGCAATACTTTTTGGTAATGTAGTAAATGATTTTGGCGAAATTGACTTACCACTGTGGGGAAATCCAGAAAATCGTCCTTATCAGCAAGTTAATGTAGAGCGAGGTAAACCTAGCTTAACTCATTTTCAAGTAATAAAAAGAGACAGAAATTTTACTCGAATTGAATTTATGCCGCTAACTGGTCGTACTCATCAAATCCGAGTTCATGCAGTCGATCGAAGAGGTTTAGGAATCCCAATTTTAGGCGATCGCCTTTATGGATGTTTAGCCCCCGCCAGCCGCTTACATTTACACGCAAGAGAGCTTTCTTTTGAGCATCCACAGTTAGGAAAAAACTTAAAGTTAGAGATAAAAACTCCCTTTTAATCGCTGTTTAAAAATTATAGAAGAAAAAATTAACCAAAATTATGATATAAAATATAGTTAATGGCAACAACAAACCGCCACCATTAATCTAGTTACAAAAAGGTGCGATCGTGCAACCAGTTGACTTTACAACCTTAATAGCTGCTTGTTGCGAACTGCGCTCAGAATGGCTACCCGCCCGTGTAGAACAAGTCTATCAGCGCGATCGCCACACCATCGCCCTCGGCCTGCGAACCATCAACAAACGCGGCTGGCTAGACATCTCCTGGCATCCCCAAGCCGCCCGCATCTGCATCGGTTCACCACCACCCCGCACCCCCGACACCTTCACCTTCAGCCAACAACTACGGCATCAAATCGGCAGTTTAGCACTCATCGCGATCGCCGAAATCACACCCTGGGAAAGAGTCATCGACCTCCAATTTGCCCACCGCCCCGGAGAACCCCCCCTCTGGCATCTCTACATCGAAATCATGTCCAAATATAGCAACGTCATCCTCACCACCCAAGACAACCTCATCGTCACCTGCGGCCACCAAGTCAGCAGCCAACAATCCAGCGTCCGCCCCATCCAAACCAGTCAACCCTACGAATTACCACCATCCCTCACCGACA
Source organism: Oscillatoriales cyanobacterium USR001 (assembly GCA_001698425.1). Classification (GTDB taxonomy): domain Bacteria; phylum Cyanobacteriota; class Cyanobacteriia; order Cyanobacteriales; family Microcoleaceae; genus Kamptonema. The sequence continues at coordinate 2,052 of MBRE01000077.1, read as the reverse complement.
CCATTCCCAGCCTCAGCGAACCCCCAGAAAAATGGCAACAACGCATCAGTTTAGTACCCGGAAAACTACGACAAAACCTACTAAAAAACTATCGCGGCCTCAGTTCAGCACTCGTATTATCAATGATTAAAGCCGCCAACTTAGACCCCGACCAATCCACATCAAACCTCAATCCCCAAGACTGGCAACAACTGTATCAACGCTGGCATCAATGGCTGCAAAACTTACAAAACTTCCAATTTCAACCCAACTTAACAGCCCAAGGTTATACAGTCATCAATTGGCACAACACAGACCTAATTCAAACAAACAATACCTCTATTCAACAACTACTCAACCAATACTACACCAACGAACTCAATCAACAAGTATTCGCCCAACTCAAACATCAACTCACCCAAAAACTTAGTAATATCCTGGCAAAACTCAACCTCAAAGCCAACACCTTTAAAGAAAGATTACAACAATCCGATCGCGCCGACACCTACAAATTACAAGCAGACTTATTGATGGCAAACCTGCATCAATGGCAACCAGGAATGAAAACCATTAACATCCCCGACTTTGAAACCGAGACACCAATCGCAATTCCCCTAGAACCAGAAAAAAACGCCGTGCAAAACGCCCAAGCGCTCTACAAACGCCATCAAAAACTCAAACGAACCCGCCTAGCAGTCCAACCACTTTTAGCAGCAACCCAAGAAGAAATAGATTATTTAGAACAAGTAGAATCCGCAATTTCCCACTTAGAAAATTATCAAACCGCAATAGACTTACAAACCTTAGAAGAAATTAGAGACGAATTAATTCAACAAAAATATCTCGAAGAACCAGGCAATCGCTTACGGCAAAATCAATCCAGCCGCACCGCCAAAGAACCAGAACCAAATTTCTATCATTACCAAACACCCAGCGGCTTAGAACTATTAATTGGTCGCAATAACCGCCAAAACGATCGATTAACCTTCCATATTGCAGGAGATTATGACCTCTGGTTTCATACCCAAGAAATACCAGGAAGTCACGGATTACTGCGCCTAGAACCCGGAACCGCCGCCGAAGAAGCAGATTTACAATTTGTCGCCAACTTAACCGCTTACTACAGTCGCGCTCGTCAAAGCGATCGAGTACCAGTAGTTTATACTCAACCCAAATACGTTTATAAACCCAAAGGCGCAAAACCAGGAATGGTTGTATATAAACAAGAACGTATAATATGGGGCCGTCCGCAACAAGCTTTAATTGGACTTAGCCACGATCGTCTTTAACCTTTAACATCATTTTTTGTTAAAATACCACTTGAGAGAGAAGATCGAGGTCTTCGTAAACCCCTGCAAGCTTGGGAAAGTGCAGTTTGGGTTTCCTCATGCTGAGAAAACAACGAAATTAATTATTTTTCCAGACCAGCTTGTATTAAGCTGGTCATTATATTTGATATCATACTGCCTTAATAACCAGGTAAAATCCCCAAAAATCATTCCTAAAAGTCATTTAATAATATAGAAAGTAACCATTTTATTTGTTTACTATGACTCTGAAAGAATTAAAACCCCATTTGCTGGCACTCTCTGACAACGAAAAAGCTCAAGTTATTCAACTTCTATCTCAAGATAAAATAACTCCTTGGCGCGGTATTGAAAAAACAGCCGGTGTTTGTGGCGGGAGTGCTTGCATTGTTGGCACTCGCATCACTGTTTGGGGACTTGTAGAAGCTCGTCGGATTGGTTATAGTGAAGCTGATTTACTGACAAGCTATACATCCCTATCTGCTACAGATATTGCCAATGCTTGGGTTTATGCGGAGACTTTTACTGATGAAATTGAAACAGAAATTCGGGAAAATAATGAAGTGATGTACTAAGTTATCTTCCTCCTTTCTCCTTCTTCCTTCCTCCTTCTTCCTTCCTCCTTCCTCCTTCTTCCTTCCTCCTTCTTCCTTCCTTCTTCCTTACTTCCTTCTTCCTTACTTCCTTCTTCCTTACTTCCTTACTTCCTTCTTCCTTCTTCCTTCTTCCTTCTTCCTTCTTCCTTCTTCCTTCTTCCTTCTTCCTT